>NZ_JACHFQ010000001.1:0-624017 GCF_014201975.1 Treponema ruminis | reverse complement strand
ATTTGTAACCTATAATTGGGTTCAGTACTTTATAAGGTGTAACCTTATATGGGGTTCATCCCTTAAAAAGCGTAACGTAAATGGGGGTCAGACCACATTGAATACGTAAGGAACAACTACAGCCGCGCTTGTGAATGCATATTTTGGAGTAATTGTAAGTTTCTTTCCATCAACTACAGCAGTAGAAGCATAAGTCTTAGATGCGTCTACGTCAGCAACCTTTTTCCAGCTGTAGAAATAAGGTGTACCTGAAGATGTATCTTTGTTAGCAAGAACAGCTGTGAAGCCAGTGATGTCCTGTGTGAATTCAATTACGATTGGGCTACTGATAGACTTCTTGAAGTCGTCAAACTTAGTTGTAGCAGATTTGTCTCCAGCAGGAACAACGTAGTAACCTACAGTTTCGATTTTGATGTAGTTGTGCTCTCCAACAGCTTTTTTAAGAATCTTTGTAGAGAGTGAAGCTGTAGGATCAGAAACAAGGTTAGCAAAGTCAGCAGCAGTTGCTTTGTCAGTATTGAACAATACAACTGTGTCAACATCATTACCCTTTGTTGCTTTAAGTGAAAGGTAGTATGTCTTACCAAAGTCAAGTTTCTTGCTTGCTTCTGTCAAAGCTACAGTTACTACTTTTCCAGCAGCAGTTGCAGTTACAGCATAAGAAGTCTGAGTAAGGTCATTTGAACCTACTTTATCGCTGTCATAAAGCTCAGCTGTCCATTTAGCAGTGCTTACATCCTGATCGAATGTGAATGTAATGCTGTCTGTTGGCTGAATCTTTTCTACTTTAGCATCGTTCTGTCCAGCTGCGATAGATACAGTTTCTTTATAGAGGCTTGTAGAAACCATCTTGTATGTAAGCTTAGAAAGAGCATAACCTGTTTCGAGTTCTTTGCCAACTTCCCATGTTTTTGTAGCACCGTCTACAGCAGTTACAGTACCCTGAACTTTGAGTTCTGACTCGTCAGAAAGTTTGTTAAGAGCAAGGTAAACTGATTTGTCAGCTACATAGTTGTTTACATCTTTGTAAGAAGTTGAAGATTTGTCATAAACTAAAAGTTTAGAACTTCTTACAGCTTTGTTGAATGTAAGTTTAAGATATTTCTCTGCAGTTACAAATGCAGCACGTGACTGCTCAGCACCAGCAGGAAGTTCTGTTACGATTTCAACAGCAGTTTCAGCGAATTTTTCTGGGCCTACTGTGAAGTCTGTGTCAAAGTTCTTTGTTGTAAGAATATTTGTTGTTCCAGCAGCGCGGAATTTTGTTTCACCAGTTTTACCAACTACAGCTTCGCCAAGAGTTACGCGATAGTATCCAGTGTTAGCAAAGTCATTGTTTTTAGCACTGATTGTAAGAACTGTGTTTGTATCGTTGAATTTAGCTTCAAAGTCAGTTACAGCAGCAGTTGAAGTAGCAAGACCAGCTTTTGTTGTTGCATGTGTTACAGTTACAGCAGTAGCAATGTCATCTTTTGTAAGAGCTTTGATTGCTTTAGAGAATGTAAGAGTAAATGATTTGTCATCAACTTTTGCAACAGTTACGTCAATCTTGTTATCGAAGTAAGCGATAAGACCAACGTTTTTCGGCTCAGTTCCTGTAGTATCAACTTCAACATTGTTTTTCCAGTATTTAACATCGTCTGTCAAATCCTGTGCAAGACCTTTTACAGTGAATACAACTTTTCCGTCAGCATCTGAAACTGTGTCCCAGAATGTTGTTGGAGTAAGTGTAAGCTCTGTCTTTCCTTCATTCCAACTCTTAGAGAAAGCGTTTGTCAATTTTTTTGAAGAATAAGTTTCGTAAGCAACAACGCTTGCAGTTGTCATTGGTTTAGAGAAAGTAAGTTTAACTGGCTGTGTAAGACCAAGCTCAACATCGTCCTTTGAAGAATCGCTGATTTCAACGTAGATTGTTGTATCAAAGTAAGCTGTAAACTTGTCATTCAAGAGTTCTTTAGTTCCATCAGCTGCGAGAACTGAAAGTCGAACTTCGCCAGCTTTAGCATCAGTTGTTTGATTTCCAGCAGCTTTTGGTGTCCAAATGCCATCTTTTGGAGTAATTGTAACTTTCTTAGCATCTGTGCTGTCGATTGTTACAACGTAGTTCTCATCTTTAACATCCTGGAAACCAGAACCTGCAATGTCAACACGCTGGATAGCTTTGTTGAATGTGAATTCAAGTGGTGTTTTAACACTGATAAGTGCTGCGCTGTTGTTCTTGATGAGGTTTGTTTCTTTAACCCAAATCTTCTCAAGCTGAGCGAAGAGCATAATGTCAACACCAGCAACATTCAAAGAATTGCCGTCAATTTTGATTGTTGCTGCAGATGTTGCAGTTGAATCATTATAGCTTCCGTTGTTAAGGAGCTCTGCGGCATTTGAGCGATATGTAGACAAACCAACGTCTGTTGAGAAGTAAGCCTCAACTTCGCCAGCTTTAGCTGTGAATCCCTCAACATTAATTGAGAGAGGAACACCAGATGGGAGTTTTTCAAATTTGAAATTACCCTCAGCGTCTGTCTTAGAATCGAATGTATAAGGAGCGTTGCTATCAGCCGATTTATAAGTAACTGTTACAACAGTGTCTTTTGGAGCTGGATAAGTTGTCTCGCTGAAAACTTCAGCTGTTGCTGGTGAAGGATTGAGCTTGAGTTTACCGCTCAAAGAAGCATTCAAAGGAATGAGTGTACCTTCAGCCCATGTTGAGCTGTATGTTGTACCCAGTTCTGAATAAAGCTTCTGGATTTCCTTGAGGGCATTTGCAACAGTTGTCATTGTAGCAGATTTGTCCTCGTTATCCTTAATAGTAGCACCATAGCCATCGCCTGTAGCACTTGCAACTATAGAACCTGTGCCTACAGCAGTAGCGTAAGAATTAAGGATTGTTGCATACTGATCTTTCAAAGCTGAAAGGCGTGCATCCTCGATTCCACCGATGTTCTCAGCAGAAGAAACATATACACCCTTAATAAGGGCAGAAATGTAATCGTTCTTTGTTACAGTCAATGTATAAGCATAAGTAGTGCCTGTTGTTGGAACATTTGTAGATGTAGCCGGTACAAGTGTACCGCTAGTAGAAGCAGTTGTCTGAACGGCTTTTACTGTTGGATCGTTGACATCAACGTTCTCAAGTATGAATTCACCGCCACGGTTTGTTGAAGCAGTTTTATTGCCGAGAGTGACTGTTGCGCCTTCAACAGGTTCACCCCTGTTGTCAAGAACAACACCAACGATAGCTCCACGTGCATGCTCAGAAGCGCTGCGTGCACCTGAATCGTCATCATCATCGCTGCTACAAGCCATGAAAGATGTAGCTGCGAGAAGCATGGTTGCGACCGAAATTAATCGCAAAAGTTTTTTCATAAAAACCTCCGTTTTGAAAATAGTCCTAATCTCCGATACGAGGCTGACAAAAAATATGTCAACCCAATACTAGCGATTATTCAAAGGGTATGTTAAAATAGATTTCAGAAAAATTTATGAGTATAACGCACGGTTTTTAAGAATTTTATTAAATTTTATTAAGAAAAATAAGAGAAAAATAATAAAAATGGAGAATTTAGAGATTCTATGAAGTGTCAAATTTTCATTTTTGACAACCAGCAGGTTGCACTAGAGGGCCTTTCAAGCTATCTGAGCAAGAATGCGGGCTGCAAAATTCTGGGTCAGGCCAGCAACTTAATGGACGCAGAAGAAATAATCAGTCACGCAAAGACCGGCGACGGGCCGATTGTAGCGATAACTGAGCTTTCTTTTAAAAAGTCAGGCGGCGAGGACAACATCGACGGAACCGCCCTGCTCTCTGCCATGCGCTATTCCGGCAAAAATATTCTCCCCCTTGTCTTTACGATAATGGATGCGGCTTGTTACGCGCATATTGCGATGGATGATTTTGGAGCAAGGGGATTTGTGTCCAAAAATGCGCCCCTTCCTACCCTTCTCAACGCTATCGAAATTGTTGCGGCGGGCGGGCTTTTCATTCAGAACGAGCTAAAAGAAGGAATCAATCAGTTCAATTCCTTTCTTGCCACCCTCACAAAAACCGAAAAGAAGGTGCTCAAGTGCATGCAGGAGGGCGCAAACAACATGGACACTGCGGAAAAACTGGGGCTTTCCAAGCGCACGATAGAAAATCACCTCTCCAGCATTTACTCCAAAGCCGCCGTCACAGACAAAAACCAGCTTTTCAATTTTATGGGCATAAGTGCCAGCGAGGGACTATAGATTATCGGGTCAAGCCCGGCAATCCTTACTGATACAGATACAAGCATTTGCCGGCGCTGCTGCCCAAAAGTCCGTAAACGCTTGCTTCCGGATTTTTTGCAAGGCTTGCGGCTCCTGAAAGAAGCGACATCCAGCTTTCCTCAAAACGGTATTTTCTTTCGATAAAATTGACGTTTTCTTCTTTTTTATCTTCGCTATCTTTGTTCAAGATTTCCCGGATTTTTGCCTTTGCTTCATCGAATGAGCAGACTTGGTCAATCAGGCCGTTTTTCTGTGCCTGGGCAGCCGTGTAGACTCTGCCGTCAGCCAGTTCCTTTATGTCTGAAAGGCTCATTTTTCGTGAGTCGGCTACGATTCCCGTGAACTGCTCGTAGGCTTCATCAGCAATTGACTGCATGATTTCTTTCTGTTCCTGGGTGAGCGGTGAGTTGTAGTTGCCCATGTTTTTGTTTCGGCCGGCCGTGATTGTCGTGACTTTGACTCCGATTTTGTCGAGAAGGCCTGTCGCATCGAGGCTTCCGCCAGCAATTACGCCGATTGAACCTGTGAGCGTGTTGCGGTTAGCGAAAATTGTGTCAGCCGAGCAGCCGATGTAATAGCCGCCGCTTGCCGCAAGGGCTCCGAAGAAGGCAAATACCGGTCTTTTTGTGGAATTTTTGTATTCCATGAGGGCCAGATATGCTTCGTCTGATTCGTAAACCGTGCCGCCCGGAGAATTGATGTTGAGCAAAATTCCGCGGTTATTCGGGTCAGTCTTGGCTTTTTTAATCTGTTTGAGCAGCCATTTCTGGTTATAAGTTTTATTTTCTTCTGAAATTACGCCGTTGATGTAGATTACTGAAACGTAAGGCTTTTTTGTGCTGATTACAGGCTCGTCCAAATCCTTGTTTTTGGCCATGCTGATGATTTTGTTGAAGGCCCCACCCCTGTCCAAATCTTCGCCGTCAAAGTCTTCGTCAAATTCGTCGTAGAAATCTTCGCCATCAGAATCTGAGCCGCTTTTAAAAGTGAAAGAGAAACTTGGTTTTGACGTGATTTTTGAATAGATTGATCTGGCTCCAAAAATTACGGAAAGTGCCGCGATGATGATTAAAATTATAAGTCCTTTCTTGTGCTTCATTTTATGCCTCGAAATCTGCCGGTGTAAGTTTGCCCTGTGCAAAGGCCATTCGCTTTAAGTCGTAGTAAGCGTAAGTTTCGGTCATGGTCATGTATGGAATGAGCCAGACAAAGCCGATTCCACATGAAATCGCACACAAAAATGCCCAGCCCAAAAAGCTCATGTCCATCACAAAAAGATTTGCCTTGTGGCCCTGAGTAAGAACTTTGCTGATGTCCATTGCCTTCATCGCACCGATTCTCGGATTTTCAGCAAGAACGTAGAACATCATCGAATAACTGTAAGCCTTTACAATACCAGGAATTACAAACAAAAGGGACCAGAGGAAAACCCAAAGGAGATTCCAGAGACTGCCCAAAAGTGCTGACAGCCAGCGGGTTTCGATTCCTTCGAGGAAAGAGCTGAAAGTGATTTTTTCGGCGGCTTCTGCTGATGTTACGACAGAGTGCTGGGCAACAATCATCTTCATAAAGGTAAAAATCATTCCCACGCAGACGATTCCGCTTACACAGGCGCTGAGGATTCCGGTTCCTGTGCTTGAAAGGGCTGTAAGAATCAGATAAACGATTGCCGTAAGACATGGCACAGACCAGTTATTTTTTAAGGTTGAAAGAGCGTCTTTTTTATACTGAACTCGATTAAACATTTTTTCTTCTCCTTTTAGATTATTTTCATTCTAGCACTATTTGCGAAAAGATAATAGATTATGATAAAATATCTTCATGACAATCACACTTAAAAATTCTAACTACCAGGTAGTTCTCAACACGCATGGAGCCGAAATCACTTCCTTCCAGAGCGTAAAAGACGGCACAAAATATGTTTTTGAAGGCCCGGAAAGCGTCTGGAAATTCCACGCGCCAGTTTTGTTCCCTCATGTCGGCCGCATCAAAGACGGATTCTACACTTACGGCGACACTGAATACAATCTCGTAAACAACGGAATGAGCCGCGATTTGGAACACAATATAATAGAAGAAAGTGAAACAAGCGCAACTTTTGAGCTCACTGAAAGCCCGGAAACAGCCGGAAAATTTCCATGGAAATTCAGCCTCAAGACTCATTATGAATTAAAGGAAAACGGCCTTGTCTTCACAACAACCGTCACAAACACAGACAGCAAAACCATGCTTTTCTCTGTCGGAAGCCATACCGCTTTCTGCTGCCCGCGAAACACTGACCCGGCCGGCACTACAAACGCTGACTATCAGTACGAATTTGAGCGCAGAGAGCCTCTCACTACAGTCCTTTTAAATGACCAGGCTCAGCTTGCCGTCGATGAGGAAGGAACTGCCCCTTGCACCAAGCCTTACGGTGAAAAAGAAGCCGGAATCATCCCGATTACAGACCAGGGATTTGGAAACGGTCACTTCTTTACAGCCTTCAAATCAAACTGGGTGGGCTTGCGCAACAAAAAAGACGGTTCCCTCATCAAAGTAAACTGCTTCGGCTATCCATATCTCATGGTATGGCAGGGCGGAAAAGGCAGCGAAGGAGCCGCCGGAAACGGATTTAACTGCATTGAACCTTGGTACGGTCTCCCTGATGCCGAGAACACCGAGCACGAATGGGAAGAAAAAGCAGGATTGATTGCCCTGGAGCCTGGAAAATCCTTCACAGCAGATCAGAGCATTACAATTGAGAAATAAAACTAAAAGCCGTATTTAAGCAGGCTCAATTCAAGCACTTTGCCGCACAGTTCCTGAGGACCGCCGTGGCAAAGTGCGCTTGCAAATGGCCGGCCCACCAGAACGCAATCAGCACCAAGAGCCATTGCCGTGGCAACATCGCGCGGGCTTCGGATTCCGCCGTCAACCCAGATTTCATCACAATAATTTTTGAGTTCATCAACGTGGCTGGCAAAAAATTCTGCCGTGCTGCCCTTTCGGGTTTCTACCCGCCCGCCGTGATTTGAAATATAGACGATGTCGGGCTTTACTTCCTTTACAAGTTCAATGTCTTCCTGAGTGAAAATTCCTTTAATTGCAAAGGGAATCTTAATATGGTTTTTGATTTCAATCAGCTGGGCCGCAGATTTCTTTTCGAGTTTGACAAGATTCCGCATCGTGACGATGTTGTAGGAATCAATGTCTACTCCGGCAATTTTTACGCAATCCTTCGCCCATTCAAAACGCTCAAAAATCCGCTCGTTGGAATATGGCTTTATGAAGACGGAAGTTTCTGCCTGTGGCGCTTCGATTTTGATTTTCTGCAGGGCTTCAATTCCAAATTTGAGCTTTTCGTCGGGATAGCCGTCGCCAATCGAAAGACCAACGCCAACTTTGTGCATGGCCTGGATAATCGCATCGTAAAAATCAGATTCCTGACCAAAACCGATGTTCTCAACGGCACCGGTCATTGGAGCAATCGTAATCTGAGGAATGCGGAATTCCGGCTCCAGGTCAAGAAATTGTTTAATTCTTTCTATATTATTGTTGCGTACATTTTCCCAAGCAGAACAGTTGAGGATGAAATTTTCGTTTTTGCGGACGCCGCCCATTCCAGGCAGCTGGCCAATACACCCCTTTCCGTTACAAACTTTGCAAAAATTGCATTTAAAATTATTTTCACTCACTAAAATAGTATAGCGAATTATCCGATAATCATAAAGTATGAAGTGCCAAAAATGTTCAATTGTTGCGGGCATCCTTCTTTTTGTTCTCGCAGCATTAATTTCTGTATCATTACTTTTAGTCGCAGTTGATTTCGGACAAATCAGCCCTGCCAGAAACACGCTTTTCTATGCGCTGGGTAAAATGTTCACCGGTGTCTACGGCTTTACGTCAATTTGTATTCCGATTTTTCTGATTGTCGCCGGAATACAATGCTTTAACGCAAAATGGCGGTTCAGGAACGGAGTCCTGCTGATTGGCTCGATTGTTCCTTTCTTTACTCTCGATGCTGTTGAACACATCTGCCGCATGATTATAGCAAATGAAAGCGACACGGTAATGCTGGTAAAAATAAGCTCGACTCTGCTCATCGGTTCTTTAATTATTGCCGCAGAATACCTGCTTCTTTCGATTTTGGGCGACGTAATTGAAAATTCACTGATTGAAACTGCCGAAACGAAAGAATTCCTCGCCCACAGTCACCTGAACCAGCCGGAAGAAGAAGTTGTAATCCCGGAAACAGGAGAAAAAGACGAACTCGATGACTATTTTGAAGACGAAGAAGAGCTTCCTTTCGATGATGACGACGTGCATATTGTCCGAAGGGGATTTTTCTCACGCAACAAGAAGACTCCGCCCAAGGAAGAAGAGCTGGACCTTTCAAAAGACCGCCTTTTCCTTGAGCAGAAAGAAGTCCTCAAAGATTTGATTAACGACGGAAAGCCCCAGGCTCAGGAAGCAGACGACGATGCGACCTTGGTTGACGAGCCGACAATTATCGAGCACGAAGGCTTTGCAGAATCAGAAGACCTGCCGGAAGCCGTTACGGAAGACGAACTTCTCGATGATGAAGATTTTGCCGAGCCAGAGCTGCCGGAAGAACCTTCTCCATTCGACCACATTTTCGACCAGCAGAAAGAAGAGCCTCCAGCAAAAGAAGAAGAAGATATTACTTCTGAGACAGAATTTTCTGCTCCAAAAGAGGAATCTCACTTCCAGGACGTGGCACTCCCGGACGAAGAATTCGATGAAAGCGAGCCTGTAATCGGCGGAGAAGCAGAATTGATTTCCGAAGACGAGGATGAAATCGCCCCGGCAGATGAAGAAGATGAACTTGCTTCAAGCGAGCTTAACGAACCAACCGTAATTGAAGAAACTGCAAACGAAAGTGATGAGCCGGAATTTATTACCAATGAGGAAGAATCTGCACTCCCTGTAAATTCCCAGGACTTTCAGGACGAATTTGACCAGATGGACGATGTAAGCCCGGTTTCTTTTGGCGAAGATGATTTTGAAAATCTTTCAGAAGAAGAGTCTCACCCGGAAGACGAAGATTTCTTTGAGGATATCCCGGACGCACTTCAGGAAGAGGATGTCCCGGAAGTCTCTTTCCAGGAAGATGAAGCTGAAGAAGAAAGTGCATTCGAAGAATTTGCCGAAGACGATGACGTTGAGGAAGCCGCTGAAATCACAGAAGAGCCGAAAGACGATGATGTTGAAGAGGCTGTCGAAATCGAAGATGACATTGATTCCCAGCTTGATTTTGAAGAACTCCCGGACACAGAGCCTGAGCTTGCAAGCGAGCCTGAAACAGAATTCGCAGAAGACGAAGTTTCTGAGCCGGAAATTGTTGAATATCCCCAGGATGATGAAAACCCGGCTGACTTTATCAACATCGAAGACATAGCAGAAAGCCCGGAAGAACCAGTTAATGAAGAAATTGACGATGAGCCTTTTGAAACTGCAGAAGACCAGGAAGAGCCTTTGGGCGTAGAAGATATTTTCTCACAAATGGAAGCTGACGCCGCCGCAAATCCGGTCGTTAAAAATCCTGAGGATCTGGCTTTGGCTCAGCAGGCAGCCGTTTCTGAAAAGGCCGAGGGCGAAAGTGAAAAACCGGCACCTCTCCGAAAACTGAGCCAGTACGCAATCCCGACAGACTTGCTCGAAAAATTTGAAAACGAAGAATACTGGCGCATTGACGACGAGACAAAGGCCGCCGGCGAAAACCTCAAGCAGACTTTGAATGAATTCGGAATTGAAGCCGAAGTCACTGGAATCCGAAAAGGTCCGGTTGTCACAATGTTTGAGCTGCTCCCGGCTCCGGGCGTAAAACTCAGCAAAATCGTCAACCTTCAGGACAACATTGCCCTTGCCCTGGCCGCAAAATCAGTGCGAATCGTCGCTCCGATTCCAGGCCGCCACGCTGTGGGCATCGAAATCCCGAACAAAGAGCGGGCAATCGTATCATTCCGCGAAATTATCGAGCAGAATCTTCCTGAATACAAGAAAATGGCAATCCCTGTCATTCTCGGAAAGGATATTTCCGGTCAGTCACAGATTATCGACATCGCAAAAACACCGCATCTTTTGATTGCTGGTGCGACAGGTGCCGGAAAATCAGTCTGTGTAAACTCAATTATTCTTTCTATTTTGTACAACCGCTCGCCACAGGACGTCAAACTGATTATGGTCGACCCGAAAGTAGTTGAGCTGAAGCTTTACAATGACATTCCTCACCTGCTCACTCCGGTCGTAACCGAGCCAAAACGAGCCCTTCAGGTTTTGCAGTACTGTATCTGTGAAATGGAACGACGTTATGCCCTTCTCGATGGAATGGGCGTCCGTGACATCATGAGTTACAACACCCGAATCCGTGAACGCAGAATCGCAACCGAAAAACTGCCTTACATCGTGGTAATCATCGATGAGTTTGCGGACTTGATGGCAACCAGCGGAAAAGAGCTTGAAACAAGCGTAGCCCGACTTACAGCAATGAGCCGTGCAGTCGGAATCCACCTTGTTCTTGCAACCCAGCGACCTTCCGTAAACGTAATCACCGGTCTTATCAAGGCCAACATTCCTAGCCGAATCGCATTCATGGTTGCGAGCCGACAGGATTCACAGATTATCATCGACAGCATCGGTGCAGAAAAACTGCTGGGCAAGGGTGACATGCTTTACACCTCAGCCGTCAACCCGATTCCAACCCGAATTCAGGGAACTCTGGTCGGTGACAACGAGGTTGAGCGCGTAGTTGATTACGTCAAAACATTCGGCGGTCCTGACTACATTGACGACGAGATTTTCGTTGATGATGATGAGGAAATTGAAGAGGAGCCAGGCTTGTTCAGCGACGGCGAAGATCCTCTCTACGATCAGGCTTTGCAGATTGTTATTCAGGCTGGAAAAGCAAGCGCAAGCTACATTCAGCGGCGGCTTAAAATCGGCTACAACCGTGCAGCCCGTCTGGTTGAAGATATGGAAGCCCGGGGAATCGTTGGTCCTGCCAACGGAAGTAAACCCCGCGAAGTAATCCATGTGCCTTAAAATAAAAAAGCGGTCTCCCAGCGGGAACGCGCCCCAAACATCGCAGTGAGCAAAGCTCAGGCGAGTTTGTGTCGCAACCCCGATTCCGACCGCTTTTTTATTTTTGAGTTACCTGTCTTATAAATCGATTAACAGATAACTACTGAGTTGTCTGTTGAGCTGAATGGAGCCGGAATGTATTTATCAGCGGCCCAGTCGTTCTCCCAGCGAGAACCATCGAGAAGGTAGCGGAACTGATATTCTTTGCCAGCTTCAAGAGAAAGTTTAACAGAGAAAGAACCGTCCTTACCTTTTTTGAGAGGAGTTTCTGTGCTGCTCCAGCTATTGAAATCTCCAGCAATCGTTACTGTTTTTGCACCCTGTGCGGCTTCTGGAGACACTGAGAATGTTACGTTACAAGTTTTTTTGTCTTTTGAATAAGATTTCTTCAAAGCCATGATAAAGCCCCTTGTTTTTTAATCGATAAACTATTCTATACCAAATAAAATTTATTTGCAAGTTTTTTTAAGTTTTCTTCAATATTAATTTTATTTCTTGCCTTTGATTTTTGGTGCTTTACCGGTTGTGAGCCAGTGCTGGGCAAAATATGCGTCAGAAATCGGCTCATCGAATACGAAATCTTTAACAGTCGCGATTGTCTTTCGCCCTGTAACAAGGTTGGTGATGATATTTGAACGGCGCAGAGGATATTCAATGCCTGTCGCACCCTTAACCATCTCAACTTTGAGACATTCATAAAGCTTAATCATGTTGTTTTTTGAATCATAGTATTCGATTCGGACAGGGATGTATGTCTTTTTGTCAAACCATGACATGCGGTAAGAATATTCAACTTCGCTCTTTTTATATGGAGTTGACTTCATTTTCCAGCATAAATACGAATTACCGTTAACAGTGATTTTAGCTTCGTTCTCAACGATTTCATTTTTATCTTCGTCCTCGTTACGGATTGTCATGTCGTTGTAAGTGAGCTCTGTGCCGCCGAATGACTTTGTGCGCTCTGTCATTGGAATTCGGCGTGACTGGCGGAGTTTTGGCATGTAAACCCAGCGGTCGTCGGCTTTTTTGAGCTTTTCCAACTGGAGAACCCTCATACCCTTTACACTTGCAGGAGCTTTAAAATCAAATGCTACATTTTTGAGTCCATTATCAACACCACTGCCATACTGCCACAATTCGATGGTCTCTCTTTTACCGTCTTTTTCGATATTTTCGAGAATGATGGTTGAATAGTTGTAATCAGGAACCCTGTCCAAATCACAAAAAACTTTAGCGATTTCTTGCGCAGTCTGTGCAGAAAGACCGAATGATGCAAGCAAAAGTGAAATAATAACAAATACTTTAATTTTCATTTTGTGCTCCTTTTTGGCTACTTTTGAATCCTCTCAGTTTATTTTAAGTATTTTAACACAATTTTAAAATAAAGCAAGAGGATAAAAGACTTTGATAGCATTACTATCATATTTTTAAAGTTTTGTCATCCGGGCACTTTGTAAAATATTCTTTTAAGCGGGCGCGGGCATCTTCGTTGTCTTTTGCGTTTATCATCTGGGTCTGGAAATAGTGACCGAAGCTGAAATTGAGGCAGTAATATGCAAAGAATCTCTGAAGGCGGGTCTTCCAGAATTCGGGAGGCTGGCACTCTTCCACGCCGCTGATGAAATCAAGGGCAAGCTGCTCGCAGTCAATCGGCTCGCAGGAACGACCGGAAAGCTGAGCGAAAATCCAGGG
The DNA here is from genome assembly GCF_014201975.1 of Treponema ruminis. Taxonomy (NCBI): domain Bacteria; kingdom Pseudomonadati; phylum Spirochaetota; class Spirochaetia; order Treponematales; family Treponemataceae; genus Treponema; species Treponema ruminis. Next base: position 611,000 of record NZ_JACHFQ010000001.1, on the reverse strand, counting down.
TTTCTGGACGGCGGCGCGGGCAATCATAATTCCGGCAGCATGTGGGGCGGCTTTTTTTGCTTCCTCAAAACTTGCTACATCCTTTACATCGCCATTAAGGTTGACCGGGATTTCCGGGTATCGCAGGGCAAGTTCCTCGACGAAGTTCCAGCGGGCACGCTCGCGGTATTTTTCCTTTTTAGTTCGCGGATGAAGGGTGAGCATCTGAACTCCCTCGCCAACGAGCATGTCAGTAAACTCAAAGAATTTTTCGAGGGTAAAATCCTGATCTCCAAGTCGCAGCTTTACCGAAAGCCTTTTTGCAGGCCGGCCGTCCTTTGCAGCATTTTCAAGCGCAGACTTTACGCCGTGAACCATTGCCTGAGTTTCAGAAACCGGCTTTGTCATCCAGGCAATTCCGGCGCCGGTGTTTGCAATCTGGGGAGCCGAGCAGCCCATGTTCAAATCAACGCCGATTCCACCGCGCTCAGCCAGAAGACCAGCCGCCTGAGCCATTTTCTCGCCGTTTTTATCGGTCAGCTGCCAGACAAGCCTCTGAGAATCCGGCCCTTCCAAAAGATAAAATTTTTCCCAGGGACCGTTATTCAGCAGGGATGAGGCGTTTATCATTTCGTTGAAATACTCGTCGCAGCCGCCGAAGCGTTCAACAAGATTCCTGAAAGCCTGATGCGTAATTGCATCCATCGGCGCAAGAAGAAGTTTCATAGATTATCCAGATAGGGCGTTGCGGGCTTTCCCGCAGATGGGGGTAGCGACCAACGAAGTGGGCGCTAGGGGGAAGGCTTTCCCCCTTTATTTATATTGCTTTTATCAAATCAACTGCGGCATCGAGGAAATCGGCGTCCAATCGCTCTACGTCGCCTTCGTCGATTGCCTTGGAAATGTCCTCGCTCATCGGTATTCGGGCCAGAACCGGGATTCCGTAATCTTTTGCGATTCCGTTGATGTTGCTTTCACCGAAGACTTTGATTTCCTCGTTACAGTGAGGGCATTTTACATAGCTCATGTTTTCGACGAGACCTACAATCGGCACCTTCATCATGTTTGCCATTTTAACTGCCTTTTCGACAATCACGCGGACAAGCTGCTGGGGTGACGACACGACCACAATTCCGTCAACCGGGAGAGACTGGAAAACCGTAAGAGGAACGTCGCCTGTTCCCGGAGGCATATCGACGAACATAAAGTCTACGTCACGCCATTCAACATCAGTCCAGAACTGCTTTACTGCACCAGCGATTACCGGACCACGCCACAAAACCGGGTCCGTTTCCTTTTCGAGAAGGAAATTCATGCTCATGAGCTGGATTCCAGTTTCAGTTTTTACAGGATAAATCGTGCCTGTCTTGTCGCCGGTTGCCTTTTGGTCAGAAACACCGAAACTTGTCGGGATTGAGGGACCGGTGATGTCGGCATCGAGAACGGCTGTTTTAAAGCCCGCCTTTCGCATTTTTGAGGCAAGCAGGGCTGTTACGAGGGATTTTCCAACGCCACCTTTTCCAGATACAACGCCTATTACTTTTTTAACGCAGCTTCCTTCGCGGAGAGTGGCGCGCAAGTCTTTTGATTTACAATTTGAACCACATGTCGAACAGTTGTGGGTACATTCTTCTGCCATTTAAAATACCTCTTTGAGATTACTCGTTATTAAGATAATAAAATTTGAAGTGGAAGACAATAATAAACTAGCACAAAACGAAATGCTTTCTTATAATAATTTTATGGAAAAAAAGCATTATTATGCCGCGATTGTTGGCACCGGGCGGATTGGATTTTCGCTTGGCTTTGACAAAAAGCGCGAACAGCCTGCCAGTCATACCATGGCACTTCTCAATAACAAGCGAATCAAGCTGATTGCAGCCGCCGACTCCAACGAAGAAAATCTTGAAAAGTGGCGGAAATATGTCCGAAAGCATAACGGCAAAAATGACTTTACCCTGGTTTTTCCGACCAGCCAGGAACTTTACGAAAATGTGACCTGCCTCGACATCATCACGGTTGCAGTTAATGAAGATAATCACCTCGAAGAATGCATAAAGGCAATTGAATATAAACCCAGGCTGGTGATTCTGGAAAAGCCGGTCGCCCTCAATTCCGAGGAAGCCGAAAAAATCCGTGCAAAGGCTGAGGAATGCGGCGTTCCTGTAATGGTAAATCATGAACGAAGATTTGCAAAAGACTATCTATCGGTCGTAAGTTTAATTGATAAAATCGGAGACATTCAGTCTGTAACAGGAGAACTGGATTCCGGTCTGCGTATTTACGGTGAGGAATTTGAAAAGGACGGAACTTATTCGCTCCTGCACGACGGAACCCATCTGGTCGACATCCTGCAGTTTTTGCTGAAAGCATCATTATCAAATCCACTTGTTTCCGGCGTTCATAAGGATGAAAAAGGCATTGTGCGAAATTTCTCTGCTCACTACCAATCGGTCGTTAGTCAGTTTGGCACAATCCCGGAAGTCACCTTCAAAATGAGCGGCCGAAGCAAGTTCTTTGAGTTCAGAATTGAAATCCTCGGCACTCTTGGAAAAATCTGCGTTGGAAACGGATTTGCCGAGCTTTACCTTCGCGAAGAATCCAAACTCTACACAGGCTTTTACTCGCTCACCAGGCAAAAGATCAAGCTGCCCAAAAAGACAGGTTATTTCAGCGGAATGATTCAAAACGCGGTGGATTTTCTCGACGGAAATTCTGAGCTTGTCTCTCCGCTTGAAGATGCGATTTCAGATTTAAAAGTTCTCGAAGAAATTAAGGCAAAGTTTTAGGAAAAAAGAATGTCTCAGGAAAAAACAGCCAAAACAAATGTTTTGATTATCCAGCCGCCAATCGTGCAGCTCAACACGGCTTATCCCAGCGGTGCCTATCTCTCCGCATTTTTCAAATCTCTCGGTCACGAAACAAAATGGCTCGATTTGAGCCTTGCCCTTTACTACGAGATTTTTTCACGCTCAGGCCTTACAAAACTTTTTTCCCTCTGCGAAAAAAATGCCCTCAAGCTGGCAGACCAGGCCGAAAAGTCAGGTGACGAGGCGACGGCATTCAATCTCCGGCGCTATCTTGCCCAGAAAGATTTGTGGATTGAATGGATTGATTTTATCACGGCGATTTTGCGGCCGGGCTCGCGCGACAATATTTCTTCGGGCTATGAAAATGCCCACCGCTTTGTTTTTGGCGCCCATGTTCCGCGCGGAAACCGAATGGAAAATTATCTTGCGAATCTGGGCCACGATTTGACCACGGACGATGCCCGCTCGCTTGCAAGTTTTGCCCTGGCGGATCTTGCGGATTTTATCACGATTGCTTTTGACAGGAATTTTTCTCTGGTGCGCTATGCGGAAAGTCTGACGGTAAGCGAGTCAAGTTTTGCGGAAGTTGAGAAAGGCGCGGACAGCCCGATTCTAAAGGAGTTTTATGAGTCTCTTTTGAGGAAGCTAGAAATTGCTGAGGGGGAAAGCCTCGTCCTCATTTCAATTCCCTTTGCGGGGACTTTTGCGGCGGCACTGGCTACCGGACGATTCTTTAAGAAACAATTCGGGGACTCGGTTTATGTCTGCTTTGGCGGCGGATTTGTTAATACAGAATTGCGCGAGACAAACGAACCTTCGTTAGTTAAATATTGCGATGCCATTTGCTATGACCGGGGCTATGCTTCTTACAAAGAATTGGCAATGAGAATTGAGCAATTAGGAATTGACTCTTTGTCAGGGGCAAGTGAACCCATTTTCAAGCTCAGGCAGTTTGTTAATGATTCCGGCTCGGTTTGCGTGATTCCGCCGCTTGGGGAAGGTTCTGACACTTACGAACAGTCGTTAGCTTATGAAAAGGAAATTACATCTTCTTTGATTCCGGATTTTTCGGACATTGATTTTTCCCAGTACCCGCGGCTGATTGACGACACGAATCCAATGCACCGGCTCTGGTCGGACGGCAGCTGGATTAAGGCTTACATGGCCCACGGCTGCTACTGGCACAAATGTGCTTTCTGCGATGTTACTCTGGATTATGTCAAAGGATATTGTCCAACTAACGTTAGTAAGTTATATCAAGGACTCCTCGCCCAGTGCAGGGAAAAGGGCGTTTACGGAATTCACTTTGTTGACGAAGCAATGCCCCCGGCCCTCATGATTGCCTTTGCCCGCGAAAACATCGCCCACGGCTCGCCGATTACCTGGTGGGGAAACGTCCGCTTTGAAAAATCATTTACCCGCGATGTGGCAGACTTTCTGGCTTACGGCGGCTTAATCGGAGTTTCAGCCGGACTTGAATCTGCAACAGGCAACGGACTTAACGCAATCCACAAGGGCACGGATCTGGAGTCAATCGTCGGAGCCTGCTGTGCCTTTAAGGAAGCCGGAATCCTCGTCCACGCCTACATGATTTACGGCTACTGGTGGGAAAAGGAGCAGGATTTAATCAACTCTATGGAAACCCTGCGCCAGTTCTACGCAAACGGACTTTTGGATTCATGCTTCTGGCACAAGTTCGTCCTCACACGTCACTCGCGCGTTTACAAGGAATGGACTGAAGGCAAAATCCCGGATTTAAAGCCAATCGATCCCCAGGAAAAACAGAACGCCCCTCTTTTCGCCAAAAACGGCCTTCACTTTGAGGGAGAGAAAAAATCCCAGAAATACGGAGCTTTCCTCGACTATTCCCTCAACCAGTGGATGCACGGCGAAGACCTGGAAAAACCTGTCCAGAAATGGTTCGACTTCCAGGTTGCCCGCCCGACAGTTCCCAAAGATTTTATTGAAAAAATAATCGAAAAATACGAAGCAAAACGAGACGAAATTTTCAAAAAGCCTCTCCCCGAAGACAAAGCTAAAATCTTCTGGCTCGGCGGAGAAAAAGTCCCGCTTGCAAACGGCAAAATCGGCTGGTTCTACATGGGTGAATTTTACACAGCCAAAAAAAATGCCCCGGAAACTGAATTCCGAGGCAAAGGATTGTGTGTATTACCATAAAATGCGGCGCCCGCTATGGAGTGGCGCGAAGCGTTGCCAAAGGCAATGAGCGTTAGCGAACCACGGAACAGCGGCAGGAAATTGATTGCGCCCCTAATAAATCTTTTCGCCCAAAAGTCGCGCGATTAAGTCTACCGCAAAGGCAGCTGTCTGATTGCGAACATCGAGAACCGGGTTCACTTCCACGATTTCGGCAGAGCGTACCATACCGAGATCGCACATTTCTTCCATTAAAAGAAGGGCCTCGCGGTTTGTCATGCCGGCCGGAAGCTGATAGCCTGTTCCCGGTGCGTACATCGGATCAAGACAGTCCATGTCAAAACTTACGTGAACTACATCAACCTTCTGCTTGAAAAATCTGAGTACATGCCGCATGACTTCGTTAAAGCCCTGGCGGTCAATGTCGGTCATCGTGTAGGCTTTGACTCCAGCCTGTTTCATAAGCTCGCGCTCGCCTTCATCAACGCTTCGCAAGCCGACATAGCAGACGTTACGCGGATCAACTTTCTGTCCGTCAAAATACAAATTAGTAAGCTCAGGAAGGCCGTAACCGCAGCTTGCAGACATACACTCACCGTGAATGTTTCCGCTAGGGCTAGTTTCATCCGTGTTAAAATCGCCGTGAGCGTCAACGTAAAGAACGCCGAGCTTGAGCCCCTTCTTTTTGTAAGCGGCAGAAAGACCTGCAATCGAGCCGAGAGCTATCGAATGGTCGCCGCCAAGAATAAGAGGGAAATCCCCGCAAGAAGCAGTCTTTTCGACCTCTTCGGCAAGCTGAGTATTCGCACGCACAATCGGAGCAAGATATTTTGCCTTTGGATTGCCCACAGTCTCGAATTCCTGGGGGTTAATCTGAATCGGTGAGAAACACTGGACGGCTTTGTGACCAAGGCCTTCAATGCGTTCCTTGACTCCTGCGAGTCGGATAGCTGAAGGGCCCATATCCGCACCGTGACGGCTTGCACCATAATCCAATGGCATTTCAAGAATACGAATGTTCATCTTCCCAAAAACCTTTTAAATTCTTGCAAGGCCTGCTTTGCGGGCTTCTTCTGCAACTGCTTTTGCAACAGTTGGAGCAACACGCTCGTCAAATGCACTTGGAATTACAAGCTCAGGAGCAAGTTCTTCGTCGCTGATGAGTGAAGCCAAACCACGGGCAGCCGCAATCTTCATTTCCTCGGTGATTTTTCGTGAACGGCAGTCGAGTGCGCCGCGGAAAAGTCCCGGGAAAGCAAGAACGTTGTTAATCTGGTTAGGATAGTCGCTTCGGCCAGTTCCGACGATGTATGCGCCGGCAGCCTTTGCCTTTTCGTAAGTGATTTCCGGCTCAGGATTTGCCATTGGAAGAACGATTGATTTTGGAGCCATTGATTTGACCATTTCTTCTGTGACAACGCCTGGAACAGAAACGCCGACGAAAATATCAGCACCCTTCATTGCCTCTGCGAGTGTGTAACGTTTATTCTCTGGGTTTGTGAATTCTGTGATTTCTTTTTTGAGGAAGTCATATTTGTCGTAGTCTTCCTTGAGGATGATGCCTTTGCTTCCGAAACCGTAGATTTTTCTGATTCCGAGGTTGTAGAGCATACGCATGATTGAAGAACCGGCAGCGCCTACGCCTGAAACAACTACCTTGCAGTCCTCGGCCTTTTTGCCAGTGAGTTTGAGTGAGTTGATTACAGCGGCAGTTACTACGATTGCAGTTCCGTGCTGGTCATCATGGAAGACCGGAATGTCCAAGTCACGAATCAAAGCGCGTTCGATTTCTACACAGCGTGGAGCCGAAATATCCTCAAGGTTGATTCCGCCAAAAGTCGGTGCAATCTGCTTGCAGAATTTGATGATTTCCTGTGGGTCTTTTGTGTCGATACAGAGAGGAACGGCATCAACTCCGCCGAACTTCTTGAAAAGGACACATTTTCCTTCCATTACAGGCAGGCCGCCTGCAGGACCGATGTCGCCCAAGCCAAGAACAGCGGTTCCATCACTAACTACGGCAATAGTATTACCTTTCCATGTGTATTTATACGCATCATCAGGATTTTTATGAATCTGGCGGCAAGGTTCTGCAACTCCAGGAGTGTAAGCTACAGAAAGGTCATCACGATTTTCCAAAGGCATTTTCAATTCAGTTGAAATTTTGCCCTTCCATTCTACATGTTTTTCAAGTGCTTTTTCGTAAATTGTACTCATGTTGGTCATTATAGTACAAAAATTGTGATTAATAAACTGCTAGAATCGTATATAATTATAATATAGGTACAGTTTTTACAGGAGGCCTTATAAAAAATGAAATATTTCGAAACACTTAAAAAAGAACGCTCTCTCGACCGAGTAATTTTCCTCGCAGGAATGGTTCTCACCTTTATCGGATTTATGATTCCAACATTTTTCCTCAAAGATGAATCAGGAACTGTATTAAAGAACGTTTTTGGAGCAGCTTCTTACTTCAACAAAGCACCATCTGCTTACAACTCAACTTTCATCGTAATCACATGGCTTTGCTCAATCGCAGGAATCGCATTGTTCTTCTGCACAAAGACAATCGTCGGCGACATCATCGTAACTTTGCTTGCCCTCGCTTTTGAAATCGCATCAGTCATTTCAATCGCACCGGCCCTCACAGACATGTTCGGCGCTTACACAAAATTCTACACAAGCCCGGTCACACCAATCTTCGGTTACACAAGTGTCGGCGGATATCTGGTTTTGGCAGGCCTCATCACAGCAGCTGTCGGCTCAATTTTGGGCGCAGCTCACATCCAGCACCCAAGCCAGGCAAAATAATCATCTGATTTGAACATAAAAAATCCCGTCTGCTTCAAGAACAGGCGGGATTTTTTTTATCTTGTAAGCTTACGATAAACTGTCTTATGAGGAACGTCGTCGTCGATTCCGAGGACGTTTTTGCGCCATTCGACGTAATCGCTCCAGCTTCCTTCTACGAAGTGAACTTCCGAGTTGTTTTCGAAAGCCAGGATGTGAGTGCAGATTCGGTCGAGGAAGTAGCGGTCATGGCTGATTACGAGAACTACACCCGCAAAGCTGTTGATGGCTTCTTCGAGGGAACGGGTTGTCGTGATATCCAAATCGTTTGTAGGTTCGTCGAGCATGAGGACGTTTCCTGCTTCCTTGAACATCATACCCATATTGAGGCGGTTCTTTTCACCACCGGAAAGAACGCTGATTTTTTTGTTCTGTTCTGCTGAGTTGAAGTTGAACCAAGAGCAGTATGCGTGTGCGTTGATTTCACGGACTGCACCGTTGAGGGCGCGGCCTTTTTCGTCAACTGCACCGAGCTTAACGAGGTCGCTTCCACCTGAAAGCATTTCGTAGATTGTCTTGTTCGGGTCGAGCTTTGAACGCATCTGGTCAACGTAGACGAGCTTAACAGTGTCGCCCACTTTGATTGAACCAGAATCAGGAAGCTCCTTGCCCATCTTGCCGTCTGGGAGTTCGATTTCCTGACCTGCGGCACTTGCAATCATCTTGAAGAGTGTAGTTTTACCAGCACCGTTAGGACCAACGATTCCGACAACGCTTCCTGCCGGAATATGGAAGTCGAGGTTTTCAAAGAGAAGCTTGTCATCGAATGATTTTGTGAGCTTTTCTGCATCGATTACGACACTTCCAAGACGAGGACCGGCCGGAATTGAAATCTGTGTGTCCTTAAGCTGAACGCGCTTTGATTCTTCTGCAAGCAGGGCTTCGTATTTTGTGATGTGTTCCTTGTGCTTTGCCTGACGGCCTTTTGCTCCGGCGTGAATCCACTCCAACTCTTCCTGCATTTCGCGGCGGCGGGTTGAAGCCTGTTTTTCTTCGAGAGCAAGGCGTTTTTCCTTTGCCTCAAGCCATTCTGAGTAATTTCCTTTGAAAGGATAGCCTTCACCGCGGTCCATTTCCAAAATCCAACCGGCTACATTGTCGAGGAAGTAGCGGTCGTGAGTGATAGCGATGATTGTGCCCGGATAGTCCTTGAGGTGGCGTTCGAGCCAAGCGACTGTCTCTGCATCGAGGTGGTTTGTAGGTTCGTCCAGAAGCAGGATGTCCGGCTTCTGCAAAAGGAGTCGGCACAAGGCAACTCGGCGGCGCTCACCACCGGAAAGAACGTCTACGACCTGGTCGCCCGGAGGACAGCGGAGTGCGTCCATTGCAAGCTCAAGGTTTGAATCAAGGTTCCATGCGTCGGCTGCATCAAGCTTTTCCTGAATTTCTGCCTGACGTGCGCAGAGCTTGTCAAAATCAGCATCAGGATCACCGAAAGCCTCGTTTACTTTGTCAAATTCGGCGAGCAAATCTGTAATCGGCTTTACGCCCTCTTTAACGACTTCAAGAACGGTCTTTCCCGGCTCAAGATAAGGCTCCTGCTCCAGATATCCCATTGAGTAGCCCGGAAGGAGTTTTGTTTCGCCGGTGTAATCCTTGTCGATTCCTGCAAAAATCTTGAAAAGTGAAGACTTACCGGCACCGTTTTCACCAATAACGCCGATTTTTGCTCCGTAATAGTAAGAAATGGAAATGTCTTTGAGTACAACTTTAGTTCCATACGCGCGGGAAACGCGATCCATCGTGTAAATGATTTTTTTATCGTCGAATGTCTTTGCCATGCTTAAAATTATATATTAAATAGAAGATTTTGTCTTTAAATAATGGGGTCTGGCGGGGTCTTTCCATTGTTTTTTTAATTTTCTTCCAATAAAATTAAAAGTATGCAAATTTCGCAGAATATTAAGACCTACACAATCAATCTTCTCGTTGTTCTGTTTATTGCAGCCGGCATTTTTGTTGTAATCGCAGGCCGAAACACAAAAGATGCGCAGATTTTCAAATTTCAGGAAAAGACTTTCAACAAAGGCTGGTACTACTACGATCACTACGGCGAAAAGGTTTATATTCCTTCACTCCCGGCACAAGTTCCTGCTGACGGAATGAGAGCCACAATCTACCACGAAATCAGCCCCAACGATTTGGACACAAGCTCAATCTGTTTTTACTCGCAGCATCAGGACGTCAAATTAAAGCTCAACGACCAGGAAATTTACTCATACAAGACCGTCACCACGCCCAAAACAATCAAATCCTACAGGGCAATCTACAATTTCGTGGACCTGCCTTCAATTTCAGAAAAATCAGTCCTCTCCATCGAAAGCGAGGCAATAATTGACATCTGCGCCGGAAAATACGAGGAAATCTTTTTGGGAGACAGCGCCCAGGTTCTTTTTACAATCATCTACAAGCACCTCAATAATTTCCTGCTTGGCGTTATGTTCATCGTAACATCCTTCTTCCTTTTCGGAACCCACCATCTTTTCTCCTACACAAACAAAAAGGACTACACTCTGCTGGACTTTGCCCTGCTCACTTTTTTCATCGGACTCTGGCAGCTGGATGATTCAACCCTCCTTCTTTTCTTCACAGGTAACCTTCCCCTCTTGTGGTGCTTCAAGTACCTCAACCAGTTTTTCATATCCCTCTTTACATTCCTTTTCATGAGAAGCATCACCGATCAGAAGAACCGCCGCTTCCTCAAGACATTTTACTGGGTCATCATTCCGGTCATTCTCCTTCAGTTTACACTCCAGTTTACAGGCATCAGGGCTATAAAAAACACCCTCTTCCTGTCCTATACAATCTACTTAATTTCTAGCATTTACGTATTAATTTCCCTCTTTAAAGAGGATTGGGTTAAGACCAGCAGATTTAAATATCTCTGCATCTTCTCAATGATTACTTCAATCATCGTATTTACGCTTGCAACCCTTTCAATTTTCAACACTTTATTCTTCAATTCAATAATAAGCATTGGAGTCGCCCTCACATTCACCTCAACGCTTTTTATTACCTATCAGAAGGAACTTAAGATTTTTAAAGAGGTAAGCAAGGCTGACATGTACAAGACCATGGCCTTCATCGACATTGCGACCGGCGTTTACAACAAAACCGCATGGTTTACCCTGGTCGATAATTTTGCCGAAAAGGCTGATTCGCATGAAGAATACTGCCTGATTGTCTTTGACATGAACCACCTCAAAAAAATCAACGACACCTTCGGCCATTTAATCGGCGATAAAATGATAAAGTCATTCTGCGACTGTCTCGTAAGTGTAGTCGGCAATATGGGAAAGATTTACAGGGTGGGTGGAGACGAATTCATCTGCGTCTGCCAGGATTTCTACCGCGAGAACGTAATGACCATGCTGCACCATTTTGATGAAGCCGTTAAAAATCAGGAAGAAAGCGAATACAAATTTTCCGCTGCCTATGGATATGAATTCTTCACCCCTCGTTCACCGGCTGACTTCAAAAGTGCCGTTGAGCGCGCTGATGAAAAAATGTACGCCATGAAAGTCGAAATGAAGGCTACAAGAGATTAGCTTACTGTAAAATCAATTGCCTCGTCGGCAGGAATTGGCTTCGAGAAGAAATATCCCTGAATCGTATCAGCACCGAATTCCTTAAGTCGCAGGAACTGGCGCTCTTCCTCAACACCCTCGATAATCATGTTTTTGTCCAAGTCGTGCATGAGGTGTATGATATTACGGATGAAAGAATCCTTGCCGTCAACCAGATAGGTATCAACCAAAGATTTGTCCAGCTTGATCACGTCAACCGGAATGTATGTGAGGTAGCCCAGAGAAGAATAGCCTGTTCCAAAATCATCCATGAGCAGGCGGATTCCCAAATCCTTGAAGCGGCGGAAAATGTCATCGGCCAGGACGCTCTTTTCCAGGAAGAGGCCTTCAGTAATTTCAATTTCCAGATAATGAGGAGGAATATCGTAGCGGTTGAGCAATTCTTCGACAAAATCCACGTAACCGTGATCGTTGAGCTGGTTGCTCGAAAAGTTTACTGAAACCGGATGCAGGGTTTTGCCCTGGTCACGCCATGCCGCAAGCTGCTTGATTACAAGCTCGGTGGTGATTCGGCCGATACGCCAGATCCAGCCGCTGCGCTCTGCAACAGGAATAAACTGGCCCGGATAAATGCCCGGTTCCTTCATTCGCACCAGGGCCTCGTAACCTGAAACCTGTTTGGTCTGGGTATCAATCTGGGGCTGATAGAGCATGAAGAAGCCGTCGTTGTCAAATGCAGCCTGCAATTTTTCTTTAATGCGGATTTCTTCGAGGGCCTTTTCCTTCATTTTATCGTCGTAAATTACGATACCGTTCTTGCCCCGGGTCTTTGCCTCATACATTGCCGTTTCTGCGTTGATGATGTGCTGTTCTGCAGGCGTAATTCCGTCGGAGCAGGAAGCGCCCATGCTGGCCGTAATCGCAAGGCTTTCGTCACCGAGAGGAATCGGAGCACGGATAGCCGCAAAAAGCTGGCGGACAGTCTGGCAATCCATGTCGAGAATTTCATCAGGAATAACAAGAAGGAGCTCGTCACCGCCAAAGCGGGCAATCTTCCAGCCGCCCTCTTCGACCATTCCTTTTAGAAGGGCAACGATGTACTGCAAAATGCTGTCAGCAAGTGAATGACCATAATTTTCGTTGAGCATTTTAAAGTCATCGATATCAATGATGACGACCGAATAAACGCTGTCCAGCTTCATTTTATCACGCAGCCAGGCCGTTATTGTGCGCCTGTTCAATACGTCAAGAATTTCATCGTATTCGGCCTGATAAGTGAGCTGCTCCTGAGAATCCAAAAGTGTCTTTTGCGATTTTTTAAGCTCGGCAATGTAGGTCATGGAAATCATTTTGCCGACTTTTGAATAAAGCAGAATAATAATGAGCGTTACAAAAAGCATTATTATTGTAGGAAGAATCTTGCCATAGTGAGACAGGAAAGACTCAGGCCGGTTATAGAAAATCGTATCCTTTGGAAGAAGGGAAAAATCCAGGTTAAAAGACTTCATGAGGCGGTAATCAAAAGCTGTGCGGCTTTCTGTGTGAGCATCGAGGGGCATTTTTGAAAGGTCGCCATTGCCCAGAGCCCAAATAAGCATCTGGCCGGCTTTATAGCACTGTTCCTCTACGTCCATGTGAACTCCGCCCAGAATACCCATTCCTTCGCCACCAACATAATTTCTGAAAATAGGAACCGATGCGGAACGGACGACCGTACTTGTGCGGGCAAGCATGGAATAAACATTGCTCTGCTTGTCAGAATAACAGGTCATGTAAATGAGAATGGAATCCTTTGGAAGCTCAGCAAGCAGGAAAACCAAATCAGTCTGTGACAAAAGGGAAGAATCCAAATCAACAAAAGAATATTCTGGATATTTCTCGCGAAGACTCCAGAAAATCTCGAAATCAGTTTTGCCCGAAGACGACTGGTCATGAAGGCCGATTAAAGTTTTTCGCTCCGGGAAAAGAGATATGGCAAGATTTATCGTTTCTTCAAGGTAGTCATTTTCGTAAAGACCGGATATGTAGGGATTTCGGGAAGCTTTTAAAGCCAGGTCATAATTGTTGACACCGAAGAAAATCATGGGCATGTTTGGAAAAAGCTCTGACTGATATTTGAGGGCGAATTCCAGGGCTGCGTCATCACCAAGAAGAATCGCTTCGTATTTTTTCATATTTGAGAAGCGGTTTTTTATAAAACTGTAAAACTGGTCGATTGAAGCACTGCCGCGGGCATCGGAATACATGTAGGCAACGTCATATTCAATTCCGTTTGGGTAAAGACTTTTTCCAAGGCCCTTTATCTGAGAATCGTAAGTAAAATAAAGCGGGTCATAAGAGCTGATAAACAAAACCCGATGGCGAACTTCTGCAGGCGGTTTTATTTCATCATTTGTATCAATCTCATTTGTGATAAAGCGGAGAAGAAAAATAAAGAGGACAAATATACAAAGGAGACTAAGCAAAAGCGAAAAATTTCTTAAAAAGATAAGAGTTTTTCTTTTATCCATAAATTTCCTTATTTTCAGAAAGTTGTATACCTATTATATACCGTTTCATACGAATTTCACAAGAAAATTTTATATTATTTCAATATTTTTCCTCCGCCTTAAGATCTGCAAATTCATGGTAATCAAAAGTTTATCGACATAAATCAATATTCTGAGTAATATTTACCCATGTTCAAAACACCACCTCACTTTGATTCGCTCGCAGAAGCCCTGGTAACTCTTTTTGGAAGTTCAGTAGCAATCGCACACACTGACAGACTGACTGGCGGCGACATCAACAAAGCCTATGGCCTCACGCTCAATAACGGCGAAAGGATTTTTATGAAGGCCAACGCCAAGGAAAACGCGCCATTTTTTACAGCCGAAGCCCTCGCCCTTTCAGCAATCGAATCCACTAAAACAATAAAGACTCCGAAAATCATCTGCACCGGAACAGACGCCGGCGAAGAAGCTGGATATTCATTCCTCTTTTTGGACTTCATTGAATCAGCAGCCAAAGTCAAAAATTACTGGGAAGATTTCGGTCAGGAACTTGCCGCCATGCACAAGGCAGATACTGAAAAATTCACCTGCGGCAAAAAATTCGGCTTTCTTCAGGACAATTTCATCGGAGCAAGAAAGCAGGAAAACAGGGATTCCGACAGCTGGATAGACTTTTTCCGGAATTCAAGGCTGGCTCCTCAGTTTAAGGAAGCGGACTCTTATTTTGATACAAACGAACGAAAGTTAGTTACAAAACTTCTTGACCACCTGGAAGACTTTTTGATTGAGCCGGAGCAACCTTCACTTTTGCACGGAGACTTGTGGAGCGGAAACGCAATGCCAGGCTCAGACGGTAAAGCATGGCTGATTGATCCGGCTTCTTACGTCGGACACGCAGAAGCAGACCTGGCAATGACCGAGCTTTTCGGTGGCTTTGAGCAGGGTTTTTATCAGGCCTACAAAGAAGCAAATCCCCTGCAGCCCGGCTATGATGAGCGGCGGGATTTATACAATCTCTACCACCTCCTGAACCACCTGAACATGTTCGGAGCGAGCTATCTAAATCCTGTAAAATCAATTTTGGAGGAATATACAAAATGAGCGAATACAATTTCGACGTTGCAAAAATCACAAATGAAGTCGTTGAATGGATCCAGAAATGGATTAGCGAAAACGGAAACGAACTAACGAAAGTTATTGTCGGTGTTTCCGGCGGAAAAGATTCCAGCGTAGTTTCGGCCCTTATGGTCAAGGCTCTGGGAAAAGAGCGCGTAATCGGTGTAATGATGCCAAACGGAGAACAAAAAGATATTTCTGATTCACAAACGTTAGTTAGTCACTTAGGAATCAAAAACTACACCGTAAACATCGCCCAGGCTTACGAAGGACTTCAATCAGCTTTTGCAGTAGCCGGAGTTGTTGATACTGACGAAAATGCTCTTTTTGATGAGAATCACGCTAAACTACTGAACGATAGTTTTTCTTCTGTATTCAGGACAAATACACCGGCCCGCCTCCGCATGGCAACCCTTTACGGAATCGGAGCTCAAATCGGAAACTGCCGCGTAGCAAACACCTGTAACCTGAGCGAAGATTTGGTCGGTTACTCAACATTCTACGGAGACGCAGCAGGAGATTTCGCCCCAATCAACAAGCTCACGACCGAGGAAGTCGTTGCAATCGGCGATTATCTCGGTCTTCCATCATCACTGACCCACAAGGCTCCAAGTGACGGCATGTGCGGCAAAACTGACGAAGACAACCTGGGCTTCACCTACCACGAAGTCAATGAGCTAGCCCGCAAGAACGTCAAGGGCGAAAATGCAGAAAAGATTATTGCCAAGTACAAGGCAAATCTCTTCAAGGTAAAGATTATTGCATTGCCTTGTTACAGGCCGAACCTCCCATTGTTCCTGGAAATATAATCACGCGCCCGCCGTGGAGGGGCTTGTTCCTGAGCGTAGCGAAAGAATGAGGGTGACCGAACCCCGAAAGGGCGGCAGCCAGTTGATTCGCGCCTTAAAATAAATTAAAATACCCAAATCAACTCAGGAGGTCTTCTTATAATGAAGAAAATTGTTTTACTCGCTTTGTCACTGGTTGCCGTGTTTGGTATGATTTCATGCGCAACAACAAGCACAATGGATCCGGCAGCTCAAAAACAGGCTGCAATCAATAAATCTTTCGATCAGGTTTATAGCTCACATGCCGGCAATCTCGTTATGGACGGAGCAAAAAATTACACTGTAAAAAAGGGTGACACCCTCACATCAATCACAAAGACTTTCTACGCTGGCGATGACGAAAATGGATATTACTTCCCGATTATCATGCTTGCCTCACGAAACGTCGTAAGTGACCCGGAACTCATCACACCAGGCATGAAGCTTACAATCCCGAACTTTGAAAAGAACATCAAGGATAAGGCCGTAGCCAAAAAGATGAGCACTTTCTTCCGCGACCTCACAGGCGTTTACCGACAGAAAGACACTCCTGCAGCAGCTGACATTCTCCCACACCTTATCGAGATTGCAGACCTGCTTGCAAAGGGCGGACCAACAGCAATCGCCGAAGCAGAGGCCGCAGCAAAGAAAAGTGAAAAGCCTGCAGCCACAGAAGCAAAAGAAACAAAATCAGAAGGAAGTAATTCTTCAAAACCAAAGACATCAACTGAACCGGTTGTAATGCCTAACTAATTTTAGCCATATCTAAATTTTTTTCTTTGCGATTTCCATTTTTTGAGTTATCTTTATTATATATCATACGATAAGGAGACCAAATTATGGAAATCACACTCACCGAATCAAACTTCGAAGCAGAAGTTCTCAAGTCAGATAAGCCAGTTCTCGTAGATTTTTGGGCATCTTGGTGCGGTCCGTGCAAAATGCTTGCACCTACAATTGAGCAGATTGCAAATGAGAATGATTCTATCAAAGTCGGAAAAGTAAATGTCGATGACGAGCCAGCTTTGGCACAAAAATACGGAATTGTAAGCATTCCTACAGTAATTTTGTTCAAAAATGGCGAAGCAGCAAAGACTTCAATGGGCTTTGTTCCAAAAGAAACCTTGGAAGCAATGTTCAAGTAAAGATTTTCATTCCAAGCCGAACTGACACCACAAATCGTGGAGTTCGTCGCTTGAGAAAACGAAAGACAGGTACATTGAGAGGTCGGGATAACCTTCTACATCAGGTTTTTCGGCCTCTCCCCTGCTTTCACACCCCGCCTCTACCAGCTTTTCCTTAAAGATTTCAAACTGTTCCTGAGTACACAAATGATTCAGCTTAAGGCTTGCCTCAATTCCGGCAAAATTCCCGCATAAAACGATATAAACCCTGTCTTTGAACTGGCTTGCGTAAAGCCTGCCCTGATATTCTTCGTATGTGAAAACGCTCCAAGAATCAAGCTCCGGCTCAGCACGGTGGCAGGAAATCGCCAGAAAAGAAATCAACAAAAGCGCAGTAAAAGGAATAAAACTCTTTCTCATAAAAAGAATTATAACAGATTGCGTAAAAATAAAAAACTTCCAGCTGAAACTGGAAGTTAGTTGGAGACGATCGGACTTGAACCGAGGCTTCTAGTCGCGCCTTCCTAGCGCTCCCGCCAGCCCCGCCTCCACTCGCTGACGGCGGCCTCCTTGCCGCCTTTTCGCCTGTCGGCGCGCTCGTTTCGGAAGTCGGTTCTCTGCTACCAGGAACATTTTTTGAACAAAAAAAAGCTGTGTCAATTACAGCGAAAATTACTGGAGACGATCGGACTTGAACCGACTACCTCTACAATGCCATTGTAGCGCTCTAGCCAGGTGAGCTACGCCCCCGAATAGATTCAGTATGACAGATTCCTGGAAAAAATTCTAGCCGATTAAGTCTAAATTATGTATCTTTTTAAAGGAAATGAACTTCTATAAAATGAAACGGGGGTAAACATGAAGTACCGAAGAAAAGAAACAGTTGAAGCCCTTCAGTGGAATGGTAGAAATCAGGCAGAACTCAAGGCATTTGCAGGCCAGTTCGTGATGTTTGATTACGCGGATGTGGACAAAGACGGCGTTCTCGATGCGCTTCTCAAAGTCAAAAATGCCGAAAAGATTGAAAAAGCCGAGCCCGGCGATTATATCGTACGCGGAAAAAAAGGCGACTTTTTCATCATGAAGCAGGCAGAATTCGAAGCTCTTTACGAGGAAGCGGAATAATACATTAATAATTGTATTCCCTAAAATTCTGAATTTTTTTCTTTCCGTTTTCTCAAAATTTCATTATCTTTTCTATATATAAATTTCAAATAGAGGTATAAAAACCATGGCAGAATATCAGTTTCAAACGGAAGTAAACCAGCTTCTTAAACTTATCATCCACTCAATGTATTCAAACAAGGACATTTTCCTTCGCGAAATTGTTTCCAATGCTTCGGATGCGCTCGACAAGCTCAATTACCTCAAGGTTTCGGACGAGACTTACAAGGGCGTAAAGAGCGAGCCAAGAATCGACATCACTTTTGATGACCCGAACAAAATCTTGACTGTTCAGGATTCTGGTATCGGTATGAACGAGGAAGACTTGAACAACAACCTCGGAACTATCGCACGCTCTGGAACTAAGGCTTTCATCGAAAAAATCGCAGAGGATAAGAACGCCGGAGAATCTAACCTTATCGGTCAGTTCGGTGTCGGTTTCTACTCTGCTTTCATGGCTGCTAAAAGAATCAATGTTTACACACGAAAGGCAGCCAGCGACAAAATCTATAAATGGTCAAGCGACGGTACAAACAGCTACACAATCGAAGAAATCAAGGCAGACAGCGACGAGGCTAAAAAATATGGCTTTGATAAGGCTGAAACCTGCGGTTCTGCAATCGAAATGCTCTTGAACGATGATTCAAAAGAGTACGCTTCACGATGGAAGATTGAAGAGCTTATCAAACGCTACAGTGACCACATTGCATTCCCGATTTACCTTCACTACACACAGAACAAATATGACGACAAGGGCAACATCACTGGAAGCGAGGACAAGGTTGATCAGGTAAACTCAGCTTCTGCCCTCTGGAAGAGAAGCAAGAGCGAGCTCAAAAAGGAAGATTACGACAACTTCTACAAGACAATCAGTCACGACGGTCAGGAGCCGCTTCACTATGTTCACACACACGCAGAAGGAACTCAGGAATACACAACACTTTTCTATGTTCCACAGAACGCTCCTTTCGATATGTATCAGGCTGACTACCAGAGCGGTGTCAAACTTTATGTAAAACGAGTTTTCATCACTGACGACGACCGCGAGCTTTTGCCGGCTTATTTGCGCTTTGTCCGCGGTATCATCGACAGTGAGGATTTGCCACTCAACGTAAGCCGCGAGATTTTGCAGCAGAACCGAATTCTTGAGACTATCAAGAGCGCAAGCGTCAAGAAATTGCTCAGCGAGTTCAAAAAGATGGGTGAAGCCGCTGACAAGGCAAAGAAGACTGAAGCCGACAAACGCAGCGACGACGAAAAGGCCGCAATCGAAAAGTGGAACAAGTTCGTAAAGAATTTCAACCGCCCGATGAAGGAAGGCCTCTACTCAGACTACGCAAACCGCGAGGAAATCTCAGAAATCGTCCGCTTCAAGAGCACTGATGCAGCCGGCACTGGCGACGACAACTGGACAAGCTTTGCCGACTATGTTCAGAGAATGAAGCCTGAGCAGAAAGCAATCTACTATATTACAGGAACCGACGAAAAGAACTTGCGCGCTTCACCACTCCTCGAAGCATACAAAAAGAAGGGTTTTGAAGTCCTGATTATGGCTGACGAAATTGACGACATCGTAATTCCAAGTCTGATGAAATACAAGGAATTCGACCTCAAGGCTGTAAACCGCGCCGGAAGCGACGACGAGCTTGGCGTTGACAAGGACGAGGCAAAGAAGAAGGAAGAAGCCTTCAAGCCAGTTCAGGAAAAAATCAAGAAGGCACTCGGCGAGCGCGTAAAGGACGTCGTGCTTTCAAAACGACTTTCTGACTCACCGAGCTGTATCGTAGTTGACGAGAACGATCCTGGAATCCAGATGGAGCGCATGATGCGTGCAATGGGTCAGGCCGGCCCTGGAATCAAGCCAATCCTCGAAATCAACGGCGACCACGCAATCGTCAAGACACTGGAATCTTGCACGGACGAAGCCTACATCGCAGACGTGAGCGAAGTCCTCTTTGACCAGGCATTGCTTGTAAGTGGTGCTGAGCTCAAGGATCCGATGGAGTTCGTTAAGGCAATGAATAAATTGCTTAGCAAGTAAAACATTATAAAGCCAATGAATGCCGCTTCCTATGTGGGGAGCGGCTTTTTTGTGTATGCCATTCTCTTTCAGCGTGAATTCTGCTAGAATATTTCTGTTAAGAGAAACAATTCATGAAAGAAAACGAGACAATCAATACAAATCAGACTGCGGAAGAAGAAAAGGCTCAGGCTCTTCTTGAGGAAAAGGATTCTGAATCCCGCCTGCGAACTTATTCTGGGCCGGCGGCAATTGCAATCACCGTGCTTTTGTGCCTTTGGACGGCTTTCCAGCTCTGGTTCAGCACTTTCGGCGTTATCAGCGCGATTAATCTTCGGGCTTTCCACTGCATTTTCTTGCTTGCATTTACTTTCTTGCTTTATCCTGCCTACAAAAAACAGAAGCGGGTTCGAAAATTTCCGCCGATTGTTGACTTAGTTCTTATTTTGGCGGCTGTCTTTACTTTCGGATATCTTATAACCCATTACACTGAAATCGCACGGAACGGCGGACGAATCAATAAATATGAGGTCTGGATTGCGGCGGCGGCTATTCTTGTTGTTTTTGAGGCTTCACGTCGCACTTCTCCAAACCTTGCGATTCTTGCGACTGTCTTTCTTGCTTACAATTTCTTCGGAAAATACATTCCGGGTCAGCTTGGGCACAACGGATTCACTCTCAAGCGAGTTTTAATCACTCAGTTCTGGGGAACTCAGGGCGTTTTGGGAACCGGCATCAGCGTTTCTGCGACTTACATCTTCCTTTTCGTTGTTTTCGGCTCATTCCTTAAATATTCGGGCTTTTCAAAGTTCATCAATGACTTTTCGCTCACTCTCGTAGGTCAGACTCCGGGCGGTCCTGCCAAGGTTGCGGTTCTTGCTTCGGCACTCATGGGAATGATTAACGGTTCAGCTGTCGCAAACGTGGCCACCACAGGTACGATTACGATTCCGCTGATGAAGCAGACCGGCTACAAAAAGGAATTTGCCGCCGCTGTTGAGGCAACGGCTTCCACAGGCGGTCAGTTCTGCCCTCCGATTATGGGCGCAGTCGGCTTTGTAATGGCAGAATTCCTCAATTTGAGCTACACCGCCGTAATGATTGCTTCGATTCTTCCGGCTTTCCTCTATTATCTGGGACTTCTGGTTGCAGTTCACTTTGAGGCAAAACGGCTCGGTCTTTCGGGAATCGCAAAGGAAAACATTCCGAACGCACTCAAAGTCGTAAAGGAAGAAGGTCATCTAGTCCTTCCGCTGGTAATTTTGATTGCTCTCATGTGCAAGGGCTTCACTCCGCTTCTTGCGGCAGTAATTTCAATTTTCGTGACGATCGGAGCAAGCTGGATTCGGAAGGAAACCCGCATGACTCCTGACAAAATCCTCGCCGCCTGCGTTGAGGGAGCAAGGAGCGCAATCGGTGTCGGAGTTTCCTGTGTCATCATCGGCGTGATAATCGGAACGGTAACGCTCACGAGCCTGGGATTGAACATGGGCTATCTGATCCTCAACGTTGTTCCAAGCAATTCGATTTACCTGACAGGATTTTTGGTAATGCTGATGTCGATTATCCTCGGCATGGGAGTTCCTGGAGTTGCCGCCTACGTTATCGTTCAGGCAGTAGCCGTTCCGGTCTTAATCAAGGTTGGAATCGCACCGCTTCCGGCACACATGTTCTGTCTGATTTACGCATGCCTTTCAAACATCACGCCGCCGGTCGCAATCAGCTGCTATGTCGCTTCGGGAATCGCAGGCTCAAATCAGCTCAAGACAGGACTTCTTGCAGTCCGGCTGGGGCTCATCGGATTTTTGATTCCATTCTTCTTCCTGGGAAATCCGGTTCTCCTGATTGGCTCAAGCCCGGACTTCACGCTGGCACAAAGCCTTTGGGCAAGCATTACGGCCGCAGTCGGAACAGTCACGCTGGTTGGAGCACTTGAAGGCTGGTTCCTGAGGAAATCGGGCTGGATTGAGCGCGCAGCCCTTCTGATTGTAGCCCCGCTTCTTCTTTACGCAGGAGTCACGACTGATTTTATCGGATTCGGAATTCTGGTCGCTGTGATTGCGTATCAATTGATTAGGAATTTTCGTGCAAGGGATTGAAGGGGCGCGAAGCGTTGCGGAACAAAGTGAAGCAATGAAGCGAACAGCGGAACCCCGGAAAGCCCGACCGGCACTTGTGCCGGTTGCACCCAAATAAAATAAAAGGAGTTTTTATGAAAAAAACAACAAAAGTATTCGCTGCCATTGCTGGCACGATTCTTGCCCTTTCACTTGCTTCATGCAATGAAAAGAAAACAGCCGCAGCTGGCTCACACGAGAAAGTCACAATCAAATTCCCGACAGCGGGAGCAAGCGGCGCACTTTACGCAGTCGGTGCCGCAATCACAAACCTCTGGGACACACAGATTGACTTCGTAAGCGCTTCAAGCCAGGCTTCAAACGGCGGAATCGACAACCTCAACCAGATTGCAGACGGAGAATCACAGGTTTCAATCGCAATTTCATCAAACTGCTGGCAGAGCTTCAACGGAACTGACAGCTTCAAGGGAAACGCAAACAAGGACTTGCGCGTAATCGCAGGACTTTACTTTAACCCGAACCAGGTCGTCGCAACAAAAAAATCAGGAATCGAACAGATTGCAGACGTAAGGGGAAAGCATTTCGCAGTAGCAGCTGCTGGTTCTTCAGTCGAAGGTGAATGCAAAAACCACTTCACCGCAGTCGGCATGAACTATCCAAGCGACATTCAGGCAGAATACATCGCATTCGGAGACGCAGCAGACATGCTCCAGAACGGAACAATCGACGGCGCATGGATTATGAGCGGTGCACCGGCAGCAGCAGTCAGCCAGGCATGTTCAGCAGGATGCCATCTCGTAAACATCGGCGATGACGTAATCGCAAGCCTCAAGAAAGACTATCCGTGGTACGCAAAATTCACGATTCCAGCTCAGACCTACCCGGGACAGGACTCTGACGTTCAGACTTCGGCAATCAAAATGGTAATGTTCACATCAACAAGCCTCGACGAAGAAACAGTCTACCAGCTCACAAAAACACTCTGGGAACATATCGCAGAACTCGGTGAAGCACAGAAAAACCTCAAGGGCCTCACACCGGAAGCAGCCGTAGTAGACATCGCAGGCCTCCCACTCCACGACGGAGCCGCAAAATACTACAAAGAAGCTGGGATTAT
Source organism: Treponema ruminis (assembly GCF_014201975.1). Classification (NCBI taxonomy): domain Bacteria; kingdom Pseudomonadati; phylum Spirochaetota; class Spirochaetia; order Treponematales; family Treponemataceae; genus Treponema; species Treponema ruminis. Next base: position 587,739 of record NZ_JACHFQ010000001.1, on the reverse strand, counting down.
TAAATAAAGGGATTTAGAGGGGCGCCACTCGTCCTAAGGACGGGGCGGGTGTTCCGCCCTTCGCTTACGCTCATTGCCAGCAAGCTGGCAACTTCGGGGCTCCATACCCTGGCGCGGGAAAGATTTCAAAAAATTATTTTTACCAAACAGTCTTTACATCGTATTTGGGGATTATTGTATCTCGCGTAATTATCGTAAGATTTTCTGACTGTGCAAGTGCAATAATAAGGCGGTCAAACGGATCACGATGAATAAAATCAAGAGTTTTTGTCTTTTCGACATGAGAAGAAGTCATTGGTATTTGTATAAAACCTGCGTCCCTACATAATTCATCTAATTCTGTAATAGCAAGTGTTTCATCAAGTTTTCCTAATTTTTGTTTAATAGCAATTTCCCAAAGAGAAGCCATGCTATAAAAACATTCTTCTGATTCCATAATAGAGCGGGCTTTTTCTGAAAGTTCATTATTTCCTTGTGCATACCAAAGAATTGCATGTGTATCAAGCAAATATTTCATTACATGTACTCCGCAAAATCCGCAAGGGGTTCATCAAAATCAGGAGCAATATAACTTATTTTATTTTTGAGCGCACCGAAATAGGACTTTTTTTTGGCAGAAGTATGTTTTGCTTTATTTTTTTTATTAACATTATTTGCAATATATGCCAGTAAATAAAGCTGCTCTTCTAATGAGAATTCAAGAATCTGATTCTGTACATAAGCAAGTGCACCACTCATACACACACCTCCGTTACAAATAGTATACCACAATTTGTTGTAAAACACAGCTATTTTAGTAATTTATAATTGATTAAAACCTGTTATGTATTATTTTAAAGCATTTCGAATTTCATTTGTAATAGAACTTTGCAAATTTGCTACAATCTTTGAAGACAATTCTGTTATTAAGTCTTCCTTGTTAAAGCTTTTCAAATTATCAAGTGAAGCTTTTTCTTCAAGTAATAAACTAGGTTCTATTTCTAATTTTTCAGCAATCAAAGCAATCATTTCCAAAGGCGGAGAACTTTTCCCCTTTTCGATTAATCCTATATAATTTTGATTTTTCCCAACCAATTCAGAAAGTTTTTCCTGCGTAAATGGGGGATTATGACTTTTTCGAAAAAAGCGAAGATTATTTGCAAAAATCTCTCGGATTGCAAAAGAATTCATATTGTAACTATGCGATATTTTTTAATTTATTTTTACAATCTCAAATATTTGAAACTTTAGATATTGTCAAAATTTCAAATATATTGTATTTGTTTAAATAAATATAAAATGTTTGATTCTTTATCAAATCAATAATATAAGATTTGAAAATCTGTATTTTTCATGGAGCCTCTAATGAAAAAAATTTTATTTTTGCTATTTTTTGTTCTTTCTTCGTCTTTCTTCGCTCAAGAATATGGTTTAATCTCTAACGCAAGAGATTACATGGTCTTGATAAATAAATCAGGAAATGACGATACTTTTAGAATAAAAATCAGAGTTCCAAGAGGTTCAAGAACATCTGCCAATGCAGATGCATTTTCTTTTTCTCTAGATTCTAAAGTTCAAAACGAAGATCGCTTTGCTACATATATGACATGCACTCTAAAAAACGGTGAAAAGAAAAAGTCAAAAGAAGAATTTGATTGGAATCAAGTCGACCTTGTAAAAGTAGAATCGAAAAGTGGAAAAAAGTACACATTAAACATGTATTGTAAATTTAATGATTTGTATATTGAAATTTTACCTTATGAAGATTGGTAAGAGACTTAAAATGTTTACAATTAAAAAAAAATTTATTCTCCTCATTTGTTTTGTCTTTTTTTTACCAGAACTTTTTGCCAAAAAATCAAATTTAGATACCATAATTAATTCTATAAGTGAGTCTATAGTTTTTACTCTTCAAAAAAACACATCCATTGCTGTCCTTGATTTTAAGGCAGATTCAAAAAAGCTTGGTAGCTATATTAAAGAAAAACTTATTTCAGATATTATGGAAGTAGATCAAAACAACAAGCTCATAATTGTTTCAAGAGATGAATTTGATAAATTAGAAAGAGAATCTGAATTTCAGTATTCTGGATATGTTGATGATGAGACTGCAGTTTCACTTTGCAAAAAAATTGGTGCACAAGCATTGGTTGTCGGAAAAATTGAAAACTTAGGTAATGACTATGTACTTACGGTTAAATTATTAAATGTTGAGACCGCAGAATACTTATTTTTTAAAACATATACTATCGCAAATGATATAAAATTCAAAAGTGTTCAAAATTCAGAAGAAAAAGAAATAGAAACACCTGTCTTAAAAGTATTTAACAATTCATACACCTATAATGGAGATGTATATGTTGAAACAACAAATTCGCTTCTTTATAAAAGTATTTATAGTTTTGAAAAATACAGAAATGTAAAGTATAACAAAGAACATGAAATCGATATTACAGAATTTATAACTAATCTTGTAAAAGAAAACCCAGGTTTATCTGAACAATTAAGTTTTCTAAAAAATGGAGAATATACTATTATTGAGACAAATTCTACCGGGAATAAAAATGGAGAAAACTTTACCTCCAAAAGTGTTTATCGTTATGATGAAAATAGAATCTACATAAACTCAGATTTTATTAGATAATCCAGAAAAGAATAAAACCAAACACAATTACTAAAGAGAAAGAACTGGGGCGTTGCGGGGAATCCCCGCAGAGGGGGTAGCGGAAACCGCGAAGCGGTTGGAGCGAGGGGGAAACTTCCCCCTTCCCCCTATTCCTTGTGATACCTGTACGCCCCTTCGATTGCGTGGATCAAGTCTACTATCAGCGAATTGTAATGGACTTTTACGTTGTAGAGTTTTGCCTGCTCGACGATGGCGCCGTTGATTGCGTCGATTTCGGTCAGGCGGCAGTTCATTACGTCCTGGCTCATTGATGAATAGCCTTTGCCGGCGTCTTCGCACACATGATGAACCATGTTGAGCACTTCCCGGTATGAAAAATGGGTTCCGTCGGCTTCGGCTACGTCTACTGCCTCACAAATCATTTTTTCTGCAAAGTCCCAGGCGTACTTGTTTTCTATCATTGAGCCGATTGGAGCTCGCGTAATTGCCGTGAATGTATTGATTGAAAGGTTTACGAAAAGCTTGCTCCAGATTACCCGCTGAATGTCGTTCGTCTTTTCGACCTTAAAGCCGCATTCTTCGAGGATTGCCTGGATTTTGTCGAGGTTCTTGTTGTTTTCGAGATTGCTTCCGATTGTCGTTTCGCCGCTTCCGCTGTGTCGGACTTTTCCGCCGCCCATGTTTACGGAATTGTGCTTGCTTGTTCCAATGATGATGTTCTTTTTGTTGACGTATTTTGCGATTTTGCGGTCATTTCCGGCACCGTTCTGAAGTGTCATTACGAGGGTTTTATCGCCAAAAAGTTTTTTATTGTCACGAAGCGCGTCTTCGGTGAAGGTTGACTTTACGAAAACGACGACCAGATCAGCAGCTTCCTTGTATTCTCCGGAAATGCAGGCCTTTACGTTCTTGAAATTTTCTTCCCTGCCGTCTTCCTCAAGGACTGTTATTCCGTTCTGATTGATTGCTTCAACCTGCTTGTCAAAACTGTCAAGCATGATGACTTCATGATTGCGGCTGAGATATGCTCCGTAAAGGCATCCCATTGCACCGGCACCGATAATAACGATTTTCATATATTGCCCCCCGAAAATCTATTTTTACTTGAGGAAAATTATAGCACTAAGTGTTATTCTTCACAAATTCGGTAATCCCAGTTGTGCTTGGGGTAGCGGCCTTTCATTTCCTTACAGATTTCAATCCATGCACCGGTCCAGAAATGCTCAAGGTCATCGGTGATTTGAAGTGGACGGCTTGCAGGAGAAAGGAGTTTGAGCAGAACCGGCGTTCCCAAAATCTTCGGGGTCTCAAAGCAGCCGAAAATCTGCTGGATTATTATTTCCAGTGCGGGCTGTATCTTTCCGTCCGCTTTCTTTTCATACTTGATTTTACGCTTCCGTCCGTTAGCCAGAGTGAGCTGCAGGGGAACTTTTGAATCGATTTCAGCTCCGTCAAGATACCAGTAAAGGGCATCATAAATGTCCTGGGCGTTGATTTTTTGTGACTTAACGAACGGTCGTAACCATTCTTTCGCATTTTTCGCAAGAGAATTAAACTTTTTCTGCAATTCAGAATCTGAAACAAGTTCAGAACGTTCATTTTCTGGCTGATTTTTGATGTAAAACTCGGTTCTCAGCAGAAAATCTGAAATTTTGCTATCGAGCGGTAGTGAATCCAGGCCTTTTTTGCCGACAAGGTCACAAAGTGCCAACGCAAAGTCTTCTTCCGAAGGCGGCAGTTTCTTTTCCTTGATTATAATCGCGCCGTAAGCCAGAACTTCCTTTTTCTGAATCGAAAGATTTTTGAAATCGCTTCCGTTCGTTAGTCCTACAAATTCCGTTCTTATTTCAGACTTCGCATGATTCTTCAAAAACTCTTCGGCCTGATTTTCAGAAAGCGCCTCAAAAGAATAGATTTTTCCAGTCCGTTCCCCGGCATCAACTTCAGGCGCAACAAGCCAGATCGGAAAGGAAGAAAGCCGAGCCTGAGAAAGAAGCTCACGGCTAAGCCAGGCCTTCCGCCCGCTCGGAAACTGATATTCAGCACGATCAGCATTCGCTTGTGTCTCAGGAGAAATTCTGGCAATTCTGTCAGGAAAACCTGATAAAACAGGAGATTTACCGGCTTTTTCCGCACATTCTTGCGAGGCATTCAATCCTTTCAATCGACGTTTCAAATCATTCAAGAAAATCTTCTGCCGCTCCGGGCTTGCTTTGGCATATTCCGAAAAAGGAAGAACCGATTCCGCTCCGCCCGCAAGAGCCACACAGGCAAACCGGGGATGGAGACCAAGCTTCAAAACAGCCTTTCCTTTTTCGGTAATTCGTGTAGATTTTATACCGAGTGAATCTTCATGAATTTCAAGACAATCCAGATTTTCTAGCAAAAACTTCGCTGCATTCCAGGCAGATTCATTAGGCCGGGTAAGCCAGTCTAGTTTTTCAATTTCACCCGCTCCCCATTCGGCACATTCAAGCACAAGCCCTGTCAAATCGGCACGCAAGATTTCAGGCTGATTTTGCTCCAGCCGCACATCATGCTCACCCCACAAACGAACACATTTTCCGGCAGCAACTCGACCAGCACGCCCCGCACGCTGCTCTGCACTGAAAAGGCTTTCGTTCTCAGTCACAAGGTGTTCCATCCCAAGAGCAACATTCATTTTATTCACACGGCAAAGTCCAGAATCCACGACAATCGTAACGCCGGGAACAGTGAGTGAAGTTTCCGCAATTGCAGAGGAAAGAATCACACGGCGAGGAGAATCCACTGAACACGGACGAAGAATCTTTCGCTGCTCACCCAAAGGCACGGAAGAATGAAGAATCAGAATTTCTATTGAACTATCGGAAGTTAGTTTTTCTTCAAGCTCAGCTTTTGTTTTTCGAATTTCATAAATGCCAGGCAAAAAGCAAAGAATTGTATCTGAGCGAAACTTTGAGTTTTTTTCAAGAATAAATCTTTCGTTTTGTGGATTCTTTTTATAACTATCGTTAGTTTTTAATTCTTCCAAAATCGCATCCGCAACGCTCAAGTTCGGCTTGTATTCAATCTCAACCGGGAACTGACGCCCTGGAATCTGCATAACAGGTGCTGGTTTTTCCTTACAACCCAAGTATTCTGCTATCGAACGATAGTTAATAGTTGCACTCATCACGATTACAAACAAATCATCGCGAAGCTGCATCGTCTCTTTTAAGAAAGCAAGTGCCAGATCAGAATGAATCGAACGCTCGTGAAACTCATCCAGAACAATCACATTCACATCTTCCAAAAGCGGATCAACCTGCAAGCGCCTTGTCAAAATTGCCTCTGTAATAACTTCAAGCCGAGTCCGTGCCGAAACTTTTGAGTCAAGATGAAGCCTGTAACCCACCGTTCCGCCAGTTTCCTCGCCAAGCAAATCCGAAAGCCTGTCCGCAATCGCACTCGCTGCAAGACGACGAGGTTCAAGCATCAAAATCTTTCCATCAAAATGTTCCAGCAAAGCAAGAGGAACTGCAGTAGATTTTCCAGCAGCTGTTTCAGCAGTAAGAACGAGAAAACGAGATTCAGAAGATTTCAGAGTATCACAAATCTGGTCAAGATACGGATATATCGGAAGATTGGAAAGTTCAGGATTCATTTGAGACCATTATAATAGAAAAGAATCAAATTAATGAAGTTGTGTTAAGCAATCACTTAAACGGATCCTTCGACTGGTCCACGGTCATCAATTCATCCACATTCACGCCAAAATTCATTCTCTGCACCGACTTCAAAACCTGCTGATAACTGTAAGTCTTTTTTTCTTCTTTCTGCGCATTGAGAGCGGCAAGGACTTTCTTACAAGGTTTATATTTCGCGGCGCGGGCAAAAAGTTCATTGCGTGGAACAGCCCTTTTGGTCACTTTTAAATCCTCGGCAATCTGGCTCACAACGATGTCATCAATTCTCGCGCTTATTGAAGATGCCAGAACGTAAGCCTTTCGGACAGATTTTTCTTTGGTATCATAATAGAAAACTTTTGCGGCCTCAGGATTTTCCGTCGCAAGTCCATCCTCTGTTTCTTCCAGAGATTTTGCAATTCGAGCGGCAAATTTCAGAGGATTTTGTGGACTCTCAATCTTCTGGGACAAAGTTGAATCCGAATACAAGAAAGTTTTTTCAATCGCAACAGCATTTTCACAATTCAATGCAAAAACCGTATTTTCAAGCCAGAAATCCAAGTTATCATGAACAACATGAATGTATTCCGTACCTTTGACTGGAATTTGTTCGACATATCCGCTATTTTGAGAATCTTCCGAACTTTCGTTAGTCAGATTCTTATTCTCTGTCGAATTTTCTTTTTCATCAGGCACAAACTTCGTATCAATCACGCCATCAATTTCAAGCACGGAAATGTCATCACCACATGATAGTTTTATCACAGGGTGCATTTGTTCATCGCGCCCGAAAAGGCAAAGACCAGCTTTTTTACTCAAAATTTTTCCACTTACAAACGTCTCGACAGGCTCCGGCTCCGGCTCTTCTTCAACGATCACATCTTTTTTTGAACAGGAAATATTAAAAATCGCCGGCAAAGCGAAGGCACAAAAAACAAACTTACTTAAATTCATATTAATAATATCGGCAATTTGGCAAGGATAGACGATAAAAAAACTTGCAAATTATGAAGAATTATGAAAGAATAAATAAATTATGAACATTTATGAATAGTTACCAGAATTATGAAACTTTTTTAGGAGGCTAATTACATGGCAAAGAACAATCCTTTCACGCTGTCATTCGGAAAATCACCAAATGAAATTATTTCTCGTTATGAATTTGTCAATGATATAATCGATACATTCCAATCTGAAAATCCAATCAGTAATGCGTATCTCATAGAAGGATTGCGGGGAACAGGAAAAACCGTTCTGATGACAACAATAGAAAAAGAACTGGAGAAAGAAAATGATTGGATTATCGTTGACTTAAACTCTACCCAGGACCTACTTACAGATTTCGCAATGCGACTTGTTGATTCATGCAAAAATTTTTCGGACATATTCAAGAAGGGCTTCAATTTATCTATTGCTGGTTTCGGAATAGGTTTAAATGGTGAAAATCAGAGCCGTGACAGCGTTAGTATCATCTGTGAAATCTTGGAAAGTTTGAGAAAAAAGAACAAAAAAGTCTTAATCACTATTGATGAAGTGATGAACGGTGAGAATATGCGACATTTTGCAAGCGAATTCCAGATTCTTTTGCGAAAAGATTTTTCTGTTTTTCTTCTTATGACAGGTCTTTACGAAAATATTTATTCAATTCAAAATGATCCAGCACTTACTTTTCTACTTCGAACACCAAAAATCAAGCTTGAGCCTTTGAGTCTCGCACAAATCACAAAAACTTATCAGAAAGTTTTTGAAACCGACCTTGATATGTCAAAAAAACTCGCAAAAACCACGAAGGGCTATGCTTTTGCTTTTCAAGCACTTGGACTTTTGTATTTCGATTATAAAGATTCACTTTCTTTAGAAAAAATACTTCTTAAATTCGATGATTTGCTCGATGATTTTGTCTACAGAAAAATTTGGCAAGGACTTTCAGAACAAGACAAAAATGTGATTCTTGCGATTACAGATTCAAAAACACAAGTTAGTGAAGTCTGTAAGAAACTGAATATGACAAGTTCGACATTTTCGAAATACCGACAACGGCTTTTGGAAAAGGGAATTATCCAAGCACCACAGCATGGATATGTAGAAATCGTACTCCCTAGATTTGCGGAAGTTAGCAAATATTATGTAGAATAAAAAAAAATCCACCCCTATTTTGAAGTGGATTTTATTACCTTAAAGGTTTATTTTGTCTTCTTAAGTTTTACTGTATAGTAAGACTTCGCATTCTCCATCCATAGCATAAGCGAATATGAACCGTCATTATTTTTATCTAAATTCAGACTGTTCCATGCGCCATTAGACTTTAGATATGAAAGCTCACACTTGTCGGTGCGGCTCATAAACCACTGACCAATAAGCTCGCTTCCATCTACATTGATGGAAGCAGTTTTACGGTCGCTTCCGTCGTAATCCTGACCAGTCAAGAAGATCGTAACAGAAGAAATATCCGGGTCAGAATCATTCTTTTTTATAATCGAAGTGGAAATAAGCACAGTATTGATAAAATCAGAGTCATTAATCAAGTCAGCTCCGCTTCCAGTAATTTTTATGACCTCTCCCTTATTCCTGTTTTCAGTAAAATTATAAGTAAATAAGCCCCCAGCAACAGAACCTGCAAGTTCCACACCATTTGCATACACTTTTGAATCGTTCAATTCATACCATGTCTCAGGCCAAAGCTCCAGCTTAACCTGTGAATTTTTATTCACATAATACAGTCCATCTGAAACAACCTGTTTTATAAAAGTTCCGGTTCCATCTGCCTGTACGTCATAAAGATGAGCTTTTACATGCTCTCTAAGCCCACTTACATCAAAATATGAATAGATTGTTTCATCAGAAAGGCGTATTTCATCAAAAGCGATTTTCCTCGGCGCATTTTCAAATGAAATTTCCAGAGTGTCAGCGTTACAAGTAACATTCGCGGTAAACAACGAAGAAATTGCGTTCGTCTCAAGCCGCTCGTCCCCATACCCAGACTGCACAACTCCGCTTTTGTTTTCAGCATTCTCACAGTTTACAAAGACCTTGAACAGTTTTTCATCAGTAGTGAGATTTCCGTAAAAAGCGTAGGTATCAGACTCACTTTCTTCGACATCGGCAGCAAAAACATGAATCGTAATATTGTCGGATGGAGCCGCAACTTCTTTTGTACCTGCCTGTTTTAAATCGGTATAGCGGTATCCGCTTATAATCTGAATACCTTTTACATTGTCCGGCCATTTTTCGATTTTGACAGTTTTTGTCGGCTCTTCATCCTCTTTTTTACAAGAAACAAAAATTATCGTAGCAAGAGAAAGCAAAATTAACAAAATTTTTTTCATAATTTCCTCCTTTAAAAACTCCGCGTTAGCGGCGTTGCATGGAAGCAACGAATCAGCAAGTTTTCGCCAACGGTGAAAACTTGGCCGTGATAAAAATTACATGGATGTAATTTTTATCATGCCTCCTTTATTTAAAATTATAATACAGGAAAGACAAAAAAAATCCACCCCTACTTTGGGGTGGATTTTATTACCTTAGAGGTTTATTTTTTCCAAGGATTCTCGCGGATGAAGGTCTCGTCGCGCTCGTAACCAACTGAAATGATTCCGACCGGCGTCTTGCAGTAGTCTTCGATGAACTCAACATAGTCGCGAGCTGCTTTTGGAAGCTCTTCGTATGAGCGGCATTTTTTGAGGCTTGCCTTCCAGCCAGAGAACTTTTTGAGGACTGGCTTTGCCTTTTCCATTGCAGGAACGCTTGCCGGAAAGTCTGTAACGACTTTACCGTCGATTTCGTATGCGATACAAGCTTCAATTTCGTCGAATGTGTCGTAGATGTCGAGGTGTGTGAGAACGAGAGAATCGATTGAATTTGTGATGCAAGCATAGCGGAGTGCTACGAGGTCAAGATAACCGCAGCGGCGTGCGCGTCCTGTTGTAACACCGTATTCGCGGCCAGTCTTGCGGACATATTCACAAAGCTCGCCTTCGCTTTCGTTGTTGAACTCAGTTGGCATCGGGCCGTTTCCAACGCGAGTCTGGTATGCCTTGAAAACGCCGAGGATTTTGTCCAGGTCTTTAGGACCGATTCCACAGCCTGTAGCGGCACCAGCAGAGCAAGAAGCGCCGGAAGAAACATATGGATATGTACCTGAGTCGATGTCGAGCATTGCGCCCTGGGCACCTTCAAAAAGGATGTCATCTTCGCGGTATTCGTACATTTTTGCGGTCAAATCGACGCGCATTTCAATGAGCTTGTCTTTGTATTTGTTGAGGTAAGCGAGGTTTTCGCCTTCGAACTCAGCCATTTTCTCCGGCCAGTCCAAATCTGCAAGGCGGAGACCGTCGCGGTGAGCCTTTTCTGAATAAGCGATACCGATTCCGCGGCCTGTTGTGCCGATCGGGCGTTTGCGGGCTGCATCGCGGTCTTTGTCCATCTGGCGGTAACCAGGAAGAATGATGTGAGCGCGGTCAGAAATGAAAACGCGGCCTTCCCAGTCGATTCCGTTGTCTTTGAGCATCTGAAGCTCGTTGAAAAGTGCCTCAGGGTCAATAACCATGCCTGCACCGAGGAAAACTGATTTGTTTGGATACAAAATTCCAGACGGAACCTGATGAAGTGCAAACTGTTTTCCATCAACGACGATTGTATGACCTGCATTTGGTCCGCCGGCATAGCGGACTACATATTTGGCATCTTCTGCCAGGTAATCAACAATCTTTCCCTTTCCTTCGTCGCCCCACTGAGCACCGATAACAACGACCTTCATAAAAGCCCCCAAAAATACGCGTGTTTCTACGCAAAAATACGAAATATTATATCAAAAACTGAAGGTTGTTTCAACGAATACTAATTTACTTCAATTCAAGGGAAATGTTTGTGAATTCTACGTAAGCATTTCGCGAAGTGTATGTTCCGACGTACATATTTTCCTTGTCATACTCGTTCAGATTGATTGTGTATGTTACAGGAGCTTCCTTCCCGTACTGAACCGTGAATTCGTTTCCTTTTTTTGTGATTGAAAGGGCTACGCTTGTGCCTTTAGCCGGGACTGACTCAACAGAATGTGGATTTTCCTGCAAAACGGTGTCGATTCGGGCAAATCCTGCTGACCATGCATCAACATTCGCAATCTTGACTGCACCGGCGGCGGCATAATTGCTGTTCAATCCGCCCAGGCTTTCATCAATGATTACGTTGTCGCGTGCCATAAGTCCGAAAGAAACCTGATTGTTTGACTTGATGTTGAGGATTTTTGCATCAGCTGTGAGGGTAAAATCTTTATCGACTGGCAATTTCTGGAAATAGAACAGAATTCCGTCTTCAGAATTGGCGATTTTACCACAGTCCTTGCTTCCGTCCTTCATTCCGGAATGCATTACAACGCCGTTTGCATTTTCTTCGATTTCGTTCAAATCAGAATTTCCGGCCTTTGTTGAACCGCCGATGCTTCCGAAGGCTGCTCCCCACCAAGGATCTGTCGTTTCAAAGTTCACGCTTTTTGCCTGAGGTGCGCCATAGCCCGGCTCAACATAGTCTGCATTTTTGAGTGAATCGAGGTCATATTTTGGCTCAGTGATTTTTCCAACAAGCTTTTTGAAGTTTTTGTCCTTTTTTGCAAGGTCTTCAACGAGGATTTTAGCGATTACAGAAGCACCATAAGCATTGAGGTGAGTCGTGTCGATTGAACCTTCCTTCATGCCTGTCTGAGCGTGGAATTTTTTTGCCTCGTCGCCAATTTTTTCGTAAAGGGCCTTTGTATTTGCAGTCTGGTCAACAACAGTGACTTTGATTTCTGAGCCCAAGTCGCGGATTGACTGAGGATAGTCACCGCCCGGGAATTCTGAACTTCCCTTTGTGACGTGAACTGAATTTCCTTCGTATTTTCCATCTTTGTTGAGGCGGACAATCGGAGTTACGAGAACCGGAATTGCACCGGCATTCTGGGCAAGCTTTACATAGTTTTCGTAAAGTGAATTTTTGAATGAGCCGGCTTCGTCTTTTCCGCCGTTTGGATTTGTGTAGCGTTCTTCCTCAAGCTTTTCGTCATTGTGGCCAAAAGCAATCAGAAGATAGTCACCCTTGCGGATGTTTGATTTAAGAAGCTCGTAGTTTTTTCCAGAGCCTGAATCAGTGATGAAGTTCTTTGATGAGCGGCCGCTGACTGCAAGATTTACGACGGCAGCCTTTTTTGAATTCAGATAATCCTGAACTTTTGTTCCGAATCCAAAGCGGGGAATATAATATGGGTCGTTGAATGGGGATGCGGTTGAATCTCCTACGATGAAGACTCGCGAAAGTTTTTTTCCTTCCGGAATTTGAATGTCAGTGGCAACGACAGCCTCGACTTTTTCGAGTTTTGCTGTGGCAGCATCCTGTGCGATTGCGGAAAGTGAAAGGCAGGTAAAAGCGATTCCTGCGGCAAGAATTTTTTTCATAGTTTTCTCCTATTAAGATAAATTATAAACGCCCCTCTTGTAAAAAAAAGACATAAAAAAGATGTGAATTTGTCGGATTTTGTCAGATTCTATCCAATATCTACCTATTTAAAAATAATAAAAATTCCTTTAAACTTCTTTCTATAACAATTATAGGAGTTAAAAATGGATTCTGTAATGATTGCAAAAATCTGTGCGTTCGTGCTTTATCTTGGCTTCATGATTTACATCGGCCTTCGTAACGCGAACAAAAACAACAGCTCGTCTGACTTCTTCCTGGGCGGACGACAAGTAGGACCATGGGTTACTGCCCTTTCAGCTGAGGCTTCTGATTCTTCTGCCTGGCTTTTGATGGGCTTGCCTGGCCTCTGCTACCTTGGCGGCGTGCGCGAAACTTTCTGGACTGCGCTCGGTCTCATCGTGGGAACATACCTCAACTGGCTTTTCGTCGCAAAACCACTCCGCAAATGCTCGATTTCTTTCGGCGACTCAATCACAATTCCAGAGTTCTTCTCAAACCGATTCAACGACAAGTCTCACATTCTTTCAATCGTTTCTGTCGTTTTAATCGTATTCTTCTTTACAATTTACACTGCTTCCGGTTTCGTTGCCTGTGCAAAGCTTTTCAACTCAGTTTTCGGACTCCCATATCACGCAGGACTTGCAATCGGTCTGGTCGTAATTTTGTGCTACACAATCACCGGCGGTTACACAGCCGTCTGTACAACTGACTTCGTTCAGGGAACCTTGATTTTCGTAGCATTCGTTGTATCAGCAACAATCGCTGTATTCGCTTTGGGCGGACCTACCGAGGCAATCGCTCAGGTTCAGTCTTTCGATGCACGTGCCCTCGCAAATGAATTCGGCGAGAACATGCAGAAGGCTTTTGCCGGAAACCAGTCTTTCAAAGGCATGGCAATTATCTCGGCTCTCGCATGGGGCCTGGGTTACTTCGGTATGCCTCACATCATCGTCCGCTTCATGGGAATCCGCTCAAACGACGAAATCAAAAAGGCACGCCGAATCGGCACTGTCTGGATGGTAATTTCTTACGTTGGCACATTCTTAATCGGTACAATGGGAACTGCTTACCTTTTGAAGCACGGTGTTCTCCTTGGAACAGGTGCAGAAGAAGTCATCGTTGACGGCGTAAATCAGTTCGGTGACGCAGAAACAGTTTTCAGTGCGACAATGCTCAAAATGTACCCTGCTTTCATCGGCGGAATCTTCCTCTGTGCAATCCTTGCGGCTTCAATGTCAACCGCTGACTCTCAGCTTCTGGCAGCATCAAGTGCCGTAGCCCAGGACATCTACAAGGGAATCATCAACAAAAACGCAGACGAAAAGACAGTCTTGAACGCAAGCCGCTTCATGGTCTTCCTGATTGCCCTGATTGGTCTCCTTCTCTCACTCAATCCGTCATCTTCAATCTTCGGCCTCGTATCTTATGCATGGGCTGGATTCGGTGCAACTTTCGGACCGCTCGTTCTTCTCGCTCTCTACTGGCGAAAAACAACTGCAAAGGGCGCAATTGCAGGTCTTATCACAGGCTTCGTTGCAGTCGTTTTGTGGCACAACCTTCCTGCATCAGTTCACCCGATTTTCGGTCTCTACGAAATCCTGCCGGGCTTCGCAATCTGTCTTTTGTTCACAGTCGTAGTTTCTCTCCTCGACAAAACAAAGGACGAAAAAGTGCTCGCCCAGTTCGATGCATATAAAAAAATGAGTGACTAAATAGTTTGCAAATTCATAAGTCCTCTGTTAAAATAGAATTCTGAAATTCATCTTAATAGGGGGCTTAGAATTCTTATGAAAAATCGAAGTCTCACCTTCAAATTCACCCTAATGTTTGCGGCTTTTACAATCATCACGCTTGTAATCAGTTCGCTTCTTTCCTATGCAAATCAAACGAATCTTTATAAACAGCAGCGCGAAGAAAGCATTCGTTATGTCGCATCATATCTTGAAGATGTGCTCACTTCTGACGGAGAAGATTTCGCCTGGTGGCAGGAATATTTTCTAAAAAACTACAAAGACCTTAATATTCCCCACGATTTCGGTCCAAAAGAAATTCAGCAGGCCCGGCACAAATACGAAAAACTTTTCTCTCAGAATTATCCCGGAATAATTCCCGGCATCGACATTGCCTTCAGCGAGCTTCCAAAAGAAATCAAGACCGCCTACACAATTTATAAGCATGAGTATTACCTTTACAAATTCGAGCAGGCCTGCAAAAGATTCAATCTGGCTTATGTAGAGTACATAATTCCTGACGTCAACACAGGACGGATAATGTACGCCCTCGATGCCATGCGCGACGAAAAAATCATTAACGGTGAAAAATACATTGAGCTTGGAATCTCTGTCCCCCACTCGCCCGAAGAACACAAAACTGAATGGGAAGCCTGGAATTCCGGGATTCAGCCGAGCGGTTACGATTCTTTTGACAATGAATACGGAAAAACCTACGCCTACTACATGCCCCTTTACATCGGCACGAAAAAGCTGGGTCTGATTGGCGTTGAAGTCTTCATTTCAGCCGTAAACAAGGAAATCCTCCGCGCCACAATTCGCCAGATGCTGATGATTAGCGGTGTCCTCACCCTTTTCATGGTATTTCTGCTTTTCTTAATCCGCTTGAGATATATCCGAAAGCTTATCCGCCTGCAGCATGCAATCGATGAATATTCAAAGAGCAAAAAGACTGAAATCGCCGAGCAGCTTCTCAGCGACGTCACCAACAAGGACGAAATTTCCACGATTATGGCAAAATTTGCCGAAATGATTTTCAAGCTGGAAACCTACATGAAGTTCCTTGTCAAAACCCGCCAGGACTTGCAGGACACTCAGAAAAAGGTTCAGGAAATGAGCGAGGATGCCGTCAAAGACTCACTCACCGGCATCCGCAACAAAAACGGCTACGACCGGGAAGTTAAGCACGTTGAATGGGAAATGTCGGACGGCCTGCAGGAAATCGGCCTCGCCCTGATTGACCTCAACTCCCTCAAAAAAATCAACGACACTTACGGCTACGACAAGGGAAATGAGGCACTTATTTCCCTCTGTCAGATTGTTTGCGACACTTTTGACCATTCGCCTGTCTTCAGGATTGACGGCGACGAATTTGCGGCCATTTTAAAAGGACATGATTTTAAGCATGTCGACGAGCTTGTTTCAAAATTCAAGCGCCAGGTCAAAAAAGCCCAGGGAAACCAGGATCTGGAAGACTGGAAAAAGATTTCGGCCACAATCGCCTATGCACTTTTTGATCCACAGATAGATACTACTTTTGAAAACATCTTCAAGCGGGCCGTCGAAGAAATGTCCAAAAGCAAAAAGACAATAAAAGCCCCTGCCAAAGATTAATTTCCCCCAAAATAAAAAAGGCTGCCTGCTGAGGTTCAACCGAACTTCAAACAGGCAGCCTTTCTAGCTTTTAAGCCTATTATTTAACTTCGCCGTTATCAACAACAACTTTCTTCAAGTGCCAGATATCGCGGACGTAATCCTCGATTGTACGGTCGCTTGAGAATTTGCCTGCATTAGCAATGTTAATGAGAGCCTTGCGTGCCCAGCCTTTTTTGTCTGTATAAGCCTTGGCAAGCTCTTCCTGTGCCTTGCAGTATTTGTCGAAATCAGCAAGAACGTAGTAAACGTCCGGGCGCTGACCTTCAACACCGTAGACCAAAGAATCGTGAATCTCTTTGAAAACCTGACGTGTCGGGTCGTATGTGCCGTCAACAAGCTGCTCAACAACCTTTTCGAGACGCGGGTTGCGCTCAAGATACTGCTGTGGGTTGTAAGAGTGCTCTTCTTCCATTTTGAGGATTTCTGGAGTTGTAAGACCGAATACGAATCCGTTCTCTTTTCCAGCTTCCTCGAAAATCTCGATGTTTGCACCGTCGAGAGTACCCATTGTGAGGGCACCGTTGACCATGAACTTCATGTTTGATGTACCAGAAGCTTCTTTTCCGGCTGTTGAAATCTGCTCAGAAACGTCTGCTGCCGGGAAGATTTTTTCTGCGACAGAAACGCGGTAGTTCTCAATGAATACAACGCGGAGCTTTCCACCAATTCGGCGGTCATTGTTTACGCGCTCAGCAACAGTGTTAATCAATTTGATGATTGACTTTGCACGGCGGTAACCAGAAGCTGATTTTGCTCCAAAGATGAATGTGCGGTTTGGAGCATTGTAGCTTGGGTCCTCAATGATTCGGTTATAAAGATACATGATGTGAAGGACATTGAGGAGCTGTCGTTTGTACTCGTGGAGTCGTTTTACCTGAACGTCGAAGATTGAATCCGGATCAAGGAATTCATTCTGTTTATGCTTGAGGTAGTCAACCAAAGCTTCCTTATTGCGGCGTTTGATTGCGATAAGTTCTTCAAGAGAAGCGTCATCATCAACATATTTTTCGAGACCTTTGAGCTTTGTCAAATCCTTTTCCCAGCCGTGACCAATTCGTTTTGTGATGAAGTCGGCAAGCTCTGGGTTAGCGTTCAAAAGCCAGCGGCGCTGAGTGATACCGTTTGTCTTGTTGTTGAATTTCTTTGGATAAAGATCGTACCAGTCTTTGAGCTCCTGATTTTTGAGCAATTCAGTGTGAAGCTCTGCAACACCGTTTACGCTGAAACAAGCATGAATTGCAAGCCATGCCATGTAGACTTTTCCGTCATGGATAATAGACATGTGATTCTGCTTTTTGTAGTCGTTCGGATATTTTGCACGAAGCTCAATCATGAGACGACGGTTGATTTCTTCAACAATCTGATAGATTCGAGGAAGCAAGCTCTGGAAGATTGCAATATCCCACTTTTCAAGAGCCTCAGCGAGGATTGTGTGGTTTGTGTAAGCGAATGTTTTCTGAACGATTTCCCAGGCTGAGTTCCAGCCAAGGCCATATTCGTCCAAGAAGATTCGCATGAGTTCAGGAATAGCAACAACCGGGTGAGTATCATTAAGCTGAATAACGTGAAGATCTGGGAATTTTGTAAAATCCGTGCCGTAATCTGCAACAAAGTGATGAACAAGATCCTGCAAAGAAGCAGAAGAGAAGAAATACTGCTGCTTAAGTCGCAAAGATTTACCTGTCGGACCGCTATCATTCGGATAAAGAACGCGGCTTACGTTCTCTGCGCTGTTCTGGCGAACAACAGCCTCGTTGTAGCGCATATCATTGAAAAGCTGCAAGTCAAAACCGTTCGGGCTTGAAGCCTGCCACAAGCGGAGTGTGTTGACTGTATTTGTATCGAAACCAACTATAGGCATATCATAAGGAGTTGCAGTAACCTCCTCTGCATTCTCGACATAGAATCGATCCTGTCCGTCCGGAGTTTTGCCATATTTGATTTCGCCACCGAATTTAACAGTAACTGCCAAATCTGAGCGTTTGATTTCCCACGGGTCACGGTGTTTGAGCCAGTTGTCAGGATATTCTACCTGATAGCCATTTTCGATTCTCTGCTCGAACATACCATACTGATAGCGGATGCCGTAGCCGTGTCCAGGATAATCCAAGGTTGCCAATGAATCCAAGAAGCAGGCAGCAAGTCGGCCAAGACCACCGTTACCCAAACCAGCATCAGGCTCTTCATCCTCGATAAGATTGAAGTTGATGTTCATATCTTTGAGAACCTTCTGAACTTCTTCTTTGATTCCGAGGTTGATAAGGTTGTTGCTCAAAGCACGTCCCATCAAAAATTCTGCGGAAAGATAATAGAGCTGCTTTGTAGGCTTTTTTTCGTACTCGTGACGGGTTGCCATCCAAGCCGGCATTATCAGCTCTTGAACAGAAGCAGAAACAGCATCAAACAAGTCGTGACTGTTTGCCTGAGAAATGTCTTTTCCGTACTGTCGGCGAAGACGAGCGGAAAGATTCTCTCTGAATTTCTCTGCATCAAATTTCATAAAAACTCCTTTAAAACTTTATTTGCTTATTAAAACCAAGATACTATTTGCCATAAGGACATAGTGCTCCTGGGAATTCAAGGTTTCTTCTTCACCACCAAGCAGAATCGCGGTTCGGTTGTGAATTGAGGTGTCGATTGTGCGGTACCATTTTCGTCCGCTCGACGGCTTTGGAATGGTAATCGTCAAATCGCGGATATCCATGTTCATGGCGACAAAGAAATCATTGTCGTCTTTTGGCAGCCCGGCAGCCTTTCCGCCAAGACGGAAGCCAAGATAGCGGTTCATCTTGTTCCAGTCCGGAATCGTGCCGTCAAAATTGAACCAGCTGATGTCAGGAGGCTCGTTGAACTGGCTTGTAGCAGCTCCGCCAAAGAAAGTGCGACGATGGAACACAGGATGCTGATTTCGCAAAGCAATCAGTTTTTGAACGAATTCAAGCATCTGCGAATTAGTGTTCAAATCTTCCCAATTAAACCAGGAAGTTTCATTGTCCTGACAATATGCGTTATTGTTGCCGCCCTGAGTGCGACGAACTTCATCACCAGCAACGAACATTGGAACGCCCTGAGAAATCATGAGCGTTGTGAAGAAATTGCGCAGCTGAGTGGAACGAAGATTCTCAATCTTTGGGTTGATTGTAGGACCTTCGTAACCGTAGTTGTAGCTGAGGTTGTTGTCGTTGCCGTCACGGTTGCATTCGCCGTTATCCTCATTATGCTTGTAGTTGTAAGTGACCAAATCGTTGAGGGTAAAGCCGTCATGAGCCGTGATGAAGTTGATTGAGTGAACCGGAGAACGGCCGCTCAAAGCATAAATGTCGTTTGAACCGGCAATTCGTGTGGCTGCCTCGTTGGCAATGTATTCGTCACCGCGGATAAAGCGGCGGATTCCGTCACGGTAGTGGTCGTTCCATTCGCACCATCTTCCGCCCGGGAAGTTGCCGATCTGATAAGCGCCGCCGCAGTCCCAGGGCTCAGCGATGATTTTTGTGTTGCGGAGAATTGAATCCTCGGCAATTCGCCTGGCAATCGGAGCATTGTCACAAATGTAGCCCCTTTCGTCACGGCAAAGCTCGCTGGCCAGGTCAAAACGGAAGCCGTCAACGTGCATTTCAAGAACCCAGTAATGCAGACAGTCGATGATGAAATCCTGAACTACCGGATGATTTGCATTGACCGCGTTACCGCAGCCTGAATAGTTCATGTAATATTCTTTGTGGTCGTTTACAAGGTGATAGAAAATCTTGTTGTCAAAGCCGCGGAAATTGAGTGAAATTCCGTTTTCATTGCCCTCGGCCGTGTGATTGAAAACTACGTCGAGAATGATTTCGATTCCAGCGTTATGAAGGGCCTTGACCATGTCCTTAAATTCACGAACACATCCGCCAGGAGTCTTGTCGCTCGAATAAGAACATTTTGGAGCAAAAAAACCGATTGTGCTGTAGCCCCAGTAATTCTTCATGCGGGCGCCAGTACGCGGATTGACGTTTGTATTTTCGTACTGATCGAATTCAAAAACAGGAAGAAGCTCAACTGCTGAAATTCCAAGTGACTGAAGATAAGGAATTTTTTCGATAAGGCCGCGGTATGTGCCCGGATGCTCGACCTTTGAAGTAGGCGAAGCTGTGAAACCTTTCAAGTGAGTTTCGTAAATGATGGATTTTTCGAGCGGAATTGCAAGAGGCTTGTCGTCTTCCCAATCGTATTCATCGTCATCAATGATTACACATTTTGGGAAACGCTCCATGTATTTATCTTTGCCAGGCTGCATGTATTTGAAAACAGAGCCCGTCGTAAAAGCCTTTGCACGCGGATCAAAAAGAGATTGATTCTTGTCAAAGCGATGGCCCCGGCTTGGCGTAAAAGGACCGTCAACCCGGTAAAGATACAAATCACCGGCTTTGAGACCTTCGACAAAAACATGCCACAAATCACCAGTGCGGTTTTCTTCCGGGGTTAACTCTACCGTGTGATACGGAACTGCATCTTCCGCAGAATTATAGAGTTCGAGAAAAATCTTTTTTGCATTCCTACTGAATACAGTGAAATACACACCCTTTGGCGTAACGGTAGTGCCCAAATTCATGGGTTTTCCCGCTTTAGTCCGAATCGAGTCCATATTAGAATAATTATAACACACAAGCCTTAATAATTAAAGGAAAATTTCAGAAAATCATACGATAGTCATAAATTTATGAGAATTTTGGATTATTGTATTATTTTTTTAGCCAAGTTCTGCAAGTTCTTCCCAGCGCTCGTAATCAGCGGCCAGCTTTTCTTCGACTGATTTGTATTCTTCGCCAGCCTTTTGAGCCACAGAAAAATCCGAAGAAGCCATCTGCTGCTCAAGCTCAGATTTTTTCTCCTCAAGCTCCATGATTTCCGTTTCAAGATTCTCGAATTCTTTCTGTTCTTTGAAAGTCTTTTTGCGGTTTTTTACAGGTTTAGAGGGTGAAGTCTCCCCCTCGCTACAAGCGTCAGCTGCGCTGCCGTTTTCCGCTACCCCCTCTCCTAAGGGTGTACCCCCCTTAAAATCCCCCGATTTGCTCTCAGAATTTAGTTTTTGCTTACTACCGTTCGTCTGTTTATCCTTATTCGCGGAATTTTCACTCCTACTTCCTAACTCCTCACTCCTAGCTTTCTCATCTAAATACTCAATATACTCCGAACATTTGCCAACAAAGCCTGAAACTGAGCCATCTTCTTCCATGATGAACATTGTGTCGGCGATTTTGTCCATGAAATAGCGGTCGTGACTAACGATGAGCAGGCATCCTTTGTAGCCGAGCAGGAATTCCTCAAGGATATTCATCGTGAAGATGTCAAAGTCGTTGGTCGGCTCGTCGAGAATCAGGAAGTTAGGATTTGAAATCAAGAGGCGGACCAGGAAGACCCGCTTGCGCTCGCCGCCGCTCAAAGTCGAAAGCATCGAGTGCTGGATTTTGCCCTCAAAGCCGAAGTGATTCAGGAAAAGACTTGCGCTCAAGGTTTTGCCGTCGTTCATTTGTACCACGTCGGCGGCTTCCTTGATGTATTCGAGCACGGTCAGGCTCAAGTCCTTGAAAACCGGATTCTGCTGGTAATAGCCGAAAAATGTGTTCTCGCCCTTAACGATTGTTCCAGAATCAGGCGGAACAAGCCCGGTGATTATGTTCAAAAGAGTAGATTTTCCAGAGCCGTTCCCGCCAAAAATACCGATTTTTTCGCCTTTGCTGAAGGTGTAGGAGAAATCCTTAATGACTGGGGCTGAGCGGGCGTTGCGGGTAGGGAGCGACCCCGCTTGCGGGGGCAAAACCTGTGAGACAGGTTTTGAGCGAGTCTCGGCGAAGGCTGTGCCTGAGCCGTGTCCGTCACTTTGGGGTTTTAGGGGTTCACCCCTAGGCGATGGGGGTGTCGGCGCAACGGAGTGCGACGCAGGGGGAAGGCTTTCCCCCTCTGCATTGCCCTTCAAGAAATTCTTTGAAATCCCATGCAGTTCCAGAATTTTTCCGCCCAGGCGACGGCCTGCCACCTCAAACTGAAAGCCCTTGTCCTTTGCAAATTTTTCGCGGTTAATCAGCTGCATGTCGCGCTGGATTCTTGCCTTTGCCTTTGTTCCGCGCGCACACGGGCCACGGCGAAGCCAGTCACGCTCAAAACGGAGCACGCTTTCAATACGCCGCTCGGTGTTTTCTTCGATTTCGGCCTCAATTTCCTTTTTTTCGAGATAGGTCGAATAGTTGCCCTGATAAAGCTTGAGGCTCGTCCGGAAAAGCTCGTAAATGTTGGTGCAGACAGCGTCCAGAAAGTAGCGGTCGTGAGTGACCATGAGGACGGTGCGCTTGGTGTCGTGAAGATAATTCTGCAGCCAGTAAATCGTCTGGATGTCCAGGTGGTTGGTCGGCTCGTCCAGGAGAAGGAGCTTTGTGTCCTCAACAAGAACCTGTGCCAGCGCGACTTTTTTGACCATGCCGCCGGAAAGAGTGCCCATTTTGCGGGAAAGGTCGTTGATTCCGAGGGTACCCAGGATTGAGCGGATCTGGCTTTCGTAGTTCCAGAGGTCGCCCTTGTCCATTTCAAGGGTGAGTTCGTCGAATCTTTTCTGCTGACCGTTAGTTAGTCCAGCCCCCATTTTGTCGCAAAGGTCCTCGTATTCGTTGATTATTTTGAGTTTGGGGCTTTTTGATTTAAAAATATGCTCGCGGATTGTGTTTTCTGAGTCAAATTCGGGATTCTGCGGAAGATAACTAACTCCCGATAGTTTGTTTATTGTAATCTGGCCGTCATCAGCGTTCAAAACGCCAGCGATGACATTGAGAAGAGTCGATTTTCCGGTTCCGTTGCGGCCGATAATCGCAGCCTTTTCGCCTTCATTGAGACCGAAAGTCACGTTTTTAAAAAGCGGCGCTTCCCGCCCCATTTTTGAAACATTTGAAACTGATAATATATTCATAAGTTACTTTTCTTCCTGCCAGTCTCTGCTGCTTATAAAAAAATGATCTCCAGAACGCCCGTCAATTCCTGTAGCAAATTCAATTCCATCTTCGGGACGCTGGTCTTTGTAATTTGAAAACGAGTACCAATAAGTACATTCCACATCGTTATCATCATTATCTACATACTCAGAAGGAAATTCGTGAAAAAAGAAATAATTGCAGCCTTCTCTTTTAATCAAAGACTTTTCATCGATGGGGAGCTTGATTCCACAATAATACTTGGCAAAATTTTTTGACGCTTTTATGAATTCTTCTTTAGTCATTTTATATCGCACAGATTCCTATAATTTTAAGAAGAATTGTAGCACAAAACATTGAAAGATTGAATCTGTGTAAGAAATTGCCAGCCTGCACTTTTCTGCACAGGCTGAACGATTTCTACTCCCCAAGGATTTCCCCGAGAGCTTTTACGGCATTTCGCACGCAATTGTCACACTCGCAAAGAACTTTCCCGGTACCGACGCCCTTCAAATCCTTGCATGTGACCGCCCCGCACTTCTCACGGAAGTTTGCAAGAAGCTCGCGGCTCTGACGGACAGTTCCCTCGCCGTTCGTGCGAAGTCCAAGAATCATATTCGCGCCAACCAAAGCACCGCAAGTAGCTTCCATGCACCCCATTCCGGCCGCAAAACCCGCTGACATTTTCTGCAAAGTCGCTTCATCAACATTCACTGTATCGGCAAAAACTTTTGTAACAGCCTGGCAGCAATTGCAGGCTCCGGTAAGTTTTAGTTCCGCCGCCTTTTCAGCACGCTCGTTAATTGTCATTTTAGTACCTCTTTATATTTCAATTTGCAAATGCCCTGTGTCATCGTTCCCATAGGACAGAAAGTGCACCAGCTCCGCGGCTTGTAAAGCACCATCACAATCAGCCCGATTAAAGTCGAAGTGAGCATAAGACTATAAAAACCATAACTGAATTGTGCCACCCACGCAAGACTTTCACCCAAAAATGCCGGATTATAAGCCCATTTCCACGGAACACGGAACGTCCAGAAAAGCTTAACCGCCTGTCGAAGATTCTGAGCACCCGAAGCAACAAGCCAGGTCTGCCAGACCATAGAACCGAACATCGTAAGGAAGAATATCAAAAATCCGTAGCGGAAATATTTTGAAGTGATTGCTCTGGGAGTCGTTTTATTCCGGGAAAGCTTAAACGATGAGCCTAGCAAATTAAAAAGCTGACCGCGACCGCACATATTATTGCAGAACCATTTGTTCCCGCCCACAATCGCAAAAATCAGCGGAAGCAAAAAATCAATCATGCCGAGCCACGCAAAAAGAATGTTAAAAAATCCAAGCGCGAAATACACAATCGACCAAACCCAAAGATAGTTGTACCATTTCTTAGTTTTCATGCCGCACCCTCCCTCAAAACCGGAGAAATACAGCCAACAGGACAAGTTTTACCACACAAGCCGCATCCTACGCAAATTTCAGAATCAACACGCGCAAAACATCCGTGAAGGACCGAAATTGCCCCGCGCGGACAGACATTCGCACAGGCTCCGCAAGCCACGCACCGAGCCTCGTCAACCCGGGCATATTTTTTTGATTTCATAGCCACCTCTTAACATAAGGATAACCAGGAAATCAAAAATCGTATGTGATTAAGTCACACAACTAATTTTCCCGTATCCAGAATCTCAATTTTTCCGCGGCCCAGACGGACAAGTCCTTCTTCTTCCATATATTTAAGCGTTTTTGAGACAACTTCCCGCACGCTTCCAATCTGTTTTGCCAAATCTTCGTGCGTGACAGAAAGCACATTACTTTTTTGTCGCAATCTCTCGTCATGCAAAGCAAGCGCAATTCTCTGGTCAATTTTCATAAAAAGAACCTGCTGAATCGTCCAGAGGACTTCAGAAAATTTCTCTGTAGCATTTTTGTAAATGTAAAGCTCAACAAGAGGATTTTCCAGTTCAACTTTGTGAAGAACTGCAGACGGTATCAAACTAACGGTAGTTTCTTCTCCCGCTTCAATCAGAACATCAAAAACAATTGAATCCATTAGACACGAAGCCGAAAGAATACAGACATCACCAGCCTCAACCCGATAAAGCGTAACTTCGCGGCCTTCCTCAGAAACGCAATAAACCCGCAGGCTACCAGAAACGACAGCCATAACTCCACGACATTCTCCGTCAGAACGATGAATCAATTTCCCCGCTGAAAAAACTTCCGTTCGTAAGTTTTGCTCTAAAAAAGCGGCCTGAGAAGGAGTTAAATCTTTCCAAAACGAAAAAAGAGTTGCAGGAGTGTCCATAAGTCATATTATAGCATAAAAATACGTTCACACAAAAATCTTTTGTCAAAATCAGAGAATTATGATATTCTTTTTGTCTATTAAACCACTAGGCATAGGAGAAAACCATGAAAGTAATTCTTTTTAACGGAAGCCGCAACGAAAAAGGCAGCACATACACAGCTTTGAACCTTGTCGCAGACTCACTCAAAGAAAATGGAGTTGAAACCGAAATTTTCTGGGTTGGAGGCAGAGCACTCACTGGCGAAATCGACGCCCTTGTTGAAGAGGCTATTGCAAAATTGCAAACCGCAGACGGAATCGTGCTTGGCTCACCAGTTTATTATGCTTCTCCGAGCGGTGAAATGGTCGCTTTTTTGGACAGACTTTATTGGAAGGGAGAAAAATATCTCCGATTCAAGCCGGCAGCTGCTGTCACAGTCGCACGCAGAGCTGGAACTACTGCATGTCTCGACGTCCTCAATAAATACATCACTTACGCGCAGCAGCCTGTAATCACTTCACGCTACTGGAACATGGTTCACGGCTCAAACGGCGATGACGTCATGAAAGACGAAGAAGGAATCCAGATTATGCACACAATCGGCCGAAACATGGCATGGATTTTAAAGAGCATTGAGGCAGGAAAAACCGCTGGCGTCGCACAGCCAGAATCAGAAAAGAAGGTTTGGACTAATTTTATTAGATAACAACTATCGTTTGGTAGTTATATTCTTTCGCTTACTTTATAGACTTCACAACACTGTCCTTAGATTTTTCATCGGGCAGTGTTTTTTTTATTCGGTCTTTAATCCGTCGAAAGCACCTTCTTCATAAAGCTCAAGAAAAGCCTTTGCCACAACTGGATCAAACTGCGTTCCGGAACATTTTTTTATTTCCTCAACAATTTCCCCCATTGGGAGCTTTTTTCGGTAAGGACGGGTTGAACTCATGGCATCAAAGGCATCGGCAACGGAAATGATTCGCGCAACCCACGGAATTTTTGTTCCTGCAAGATTTGTCGGATAACCTTTGCCGTCAAACCTCTCATGATGATACTTGGCTCCCTCGGCAAGAAAAGTCTGTTTTTTTACTTTTTTGAGGATTTCATATCCTCGATACGCATGTTCTTTTACGGTTTCGTATTCTGCCGCGGTTAATTTCCCTGGCTTATTCAAAATTTCATCAGGGATTCCAATTTTTCCAATATCATGAAGCAAGGCAATATTATAATATCTTCCGGAGGTCTCTTCATCTTCGCCAAGTTTTGAGGCAAGCATTCTGGTGTATTTCGCAACCCGAAGCGAATGTCCGTTCGTATAAGAATCCTTTCCGTCAATACAAACTGAAAACGAGTCAATAATGGAATTCGTGAAATCCAAAATATCATTTCTACGGCTCTCTTCAGATTGTAAAAGCATTTCAGTTCTCTTATAAATAATCACAACTGATAGAGTAGTACCAATCGTAATGAACAATCCTGGCAAACAGCCCGGCCTAAACTGAAAAAGCCCAATAGTCAGGGAAATAAAACGCCAGCCAAGAATAACTAAAGCCGTATAAAATCCTAATCTTCGGTAGAAAACCGTAAGCGAGATCAAAGCAACAGCCACTAAGGAAGAAAAAACACCAGCCAGAACATTCACTGGCAAAATATGACCAGAGACTGAAAAAGTCTCGGTAGACATTGATGTTTTTCTGGCAAAATAGGCCATAACCACATAGAAGAGCAAAAGCGAAAGGCATCCTAATTTGGATGTAATTTTACTGATTATCTGGATTATACTTTTTTTCATGTTATAAACTATAACACGGTTTTTTAAAAAATCATATAGATTTATAACTATTCCGTTTTAATATTGTCAAAAAGCCCCTCTTCGTACAGATCAAGGAAGGCTTTTGCGACAACCGGGTCAAACTGGCTGCCTGAACAGTCCTTGATTTCCTTGACAATCTGATCCATCGGCATCTTTTTTCGGTAAGGCCGGGTTGAATTCATGGCGTCAAAGGCATCGGCAACGGAAATAATTCGCGCAACCCAAGGAATTTTCTTTCCGCTTAGCTTTGAAGGATATCCCTTGCCGTCATAGCGCTCATGATGATAGTAAGCACCTGAAGATATGTCTTTCTGACTCTTTACCCTTTTAAGGATTTCAAATCCGCGGTAAGTATGGGTTTTTATCGTCTCATATTCTTCTTCATCCAGTTTGCCGGGCTTGTTGAGGATTTCATCAGGAATACCGATTTTTCCGATGTCGTGCAGCAATGCAATGTTGTAGAATTTCTGAGCCGTTTCCTCGTCTTCACCAAGTTTTTGAGCAAGCATCTTAGTATATTTTGCAACCCGGAGAGAATGCCCGTTTGTGTAATAATCCTTACCGTCAATACAGACAGAGAAAGCATCAATAATGGAATTGTTAAAATCTACAAGTTGTTTTTTATGAGTTTCATGCTCCTGAACAATTCTCCTGCTTTTATGGTAAATAATTATAATTGCAAGCAGGGCTACAACGGTTGTAAAAAATGCCGGAAGGCTCATAGGATGAAAGAGAGTCATACCACGAGCAAGCCTTATCGCACGGACTATAAGAATCACCATAGCTGTGTAAAATCCGATTCTACGATGGAAGACGACCATGCAAATCAGGACGATAGTTGAAATTGAAGAACATACAGGAGCCAGAAGACCTATTGGATATTGGTGCCCAAAAATGTGGAGCATTTCTTTAGAACCAGAAGTTAATTGAGAGCCTTTTGCAGAAAGGAAATATAGGGCAACAAATAGAAGATAACCAAAAAGAACAGGAATGTTTCGGATTTTAATTTGCTTTTTTAAATATGTTATATATTTTTTTTGCATATTCTAAATTATAACACAATCTCTAAAAAAAATACGCTTATTATTGACTTATTTGCCTAATAGTTTTAACATAAAACATATGAATAATTGTTCAAGTGATAACACAGAAGATTTGCAGGTAATCTCGGATTCAATGCCGGACGAGGATTTGCTTTTCAATTTGGCCGAACTTTTTAAGATTTTCGGTGACTCTACCCGCATCAAGATTCTTTTCGCACTTCTGGGGCGCGAAGTTTCGGTCGGGGATTTGGCACAGGTTCTCGGCATGACTCAGAGCGCAATCAGTCATCAGCTGAGAATTCTCAAAACAAACGGCCTGGTCCGTTACCGCCGCGAAGGAAAATCGCTATTTTACGCCCTCAGCGACGATCACGTATCAAAAATCCTGAACATGGGATTAGAGCACATTGAGGAGTAATTTATGGAACATAAACATGAAAATCATCTTGGAGAGCACATTCACTGTGATTGCGGTTGCTGCGAGCACGACCATCACGAGCACGACCATGAGCACGAAGAGCACTGCCACGAAGGACATTGCGAATGCGAACATGACGAAGAATCTTCTCCGCTCAAAAAAATCCTGTTGGCTGGTGTGATTTTTATCGCCGCCCTGCTTTTCGAGCATCTTCCGATTTTTTCAGCAGATTCTCCCCTCCTGCAGAGTCTTTCAACTAACTTCCGTTCGGTTGGTTTTGTAAATTCAGGAGCCAGCACCCGCCTCATTTACGGAATTCTTTATCTTGCCTCATATTTAATCTGCGGCCGGGACGTCATCAAGGGAGCAATCCGTAACATCCACAAGGGAAACGTCTTCGGCGAACAGTTTTTGATGACCGTCGCTTCGGTCGGCGCGATTTTTGTCGGCGAGTATGCTGAAGCCGTAGCCGTCATGCTCTTTTACAACCTCGGCGAATTCGTTCAGGATTACGCCGTTGACCGTTCCCGCGATTCAATTTCCGCCCTCATGGATATCCGCCCGGACAAGGCAACAGTTATCCGCGACGGAAAAGAAATTGTCGTCTCACCGGAAGAAGTCCAGGTTGGTGAAATCATTCAGGTAAAGGCCGGAGAGAGAATCGCCCTCGACGGCATCGTAGTCGAAGGAAAATCTTTTGCAGACACATCTGCCCTCACAGGCGAAAGTCTTCCACGCGAAGTTGCCCCTGATTCAGAAGTTCTTGCAGGCTTTGTAAACCAGACAGGCCTCCTTAAAATCCGCGTCACAAAATCTTACGGAGAAAGCGCCGTCACAAGAATCCTCAACCTCACCGAAAAAGCAAGCGAGGTCAAGGCAAAGAGCGAAAAATTCATCGCCCGCTTTGCAAAAGTCTACACGCCGATTGTCTGTATCGCAGCCCTTGCAGTTGCAGTCCTTCCGCCACTCGCATTGCAGTTCTTTGCACCGGATCTTTTCGAAAAATACGGCTGGTCGGTCTGGATTTACCGCGCTCTTACATTCCTCGTCGTTTCATGTCCATGTGCCCTCGTAATTTCAGTTCCACTTGCTTTCTTCTGCGGAATCGGAGCTGCTTCAAAATCTGGCGTTCTTATCAAAGGCTCAAACTTCGTCGAGATTCTTTCAAAGGCAAAAATCGCCGTATTCGACAAGACAGGCACCCTCACAAAAGGCATTTTCGACGTCGCTCAGGTCAATCCTGCAAATAGATTTACGAACGATAGTTTGCTTGCAATCGCTACTCACGCTGAAAGCTATTCAAACCACCCGATTTCAAAGTCACTCAAAAAGGCACACCACTGTGTCCTCTGCGATGCCCTCAAAATCCTCGAACCGGAAGAAATCACAGGATTTGGCATACGCTCGGTAGTTGACGGCAAAACAGTCTTAGCCGGAAACGCAAAACTCATGCTCCAGGAAAAAGTCACGGGCTTTACAGAAGACAAAGGCCCGGCAGCCGGAACAATCGTTCACGTTGCAGTTGACGGTCTTTACGCCGGAAACATCGTAATTTCTGATCAGGAAAAAGAAGATTCAAGGCAAACGATTGGTAGTCTCAAAAAGCTGGGAATCAAAAAAACCGTAATGCTCACCGGCGACACGGCGGCAACAGCCCAAATCGTTGCGGAAAATCTCGGAATCGATACAGTCTACGCTGACCTTCTCCCGGAAGACAAAGTTTCCAAAGTCGAAGAATTAATTGGCACGGACAAGCTTATCTTCGTTGGTGACGGAATCAACGACAGTCCTGTCCTCGCCCGTGCCGACGCAGGAATCGCAATGGGCGCCCTGGGAAGTGATGCCGCAATCGAAGCCGCAGACGTTGTAATCATGGACGACAAGCCAAGCCGCCTTATTGATGCAATCAAGATTTCCCGCCGCACGATGAACGCAGTCTGGCAGAACATTTACGCTTCAATCGGCATAAAAGTCGCAATCATGCTCCTGAGCGCAGTCGGAATCGGCAACATGTGGCTGGCAGTTTTCGGAGACGTCGGAGTCTGCATCCTCGCCGTAGCAAACGCGGCAAGAGTTCTGAAAAGATAAAAATAACATTGAATTTTATAGAAAAAACTACACAAATTTAAACTTCAGTGTTAAAATAGTCTTTATGAACGAAAAGACAAAGACTAAGAAACAGGGCAAATTGGTCTACTATATCGTAGGCATTACAGTTGTGATTGTTGCAGCATTGACTTCGGTGCAGATTCTTGTAGTAAAGGGCCGCACCAAGCAATCTGTAGCATATTCGTACGAAATTAACTGCCGCAAAATCTCTGAGGCATACGCAGATGTAGTTTCAATCCGCCTGAGCGAATACATCAAGCAGATGCGCATGTACACAGAGGCAGATGTAACCCAAACAGAGGATCCCCATCAGATTCAGGAGTGGCTCGTTGCTCACGCCAAGTCACGCACTCCTGATTTTGACCGAATCGGCTACATCGATGACAAAGGCGACTTCTACAACGACCAGAACAAAGTCACCAACGTCAAAGACCGTGTCTACTTCCAGGCCATCATGGTTCAGGGAAATGACACAAACATCGATGACCCGGTAACGTCAAAATCCACAGGAAGCACGATTATTCATGTCTCACAGGCAGCCAAAAAAGACGGCAGGACAATCGGCTTCTACAGCGCAGTCGTCGGCGTAAACAAGCTCACAGAATTCATCAAAACCATTCAGCTTGGCCAGACAGGTTACGCAATCCTTTTCAACAGCGAAGGTGACGTAATCGCAACTTCTGCTCCAGAAACAGATGAAGAAAGCAAAAATACCCTTTTTGCAGCATTGCAGCCGGTCATTCAGGCTCTTAAACAGAAACAGAGCGGCTACATGTGGATTGACGCAGGCAAACTCGGTAAACAGTATGCCACTTATCAACCGGTCGAAAACGCAGACTGGGGCTTCGCATTCATTATTGATGAACGACAGGTTTATGCAACCGCAAACGAAATCTCAATCACCCTCGTATTCGCAGGAATCATCCTTGGAATCGCACTTGTTCTTGGAATCGGTGCAGGAATTTTCCATTCCCTCAAGCCTCTCCAGAAAGTTCAGTCTTCTATCGACGAAATTGCATCCGGAAAAGCTGATTTGACTCAGCGAATCACAGGAGCAGCCGCAAACGTCAACAATGAAATCGGTGGCGTTGTAAAAGGCTTCAATAAATTCACCGAAAAGCTCCATTCGATTGTCTCTGACGTCAAAGGCTCAAAAGAAATCCTTGCAGCCGCAGGTGAAGACCTGGACGTGAGCATGCAGGAAACAAGCGCTTCAATCACCGAAATTATCGCAAACATCACGAGCGTCCACAATCAGATTTCATGTCAGGGTGACAGCGTTTCACAGACAGCCGGTGCCGTAAACGAAATCGCATCAAACATCGAATCCCTCGAACGAATGATTGCAAACCAGTCTCAGAGCGTAAGCAATGCTTCTTCCGCAGTCGAAGAGATGATCGGAAACATCGCATCCGTAAACAATTCTGTCGATAAAATGGCTCACTCATTCGATTCCCTCACGGAAGATGCAAAGAGCGGTGCTGAAAAACAGGTTCATGTAAACGATCGAATTCATGAAATCGAACAGCAGTCACAGATGCTTCAGGAAGCAAATGCCGCAATTGCCGCAATCGCAAGCCAGACTAACCTTCTTGCCATGAACGCCGCAATTGAGGCTGCCCATGCCGGTGACGCAGGAAAAGGCTTTGCCGTTGTAGCAGATGAAATCCGAAAACTCTCAGAAACATCTACAATCCAGTCGAAGACAATCGGTGATCAGCTTTCAAGCATCAAGGAATCAATCAACTCTGTTGTAGCGGCTTCCCAGGAATCAAGCGATGCATTCAACAGCGTTACTGAAAAAATCCATGACACAGACCAGCTCGTCCGTCAGATTAAATCTGCAATGGAAGAACAGCAGGAAGGCTCAAAGCAAATCACGGATTCCCTTCAGTCAATGAACGACAGCACTATTGAAGTCCGCACTGCATCCGAAGAAATGTCCATCGGAAACAAACAGATTCTTGATGAAGTTCGGAACCTTCAGAATGCTACAACCGTCATGAAGGCCAGCATGGAAGAAATGGCAGTCGGTGCAAAGAAAATCAATGAAACCGGAGCCGCCCTTTCTGAAATCGCCGAAAAAATGAAGAATTCAATCGAACAAATTGGTACGCAAATCGACCAGTTCAAGGTATGATATTTCGGACATGAAAAAGCCATTTGCATTGATTGCAGTTCTGCTTTGTCTCGCTCCGGCCTTCTCCCACACACATTCCTTACAGCTTGTGCAGGGAGAAGGAAAAAATATCGTCGAGCGAATCAAGGTTCCGCCCAAGTTCAAGCGAATCAAAGCCGAGCCGCAAAGCTTTGCCGGCTATTTGCGGAATTACCCTTTAAAGGAAGCCGCCAGCCCCCTTCTTCTGCACAATGGTAACCAAAAATCAAATCAGGAAGCCCATGCCTGCATTTTTGACATGCCTCCTGAAAGCAAATTGCAAGAAAACTCCCAAACGATAGTTAGATTATACGCTCAATATCTTTACGCATCAGGAAAAGAAAAAGAAATTTCCTTCCATCTGACTAATGGTGAAATCTGCAAATGGACAGAATGGCTTTCAGACTGCGAAAGAAAGCGGAATTTACGAAAAGATGTTGCAAATGACTTAAAAAAATGGACGAAATACGAGAAGCCGGTCAGTAAAAAGGAAAAAGATGAATTTTTCCGCTCTTACCTTAAAAATATTTTCGCCCACACAAGTCCCCTTTCAATGATGGAATATGAATCCAAATCGATTGAAATAAATCAAGTGCGAACCGGTGACATTCTTTTTGATTTGAACAAACCCGGCTATATCTGCATGGTCGTGGACATCTGCAAAAACCCTGAGACTGGCGAAAAAGCCTATCTTCTTGCTCAAAGTTCTTCTCCTGCCTCAGATTTTTATGTGTTAAAAAATCCCAAGCTGGTTAACGATCCCTGGTATCATGAAGAAGATTTTAGAATGCCAGCGGAAACCCCGGAATACCTTTTCCCAAAGGACAGCTGGCGAAGGCTCAGCTATTTGGGAAATTAACCAATCAAAGCTATTTGACAAAAATCTAGCAGCATGACAAACTTTTAAATATGAGAACATTTCTTCGTTTTTTACTCGTGACGGCGGGTGCAGTCCTCATGGCTGTAAACATCAATACATTCGTTCATGGAGCAGGACTACTTCCTGGCGGATTTACAGGAATAACGCTTCTCTTGCAGGAAGTTTTCTCAAAATTCTTTAATATTAACGTTCCTTTTGCCGTCTTTTACTGGGGCCTAAACATCGTTCCAGCAATAATCTGTTTTAAATACGTCGGAAAAAAATTCACAATCTTTTCAATCTGGGCTATTTTGCTTTCAGGCTTCCTCACGGACATAATTCCCGGTCTGGATGTCACAAATGACGTTTTACTCTGCACAATTTTCGGCGGAATCGTAAACGGCATGGCAATAAGTTTTTGTCTTCTTGCAGGAGCAACAAGCGGCGGCACAGACTTCATATCAATCTATGTTTCTGAAAAAACAGGCCGCAGCATCTGGAATCACATTTTCATTGGAAATGTAGTCGTACTCGTCACCTTTGGAATTCTTTTCGGCTGGACGCGCGCACTCTATTCAATAATATTCCAGTTTGTAACCACGCAGCTTCTAACAAGCCTTTACAAGCGCTATCAGAAATCAACCCTGCTGATAATCACCAACAAGCCGGACGAACTCGTCAAAACAATCCGTGAAACGACCGGCCACGACGCAACTCTTTTCAAAGGCGAAGGCTGCTACACCGGCCTGGAACGCAGCATGCTCTACACGGTAATTTCAAGCGACACGGAAGAAAAATTAGTTCGCGAAGTCAAAAAGACCGATCCGATGGCATTCGTAAACATCCTGCAGACAAAAATGCTCAAAGGCAATTTCATAATGAAAAAGCAGGATTGAAAACAGGTCGTTCCCGCCACTACAATCCCTAACGAGAGGAAACAATGAACTATCAGAAAGAACTAGAAAAAATTCTCGAACAAATTGAAGCTATAAAAAATACCGTTAGTTATAAAAAACCGACTTTACTTCTTCATGCCTGTTGCGGCCCATGTTCATCCTATGTGATTGAATATCTGGCAAAGATTTTTGACATCACGATTTACTATTACAATCCCAACATCCACCCAAAAGAAGAATATTTCCGCCGCCTGGAAGAATTGAAAAAGTTTCTGGAACGATTTCCCGAGGCCATACAGAACAGCGTAAAGCTCGTAGTCGACGAATACAATCCCGAAGATTACTTTGAAGCAACTAACGTTCGTTTTGAAAAAGAACTGCAAACCGAGCCTGAAAAGGGTGAACGCTGCAGAAGATGCTACCAGTTCCGAATGAAGCGGGCCTGGGACTACGCCTGCAAAGAAGGCTTCGATTGGTTCACCACAACGCTAAGCATCAGCCCCCACAAAGACAGCGAAAAAATCAATGTAATTGGAAGAGAACTGGAAAAAACTATCGATAAAGAAGAAGATTTGACAGAAAATTCAAAAGATAAGGGGCAAGAAACTAACGATAGTTTGAATATTACCCCGCACACAAAATTCCTCCCCTCAGATTTCAAGAAAAAAGGCGGATTTTTGCGCAGCACCCAGCTTTCCGAAGAATACGGTCTCTGGCGCCAGGACTACTGCGGCTGCGTATATTCGATGCGAAAAGATTAGAAAATTCCCTAGCACAAGCCCCCGAAATCTCTGTATAATAGAAGAATCAAACTCCCTGGGGGAAAACATGGCTTACAAAATTTTCATTGACGGAAAAGAAGGAACTACCGGTCTCAAAATTTATGAACGATTCGAAAACCGAAAGGACATCGAGATTCTTTTGATTGACGACGAAAAACGCAAGGATCCGGCTGAACGCGCAAAAATGATCAACGCTTCGGACTTTACTTTCCTCTGCTTGCCGGACGCCGCTTCTATCGAGGCAGTTTCACTCTGCACGAATCCGAAAGTACGCATTATCGACGCTTCAACGGCTCACCGCACGAACCCGGACTGGGCTTACGGCTTCCCGGAGCTTTCTGCAGAGCACCGCGCAAAGATTGAAAAATCTAACCGTGTCGCAGGTCCTGGCTGCTATGCTTCTGGCTTCGGCGCAATCTGCTTCCCTCTCGTAAAGCACGGAATCATTTCGCCTGACTATCCGGTCGTCTGCCATGCCGTTTCAGGATATTCAGGAGCTGGCAAAAAAGCCATCGCTCAGTACGAGGATCCGAACCGAAATCCTGAGCTTGCGTCTCCACGCCTCTACGCCCTCACTCAGGAACACAAACACCTGCCGGAAATGATGAAGGTTTCTGGCCTCAACTATAAACCGATTTTCAATCCTTATGTCTGCGATTATTTCCAGGGAATGACGGTCACAGTTTCCCTCCACGCACGACTTTTGGAAAAAAAGCTTACCGCAAAGGAAATCGCCGAAGTTTTCAAGGAGCACTATGACGGATGCCGTTTCGTAAAGGCAGCTGACTTCATGGGCGAAGGAATCCTCACAGAAAGCTTCATCCCTGCAAACACTCTGGCCGGCACAAACAACATGCAGATTTTCGTCTGCGGCAACGACGAGCGAATCGTTATCACAAGCCGTTTCGACAACCTGGGCAAAGGTGCAAGCGGTGCTGCCGTTCAGTGCATGAACATCATGATGGGAATCGACGAAGGAACAGGGCTGTAAGAGTTATAGTCAAATCAGGACATTCGCATGGAAGAAAAACCAATCTTAGAGAAAGCAGAACGGATTCGTGATGTCATCCGCTACATCAAACGATTTAAGAACGCAGCCGTCGTCATTCATATTGATGATGACATTATCGACTCGCCGCTGTTCGTCAGCCATATCCGCGACATTGCATTGATCCATCAGGCTGGGCTCCGTGTGATTATCGTTCCTGGTGCGCGCAAAAAAATCGACGAAATTCTTTCACAGAACAAGATTTCCTGGACTTACGAAAACGGCTGCCGAATCACCCAGAGCGAGGCAATTCCTTTAATCCGTAATGCGGCTTTTGAGGTTGCAAATAATGTCATGACCAGTCTTGCCGGTGAAAACCTTACGGCTGTAATCGGCAACTGGGTTCGTGCGCGCGGAAAGGGTGTCCTTGGCGGAGTTGATTTTGGAACAGCCGGTGAAATCGACAAGCTTGATGACAATACGATTCAGACTGTCCTCGACAACGGCTTCATTCCGATTTTCCCCTGCATCGGCTGGAGCTTGAACGGAAAGCCATACAACATTTCTTCGGCTCAGCTTGCAGCCCAGATTGCGACTCACCTGCAGGCAGACAAACTTTTCTTCCTTCTTCCAAACGCAGAACTTTCTGAAAAATATTTCTTGATTCCAAAGGATCAGGGACTTTCCCCGGAAGGCTGCGTCCCGGCCATGAATATCGAAGAGCTGGAAGAATTTTTGAATGTGAATTCTGAAACTAACGAACGAAAGGAAGTTCAAGAATCATCATCAGAGAAAATTATCTCTCTTCTTCACCTTGCAAAAATATCTGTTGAATCAGGCGTTACCCGCGTCCACATTCTGAACGGTTCTATCGAAGGAACTTTGCCTTGCGAGATTTTCAGCGACCTGGGTTCGGGTACGATGATTTATAAATCAAATTACGGCAAATTCCGTGCTATGCGCCGCGAAGATATTTCAGCTGTCCTTTCACTTATACGACCGTTCGTTAGTAAAGAAATTCTTCTTCCACGCAGCGAACAGCAGATGGAATCTGAATACAACGACTACATTGTTTACGAACTCGACGGTGCAATCCGAGCCTGTGCCGCACTTCACATTTACGACCGAACCCAGGCAGAAATTGCAGCACTTGCGGTTGATGAAACTTGCGCCCACATTGGAATCGGGCCGAAGATGATAGAATATCTGATTGAAAAGGCAAAAACTGTATCGATTGAAAGCGTATTCATCCTCACCACACAAACTGCTGACTGGTTTGAAAAACAGGGCTTTGTGGCAGATTCAATCGACACGCTCCCGGAACGTCGCCGTGAAAAGTGGAATCCAAAACGCGGTTCAAAATTGTTCAGACTTAATCTTAAAAAGCAAACTAACGGAAGTTTGTAAAAAGCTCAAAACCTTTATTTTAAATCTGTATTTCTCTCCTTTTATTTTTCCTCGCCGAAAAATTTTTTATTTATTTTCTGCAAACCTGTAAACTTGTTCCATTCTTTCTTTGAACAGAATGTGATGCCGCTTGAAAGTCCAACGTGCCACATCAAATGGCGGAACTGTCCAAGAATCAACTCCAGCCTTGTGTAGTCGCAGTCCTTTGGTTTTTCAAGAAGCTCTACAGCTGTGAGTTTTTCAAAATAGGATTCGATCTTTCGTTTTACATATTCAAAATAATTCAAGAGCTGGTCGCGCGAAATCACTATGCTTTTGTCACTCACGTATCCTTCACGGCTCGGATCAATCACGCTCAGATTTTCCTGAATACCGAAAAGATTCTCGCCCTCGTAAACGTAGTCCATTGGGTTGATGAAAAATCTGTCCATGGAATGAAGATAATGGAAAATGTAGCGCGAATTGTTTTCCTCGTCAAACACGGTTTCCAAATCCGCTGTCAAAATCTGATCCTTTACATTGATGAAGTTGATTTCCTGCTGACTGGCAATCTGCCGGATTATTTCTTCCATTGAAACCTCCTGATTTTGAACCTCTTGCTTTTATTCTCCGGTAGGAACGTCCGCGTTCAGGCTTTTGTTGCGATAATTTAGATTGGTTCTGAGTGAATAGCCCATCTTTCCCCAGAAAGAATTTGCCTTGTCGTTGTCCTTGAACACAAGTCCAAATATTTTTGTGATTCCTTCTTTTTTGAGGGCTTCCTCGGCTTTGGCGACAAGAGTACGGGCGATTCCCATGCGCTGAAAATCAGGGTGGACGCAAAGGTGATGAATGATTGCCCTTCTTCCGTCATGTCCCGTGAGGATTGCGCCGACGATTTTTCCGCCGCTTGTCGCCGCAAAGCATGTCGTAGGGTTGCGCTTCATGTAGCGTGTGATTCCTTCGCGAGTGTCGTCCACAGGATTCAAGGCTCTTTTTGTCTGCTCAACCTGATTCCATAAAGACCAAAGCTCGTCGTAATCTGCAGGTGTGAGTGTCTTGTAATTGATTTCGCTTGTTTCCTTTTCTATTTTTCTTCTGAAAATTCCAGAGTCTTCTCCCCAGATACTTTTCATTTTTCCAACGAATTCAAAACCGTATTTTTCGTAAAGGCCTTTTTCGTCTGATGAAACATAAACATATTCTGATTCCGGGTAGAGAGCAGCGGCATTATTCATGCAGTGTTCGATAATTTGTCCTGCAAGATGATGGCCACGATAGGCTGGAGCTGTGAACACAAATCCAATCCATGGTTTGAGATTGCTTTCAATTTCATCTCTATCGCAAAAAGTCAAAAAGGATGCAAGACTTGGTTTGCCATCGGTAAGTTTCTCTTCGTCAAGCAGAAGATATAAGCTGCCTTTCCCAAGCTTCTGGTGGAAAGAGCCATCTTTTAAAAGTGAAAGTAAAAAAGGAATCGCGCCCCATTCTTTTGAATGAGCCTGCATCTGAGCCAGAATGCTTTCTTTGTCTTCATAAGAAAAATAGTCTTTTAAAATAAATGTGCTTTTCAATTCTGCATCCTTAAAGCGAAAGATTCATCCCCTCGCCGTTGTCGTTAAAGCCCAAGCTCTTGTAGAGCGGATGTCCCATTTGTGTGGCATCAAGGCTGATTTCCGTAACGCCCCGGGACTTTGCTTCTTCAATCAAATACTCAACCATCATTTTTCCAACTCCACGCCTGCGGAATTCCGACCTTGTGTAGACGTTCATAAGATGCGCCCTCTTTCCCGTGGGATGGTCAAAGGTGGGCATGACATTGATGTAGCTCAGACTTGCACAGCCTGCGATTTTATCTCCGTCCATTGCAAAAACTGTAGTCTGCTCGCCCTTCAAAAAATATTCGCGGCTGCATTCAAGTAAAGTTTTGTCAAAGGGTGCGTTTTCATCAAGGCCGTTTACAATCCGCAGCATTTCAAGGCGGATTTGCATCAAGGTCCCAATGTCGTTCTGGTTCGTTTTCCTGATTGTCATCATTCCCTCCCCTTTTTCTCATACTCCTCTTTCAAATCTATTCTTTGTACTCTTTTTGTATGTGAAAAATATCTTCTTTGCAAAGGAATTTTTTTCCGTCAAATTCCATCTTTAGAATCCAGGGCATAAAATCTATGATTT
This sequence comes from Treponema ruminis, assembly GCF_014201975.1. Taxonomy (NCBI): domain Bacteria; kingdom Pseudomonadati; phylum Spirochaetota; class Spirochaetia; order Treponematales; family Treponemataceae; genus Treponema; species Treponema ruminis. The sequence continues at coordinate 547,801 of NZ_JACHFQ010000001.1, read as the reverse complement.
TCATAAAGCTTTCGCCGTTAAAACTTTTGTCATAGTAGTTTATTATGGAAGAAAGTGCCGTCCCGTGAGTTCCGATGACAATGTTCTTGCCGTCATATTTCTCAAGGATTTCATTGAGCGCCTCGATGTTCCTTTCCTGAACGGCACCAATGGATTCTCCGTCTTCTTCGGCAAATGAAAAATCAGCCCAGCGCTTTTTGAACATTTCATGATTGTTGCCGTCTTTTCCAGCTTTGCGTTCATGGAGACGTTCGTCAGTTTGAATCGATTTGCCGTAAGATTCTGCTGCTTTTTTTATTGAATCATAGCTCCGCCTGTAGGGGCTTGAGATAAAAACGTCGATTTGTTTGTCCTTGAGAATTTCCGCCACCTTGATTGAGTCTTCAAGGCCTTCTTCTGTCAATGGACGGTTTCTGTCATCCTTGATTTTTCCGTCTGGCTTGCAGTGTCGTACAAAATAAATTCTTGTCATACTTTTCCTACCTTTTGTCCTTGTAAGCGTATCCAAAGTTAATCGGAGGGGCTGTAACGGAAACGTAAATAAACTCCCCGTCGCCATCGTTCAAAAGTCCGTGAACGTCCTTGTCAGCGAATCGGGCAACGTCTCCTGCCTTGAATTCTTTTTCCTTGTCGTCGGCAAGAAGAAGTTTGCCGGAACCTTTGGTGGCGTACCAAATCTGCTCGGATGCGTCGTGGGTGTGGCGGGGTTGTATCGCACCGGGAACAAGATGAACTTCGGTAATGGTCACACGCTCGCTGCTTGAATTTTCCGGATTTAAAAGCTGACGCGAAACTACGCCCGGATTTGACAGTTCTTTGATGTCGCTTGCGTTAATAAATTCCATATGTGCCTCCTAAAATTTTAATCGCATGTCGCGATATCATCTTTCGAAGCCCGATCAAACGTTATATTCATTTTTTTACACTCCTTTTACTGATAAAGGAAATCTGCTTTAAGCTAGTTTCAATTGTACTTTTATTCACTGTGTAAGAAAATTGGAAATTTTACATTTTTTGATAACAATATTCCATTCTATATGTAAAATTGTTATTAAATTTTATACCTGCCCGAAAATTGCTTCTATCCCCTTTTTGAAGATATTCTACAAATATCGATTTTCGTATTCCTCGATAGAAATCGGCTTGCAATAATAATAGCCTTGAATGACCTCGCAGCCCAAAGCCCGAAGTTTTTCCACCTGCTGCTTTTGCTCCGCACCCTCGACCAAGCAAGTAAAATTCAATTCTTTTGCAAGCGAAATGATATGACGAATTACGGATAAATCTTTTTCATTTTCCTGTTCTGTTCCAACTTTATCAACAAAACTTTTGTCAATTTTAAGCGTATCGAGCGGCATTTGTGTAAGCAGCGACAATGAAGAATATCCTGTTCCGAAATCATCCATCGAAATTTTAAAACCAAGCGAACGAAGTTCTTCCAAAACTCTTATCATTTGCTCCATGTCACTGTAAGTCGCGCTTTCGGTCAGTTCAAAATCAATCAAATTATGACTTACGCCAAATGAATCAACAATATCTGTAAGATGTTTAATAATATTTTTGTCATACAATCGATTTCGAGAAAGATTCACTGAAATCGGATAAAGAGTCTTCCCCTCATTCTTCCATTTTGCGAATGCCGCGCAAACTTTCTTCAATACAATATCATCTATTTTGCCAATAGAACCATCTTTTTCAAAAAACGGAATGAATCTCGATGGTGACAAGAATTCCTTTCCTTTATAATTCCATCTGACTAAAGCCTCAGCACCTTTTAATTTTTCTGTGATGATGTCAACTTTGGGCTGTAGATTTACAAAAAATTCGTCTTTTTCAACCGCCGTATCAACATAAGCCTTGATTGTGTTGCTCCAAAGAACATCATCGTGCATCTTTTCTGTGTAAAAAACAATGTCCGTCTTGTCAGGACTGTTTCCTAACGCCTGAGCCATTTTTCCTTCATCCGCAACCCTATTCCCGGAATGAATCGCAAATTGCATTGGAACTACGCCACAACGATAATGAATCTTATAATTCGGATCTTCATCAAGATGCGAGATACTCTCAAAAAAACTCTCCAGCTTTTCGACCATTTCTTCCTGAGGCATATCTCTAAGAATAATCGCGAAATTGTCTTCGTGGCATCTTCCGCCAGCATATATGAAATCTGATTCTTTTATTGCATTCACAACCTTAGCCAAAAGTTTATTTGCCACAATATGACCATAAACTTCATTCAGAACCTTGAACATCTTTATGTCAAAATGAGCAAACGCATAGTCTTTTATACCAGCAGCTTCTGGAATTTCAAGATAGGGAACAAGATGATTCCAATTATAATAATTCGTGATTGGATCAAAAAACGCCTTACGATAAAGCATTTCTTTATCCAGCTTGTCAAATTTATCATCCAAAATATCTTTCGCACGGTTCTTTTTAAGCTCACACTCATAAAGAATCCTGATTTTTTTGGCATGTTCGAATACAGCCGTAACATTTGGCTCGGATTTTATAATCAAATCGCTATAATGTCTGTGAGCATCGTCATCCAATAAAAGTTTTTCACTTATTCGCTGAATATAATTTTCTGTAATTTCATTTTCTTTTTCAAACTCAACTGCATAAAAAAACGAACTTTCAAAAACAAGCGAATTCAAATCGTCAGGATATTTTATTCGATCATCATCAACTCGAAACTCAATTCCAATTACTTTTTTGCCGAGCGAATGTATAAAAAAAATTCCTGGATAATCATAAGCTCCGAAGGAATCCGTATATTTTTTGATTTTGTCACATACAATGCCATTATAAAAAGCTTCGATATCAGAATCAGATGCTTCAAGATAATAAAGAATCCTCTTCGGTTTATAGAGCTGATTCCGCTTGTTTATGAACATAAAAATCCCTCGACTTTTTAAAAGATTTCTTATTATATTTCGTTTTTAGCAATTTGTCGAAGAATAATTACATTCGCGAAAGTTTATATTTTATTACATCAAAATCCAATTTCCTTGAGAACCGCATCCATGAATTTTGCGTTTTTAATAGAAAATTCTGGACTTACAAACGGTAGTTCGTTATTAAAAATACATCTTCCAAGTTGTTCAATTTCAAGCGAATAATTCTGTGGAACTTCGATTTTTCGCTCAGTAATGCCCTTTTCTGTGAAAATCTTGTAACTCAGACTGCCGGACTGATTGTATTCAACTTCCGATCGTATGTTTCCTTTTGAGCCGTGAATATAGAGACGGTCAAAGCGGGAATTGGTGTTTTTGCCAAGAATCATTCCGACATTGAAAGCAGCCCTTGCTCCATTCTTGAAGCGGACAAAACCTGTGGTAATATTATCAACGCCCTGATCAGAAAATTCTGCGCAGGCCTTTACACTCTCGACATCTGAATCAATCATCGAAAGAATCATCGTGGTGCAATAGCAGCCCAAATCGTAGAAAGCACCTCCACCAAATTCTTTGTAAAGGCGAAAGTCTTCTTTATACCCCTGAGTTACGAATGCCGTGTCGATAAAATCAACTTCTCCTATGATTCCGATTTTTATGTCATCTTTTAGGCTCTGGACATAAGGACTATGAAGATAAGCATAGGCTTCCATAAGATGAACGCCGTTTTCTTTTGCAGCGGCAAACATTTCTTCGGCTTCGAGCGCATTCAAGGCAAGAGGCTTTTCACAAAGAACGTGCTTTTTTGCTTTGAGAGCTTTGATTACCCATTCTTTGTGAAGATTGTTAGGAAGAGGGATATAAACTGCCTGGACTTCACTGTCTTTTAAAATCTCATCGTAACTGCCGTAATACTTTTGAAATCCGTATTCATCCGCAAAAGATTTTGCTTTTTCAAGACTGCGACCTGCGATTGCATACAGTTCTGCATTCCGGGCAAGTTTGATTCCTGGAATTGTTGCCCAGCGAGCGATGTTTGCGGTTCCCAGGATTCCCCATTTGATTTTTTCCATTTGCCTTCTCCTTTTTTACAAAACTTAAAAATTCTTTTTGCTTTCTTCCAGTGCTGAAATCACTTTGTCGCACCAGGAATCAAATTCTTCGTCCAAAATCTGGCATTCGGGATGAGACATAACGTAATCAAGCGCAAGGCGAACTCCGTCATGGAAAGGGATTGTCGTTGTCATTTTTGGAACAAGGCGTTTGAGCTTTGAATTGTCAAAAACAACCGAAACTGACTTGTCGCCGATAAGGCTTCCTTCAAAATCAAAGCCTAACTTATCACCTGCAGCACTCAGATAATCAGAAGCAACGTGATAAGCATTCAGTTTTACTCCAAGCGCATCTGCAATCGTCTGATAAATCTGATTCCAGGAAAGAACTTCGTCGCCGGTAATCTGAAATGCCTCGCCTATTGCATGTCTGTTCAGCATGAGGCCGATATAACCGGTCGCAAAATCCTTGTTGAAGGTTACATGCCAGAGGGAAGTTCCGTCTCCCTGAATGATTACAGGTTTCCCGTCCATCATCCGCTTAATGACCTGATAAAAGCCCTTTTTTCCGTGCACGCCAAGCGGAATGTGACGTTCGTCGTAAGTGTGGCTGGGGCGGACAATCGTTACAGGAAAGCCCTCTTCGCGATATTTTTTGAAAAGGAATTCTTCGCAGGCAATTTTGTTTCTGGAATATTCCCAGTGAGGATTTGAAAGAGTCGTGCCTTCGGTAATCACATAATTTGCAGCAGGTTTTGCGTATGCTGAAGCCGAAGAAATATAGATATACTGCTTTGTCTTTCCCTTAAAGAGCCGGTAATCGCGTTCAACCTGCTCTGGAACAAAGCCAATGAACTCATTTACGACGTCAAATTCCATTCCAGCAAGCTTTTTGCGGGCATCTTCCTCGTTGGAAATGTCGCAGACAATCTGATGAACATTGGAAGAAACCTCAGCCGCCCTACTTCCGCGGTTCAAAAGCCAGACTTCCCAATCCGGCCGTTGTGAAAGTTCCCTTACGATTGCAGAAGAGATTGTTCCCGTTCCACCTATGAATAAAGCCTTTGATTTTGCCATAAAGTTCCCCCAAAATTTTCCTTAAACCATCATTTTGTAGATTTTAGTACAGTCGTCTTCGTTAAGCGTTACGAATCCAGTGATTGAGCCCGGTCGTCCGTCTCCCCGACAGAGGACTTCAACCAGTTTTGGAATATCCTCTTCTTTTGCTCCAAGCTCACTGAAATTCTTCGGCATTCCAAGAGAAACAAGGAAAGACTGCAAGGCATTGATTCCTTCAAGAGCCGTAACTTCCGGGTGCTCAAAATCCATCTGGCAGCCCCAGACGCGGGTCGCAACCTGGGCAAAGCGCATTACGTTATGGTTCATGACATATTTGAAGACAGCCGGCATTGTTACCGCAAGACCTGCACCGTGAGCGCAGTCGTACAGGGCAGAAAGCTCATGCTCGATGTTGTGGCTGTTCCAGTCCTGGCTTCGTCCGACACCGCAAGAATTGTTGTGAGCCATCATTCCAGCCCACATGATGTTGGCGCGTGCCTCGTAGTTGTTTGGATCAGCGATTACGCGCGGTCCTTCATGCTTCATCGTAAGCAAAAGGGCTTCAATCAGACGGTCAGTAACTTCAACTTCCTTTGTATTTGTAAGGTAGCGCTCGTAAAGATGAGCCATAATGTCTGTGATTCCGGCCGCAGTCTGATGTGGTGGCAGAGTCTGGGTAAGTGCCGGATTTAAGATGCTGAATTTCGGGCGGATTGCGTTTCCGCTTGCGCCGCGCTTGAACATTCCTTCTTCTTTTGTGATTACAGAGTCCGGGCTTCCTTCGCTTCCGGCAGCCGCAATTGTGAGGACTGTTCCAATCGGAAGGGCTTTTTCAATCGGCTTTCCGCTGTAAAAATCCCAGAAATCACCGTCATAAAGAACGCCTGCCGCAATGGCTTTTGCTGAGTCAATCGTACTTCCGCCGCCGACAGCGAGGATAAAATCAACCTTCTCTTTTTTGCAAAGCTCGATTCCTTCATAAACAAGACCGCTTCGTGGATTTGGTTTTACGCCGCCCAGCTCCACAAAAGAAATTCCCTCTTTTTTCAAAGAAGCTTCAACTCTGTCCAAAAGTCCTGATTTTTTTGCGCTGCTTCCGCCAAAGTGAATCAAGACCTTGCTTCCGCCAAATTTCTTTACATATTCTCCTGTCTGATTTTCAGATTCCTTTCCAAAAACAAAAAAAGTCGGTGAATAAAAAGTAAAATTTTCCATAGTCTAAATCTCCTTCCCTTTTAGGATAAGTCCACTTTTCCGAAAAAAATAGAAGATTTTTATTGAAAACTGCCCATTTTTTGCTATATTTAAATAGTCGCCTGAAATCAGAATGCAGAAAGAAATAATCAAATACCCTCACATTCATGGAGTCTCATTTACAAACGAAGGAATTCCAACTTCCTTTCCTTCTCACTGGCATAATGCCGCAGAATTCATTTTGATTTTAAAAGACGGATGCAAATATAAGATTGACGGAAGACTTTATGCCCCCGAAAAAGGCGATATTCTTCTTGTCTGGCCCCGGGAACTTCACGAAGTCGTGCACACTCAGGAAAACGGTCTGGTTTTAATTCAGTTCTCGTCCTATTTATTGGAAAGCAATTCTGATTTTGCAGCCGCCTCCCACTTTTTGAACGAATGTCACATTCTCAAAAGAAAAGAAAATCCGGAATTGGCAGCAAAAATTGAGGATTTAATCTATCAAATCCGTGACATGCAGAAAAATACCCAGTATTTCACTGAAACCCGCTGCAAGCTTTTGGTCTACGAAATTCTTTTGATTTTGGGCGATTTTATTTTGAAGGAACACCAGCAGAGCCTGGGCAACGAGAATTTTTCTGACCGGCTCTGGGAATATATCCGCTACGCCTGCAGCTACATCGCAGAACATTCCGCTGAAAACATTACCCAGGCCGAAGTTGCAGAAAAAACCGGCTTAAGCCAGTATTATTTTTCCAAGCTTTTTAACGAATACACAAAGATGAGTTTTCCTTCCTACCTCGCAGGAATCCGCGTGCAAAACGCAATCAATCTTTTGGAAAATGAAAGCCTTTCCGTCACTGACTGTGCCTTTGAAGCCGGCTTCCAGTCAACAACGACCTTCAACAAGCTCTTCCACGAACGAACAGGCTGCAGCCCCCGCCAATACAGAAAGATGCGCTCTCAGAACAAGCAGGAATAGACCAAGCTAACGAACCTTAGTTAGATTTTGACAGATAATCCAGAAATTCCGAAGTCTTAGACCAGTATTTTATTCCCCAGTTCTCGAAATTCCATTCTTCCATGTAATCGTTACATTCATAATCGATGTAAAAAATCTCTTCCTCGCCAGAATCTGCATTCTTTTGAACGACGAAATTTGTTGGAAAATAATCAATGTTAAGCCCGGCTTCTTTTGCTCTTTCTGCCATCTGACGAGCCAGACTCAGATATTCTTCCTTCATTCCGCCATTTTTTACCAGGTCAAAAATCGTTTCTCCGTCGATGAATTCCTTTACGATTCTTTCGTTTTCAAGATCAATGTCCAGCATTTTGGGGATTCTGATTCCGGCATCGCAAAGGCGTTTGTAGTCTTTCTGCTCAGATTCGATTTTATTTCCGAAAGTATAATAGCTGCAAGGCTCATGATGAATCTGCTTCAGGACAACTTTTTCAGATTCCGAAGAGTCCGCCTTTTCTGCAAGATAGGAATATCCGCCCTTTCCATGCCCAAGCAGCCTGATGATTTTATATTCATTCTGATTCACAAAAAGACTTTCGATTTTTTCCATATTTTCCATGACTGACTTTCCTGCCTCAAGGATAATGAATTTTACCCTAGACCGCTACATTTTTCATCCAGCGCCTGCTTTTTAAGAGCCAGATGCTGATTCCGACACGGACAAATTCTTCCAGCGAGAGGAAGAAATAGACCCACCAGATCGGAAGCTTGAAGAAGTAAGCCGTAGCAAATCCAAGGGGGACTCCGGCTCCCCAGGTTCCGATTATGTTTACGGCCGTCATGAATTTTGTCTGACCGCCTGACTGCAAAACTCCGCCGCCAATTACCATGTTGAAGACTTTTGCCGTAAAGACAAAGGCAAAGGCCGCAAGAATTTTTACCGTAACAGCCCTTGTTTCTGGGGCAACATTGAAAAGCTTCACATAAAGCGGAGAAAGGAGACACACGATCAATCCGATTATGATTCCGGCAGTAACCGTAAGGCGGACAAAATCTATCGCCTGGGACCAGGCCTTTTTCTCATCATTTGCACCCAGCGAGTTTCCCACGATGATTCCAGAAGCCGATGAAACTCCGCAGAGGGCACCGATTGCAATTCCCTGAATCGGGTACATCAAAGTCATGGCGGCGCAAGGTTCCGTTCCCAGATGGCCGTAAATCACCGCATACATGTTTTCACCGAGCGACCAGAGAAATTCTCCCACAAGAATCGGAGCAAGAATAAAGGCCGCATTTTTGACGAATTCCCTTGAAAAAGTAAGGGCCGGATGTAAAAAGAGATTCTGCTTTTTCTTTTCACGGATAAACAATGCAACAACAATCAGCATTTCAATCACATGAGAAAGAACAGTTGCAATCGCAGCACCGGATTCTTCCATTCTCGGGAGAGGACCAATTCCAAAAATCAAGAGCCAGTTGAGCAGCGTATTCGTAATAATTGCGACAACGCCTGCTACAGCCGGAAGCTTTGCCCGGTTCATATTACGAAGCAGAGTCGAAACAAACATCGTAAGGATTTCCGGGAAATAGCCGGCCGCACGCCATCTGAGATAAAGGGCTGCCTTTGAAATCGTCTCGGAATCATCGGCATAAAAAGCCATAATCTGATTTGGAGCAAAAAGCGAAGCGAGAGTAAATCCCACGACAAAAATCAGTGAAAAATACAGGGGCAGATAAAAGCTGTCCCTCACGCCCCTTTCATTTTTCGCCCCGACATATTGGGAAATCAGGATTCCGGCCGCCGCAACAATTGCCGACACCGTGACTGAAAAAAGCGAGGTAAATTTCCCGGCAAGCCCGATTCCAGCGATACAGGCACTACCAAGAGAGCCAATCATAATCTGATCAATCAGGGAAAGCGAGGAATGCATAAGAGTCTGAACCGTAATCGGCAGAGCAATATCAGTTAATTTCTTCTTGAATTCTTTGTCCATATATTGGCATAATACAATCAGTTTTTACTAAAATCTTGCAAAATAATAGCGATTTTATAACACAAAACTATTATAATTTTAGAAACAAATGAAAAATTTACGGGAATCACGCGAATCACTTCATGAAAAAACTTCTCACGGCAAAAAGACTTTCCCCTACATCGTCTATCACGCGCGCATTCCTGAATGGCTTTTGTACTTTCCCCTGCACTGGCACGATGAATTTGAAATTATCCTGGTCACCTTTGGACAGGGAATTTTTACAGTCAACGGCCGGAAATATCTTTGCGAAAAGGATGACATGATTTTAATTCCCAGCGGAGCAATTCATTCGATGGAGCAGCAGGAAAATTTCAACGTGGAATATTTCAACATTCTCTTTTCATTTTCGCTGCTTGAAGAAAACCCTGATTCCCACTGCAGCCGCCAGTATTTTTCGCGGATTTCAGAAAACGTGATTTTAAAAAATTACCATCTAAAAAAAGACAGCAGTCTGAATTCCCAGATTCTTCCGCTTGTAAAGGATTTAGTCCTGCACCGCGCCGAAAAATATTCCGGCTATGAACTGATGATAAAAGCCCGACTTTTTGAAATCCTTCATATAATCATAAATCATGATTTGAACGAGGGAGCCAATAAAAATCAAAGTGAGCGGGAAAGAATCAACACGGAAAGGCTCAAAAAAATTCTTTCCTACACTGCCGAACATTTTTCCGAAAGGATTACGATTGAAGAAGCCGCATCCATCTGCTCAGTTTCGCCCAGCCGCTTCATGAGCATTTTCCGCTCACAGACTGGAATGAGCTACATTCAGTATCTCAATGACTACCGATTGGAAGCCTCAGCGGAACTTCTTTCTTCCGGGAACTTTTCAGTGACAGAGGCCGCAATCAAAAACGGTTTTGAAAACATTTCATATTTCATCCGAGCCTTCAGAAAAAAATTTGGCTGCACCCCGCTGGAATATCGGAAGGCAGCCAAATCAAAAATCAACTAACGAGCGTTTGTCTATTTTATCATCTTCAAAAAGAGCTCATGAATCCTTGTGTCTTCCCCGACCTCAGGATGGAAAGCCAGCGCAATCTGATTCTTATAGCGGACTGCGACAGTTTTTCCTGCGACCTCGGAAAGAAGCTCAACTTCATCACTTTCGCTTTTTTCGACATAAGGAGCACGGATAAAAGTCATTTCAAATTCCCCCAGGCCCTTGAAATCGCCTTTCGTCACGAAACTTCCAAGCTGGCGGCCATAGGCATTTCTTTTGACTGTCACAGGCAGCGTTCCCAAATGGACGGAGGAATCTCCTGAAATATGCCGGGCAAGCAGAATCATTCCTGCACAAGTCGCAAGAACCGGAGTACCCTTTTCAATCAGAGCCTTTATCGAATCAAACATATCAAGCTCACGAAGAAGTTTTCCCTGAACCGTACTTTCTCCACCCGGGAGCACAAGTCCGTCCAGAACATTTTCCGTGATGTCAGATTTTTTCCGCAGCTCGACAGTCTGGGCGCCAAGCCGCTCAAGCATTCTTTCATGCTCGATAAAAGCCCCCTGAACCGCAAGAACACCAATCTTCATTTACTGACCTCTTGCTTCCATAATCAGCTTGATTTCGCTCTCGTTGATTCCGACCATAGCCTCGCCCAAGTCCTCGGACAACTCGGCAATCAGTTTTGCATCACGGAAATTCGTAACGGCCTTAACGATTGCCTGGGCCCGTTTTTCCGGGTTTCCAGATTTGAAAATTCCTGAGCCGACAAAAACACCTTCCGCACCAAGCTGCATCATCAGGGCCGCATCGGCCGGAGTCGCAACGCCACCAGCCGCAAAATTAACGACAGGTAGTTTTTTATTCTTGTGGACAAATTGAACCAATTCATAAGGAACCTGAAGGGCCTTAGCCGCCTCAAAAAGCTCGTCCTCGCGCATTGAGCTGAGTCTTGCAATCTCGCTGTTCATCTTACGCATGTGGCGGACAGCCTGAACGACATCACCGGTTCCAGGTTCACCCTTAGTCCTTATCATCGAAGCGCCCTCGTTGATTCGTCGCAGAGCCTCGCCCAAATCCCGCGCACCGCACACAAACGGAACTTTAAATTCCAGCTTATTGATATGATAGACATCATCTGCCGGAGAAAGGACTTCCGATTCATCAATATAATCAATCTCAATCGCCTCAAGAATCTGAGCCTCAACAAAGTGACCGATACGACATTTTGCCATTACAGGAATCGAAACTGCATCCTGAATACCCTTAATCATCTTTGGATCACTCATTCTCGAAACACCGCCAGCCGCACGGATATCCGCAGGAATTCTCTCCAAAGCCATTACAGCACAGGCTCCGGCTTTTTCAGCAATCACAGCCTGCTCCGGTGTAGTGACATCCATAATTACGCCGCCCTTCAACATCTGGGCAAGTCCCTTGTTCAATTCATATTGTTTGTTTTCCATAGTTCCCCCTGAACGAAAAATATGTTATAAAGATACTGGCATTAGGAAAATATTCAATTTGATAAAATTCTATATGCCAGAAGGAATTTAAAAAATGCTCAGCTACAATCTTTCAGAAGCAAAAGGACCTCTTTACAAATCGCTTTATCAGTTTATACGGGAAGATATCCAGTCAGGAAAACTAAAAGCCAACGAAAAACTTCCCTCAAAAAGAAGCCTCGCCCAAAATCTTGGAATTAGTACCATTTCGATTGAAAATGCGTATGACCAGTTAATCTGCGAGGGCTATATTTATTCACTTCCAAAGAGAGGATATTTTGTCGCTGAAATCGAAAACATCAATGAGCTTAAGCCTAAATCCGTTCCCAAATCAGAAGCAAAGATAAACATTCACGAAAGAGGCATAGATTCTGACTTTTTTGACTTTTCATCAAACCGCGTCGAAAAAGAGAATTTTCCCTTTTCAATCTGGGCAAAAATCCTTCGCGAAATAATCTCACAAAATGAAAGCCAGCTGCTTGAAGTCTCTCCCTGCGGCGGTGTCCGGGAATTAAGGGAAGCAATCGCAAATCATCTTGAATCTTTCCGGGGAATGAGCGTGAATCCCGATCAGATTATCGTGGGAGCTGGAACCGAATATCTTTACGGGCTTTTAACCAAACTGCTTGGAAATGATAAAACTTACTGCATCGAAAACCCCGGCTATAAAAAGCTCAAAAAGATTTATGAATCCAACGGAGCAAAGTGTCTTGCCGTAGACATGGATGAGCAAGGTCTTTCAATTGAAAAACTCCGCTCTGCGAACGGACAGATAGCCCACATCAGCCCCACACACCACTTCCCGACCGGAATCTGTATGCCTGCCAGCCGCCGCTATGAAATGCTCGCATGGGCAAACGAAAGCGAAGAAAACTACATAATAGAAGACGATTACGACAGCGAATTCCGCCTGAAGGGAAAGCCTCTCCCGCCACTTTTCAGTCTGGATATTTTCGGTAAAGTAATTTACATGAACACATTTTCAAAATCCCTGGCCTCGACAATCCGAATCAGCTACATGATTTTACCGGAAAAACTGGCGAATCTTTTTTATCAGAAACTGGCCTTTTACTCATGCACAGTCTCGACTTTTGAGCAGTACACGCTGGCTTCCTTTATAAGCAAGGGATTTTTTGAAAAGCACATCAACCGGATGAGGCTCCACTACGGACGAAAGCGAGCAAGAATAATTGAGGCAATAAAAAGATATTTCTCCGAAAACGAATGCCAGATTATTGAAAATGATTCCGGCCTGCACTTTATCCTGAAATTCAACACGCCCCTCACAGACGAACAATTCAAGGAAATACTCAGCTCAAAAGGGATTCTTATAAGCTCAATAAGCGATTTCGAGATGAACGACAAGCCCCAGAGCTCCCACGAGTTCATCCTCAACTACTCAAGCATCGACATGGAAAAACTGAATTCCTCACTAAAAAAACTAAGGGAAGCCCTGATTTAAGACAGCGCCTTTCCTAAAAAAGAGACCGAACCTTAGTTAATTTTTTCAGAAGAGCGGAAAGCTCCTAACAAACGAAAGGAAACAATTAAGGAGAAGAAGTTCAAAAAACTACCTAACGAAAGGCGTTTTTTGCCTTTGTGACATGAAATTTCCCAGGCATCTATAAAATTCCAATCGAACGAAAGTGAGTTTAAAGATTTTTGCATGAAATAGACTGGGAAGACTTTAAAATCCTTACTATCGCTAGGGAGTATGAAGTTTTCCACAAGTTTTAAACATTTCGTGGAAAAGTAAGTGGCAACTACAACGTTTCACATGAAACATTCCACATTTTATGTTTATAAAACAAACCAACGTTTCTTAGTTTTCCACAATTTGTGCAAAACTTGTTAATAAGTCAAACTTCTCCACAAATTTTAAACAAAGTGTGGAAAAGATACTTATCCTGAAGTTTCATGTGAAACAGAGAGAAGCGGCTCTGAATAACTTCTTATCCAAGATTTCTGTTTCACATGAAACATTAACTTTGTAATTCCCTACCCTATTTTATTAGTTGCGTCTTTTAAGGAATCATGTCTGGTTCTAAAAACCTCAGATTCAAAGATTTCATTCCGAAAACCTCTGGGAAGATGCAGATAAAAGAGAGCTTTATTTGAAATTTCAAACTATTATCTACCCAATTGTTTCATGTGAAACAAATAAATTGAACGAAAAACAGACTTTCTTATCAGGATTTTATTAAATTGACCAGCTACAGAGCTTTGACTTAAAAAGCAGCAACCTAGGCAGGAAAACTTCCCAAAACAACAGAGATATGAGCAGATTATCGTGTATTCTCTCCAAAGAAGCAGAAATAAGAAAAGAATCTCCTGCCTTTAATCAAAATAATAGAAATAAGAACAGAAGATTTCTTTTTCCTTATTAAAATAGCAGAGATATGGACAGGCAATCTCGCTATTTCTTCAAAATACTTTTCCCTTAAAATAGTAGCGAATTAAAACGATAATCTTTCAAAATAGCAGGTATATAAAGCAGAATTTATCGTATTTCTAGGCATTTTGACTTTTATTGGGGAAATAAATGGAAGATTCGTACATATTACGAGTGCCGCTCTAAAAGAGAATTGGTTTCCAAATATTTTATAATACCCTTCGAATTATCCAGGTTTTTGACAATTAAATATATCATTCCGGGCAATATTTTTCTTATTGAAGAATATTTCTGATTAAAAAAAGCTTTTCTCGATTTGTATCTAAAATCATTTTTCATAGCTCTAGTTTTCGTTGGAATATCAATAAGAGAAGGATTTGGAAATAAGCAAAAAAAGGAGAAATAATCATCTGATCCTGGAAGGTTTTAGTGGGGAAATAAAACTATCAGAAAAACAAACTCATTTTGATTTTAATCAGTAAACACGAATAAAATTGTTTCACATGAAACATTATAAGCTGAATGTAGATTTCTAATTCAAATATGACTGCAAAATAAACATAGCGCTTTCGAGCAACTTCACCTCAATCATAATCACAAAGATTTTTTGCACATTTTCCTATATAAACATAAGAAATTTACCAGCCACACTTTAACAGATGAAGACTCTTTACCAGATCCATGTCATTTGAGATTTTCCTGATTACAGACAAGAGAGCCCACTAAGTTTTTTTATTTTCAAACTATAAGAAAAAATTGTTCCTTTACAAACACAAAAATTCTTCAACTCATATTTCTGATCCGGCTTACGCTTATAAAAAAATCCCTTACAAATTCTCTTTACGATTACACTCTTTCACTAAGTCGATTCTCTTTTCACCCTGCAGCCAAAAAAATCATTTTCGATTTTACTTAAACTCTGAACACTTTCTATGATTTACTTTACGACTACAAGATATTTTCTTTACCGATTTTGACTAGAGGAAGAAATCTTTTACAGCTAAAAAATCTACATGCCGCCAGAATTATCCAGGCTATAACTCTGCGAGTTGTTTATTTTAGATCAGAGTCAATTCAAATTACTTCCTACCAAACTTTTTCTTTTTTCTACCGCTTATTCAAAATCTGCTAATTTATTCTTCCATCTATCGAAAAACTTCAATTCTAAGCATCTTATACAAAATTGTTTCATGTGAAACATATTATTACAATTCGTTTATTCAAATATTCACGATGCTGGAGAAAAGAGTTTTTACCTGCTATTTTTCGCCAAAATGTTTCATGTGAAACAAAAAAAAAGCCGAAGAAGCTCTTTAGCTCCTTCGGCCGCCTGATGGTTATTAATCAGCCACTATGATATGAACGAAAAGGAGAATGACTGATTTTCACTACCTAATCCCCATTTACATTGTATATTACAAACGAACTTTTGTCAGCAAAAAAGTTTAAAATTTTTGCATTTTTTAGGAAATTATTATCGGCATGTTTCATGTGAAACATCAGCAAAATTCTAAATAAATGTCTACCTACCGATAGTGCAAAATTATTTTTCGTCTTCATACACTATCTATAGCGTAAATTCCAAACTCAAATTTCAAATTCACACTAAGGCATTTTATTTTTTCATAAAAAAAAAGCCGTGCATCATAAATTGACACACGGCTTCATTTAGTTTTGGAAGAAAAAGAGATTAAAAGAGGAAAAGAAACCTTTTGCAAAAAGGTGGCGTTTCCTCTTTTGTTTTATTCCTTTTCCTGGGCTACGCTGTCGAATCCAACAACATAGTCTGGCGAATCAATATTGATGACTCTTGTACCACTCGCTCCCCTACCCTGCTTTGAAACATCAGCAGCTTTAATTCGGAGAGTTTTTCCCTGGCCAGTCATACAGATAACTTCGGCATCCTCAGAAACAGCGATTGCTCCGATAATCTCGCCCTTGTTGTCCGTATTGCTGAAAATGCGCTGTCCGCCGGTTCCACGGCCATGCTGACCGAATTCCTCAAAGTCAACTCGCTTTCCGATACCTTTTTCGGTGATTACGAGAGCGTCTTTGCCTTCTTCGACACAGATTGCGGCTGCAAGTTCATCACCCTGTGAAAGTCGGATTCCAGTTACACCGGCACTTGCACGACCCATTGGCCTTACATCTTCCTCATTTATGCGGAGAGCCTGACCTCTACGGGTGACAAGCATAACTTCTTTATTTCCGCTAGTCAAAATAGAAGATACTAATTTATCGCCGTCCTTGAGCTTGATTGCGATTACGCCGCGTGTTTTTGCGTTTGAGAACTCTGTAGTCTGGCATTTTTTGACAACGCCGTTTGCAGTCGCCATGAAAATGTACTGATCCTCGCTGAATTCTTTCATGGTTACGATTGTCGTGATTTCCTCGTCCGCAGAAAGCTGCAGGAGAGACTTAACGCTTGAACCACGGCTTGAACGGCTAGACTCTGGAATCTCGTGGACTTTAATCCAGTAAGCCTTTCCTTCGTCTGTCATGAATGTGATGTATGATTTTGTTGTGGCGATGAAAATCTGGTTGATGTAATCGTCTTCGATGAGGTTGGCACTCAGGCTGCCCTTCCCTCCCCTACTCTGAGCTTTGTAGAGTGTGAGAGGAACTCGCTTGATGTAGCCCATCTTTGAAATCATCACGACGACTTCTTCTTCCTTAATCATGTCCTCTGTGTTGATTTCTTCGACTTCATCAGCAACGATGTCAGTTTTGCGGTCATCGCCGTATTTATCTGCAAGTTCGTTTGTCTCGTCCTTGATAATTCCGAGAATCTTTTCGTGGTGAGCAAGCAAATCTTCCAAGTGATCAATCAAGGCCTGAAGTTCTTTGATTTCTTTCTGCAAATCCTCAATCTGCAAGTGAGTGAGGCGTTTGAGCTGCATGTCGACGATTGCCTGTGCCTGCTCGTCATCGAAGTTGAATCTTTCTTCCAAACGAAGCTTAGCCTGCTCGGTCGTGTCGCTTCCACGTATAATCTTGATTACTTCATCGATGTTGTTGATTGCCGTAATCAAAGCCTGCAAGATGTGCATTCGGTGCTTTGCGACTTTCAAGTCATAAATCGTGCGGCGGGTAATAACTTCGTCACGGTGATTTACGAAATGCTGAATCAGCTGCTTGAGTGTAAGAATCTGAGGCTTAAGATAAGTCGGCTTCAAAGTGAGCATTCCAGGCTCGTCGTATCTTGGAGTTCCTTCCTTTTCTTGAGGAACAAGGGCAAGGTTGATTACGCCGAAATTTGCCTGCAATTCAGTCTTTGAGAAAAGCTGGTTCAAAATGATTTTTGTGACAGCATTCTTTTTAAGCTCGACTACAAGACGCATACCAACGCGGTCGGAAGTTTCGTCGTTCGCGTCGGCGATTCCCTCAATAATCTTATCGTCTTTGAGCTGGTTGATTTTCTTGATGATATTTGTCGTGTTCACGCCGTAAGGAACTTCTGTGAAGACGATTTTTTCATGACCACGCTTGTCAGTTTCGATAGTGAATTTTGAGCGGATTGTGATTTTACCTCGGCCTGTGCGGTAAGCCTTTTTGATTCCCTCTCGGCCATAAATCGTGCCGCCAGTCGGGAAATCCGGGCCTTTGATGTATTTCATCAGTTCATCGATAGAAATTTCCGGGTTATCGATGTAGGCAGAAATTGCAGTGGCTACTTCACGAAGGTTGTGGGTAGGCATGTTAGTTGCCATACCGACGGCGATACCAGTCGTACCGTTACAAAGAAGGAAAGGAAATTTTCCAGGAAGAACAGCCGGCTCTTTTGTGGTGTCGTCAAAGTTTGCCACCATATCGACAGTGTTCTTTGAAATGTCAGAAACCATCTCTTCGGTGATTTTTGACATTTTGGCCTCAGTGTATCGGTAAGCCGCAGCCGGGTCACCAGCAATCGTACCGAAGTTACCCTGAGGAGTTACAGTCGTATATCGCTGAGAAAAATCCTGACCCAAACGGACAAGGGCATCATAAACAGAAGCGTCACCATGAGGATGATAGTGGCCCAGAACTTCACCGACAATCGTAGCACATTTTTTAGTCTTTCCGCCCGAAGCCAGGTGAAGGGTGTCCATTGCGTACATGATTCGGCGGTGAACCGGTTTGAGACCGTCACGGACATCCGGCAAGGCACGCTGAACAATTACCGACATCGAATAGTCGATATAAGCCTGCTTGACTTCATCTTCAATAGGAATTTTTATTACTGTTCCACCTTCCGGTGTTTTTTCTTCTTCTAACATTTATATTTCCTTTTAAATATCCAAATTAGCGTAGCTTGAATTGCTTTCGATGAATTCACGCCGCGGCTCTACTTCCTCACCCATGCAGACGCTGAAAATCTTGTCAGCGGCTTCGGCATCCGGGATTGTAACTACGCGCATTTTTCGATGGGCAGGATCCATTGTAGTTTCCCAGAGCTGCTCACCGTCCATCTCACCAAGACCTTTATATCGCTGAACGTCAGCCTTTTCCCGCTGGTCGCCAAGTGCTGCAAGAGCATCATCACGCTCCTGATCAGAGTAGCAGTAAACAGGCTCTTTTTTGCCAAGCTGAACTTTGAAAAGCGGAGGCATTGCAAGATAAACATATCCGTGCTCAATCAGCTGCGGCATATAGCGGAAGAAGAATGTGAGCAGAAGTGTGCGGATGTGGCTTCCGTCGACATCGGCATCGGCCATGATGATGATTTTGTGATATCGGAGCTTTTCGATGTTGAAGTCTTTTCCGAATCCTGTTCCCAAAGTTTTGATAACCGGGTCAAGCTTATCATTGCCCATAACTTTTTCCGGGCTGACCTTTTCAACGTTGAGCATTTTTCCCCAGAGAGGAAGAATTGCCTGAGTCTTTGAGTCACGGCCTTTCTTTGCAGAACCGCCCGCAGAATCACCCTCGACTATGTATACTTCGCAGATTTCAGGATTGTCTTTAATTGAACAGTCAGAAAGTTTTTCCGGCTTCTGGAAACCAGCACCTACAGTCTTTTTACGGGTAGCTTCCTTTACCCTTCGAGCTGCAACTCGTGCCAGAGCCTCACCGATTGCCTTTTCAAGAACGCGGTCAAGAACAGTCGGATTCAATTCAAAGAAGATTGTAAGCTTTTCTTTTACGAGAGAATCAACGATTGTTCGGACTTCCGTGTTACCCAGCTTGTCCTTTGTCTGACCGACGAATTCCGGCTCAGGAACTTTCATTGAAAGAACGGCTGCCAATCCAGCTCGGACATCTTCACCGGTAAGCTTTTCTTTTTTGTCCTCACCAGGCTCAAATTTGCCGTCACGGTCAGGCATCTTCTTTTTCATCTTTTCGTTGCCGTCAAGAGCCTTGTTCAAAACCCAGAGCAAAGCAGTTCTGAATCCGTCAAGATGAGTACCACCATCGCGTGTGTTGATGTCGTTTACATAAGTATGAATATCTTCTGAATAAGAATCGTTGTACTGGAAAGCAAGCTCAGTGATTACATTATCCTTTTCTCCCGTGATGTAAATCGGTTCTTCCGGGTAATAGAACTTGCTTTTTTTGTTGGCGTTTATTTCCTTTACATAATGAACGATACCGCCCTCATATTTGAGAACATCTTCTTTTGGAGTTTCAAGACGCTCGTCACGGAAAGTAATCACGATTCCGCTGTTCAAGAAAGCAAGCTCTTTGAGTCGCTGCAAAAGAACATCAAAATCATAAGTCGTAGTCTCAGTGAAAATAGTTTTGTCGGCCTTCCATCGGATTGTAGTTCCGTGAGCCTGAGTGTCGCCGATGACTTCTACCTTTGTAACAGGAATTCCACGCTCGTACTTCTGACGATAGATGTGACCGTCACGGCAGACAGTAGCTTCAAGCCAGTCAGAAAGGGCATTTACGCAGGAAACACCTACACCATGCAGACCGCCCGAAACTTTATAAGCATTTTTATCGAATTTACCGCCCGCATGAAGACGGGTCAAAACAAGTTCCAGGGCAGAAATTTTCTCTGTAGGATGAATATCGACAGGAATTCCTCGACCGTTATCTTCGACGCGAACAATATCGTCCTTTTCAAGTGCAACCACGATATTATCACAATAGCCTGCCATAGCTTCATCGATACAGTTGTCTACAGTCTCATAAACAAGATGATGCAAGCCTTTCGGACCAGTTGAACCAATATACATACCAGGTCGTTTGCGAACAGCCTCAAGACCCTTTAAAACCTGAATACTCCCCGCCGAATAATTAGCAGCCATTTTTATTTCCTTGTACAATAAAGATTTATGATTTTAGATAAAAGACATGAAAAGACTTTTAGAGAAGAATATTATAGTAGAATTTTTAAAAAGAAACAAGGATAAGGGAAAATTAGGAATCAGGGATGAGCAATTAGAAATTGGGGGCTACCTGCCTACCGGCAGGTCGGGTTTAGGGTCTCCTACCGCGCCGAAATCACAGATTTCGTCGAGACTCGACTAAAAAGTCGTCTCACGACTTTTTTCGCCTACGGCGACCGTCTCACTACCTAGCCCAGAAAGTTAAAATTTCATTTTCTTTGTTGCAATTACTTTGTAATATAATCCGAAGCAATATGTAACAATCAAAAGTAAAATCAAAATAATCAAGCTAAATCCAATCGCATATTTATTTCCAGTCGCAAAAAGAACGCCGGCGATAAGACATGCGAAAATATATAATACACAACAAATTACTTTTAACAAAAGCGAATCTTCATCAGGCAAATATTTTCCGAAAATCTTTTTCCAAAATACATATAAAAAAATGCCTGCAACTAAACCAAGAATTGCACCAACAGCATATTGCATAACAAACTCCCTAAAAATACGGATTCATTTTTAATCTGAATCCGCATTATAAAAATCTTAGTTTTCTTTAGAAAAACAAATTACAGCCTTGTAGCGTGGAAAAATAAGACAGCATCGACCAATGATTGTCTCATACTGCTCGAATTTCCAGCCTTCAGCAGCCATTTTGTTGATTTTAGCCTCAATTGCTGCTCCACGAAGTGTACCGGTGCAAAGACCTGCATTTACTTCTTCTACTTTGTAAGTCATAACCTACTCCTTTTTGTAAATATATTTTTAATGCCAAAGGCACTAAATAGCTTTTTCAGCGTGTTCTTTCATTACTTTTGCGAGCAATTTTTCTTTTGCTCTTTCAACACGCAAATTTCTGCCATTGCATTTTTTACATAATGCATAATATTCTTTTGAAAATCCATTCGAAATTAATAAATCACGGATAATAAGCCTAAAACATGGTTCATGCATTTCACATTCGAAATATTCATCTTTATAACCACGAGTTTTTAAACGGTACAAACTAATTTTGTAATAACGATATTTATAATGAGTAGAAAAAAGAATTCTGAAAAACTGAGCTATAACAGGAAGTGCAGCCAATACAAAAATCAAAGATAGAAGATTTTTTGGAAACAGAAATGATTTATAAACAAAAAACGCAGCACTTAAAAGAATTATAATTCCTAAAAGGCATAAATATCCGAAAAGAAAATATTTGAATAACAAATTCTTTAAAAATCGAAGTCTCATTTTTTGTAATTTTTTTTTATTTCATTGAGTATTGTCATTTGAAATATAAGCGTAATTATCACTACTCAATTTAGAATTTGATTATATATCAATACAAAATTTTTACAAGTGAAAAAAAATCACATGACATACATTAGTCTAAGGACTTTTGGGAAAGAATTGATAGTGAACTTAAATTTGAACAGATTACGACGTTTTTCGCAGAATGATTTAAACGCAATTCTTACGGTGGTGAATGCTATTAACGAGAAATATGAGAAGTTTTATCCTACTCTTTGATATTTTTTTACATCAATTGGTTCGAGAACCGTTTTAAGAGATGCAGAAACAGAAGCGTTTTCAGTATTCAAATATTCTATCTTCACTTTGTATTTAGTTTTTAATCCTGTAATAAATTCATCTGCCCAAGATGGTGCAAGAACTTTGACATTCGCAAAATCAAGAGAAATAGTATCATTTTCTTTTAAATTTTCAAAAATATATGCAGAAGCTCCCAAAAAGGCTTCTCTTCCAGCAGGACGAGACATAAGCATTTCTCCAAAAGAAGACATATCAACTATCATTTCTTACTCCTTACATGAAATAATACAAAAACAACCATCATGATTATAATCAGATTTCTCAAAACTATATCCATTTTTATCAGCATTGCAAACAGCATTTCCAGACTGAAAAAATAGATTCCATTGATTTTCAACAACCGATTTTATAACAAATTTCAATCCGTTTCCTCTCATTTCTGGAGCACGCCCAGAAATAGGTTTTGTAAATGCTGTTTCAATGGCTTTTGAGTCATCATCAATTTCTTTTAAAACCCTTGAAAGAGTTGTTTTAAGTCCAACACCAAAATCACATAAAAAAATATAACCTGGATTTGAATCAAAATCACAGAAAACACCTTTAGGAACTTCTGTTCTGAATGAAAAATTGTGGTCAAATGTATTTGCTCCAATTTCACCTATAACGGCTCCTAAAAGCCAGTTTTGAGTTCGAGAAGTATAAGATACTAATCGTGCATCAAAAACATCTCTTGTCTTTGAAATTAGTTCTGAAAAATCACCTTTCTTAATCTGAGTTATTTTATTTATGAATTCATTTATTTCTTTTACAGATATCAAATTTTTCTTCCTTTTCTTTATTATATCACAATTTCTCATAAAATCTATAAAACAAAAACACTAAACAGTATATTATTCCCCTCCAAAATTTTAAGATTCAATATAGTGGAAAAAATCTGACTTTCATTCTAAAATGAGCCATATGTCAGAACAGCTTTACAAAGAAATTTTTGAAGAGGCAATGAATCTTCTTCGAGAAGAATACAAATCATCAGGCAATGAAAACGAATTCATTTTAAATTTCAATCTTTCTTATATTGAAGACACTATTTCTGAAATCAAGGTTGGTGTTGCCTCAAAATTTTTATGGGATCGAATGGTTCAGAAAGGCAACGTTTCTAAAATTCAGTCAAAAATCACGGAACTTTCAGGTCAGAATATAAATCTTTCGCCTATTTATAATTTTATTCCGCAGTCGCCCTCTAATCAGAGTCAGCCTTCTCAGAATCAAAATTCTCAGTCTATGCAGGAATCTGCTGAATCTCCAAAAATCGAAGAAAATCACCCTCAGGAATCATCTTCTTCAGCTTCAAAAACTCAGACAAAGATTTTTTTTGATACTAACCTTCCGGAATATTCTTCATCTCCAAAAGTCAAAAGTCAGCCGCAGATTGAGCCTCATTCCCAGCTGATTGAAGACTTCACTTTCGAAAACTTTATTCCAGGCGACAACAGTGATTATGCTTACAAGGCCTGTCTTGCAGCGGCAGAAAATCCCGGCAGCAAAAACTACAATCCGATTCTTCTTTACGGTCCTTCTGGTGTAGGTAAAACTCACCTCATGGTCGCTATCGGAAATTCAATTTACTATCGCAATCCAAAACTCAAAATCGCTTACATCACAACTGAATCAATGATGAACGAATTTACGGCCTCAATCCGTGAACGCACGACCGATAAATTCACCAAAAAATACCGTAAGCTCGATGTCCTTCTTCTCGATGATATTCAGTTCCTTGAAAAATCAGAAAAACTGCAGGACGAGCTCTTCTACACTTTCGATGAAATCTACAACAGAAAGGGTCAGATTGTCTTTACAAGTGACCGTCCCCTCAAAGACATCAATGGCATCGTAGAACGACTCAAGACAAGGTTCGGCCGCGGTCAGAATATTGACCTTAAGGTTCCTGATTACGAAACGCGTCTGGCAATCATCGATAAAAAACTTGAATTCCAGGGAAAATCCATTCCTCAGGATGTAAAGGAACTTATCGCACAGACTTTCCAGTCAAATGTCCGTGAACTTGAGGGTGCCCTCTCCCGCATGATTGGTTATGCCGAATTAATGCACAAGGATCTCACTCTCGAAATAGCAAAAGAGCAGCTCAGCGATTCAATAAATCCGGCCGGAAGCGGAATCATAAGCGTTGAAAACATCCAGAAAGCCGTAAGTGATTTCTATAATGTTTCGGTTGATGATTTGAAGAGTTCTTCCCGCAAAAAGACTGTCGCAGTCCCTCGTCACATCGCGATTTATCTTTGCCGTGAGCTTACGGAATATTCCCTGGATGAAATCGGCGAAGAATTTGGTGGCCGGGATCATTCAACTGTAATTTCTTCTATTAATAATATTGAAGATAGGCTTAAAACCGGCGACATTGCGATTTCAGACATCATTAAGGCACTGTCCAAGCAGATTGCAAAAAGCAATTAAATTTCCTGCCCCGAATGTAAATTTCGGGGTATTTTTTTGGCTTAAATTTGTGAATTCATTGCTAAATTCTTGTGGATTTCGTGTGGAAAACTTTTATTTATGTGGAAAAGTGGAAAACTTGTTGAGAAGTTTAAGATAGTTTTTAACTTTCTAATTTTCTGTTTTTCAATGAATTAAAATGCTTTTCAACAAATTCACATCCCTTATTATTATTACTACTAAATTCTTTAAAATTTAAATATAAATAACTTTTGGGGAAAGTTTTTCAAAAAAATAAGAATTCGCTTTAAAAATAAAGAAAAATTTTCTATAATAGAAAAACACTGAACAAGAAATTTGTTTACAGGAGTTAAAAATGAAGTTTACTTTTGACCGAAACGCGATGATTAATGAAATTTCTATCGCGCAGGAAATTATTTCTACTAAAAATGCTTTGTCAGTTCTATCAAACGTTCTTTTGATTGCTGAAGGCGGTACCCTCACAATTAAGGCAACTGACATCAAAGTAAATTTTCAGACAAAAATTCCTGTTGATATTGAAGAAGAAGGCTCAACAACTGTTCTTTGTGACAAATTTATGGGAATTCTTTCTGCTCTTCCAGAGGGTGAAATTGAGTTCCTTCTTAAAGACAATGACAACCTTGTATCAGCAGTAATCCGCCATACAACAAAAAAAATCAAATATCAGCTCAACTGCACTTCTCAGGATAAATTCCCAGAAATCGCTGTTGCAGAAAAGGTTTCATTCTTTGAAGTTCCGGCAAAAGAGCTTAAGTCTATGATTACTCAGACAAGCTTTGCCGTAAGTGACGACGAAACCCGCTACTTCATGAACGGCGTTTATTTTGAAAAAAAGGAAGACAGGCTTGTTCTGGTTGCTACAGACGGACGCCGCCTTGCCTATGCAGAAAAATCTGTCCTCGCTGGTGTAGCTGATTTCCCTGCTGCAATCGTTCATCCGAAGATTCTCAATGTTGTTGCAAAACATGCTTCTGATGAAGGTCAGATTTCAGTTGCAATCGTTGACAAAATGATTTTCTTCAACTTTGCAAACTATGAATTCTCTGCAACATTGATTGACGGTCAGTATCCTAACTATGCGCGAGTAATTCCTGAGACACAGGCTCACTCTTTCAAAGTTTTGAAAACAGAATTTGTTGACGCTCTCAAACGAATTGCAATCATGATTGATAAGACAGGAAGAATCATTTTTAACCTCACTCCTGGAGTTCTTACAATCACTTCAAAATCAACTGACTTGGGCGATGCAAAAGAAGAAATTCCATGTCAGTATGACGGTGAGTCAGTTTCAATTTCAATGAACTACAAGCACATCGACGCTCCTCTCAAAGTTATGAACAGCGAATACATCACATTTGAGTTCACAGAGGTAATGAGGGCTGTAACACTCCGACCGGAGCCAGCTGCAGATTACTTCCACATCCTCATGCCAATGTCTGCGGAGTAAATGCCGGTACTTTCAGTTTCTTATGTAAATTATCGCAATCTCGAAAATAAGACGATAGACCTTCTTTCAAAGGAGGTCTATTTTGTCGGAGAAAACGGTCAGGGAAAAAGCAATCTTCTTGAGTCGATTTATTTTTCTGCTTACGGAAATTCCTTTCGTACCCGCTCGGATGCAGAAATTGTTCGTGAGGGCGAAAAATCTTTCAGCGTGAAGACCTTGTACCGCGAGGAAAACGGCAATACGGCCAGTCTTTTTTTTACCTACGAAAATCAGAAAAAACGGATTGAAAAGAACGGCAAGACAATTAAGGACCGCAAGGAGCTTATCAACACGATGCCCTGCGTACTTTTCTGCCACGATGATCTGGATTATGCGACCGGCGAACCTGAAAAAAAGCGCTTTTTTATAGACCAGTGCCTTTCCATGTACGACGTCCTTTACATCGACTTGAACCGCCGTTACAAGAAAATCCTTAAAAGCCGCAATATTTCTCTCAAAGAAAAAAAATATGAAATGCTGGATATTTTTGACCAGCAGCTTGCACAGGACGGAATTGAGATTCAGAAAAAACGGAGTGCTACGATTTTCAAATTCAACCAGATTTTCGGAAAACTTTACGAGCAGATTACGGGAATTGACGGCGTTTCAATAAAATATGTTCCCAGCTGGCGGACTGAGGAAAATCAGCCGGTTACGATGGATTTTGCCCTTTCAGTTCTGGCCCAGAAGCGCGAGATGGACAAGGTGATTCAGACGACGATGAGCGGACCCCACCGTGACAGGATTGTCTTCGTGCGGGGAGGAAAGAACTTCGTTCCAAACGCTTCAACAGGTCAGCGCCGTCTTCTTGCGATTTTGCTTCGGATTGCCCAGGCCATTTATTACACTCAGGTTACCGAGAAAAATCCGATTCTCCTTATGGACGATGTTATGCTGGAACTTGATCCGGATAAGAGGCAGTCTGTCACTACCCTACTCCCGGCTTATGACCAGCTTTTCTGTACATTTTTGCCCGGTGAGCCTTATGAACGTTACAAAAAAAGCACGACAAAGATTTATGGAATTGACGGCGGCAAGTGGGAATTAAAGAACTGAAATTAGATTCTTTCTTGCTTTTATGATACACTCTTCGCATGAATTTAAATCGAGAGGCTCAGATACATTTTATTGTTGCCTTCATTGGCGGATTTTTAGGATTATTTCCGATTGTCAATGTGGCACATTTCTTGGGTTCAGCCCAGACAACCAATTTGATTGATATTGTTTTGGGCTTGCTCAGTGGAGAAGGACATTCGGTTCTTTTTCACGTATTTGGAGCTTTTTTGTATGGTCTTGCGATTTTTCTCGTGACTTTTCTTCCCAAACATACAAAAGCGAACGTAAAAATTCTTGCAATGATTGTTGATGTAACTGCTGCCTTTGCGATGTGGCTTTTTCCGGTTTCCAGGGATTTACCGCTTACGGTCTATCTCTATCCTACTTTTTTTGCGATGGCCTTTCAGTGGTGTGCTTTTAAAGGGGCCTACGGTTTTACAAGCTCCACTATCTTTTCATCGAATAATTTCAGGCAGTTGATTTCTTCACTGACGGAAATTTTTTTCAACGGAGACAGGTCTTATTCGCTTAAAGCAAAATTTTTCGGACTCACGCTTTTTTGCTTTCATTTTGGACTTACCCTGAGCTGGTTTTTCTGGCGATTTTTTGGTAACGCAGGATTTTTGTTCGTGATTCTGCCATGCGCTGCTGTTGTCTGGATTTTGTCACGGGACTAGAAATATTGATTTTTGATAGGAGCTTTTAATGTTTAATGAAGATAATTTAATTTCCGCCCAGGAAATGATAATGACTGCCTTTACGAACATCGAGCGTGCGGAAGTCGAAAAAAACAATAAGCTTCTCAAAACATGGCGGTTTACGCTGGAGTCTATTCGTTCCAATGCAAAGAACGGAGAAAATCTGGGCATAAATCTTTATTCACATTCCAGGGTAATTGATTTGAAGAACGGAATTCTTCTGATTGAAGCTGATCATCCTGCCTGGATTCAGACTTTCCGGATTTACCAGAAGTACATTCTGAACGGACTCAAGAGAGGCGTTCCCGATGTAAAAATATCATCGCTGGCTTTCCGTCTTCGTGGATCTAACGTCGAGCTTCATTCTCAGATGAAGGAAGAAAAAATCCGCAGCAATATCGAAGAAAGAATCCAAAAAGAAGAAAAGGTTATTCAGGAATTTGATGAAAAGAATAAAAATCTTGAAAATTCTCAGTCTCAGGACGGCGAGAATTCAAAAAATTCCACTCAAAATAAAGAAATTCCTCAAAATTTAAGGCAAATTCTTGACCGCTTAAAGGCTGATATATTGACCGACAGCAAGTAAATTTGTTAAACTATTTGCCACTACCAAATTTTTGCGAGGATAGAGGAAGTTCTTGCAAAATTGCTCAAATTTTTTATCAAAATTTAGGGTTACCCCCAACAGAATAAGGAGAATGTTCTATGAAACGAACATACCAGCCAAGTAAAGTTAAAAGAAACAGAAAATTCGGATTCCGCGCTCGCATGGCAACTCGCGGTGGTCGCATGGTTCTCGCTCGCCGAAGAGCAAAGGGCCGCAAGAAGCTCTCAGTTTGTGACGAGCACAAAAAATACTAATTCTTATTTCTAAGAGGCAGGTTTTATGAAATCAGCAGGTTTTACACGCGACGAGCATATAAAAAGACCTAATGATTTTAAAAACCTGTTCAAAAACGGGAAAAGGGCGAGTACAGCGGGAGCAAAACTTTTCTTTCTTCCAAACGGTATGAATTTCAACCGGATTGGCTTTCCCCTTCCCCGCGGTTTTGGCAATGCAGTTCAGCGCAATCGTGCCAAACGATTCAGTCGCGAAACCTATCGTAATTTTAAAGCACACCTGAACACCGGATATGATATACTTTTTCTGGTATATCCCCCTTCCGAGAAAGACTCGTTCAGCACGCGGTGTGTTCAATTTCGTACATTGTGTGAAAAAGCTGGTTTAGTCAAAGAATGAAGAACGCACTCGTATTCATTTTATGTCTACCGATTCGCTTTTACCGAAAGTTCATCTCTCCACTCAAAGCACCTTGCTGCAGGTTTTATCCTTCATGCTCGGCTTATGCTTTGGAAGCCTTGCAAAAGCATGGCCCGATCAAGGGAATGTATCTTTCGACAAAACGAATTTTAAAATGCACTCCTTTTCATCCAGGCGGTTACGATCCGGTTCCGTGAAAATCATTAACAGCGAAAATTACTGCCATTAATTGGCATCAGGATGTTTTATAATGGAAAAAAATACCGTATGGGCTATCGGCCTTTCGACTGTCGTTCTTGTCGGATTCTTTGCGGCACAGACTATTTTGTTCCCGCCAAAGCCTCAGGAGCAGCAGGCTCAGACCGAGCAGACAACTGAGGTCGTAGAGAATCAGGCAACCGGCGAGTCAGAAAAACAGGATTCTTCTATCGAAGAAAACCTTTCAATCGTTTCAGAACTTTCTGATTCAGAAAGCCTTTCTGAAGAAAAATTCACCATCACTACAAACAAAGTAGCAGTTACTTTCACAAACCGTGGCGGTGATATCGTAAGCTACGAGCTTATCGAAAAAGATGATCGCGGGGCACTTAAAAACCGTGATGCAGATACAGGAAAGGGCGTTGAGCTTATCGAAAACCTTTCTGACAGAAACCGGGCTTTCGGTCTTTCACTTGGTGGCGCTACCCGCCCAATCATCGATGACATTTTCAACGCAAAAAAACTTGACGACTATTCAATCGGCTTCTTCAAAAAATTTACTTCAAAAAATGCAGACGGCTCAGAGAGCGAATTCACCCTTGTAAAAAAATACACTTTCAAACCAAACGATTACACATTCAAGCTTGAAGTAACAATCGACGGCGACGAGAATTTCAAGGGACTTGATGTTGGCGGTGCTGCTTACACACTCCGAACAGCTCCACAGGTCGGCCCGAAATTCAATCCAAAAATGGACCGCTACGAGTACCGCGAGCTTGTTTCTTTCAACGGCGAAAAGGCAAAAAAGACACGTCTCGGCTCAAAACAGACAAAGAATTATGAGCGTGACTGGATGTGGACTGCAATGGCCGGAAAATACTTCGAGTTCATTGTTTACCCGGAAAACAAAACTTCAATGTCCAGCACAGTCGTTTACAACTCTGAAATCGAAGTTGGCGATGCAACTAACGCACAGGTCAAAATGACCCGAAAACCAACTGACAAAAAAGAAACAAACGACACATATTACATCTACGCTGGTCCACGCAATGAATCAGAACTTAAGAATTATGTTTCTGAGGACAAAAATGAATGGGGCTTGAGCGGAGTTCACTTCAACGAAAGCCTTCAGACTTCAGGCTTCCTTTACTGGCTCGAAGTCGTACTTAAATTCCTTTTGGAGAACATCAACAAAGTCGTTCACAACTGGGGCGTTTCAATCATTATTGTAACGATTATCCTTAAAATGGCTCTCTTCCCACTCACAAAGAAGAGCCTGGAAGGCACTCAGAAAATGCAGAAATTCCAGCCGAAAATGCAGGAACTTCAGGCAAAATACAAGGGCGACCCGCAGAAACTCCAGATGGAAACTGCAAAAATGTACAAGGAAATTGGCTACAACCCGATGAGCGGCTGTCTGCCAATGATTTTCCAGTTCGTAATCTTGTTCGCTATGTACAACCTCTTCAACAACTACTTTGAGTTCCGCGGAGCTTCATTTATCAGTGGTTGGATTGAGGATCTTTCTCAGGGCGATCGTGTAGGTCCTGTATTCGAACATGGCCTTCCAATCCTCGGCTGGAACCAGATTCGAATCTTGCCGGTAATTTATGTAATTTCTCAGCTTTTGTTCGGAAAAATCACTGGCAACGGCGGAACAGCTACAGGCTCAACCGGAGCTCAGATGAAGATGATGATGTACGGTATGCCGATTATGTTCTTCTTTCTCTTCTATAATGCACCTGCCGGATTGCTTCTTTACTGGACAGTTTCAAACATCTTCCAGCTTGGACAGCAGATTGTCATCAACAAAATGATGAAGAACAAAAAGGACGAGCCAAAATTGAAGCTCGTTCAGAATAAAAAACGAAAATAATCCACAAGGAGAAATATATGACTTACGAATTTGAGGGCAAAACCGAAAAAGACGCTATTGAAAAGGCAACTATCGAGCTTGGTCTTGAAAGCGATCAGTTCGACGTTGAAATCATCGAAACACAGAAAAAGACATTGTTCAAAGCCGGTTACGTTAAAATCCGTGTTCACACAGACGAGGCTACACCTGGCGTAAAATATGACGACGACAATGATTCACCGGTTGAGACTGCAAAACGCGTTATGGGAAATCCAATTCCACAGGACGAGTTCGAGCAGAAACTCACAACATTTGTTTCAGAAGTAATCGCAAAAATGGGTTATGAGGCAAGTGTTGAAATCATGTTCCGTGAAGAAAAGAAAATCGGGCTCAAGCTCAGCTCAGAAAGCTCTTCAATCCTCATCGGACGCAAGGGAAAGAACCTCGACGCTCTCCAGCTTCTTGCAAACGTTTATGCAGGTCACCTCGGTCGTGAAGATGTCCGCGTAATCCTCGACACAGAAAACTACCGTGTACGCCGTGAGGAAAATCTTGTTCACCTCGCTTACACAACAGCTGACAAAGTACGCACAAAGAGAACTTCAATTCTTCTTGAGCCGATGAATCCGTTCGAGCGACGATTGATTCACACAACGCTCAATGATTTCGCAGACATCGAGACAAAGAGCGAAGGCGAAGGCTTGTACAAACAGGTACGAGTTATTTACAAAGGCGCTTACTAAAAAATGCAGCACCGGCTAAAATGGCCGGTGTTTTTTGTAACTGAGGGATTTTCAAATCATTATATTTATATGAAGAAATTATTTTTATTTTTAGAGACTGCTCTTCTTGCATTTGGATTGAACGCGCAGAGCATCTCCCCTACCCTTCTTGAAAGAGTTAAGTCTGAGGGCGAGATCCAGAATGTTTTTCTAAACGAGGCCCCTGTTGAACTTTCTCTTCTCCCTAAAACGGAACTTTCTTCACTTGCAATCAATCACTGGGATAATGGCGAAAAACCCCGGCTCACTACTGAAAAGATTTTCTATCTCGACAAAAAAACTTTGGGCTTAGTAAATGAAGATCTTTCTTCCATTAATATTACGAAAGTTTCAAAGGTTATCCGTTCGATTTCCACGATGAAGGGCACGGAATATTATTCAAACCGCCACAAAAAGTGGGAAACCCTTTATCACGAGGCATATCTCGTAAAATCTCCGGACGAAAAGAAAAAAATTCCTGATGAAACGGAAGGAAGCGCTGAAGGTAAAATTCTTTACTGTATGCAGGATGACAATTCTTTCGGCGAGTGCTATTACAAGCTGGAATATCACGAGCGGGCAAATGAGGTCAGCGTTTGCTTTGATAATTTTGAGCCGTTTAAGTTCGGGCCGATTACAGCTGCCAAGGCTCATAACGTAAAGATTAATCTGGTCGTTGTTGACGAGGGAGATCATTTCCTTGTTTATCTGATGGTTCAGGCCTACTACCCTCGAATCGCAATGCTGGAAAACAAGATGATTGATTCTTTCAACGCTCGCGTGGATTCGATTTACAAGTGGTTCGTTGCTGAAATGGGCAAAAAATGATATATTTTAAAATCTCAAAGGTAGGAGAATAAAATGAAAAAAACAATATTTGCGGCAGTCTTCGGCTTGTTCGCAATAGCTTTTGGAGGATGTAAACCAATGGACAAAGAATTAAGCGCAATCAAAGGAAAAGACGGCCTTTTTGCAATCATGGAGACAAGCAAAGGTTCTATCGTACTTGAGCTTTTCTACAAAAAAACACCGCTCACAGTAACAAACTTTGTCGGTCTGGCAGAAGGCACTCTTGATGACGCAAATGGAAAGCATTTCTACGACGGACTCACATTCCATCGTGTTATCGCTGATTTCATGATTCAGGGTGGTGATCCTGAGGGTACAGGCCGTGGCGGTCCAGGCTACCGATTTGCTGATGAATGTCGTGATGACTTGAAGTTCGACAAACCTGGTTATCTTGCTATGGCAAATGCAGGTCCGGGAACTAACGGTAGTCAGTTCTTTATCACTCACGTTCCAACAGACTGGCTCAACGGAAAGCATACAATTTTCGGTCAGGTTGTAAATTCAGACAGTCAGGATATAGTAAATAAAGTTCAGCAGGGCGATAAGATTGTAAAATTAACTATCATTCGTCAGGGTGCAGACGCTGAAAAGTTCACAGCTACACAGGCTGATTTTAACAAGCTCAGCGAAGAAGTTAAAAAGGCTAACGAAGAAGCAAAAGCAAAGAAAATGGCTGCTTTCATCGAGGGCTGTGAAAAAGATCCAAAAGGAATTTACTACAAGATTCTTAAAGAAGGTTCTGGAAGCAAAGTCGGCAAAGGCAAGAACGTATTTGTTGAGTACAAGGGCTATTTGCAGGATGGACAGATTTTCGACGCTTCTGCAGGAATGATTAAGGGCGCTCACGAAGGTCTTTCTTTCAAGACTGACGGCGGCCAGATGATTCCTGGATTTGACATCATGGTTCAGGATATGAAAGTCGGTGAAACACGAAAAATCGTAATTCCGCCGGAGCTTGCTTATGGTTCACGCGGTGTTCCACAGGCTGGAATCCCAGGCGGTGCTTACATTGCATTCGACGTTCTCTTGAAGAGCGCAAAATAAGAATCTTAGGAACTGATATAATCCAAAAATCTTATAAGAAGGACATAGGGCTTGAACCTTTGTCCTTCTTTTAGTCCCAGGGTAATAAAATAATAATAGGCAATCCGCAGAAAAAGCGGCAGGACAAAGAGTGCATTAATCACTGGGAATTTACTTTCCATAACCCACATAATTACGATATAAATTTCCGACAAAATTAAAGCAGTTGACCAATAGGTATTTTCGATTTTCCGAGGAAAAAGCGGCTTAAAAACTGAAAAGGCAGCGGCTACATTCAAGGGGAAAAGATAGAGATATTCAAAATTGTTTTGGAGAATCGCCTGATCGGAAGACAAATTCATAAAAATAATAAAGAATCCTGAAAGTCCGCTTGAAAAAAGAAGAGTAAAATCAAAAATCTGCATGCTTTTGTAGATTGAAACTATATGCAGCTTTTCAAAATAATAGACTAACACTTGGTAGACTGTGACAATAAAGAAAATCGAAGAGACGATAATCAGAAAGATAATTAAGTTTTTCTGATTGTTGGAAAAGTGACTTTGGTTTTGCAGTTCAATTGATTCTTTTTCTGCCAGTAAAACAAAACTACCGTTAATTCGTTTATAATTCAGTTTGTGCTTTGTCAGGCCTGAAAATGAATATCGGTCTCTGCTGGAAGTTGAGCCTACCATTCGGTAGCAATCGTGCAGAATCTGTGAAATGTGACTCTCCGAGTTGTTTGTGAGGATATCAAAATCGTAGCTGTAATCAGGAAGGGCTTTTAGAATTATTCGGATAAAGTTATAGATGTAGGCGATTTCTTTGGGCGTGAGGTCCAGCGAAATTTCAGTGATTGAGGTATTTTTCTGCTGGCTCTGGGCAAGGAAGAATTTAAAAAAATCATAGCTTTTTATGAAGGCCTTTTTATCCTCAAAGAAGAATTTGAGCCCGAAGAAGGTGTCTTCAAAATCATCGAAATGGGCAAAGTCAATCAGAGTGTCGAACTGGTTTTCCTTGTCGTAAATACGCAGGCAGCTTTTTGAAAAAAGTGAGTGCGAAAGATCCTGGTAATCGACTGAAATGAGAGATATTTTTGCCTTTTCAGAGAGCTTTTCCGGAAATTCTTGTGAAAAAGAGGCGGCAAGAGAAATCAGAAAAAAAGTAATGACGAGAAAAAATTTTTTTATGTTTGCTTTGGTCTTTAATCTCAGAAAAAACATTTTTATTTGAAATTTATGATTATTCTATTTTATGCTAAAATTCGCTGTATTGCTAGAGAATTCGTAAAATGGTAGAATTTATAAATTGTAAAATGGAATTTAATTCTCCCTACCTCACTGAGCAGATTATTGCTTACATCGGAAACAAACGCAAACTTCTCCCCTTGATTTATAAGGCCATCGAAAATGCCGGAATTTTGCCCGATGAAAATGTAAAATTTTTTGACGTTTTTTCGGGAAGCGGTGTTGTCGCCCGTTTTGCCAAGTTTTTGGGAATGGAAGTTTTTGCAAATGACTGGGAATATTATTCCTACGTTTTAAATCAGGGATTTTTGAATTTCAATGAGTCAGAAATCGAGGAGATCTTCGGCAGCCGTCAGGAATTTGAGGCCCTTCTTGATAAAATCAATTCCCTACCTGCAGCGGACGAAGAAAATCAGTATATCGCAAAATATTATGCTCCCAAGGAATTTGATGTTGAGCAGGCTGATTACAAGACGGAAAGGCTTTTTTACACGCGGGAAAATGCCCTTGCAATCGATAAAATCCGTAACTTTATAGAAGAAAATTATTCTAAATCAGTTCAGAAGAAAAGTGGCTGCAGTGAAAAGATTTTCTATCTTCTTCTGGCAATCTTGCTTTATGAGGGTGCGACCCACACAAATACTTCCGGCGTTTTTAAGGCCTTTCACAAGGAATTTGGCGGACATGGAAAGGATGCCCTCAGCCGTATTATGAAGAAAATCGAGCTGCATTACCCTGTTCTGATTGATTCAAAGGCTCCTGTCCATGTTTTTCAGGAAAATGCCAACGAACTTGCTCGGAAGGTCAAGGGAATCGACATAGCCTATCTGGATCCGCCCTATAATCAGCATCAGTATGGAAGTAATTATCATTTATTGAATACAATCGCTAAATGGGACAAAATTCCTGCCCCCCTCGATTTGAATGCAAAGGGAATCTTAAAAAGAAAGGCTGCGATTCGTGAGGACTGGGTTAATACCCGCTCTGATTACTGCTACCGTGACAGTGCAGAAAAGTCTTTTGAAGACCTGATTATGAATCTTGATGCCCGCTTTATTTTCATTAGCTACAGCACTGACGGAATCATTCCTTTTGAAAAGATGAGGGAAATCTGTACAAGGCGCGGAAGACTTTCTCTGGTGACTAATGAGTACACGACCTACCGCGGCGGAAAGCAGAGCAACAAGAGGCAGAATAGCAACATCGAATTTATCCTGAGTATCGACACTAGCCGGAAAAGTGACGAAGAATCAGTCCGGGAAATTGATTTTATCCTCAAGCGCAAGAAGGCCCTGCTTCTTTTTAAGCAGAAATATTCGTATGAAAAGCTGATGAATCTTGCGGACAAGGTTTTCGAGGATGAAAAGAAATTTGTGATTGAAGGACTTGAAATTACGAGCAAGGACTTTTTTACTCTCGAAATTCCTGAAGACTTCGATAAGCTTGAATACGAAAATCTTGAGAGATTTTATGACAAACTATCGTTAGGTATTTGTCAGACAAAGGAAGAAGAACTTGAGGAAATACTGCTGCGCCTGGAATGGGATAATTCTGACAAACGTTCGTTAATTAAACAGATTCCTATTGCCCTGAATAAACTTGCAAACAGAAAAAATGAAGAATCATTTAAAATCTGGCTGGCAAAGATTGAGAGTCTTGCAGAGAGCAAGGCAGACTTGTACCAGCTGATTTCAGACAAAATCTTTAGAATTAAAGAAGTTGCCGAAATAAGAATGAACGTTAGTTAGTAGATTATGACTAACGAGCGGTAATTAGTTTTAGTTTAAAGCCAGGCTTACAGAAAATCCGTTGCCGAGCAAGGCAAGGTTTACGTCGTGCTTTTGATTGAAGGTGTGAAGCCAGGGAACCAAAAATCCTGAAAGGCCTCCGATTGTGGCACCGGCTAAAACGTCGGTCATGAAGTGATTTCCGCTTGAAAGCCTTAAAGCCACAACTCCGATTGCCATTGAATAAGCTCCGGCTGTGACAGGAATCCGCCATTTTGATTCCGGAAAATATTTTGAGAAGGTGTAGCTGGTAAAGGTCGCGCTGGCAAAAGCTATGGTCGAATGTCCTGACGGGAAGGAATTTGCCCAGTCACCCTCGTCTATGTCGTCTTCCGGGAAAGTGCTCGGGTCGTAATACATGTATGGCCGAGGTCGGGTGACGGCAAGTTTTATCATTTCCTTGATTCCGTTAGCGATTAAAAGTGTTTCAGCGTACATTGCGGCTTCTGTAATCCATTCGCTTTGATCCGTGAAAACAAGAAGACCAGGTGTTGCCATTGTGGCGGCAAGCAAAAAATCCGCTGCCTTATCCCTGGAATGTGAGTAAGAATTCATGAAGGGTCGGTCAAAGGCATTGACGTCATCCTTGTCGTAAATCTTTCCCTTGTATTCCTGGCGGTTGACTTTTAAAACATTGTCCAAAAGCAAGTCTCCGCCTGAAAGCAAAACTCCGCTTCCAAAAAGAATGCCGTCCTTTATCGGGTCGAGCTTGAAGGGCGAATTTTCAGCAGAGAGTATAGGCTGAATCAAAAAAGTCAGAAGAAAAGAACAAAGGGTGAATTTCAAAAGTTTTTTCATAGTTTTATTTCCTGGTATATGTTACATAAGTGTAGGGAATTTTGCCATCATGTCTGGCAACAATTTCCTTATAAAAGAGGCTTTCGTCAAAAATGGGAAAAAAAACATCGCCCGGGCAGTCAAGTTCGACTTCAGTGATATACATTTTTTCCACCAGAGGAAGGGCTTCTTCGTATAATTTCTGACCGCCTGAGATGAAGATGTCTTCTTGACCGGCAAGTTCAATTGCTTCTTTCAGGCTGCGGGCTGTCTTGCAATTTTCTGAGTCAAAATTCTTTGTTTTTGAAACGACGATTGTTTTTCTGTTTGGGAGGGGACGGCCGATTTCTTCAAAAGTTTTCCGGCCCATTATGACGGTATTTCCTGTAGTAAGTTCGCGGAAACGGCCCTGCTCTCCCTCGATTTTCCAGGGAATTTTGCCATTGGAACCGATTACACGATTTTTGGAGTAAGCGACAATCAGGGAAATCATGATTAGAATATATCATACTGCCGCTGAGAAAGGAATCCCTTGATTTTCGCACAAGGGATTGGAGCACCGCCGGAGGCGTTGCCGTAAGGCAATGGAAACGAGCGCAAAAACGAAAGCGCTCGAGCGTCCAGCGGAAGTGCGTAAAGCCCGCCCCTGCCGAAAGGCAGGGATGTGCCCGAATTTATTTTCCGAAGTAGTTCAATGCGTTTCCGAAGCTGATGTCCTTTACAATCTGAATCAGAGTGTCCATGTCAGCAGGATATTCGCCGTTTTCTACCCAGCCGCCGATTACGTTACAGAGGATTCTGCGGAAATATTCGTGGCGTGAGTATGAGAGGAAGCTTCGGCTGTCTGTGAGCATACCTACGAATGCAGGAATCATGCCGAGGTTACCGAGAACCTTAATCTGCTGTTCCATACCGTCCTTGTGATCGCAGAACCACCAGCCTGAACCGAGCTGGATTTTGCCTTTGATTCCGCCGCCCTGGAAACAGCCCATGATTGTTCCGATTGAGTAGTAATCTTTTGGGTTGAGGGTGTAGAGGATTGTTTTTGGCATTCCGCCCTTCTCTTCGATGAGATTCATGAGGCCAGCAAGGTTCTCTGCCATTGGTTTGTCGTGGCTGCCGTCGAAACCTGTGTCCGGGCCGAGTTTTTTGAACATTGCCTTGTTGTTGTCGCGGATTGCGTTCATGTGCCACTGCTGAACGATTCCACGCTCTTCGTATGCACGGCCGAGGGCAACGAGAATCTTTGTCTTGTAAGCTTCTGCCTCACATTCTGAGATTACTTCGCCGTTCAAAGCGCGTGTTACGACTGCATCGATGTTTGCATCTGTGTCGATTTTGCAAGGAGGATATTCAAGAGCGTGGTCAGAAGCGCGGCATCCGTTCTCAATGAAGAAATCAAGGCGTTTGATAAGAGCTTTGATTACATCATCAGAAGTTTTGATTGCAATTCCGCTTACTTTGCTCAGTTTTGCGATATAGTCTTTGTATGTTGGAAGATTGATGTTGATTGCTTTGTCCGGGCGGTAAGACGGGCGGACTTTTGTTGCGATTTTTCCGATTGGTGCTGTTCCGGCTGCGATGGCCTTGTGGTATTCGAGGGAATCAATCGGGTCGTCTGTTGTTCCGACAGCGTAAACGTGGAATTTTTCGAAAATTCCTTTTACTGAAAGCTCGTCGCTCTGGAGCATTTTGTTTGCTTTTTCCCAGATTGCAGGAGCTGTTTTTACTGTGAGCGGCTCGTCGATTCCGAAGTATCGCTGAAGCTCAAGGTGTGTCCAATGGTAGAGAGGGTTTCCGATAAGATGTTCGATTGTCTCTGCCCATTTGAGGAATTTTTCGTAGTCAGGTTTGTCGCCAGTGATGTAGTCCTCGGTTACGCCGTAAGTACGCATCTGTCGCCATTTGTAATGGTCGCCGCCAAGCCAGATTTCTGTGAGATTCTTGAATTTTTTGTTCTCTGCAATCTGAGCAGGAATGAGGTGACAGTGATAGTCCCAGAGAGGTTCGTTTTTGCAAGCCTCAAACAACTTCTGAGCAGTTTTAGTCTCGAGAAGAAAATCTTTGTCCATGAATTTTTTCATTTGCGTTCTCCAAGGTAAAAATCTTCTATAAATATAGAAAAATCTAATTATTTTAGCGTGAAAAACTTGAAAAAGTGATGTTAAATTCTGCACATTTCTTGTATAATAAAGAGATTTTTTAGCTAATGTTTAGCTATTTAATAAAATAGGAGGCTTTCAAAAATGAAGAAAGTTTTGGTCTGCAAGGAAAAGGACGAGCGCGAAACACGTGTTGCCCTCATTCCTGATGACATTAAAAAACTTGTTTCTATGGGCTTTGAATTCAAAGTCGTTTCTGGAGCAGGTTTGAAGAGCGGGTTCAGCGATGAAGCTTACAAAACAGCTGGTGCTTCAATCGTTGCAAAAGAAGAAGATGCATACGACGATTCAGAAATTATCGTTCGTATCATGAAGCCAGAGTCAATTGACGGAATCAAAAAAGACACATTGCATCTCAGCTACATGGATCCGTTCAACGAAAAAGAACTCCTTAATAAATTTGCTGCACAGGGAATCCAGGCTGTTTCTCTTGAAATGATTCCACGTTCAACACTTGCTCAGAAGATGGATGTTCAGTCATCACAGACTTCTTTGGCAGGTTACGTTGCTGTCGTAAATGCAGCTGCTAAACTTCCTAAAATCCTTCCTATGATGGTTACTCCGGCTGGTACAATCAACCCGGCTCGCGTTTTCATTATTGGTGTCGGTGTTGCCGGTCTTCAGGCAATCGCTACTGCAAAACGTTTGGGCGCACGTGTTGACGCTTTCGATACTCGTCCGGTCGTTGAAGAGCAGGTTAAATCACTCGGTGCTTCATTCGTTAAGATTGACCTCGGTGAAATGGGTCAGACTGCACAGGGATACGCAAAAGAGCTTACTCCTGAGCAGATTGCAAAACAGAAGGAAGCTCAGGCTAAAGTTTGTGAAAAAGCAAACATCGTCATTACAACTGCAAAAGTATTTGGTCGCAAGGCTCCACGCCTTATCGAAAAGAACGTTCTTGACCGCATGATGCCAGGCTCAATCGTAGTCGATATGGCTTGTTCAACAGGCGGAAACGTTGAGGGTTCTAAGCTCTTCGAAAACGTTGTTACAGAAAACGGCGTTACAATCATGTCTGGTGATTTGCTCGAGCGACAGGTTCCGTATGATGCTTCAAAGATGTTCTCTGGAAACATCACAGCTTTCCTCACACACGCTGGTTTCTACAACAAAGAAGCAAAAGAGTTCAATGTCAACATGGAAGATGACATCATGAAGGGTTGTCTCTTGACTCAGGGTGGACAGATCATCCACGAGCGCTTCAAGGCATAAGGAGATTTAAAATGGATATAATGCTTATTTTCGTATTTGTAATCGCTGCCTTCCTTGGATTGGAGTTGATTGCAAAAGTTCCTTCACAGCTTCATACACCGTTGATGTCAGGAACTAACGCTATTTCTGGTATCACTGTTGTTGGTGCTATTTCTATCACAGCAGCAGCCGTTAAAATCGGTGGAAAGGTCGGAGCTGTTCTCGGCTTCCTCGCTATTGTTTTTGCTACTATCAACGTAATCGGTGGTTACATGGTAACAGACCGAATGCTTGGTATGTTCAAGAAAAAGGACTCTAAGAAATAAGAGGTGCTGAGAAATGTCTGATATAGCTATTAAAATTCTTTACATGGTTTCATGTATCTTCTTCATCCGTGGTATCAAATTGCTCGGAAAGACTGATACAGCCCGCAAGGGTAACGCATATTCAGCGGTCGGTATGTTGATTGCTTGTGTCACAGTTCTTATCCAGAAAGACGTTATGAGCGCATTTGCTTCTGACGCTGGTGCATGGGGCGGAAACCCGCTTTTGGCAAACGGCTACTGCTGGATTATCGTAGCTGTTTTGATTGGTACAATCATCGGTGCTATCTGGTCTAAGAAAGTTCAGATGACTGGTATGCCAGAGCTCGTTGCTTTGTTCAACGGTTTCGGTGGTCTTTCTTCACTTCTCGTTGCTTTGACTCAGTACATCGCTGCAGAGAAAGGTGACTATTTCACAGCAGTTTCACTCGGCCTTACAATCGCAATCGGTGCTGTTGCATTCACAGGTTCTTTGGTTGCTTGGGGCAAATTGAGTGGAAAAATGACTTTCAAAGGCTGGGTAATTCCTGCTAAGAACGCTGTAAACGGCGTTTTGTGCGTTCTCGGTCTTGTTTCAATCATCGCTTACGCTTTCTTGACTTCTGACAATCCACTCGGATGCGCAGAAATCGAGAAATACGCAATCATCGCTTCAACAGCAATCTTCCTCCTTTTGGGCTTCACAATGGTTATCCCAATCGGTGGTGGTGATATGCCGGTTATTATCTCATTCTTGAATGCTTTGTCTGGTTTGGCTGCCGCTTTCGCAGGTTTCGCAATCAACAACACTGTACTTGTAGTTTCTGGATGTCTCGTAGGTGCTTCTGGTCTCATCCTTACATTGATTATGTGTAAGGCTATGAACCGCACATTCGGTTCCCTCCTCTTCAAGAGCTTCGGCGGTCAGAAGAAGAAGGGCGCAAATGGTCCTGCAAAAGAGCCAAAATCTATGTCTGTCGAGGATGCTTACATGATTCTCGAGGCTGCAAAGAACGTTGTATTCGTTCCAGGTTATGGTATGGCTGTAGCTCAGGCTCAGCACGCTGTAAAAGAGCTTTGCGACAAGCTTGAAGAGAACGGTGCAGAAGTAAACTTCGCAATCCACCCGGTTGCAGGTCGTATGCCAGGACACATGAACGTATTGCTTGCTGAGGCAAATGTTCCATATGAGCAGCTCAAAACAGCTGACGAGATGAACCCACAGATGAGCAATGTTGATGTTGCAATCGTTATCGGTGCAAACGACGTTGTTAACCCAGACGCTATCAACGATGAGTCTTCACCACTCTACGGTATGCCAATCGTTAACGCTCACGAAGCACGCACAGTATTCGTATTGAAGCGTGGTAAGGGTACAGGCTTCTCTGGCGTAGAGAACCCACTCTTCACAAACGACAATACTGTAATGATTTACGGAGATGCTAAGGCTACAGTCTCAGCTCTCGTAAGTGAGTTTAATGAGTAGTAATTGCGGAAAACTAATGACCTCCTGTCATTAGTTTTCCTGCACGGAAATCAAAGATTTCTGTCCTTGCTTTTTGCGGGCATCTGTGCCCGCAGATTTTTCATAAAACGAACGCCAGTCGTGCCTTTGGGTGTGGCTGGCTTTTTTTTGCTT
Source organism: Treponema ruminis (assembly GCF_014201975.1). Classification (NCBI taxonomy): domain Bacteria; kingdom Pseudomonadati; phylum Spirochaetota; class Spirochaetia; order Treponematales; family Treponemataceae; genus Treponema; species Treponema ruminis. The sequence goes on along the minus strand of NZ_JACHFQ010000001.1, from coordinate 505,121 downwards.
CTATATAATTTTTTACCCAAAATCTTAAAACTATGTTAAAATATCTTTGTGAGAAACAAACCAAAAGAATCAGTATTTGTCTCAAAAGAGCGCCCTTGTGGCTATTAAGAAACTAACGATCAAATTTATCAGAAGGGGTAGAAAAATGAAAAAATCACAATGCATTGCGGCGAGCACACTGCTTGCATTCTTGCTCGCCTCGTGCTCAAACATTGTCAGCGACACGGCGGTAAGCACGAACGCACAAGCCGGTGCAAGCACAAGTAAGACAGAAGCGGCTTCTCCAGACGGCGAAATACTCATTGAATTTATGGGAAATCCTGCCTGCGACATCACGCTTTTGAATGAGTATTGGGCTGCAAATGGAACGCCGTTCCAGGCCCCGGCAGTTTCGAAAAGCTCAACTACTACAGACAGCAATATCATAGACACTGCTTCCTGTTCTGCCCGTGCAGCAGGCGATGTTGCGGGGGAAGTAGCAAAGGATGTCGCAATCAACGGCTTTGGCGACATGGTAAAGAACTTTTCAGGAAAATCCCTGCTTACCTGGGCGGGCGGCACGGCTCTTAGTGGCACGATAGGTGCGCTTGCGGGCGTTGGCGTTACCTATCTGCTTGACGCGCTCGGCATCGTAAAGAGCACAGCCAGTTATTTTAAGGAAATCAGCGGAAAACTCGATAAAATCGACAAGCAGCTTGCTACCATGCAGACCATGCTTAAAGAAATGGAAGCAAAGCTCTATACTGAAACTCAGTATCAGGGGGAGCTGACCCGCTACTACACGGTCATGCAGGACCGGGACAACCAGTACAATAACATTTACACTGACGCGATGATTTGCTGGAACAGCATTATCGATGTTCTTTTTGAAGCAGCAGTTGCATCTCAGTATCAAGACGATGCGACAGGTTACACTGCAAAAATTGCCGAACTCAACACAAAAGAAAAAAAACTTTCTTATTTAAGCGGATTCATCGACAGCTCAAGCTGGAAGAACGCAATGAGCGCCTCAGATGTCGCCTTAACAACTGATGCAGCCGGATCGGCGTTCAAAAAATATTTTGAGGATAATGCAGAGACTATCAGCGAAAAAATAGAAGCGAAGGTTAAAGCATGGGGCGTAAATGCGAACACAGGAGCTTCCAGCGTGTTCAAGCTCTGTAAGTATCTGACTGACACCAACAAGGGTATCGCAGGCGAAAGTTTTAATATGTACCGGCTCTACGACAAATACGCAGAAGTTTGCTTTGTCTGGGAGCAGGAAGGCTACAGCTGGCGGCAGCAGATGCGTGACCAGGACAGTGCTCTGATTGCCATGAGCGCTCCCCTTGCCTACTGGTACTATACGATTACCGAAACGCTCCATGCCTCTTCAACAAACTGCGACGAGTTGCAGGCCTATATGAATGCAGCAAAGTCGCTTAATGAAACGTACCCCGTCGTGCGCCATTCTACGCCGGTTTACCAGAAATGGGGAAGCAAGTGGCAGGGACAGGCCTTTACGGGAACGCTTGCCCAAATAGACTACACAAAAGTAATGAGCAGTAAGTGGGCAACGCCAAAGATTGATAGGTCGGCATCCAGAAATCTTGTAAAGAAGAATATTCTGGAAGATTCGAAATACCGCTATAACGCTTCCCGTTTATACGCAGGCTTAGAACCAAAGGCGCCGCCGTCAGATACCAATACCATCTGTGCCGAGGCGCAGAATATGGCCATGCCGGAAGAATGGTACAAAGAAATTTTTGATGCTTATGCGGTTAAATCTTCAACCGGTGTGACTCATAAGGCTCTCTTTGACATATTCAAGTCGGTTGGCTTTACCAATGCTGACGGAAGTGCATTTTCATTTACTTCCTCAACCGTACAGGACTATGAAGACTTTTTTATCACGAACCGCAGAACCTATATGAGAGTTGCGGCTGGCTACAATGCTGGTAACTGGCATGAGTACTGCCCGCATGTTACGGTTGTCGTTGGAAACTCAACTGCTACCTGTGAACGAAGCGGGCACGAGGTATGTCCTGTCGTATACGCAGGCCGCTATGTATACCATCTCAGTCATTATGGAAAAAGTTCTCACGAAACAGATAAAAGCGATAACTACAAAATCTGTATGAAAACATTGACGACTTGGCTTCACAAGTTTTACTACCCTGTAAAGACTGATACCGTTTTGGTAGCGCAATAAGGAGGCCACAAATGAAACTGATACGAACTTTTATAGCATCGGTTACCACAGCGATTGCGCTAGTTACCTTTGCTGCCTGCTCGCATGATAGCGATTCGGAGAACACGCAAGTGCAAGTCAGCTTTGAAGGAACGTCTCTCTACGGCTCCCTGCTTGATGTGAATTTTGTGGGCGCTCACACTGCCTATGTTAGCATGCATGACTCACTCTTGAGTGATGAAGAGAACCTCTACAGCTACACTGCAACTTCTGATACAGTCACGCTTCAGATGCAGAAAATTGCGGCCCCGGACGGAAGCGGAAAGCTTGTTACGCAAGCCGGCTATATCGGCTACTGGGAATCGGAAGACTTCAAATATGCAAACATTATTACGGATGATGTCACAAGCTGGTATCAGACCGAGATTTTCACCGTCACCGACGCAGACGACACGGTCTACACGTTCACGAACAAGACGACCTATACCCGAAACGGTGATAAAACAAGCTCGGTGATTATGACAAGTGGTAAAAGCAAATCAAGCAGCGGCACGGAAACGACGCTCTTTAGCGATTTGTCCGGCTATACTGATATAGAAAGCAAGTACAGTGCATCAGAATTTACGAATGTCGTTACCGTGCATGTATACAAAGTGACCACAACGATTGAAAACGAGGAAGAATCTGTGAGCATTGCCCCCTACACTGGCTATCCGTTTTCGCTTGTGGGAGCGTCTGTCGGCAAAAGCGAATCTGCCGTCGGCTCTGACGATGCAGATACGCAGGAGGACATAAACCTGCGAAAAGAGTTTTTTGCCTCACGCTACGAAGAGCTTTCCGCAAACGACTGGGCTATGGTAAAGGCTGAGTTCATGCCACGGACATACCGCTACGAAAAGAATAAGACGGTAACAAAATCCGCACTGAAGGAAGACGGTACATATGAGCATTATAATGTCACCTACGATTACTACCTGACACAGCAGTATACATCGGCAGAGACATCAATCTTTATGTATGCACCGGACGATGTCGCTGACCTTGCACAGTTTACGGGAAATGCCGCCGTGTTCAAAGGTTTTACAGGCTCTATCTCCTTCGTCAAAAATGGCAGCACGACCGAAAGCTACCACAGCGAAAGCGTAGACACATCCACAAAAAAGATGACATTCTTCGAGGTCATAGAAAGTGACGAAGAAGAAAGCGTGGAGTCAGATGACACCCTTGCAAAAACAATTACTGCCACCTACAGTGTGAACGAGAACGGAAATGCCACCACGCTTACGCTCGCCTTTGAGACAAAGCAAGGCTTTACAGTGAGTGGAAAGACTATCACATTGGAGTACAGCCCTGTTGAAGAAGGGCTTATGATAGATGTAACAAAATCATGTAAGCCGCGTTTTTAATATGTTATACATGAAAGAAAACTACGGAGGTCAAGATGAAAAAACTTCTTCTTGCAGGAACGGCTCTCGCGTTTTTTGCTGCTCCGCTATTTTCAACAACACGTTACTCTACAAATCCCGATGAATGTGTGGACGGTGTGTGTTTTGTTCCGCAGTATGCCGATGACGGTCGTGAAAACTACGCGATTGTTTCCCCGGTCGGTTATCACGATGTGCCGATGATTAGTCAGGCAAAAAGGCTCGACAATCTCAAAGGAAAGACAATTGCGCTTGTGGGCGGCTCTTTTATGGCACCTACAACTCACAACGAGCTTAAACGCTGCATCGAAAAAGAATTTCCCACCGCAAAAATCTACATGTTCGATGATATCGGTCAGGCCGGGCCTTATTCTGTGTTCGGGCAGACTGAAAAAACAAAAGCTTTTCAGGAGCGGCTCAAAGAATTCAAAGTTGACGCGGTAATTGCGGGGAACTGTGGCTGCGGACTTTGCACCACAAAAGAAACAGGCGGTTCCATTGCCGCTGAATATATCGGGATTCCGACCGTGACCGTTGCAGCTCCAACTTTCGTGGCTCAAGTGCATTCAACCGGCGTAAACCGTGGCGTTCCTGTTCTTCGTACGGTTGAATATCCGGGTGCCTTTGCTTCCCACTCCACAGACGAACTCAAAAAGAATGCAAGGGAAGTTCTCTGGCCACAAATTAAGACCGCCCTTACTACGCAAATTACAAAAGAAGAAATTGCAAAATATGCTCCCGAAGGAAAACGACCGGCCGAGGAAATCATCTATTACGGAAATTACGACGAGATTCAGGAATACATGCAGATAAACGGCTGGAGTGACGGACTTCCAGTTGTTCCGCCCACAGACGAAAAAATTCAGGAATACTTGAAATTCACAGGCTTTAAGGGAAGCGATGTCCTCGGAACTTTTGCCCTGGCTTACCGGGAATGCACTGTCTACACGGTGGCGGCAAATGCTGTAATGGCAGGAGTCCCGCCTGAGTTCATGCCAGTCTGCATTGCGTTTGTGCAGGGAATGAACAACGGAGAATGGCGAAAACCCCTTGCCTCAACTCATGGCTGGACTCCGTTTGCATGGCTCAACGGCCCGCTTGCCCGCCAGCTCGGAATCGACAATCAGCAGGGAATGATTAGTGAAAAGGCAAACAAAGCTTTAGGGCGATTCATTGATTTGGCTATGCTTAACATTGGCGGCTATTATGTAAAGGAAAACCGTATGGGCTCTTTCGGCTATCTCACGCCTTTCACTTTCAGCGAGGATGAGGAAGCCTGTGCCCTAATTGGTTGGGAGCCTTATCATGTTCAGCATGGATTCGATTTGAATGCGAATACAATCACAGCGGGAAGTGCCCTTGCCTGGGGAAACAACATCACCCCGGCTACCGACGACCCGGAAAAAATCATGAATCTTATGGCCTTCGACATCACAGAAAAACAGCAGAATGGGCTTGGAAACACAAAGCCGCAGGTTCCGCGCACCGTTTTCATTACCGAGTATGTGGCAAAAGACCTTGCAAAGGAATATAAGACAAAATCGGATTTGGAAGATGCGCTGATTGAGACCGCCCGCCGCCCGCTTGCACTCCGCACATATGCCCACTACTGGGCCAACACAGGAAGCCAGCAGTATAAAAGGCGCACTTTCGATCAGCATTATGAAATGCTTAAAAAAGACGAGGCGGAGCAGGTAAAAATGACGCCCACGCCCGAATGGTACAAGCCGATTATCACCGAAGACCAAATCATGACGATCGCCACTATGAACAAAGGCGACACGGCATTTTTGGTTACAGGAGACGCCAACCGCAACAAAGTGCAGGTTATGCCCGGCGGCGGATTTGTCACCACAGAAATCAAGCTTCCGAAGAATTGGAATGAGCTTGTCGCACCTCTTGGTTATGAGCCGATTGAAAATTTCTATCTTAAAGCAAATTTTAATACTGACGAAGGCAAAAAAACGGATGCGGAAAGCAAAAGCAAAAAGCAGCCCACCGCCGCAAAGCAGGGAACTCGCCCTCAGCGGCTAAAAAGGCCTCTGCCTTAGTGTTGGGAATCCCGCAGTAGCAAAAAAACTGAAACTTTTGTGCTACAATTTGATTATATATACAATATACAGGTCATTTCGGATATGCGCAGTGACCGAAAGGAGATCAACATGAAAAGATTTTTGATTGCAATCGCATTTCTTGCATTCTCGTCGCTTACATTTGCACAAAAAGCAGGCGAGAAAATCACATTCACGGCCACTGACTTGAAGGGCGCGGCCGTCACAAGCGAGATTTTTGCCAAAAACAAAGTGACAATGCTGAACGTCTGGGGTACATTCTGCGGCCCATGTATCCGTGAAATGCCAGATCTTGCAAAACTTAACAATGAGAACAAAAATAAGGGCGTTGAGGTTGTCGGAATCGTGATTGACATTCTTGATCGAAAAGGAAATATCGATTCGCGCGTAAAATCAAGCGGTGAGGCAATCATCGCTCAAACCGGGGCGAATTACACGCACATAATTCCGTCAAAAGAAATGTTCAGCGGAGTTCTCCGGGGCGTTCAGGCTGTTCCGACGACGATTTTCGTGGACTCAAACGGCAAGCAAATTGGCGAAGCTTATCTTGGCTCGCGAAGTCAAAAAGACTGGCAGAAAATCATTGACGAGATTTTAAAGAAATGAAACTGACCGACAAACACCGGAAAATCATCGCAATACTTTCTCTTTGTGCTGGAATCGCATTCGTGATTGCGGGCATTTTCCGTGGTGAAGCCGAGACTGTCGTTAACAAAGCCACCCGAATCTGTATGGAGTGCATCGGAATCGGGTAAAATTATTGTATGGCAGCTAAATCTAAAATCAAAAAACACAGTCGAATTCGTCTCATAACTCAGGCTTGTTTTGCCGCCCTTTCCAACGGTTACATCAAAGGCTTTGCGAACGGCCAGATTTTTGAAGGCAGCTCCAAATTCATCTGCGTTCCAGGAATGAACTGCTATTCATGCCCTGGTGCGCTTGGTGCCTGTCCGATTGGCTCATTGCAGGCAACTCTTAATGCCCGCGAGTACAAAATCTCAATGTACGTTGTGGGGCTTCTTGTTATTTTCGGAACATTGCTCGGCAGGTTCGTGTGCGGTTTTTTGTGTCCGTTCGGGCTGATTCAGGACTTGCTTTTTAAGATTCCATTTGTCAAAAAAATCCGCCGTCTTCCGGGTGAGAAAGGTTTGCGCTGGCTCAGGTTCCTTTTCCTCGGCGTTTTTGTGATTCTGCTTCCGATGTTCGTGATTGACATCACAGGCCTTGGCGAGCCGTGGTTCTGCAAGTGGATTTGCCCGGTCGGAACGCTTGAAGGCGGAATTCCCCTTGTGCTTTTGAATTCTGCTATGCGTGGAGCCGCCGGTTTCATCTTCCGCTGGAAGCTTGCTATCCTTTTGGTCACGATTCTTTCTTCTATTATAATATACCGCCCTTTTTGCCGTTACATTTGTCCTCTCGGTGCGATTTACGGCATTTTCAATAAAATTTCCTTTTACAGATTCAAAATTGATTCCGAAAAATGCACAAAATGCGGTGCCTGTCAGAAAATCTGCAAGCTAAACATTCCTGTTTTCGAAAATCCCAACTCAATGGACTGTATTCGCTGCGGAGACTGCAGGGCAGGCTGTCCTCACGGGGCAATCGGGTTATAAGAAAACGCCCTTTATTGAAGTAATTTTTTTTGATTTTTGCTATAATCCTTAGGCTATGAAGAAATTTTTTGCAACTTTGGCTATTTTTACATTTTTATTTCAGGGGATTTTTGCTCAGTCAGAAGAAGAAAATGAATCGAATTCGGCTTCGGTAAAAGATGTAGTGATTGCAGTGGGCGATGTCTGTCTGGTAAATATGATTTTCAACAGTACTGCGCGAATCGTTCTTGAAGAGGAATACAGCCAGACTACACTTTCAACGATGAAGGAAAATCTGAAAAGTCACTGGGTTTGGGATGAAGACGGATTTTTTATGAATCAGTTTGGCCATCCTTATCAGGGTTCTTTGTATTACGGCGCCGGTCGTTCCAACGGACTTGATTTCTGGCAGTCATTTTTTGTGGCTTCGACAGGTTCTTTTCTCTGGGAAGAATTCGGCGAGACGACAACTCCGTCAGTAAATGACATAATTACGACTCCGATTTGTGGCGCGATTGTCGGAGAATCGCTTCACCGCCTTTATATCGATGCCTATGAATTTTTCCCGGCTCTGGCATGGCTTTTGAGTCCAGCTGACGGATTGAATTCTGCGGTAAAGAACAAAAGGCCTCATGTTTCCGGCCGCACTCAGGAACTCGACTTTATTTTTCACGGAGGAATGGAAACCTCTTCTGCTGAAGTTTCTGACTCTCTGGACAGGGAATATCAGGAAAAAATCGCCGGAGGAAGCGCGGTTCACATTCAGTACGGTGTGCAGGACGCCCACACTTCAAAGGAAGCTTTTGATTTGTTTACGGCGGACCTCGATTTTACGGTCGCTTCCAAACGCTATTACAATATCGAATATTCGATTGACGGATTTTTGTATTCCCGGGCACTGTACTTTGATGAAAGTGAAGGAACTCTGGGCGTCAACCTCATGTATGACGGCAAAAAGACAAAGGACACGGCTTTTTCTAACGCGGCTGTCGGTGTCAAATACATCGGAACAAAAAAAGCGGCTGATTCTGACGGAATTTTCCGATTCTCGGCTCAGCTCGACGGAATTTTCATGGGTACGCGAAGTCTGTATCCCCTCATGAACAAGGTTCAGGTTAATTTTTCTGGCCCGGACAAGCTTAATCCGCCAAGATATTATGATTTCACTTATGGAATTCTTGCAAAAGCGGGCTTTCTTCTGGGAAATTCTTTCTGGGGAATGCTTTACGGCGACTTGGAATCAAGTTTTGCCCTCCCCTACTATCATTCGGAGCTGGAAGAGGCGGAAGGAGAAAAGCATTTTCTGCTTCAGGCAAAGCTGGGTTACGAGCATAAGATCGCAAATCATTTGACCCTGGGCCTGCGCGATTCCTTCATTTATAAAATCGACTGTCTTAAAAACGGAATCGATTCGACCCAAAAACTAAATTCAGCTCAAATTTACGCAAAAATTGTATTCGAAAGAGAATAGATTTTTCAGCAGGGATTCTTCTTCCCTGCTTTTTTTTTCTTGTGTCCGTAATTCTGATATGTTAGTATTGCTTAGAGGTACAAAATGACATATTCAGAGGTTCTTGAAGAAGCAAGAAAGACTATTGGCGACAAGTGCAAGGCTTGTCCTGTATGTAACGGAGTGGCCTGTAAAAATACAATTCCTGGTCCAGGCGCCAAGGGAAGCGGAACTGTTGCCATCCGAAATTATAATGCCTGGCAGAATATTTGCGTGAATATGGACACAATTTATGAGCACGGAACCGTAGATACTTCTATTGAATTCTTTGGAAAGCACTTTGCTATTCCGGTTTTTGCAGGTCCAGTTGGAAGCGTTAATTTCCATTATGGCGAAAAATACGATGATTTGTCTTATAACCATACTCTTCTTTCGGCCTGTGCAAAAAATGGAAGCGTGGGCTTTACCGGCGATGGCGTTAACATAAAGATTATGGAAGGGGCGGCAAAAACAATCGCCGCAAACAATGGAATTGGAATTCCTACTATTAAGCCCTGGGATTTAGACACAATCAAGGAAAAGATGGAGATTGTCCGCACAGGAAATCCTTTTGCCATGGCAATGGACATCGATGCGGCGGGACTTCCTTTCTTAAAAAACCGAAATCCGCCGGCTGGAAGCAAATCTGTGGCCGAGCTCAAGCAGATTGTTGAAATGGCAAAACTTCCCTTCATCATCAAAGGCGTTATGACAGCTCGAGCTGCCCTCAAGGCAATGGAAGCCGGAGCAAGTGCAATCGTCGTTTCAAATCATGGCGGGCGGGTTTTGGACGGCTGCCCTGCAACTGCCGAAGTCCTGCCGGAAATCGTTGAGGCTGTAAAAGGCAGAATCAAGATTATCGTTGACGGCGGAATCCGAAGCGGAACCGATGTATTCAAGGCTCTTGCTCTTGGCGCTGATGCGGTAATAATTACCCGGCCTTTTGTTAATGCCGTTTTTGGTGCCGGAGAGGAAGGCGTAAAGGCTTTCATCGAAAAAATCAAGGGCGAGCTTGAAGACACAATGGCTATGACCGGCGCCCTTAAAATCTCTGACATCTCAAAAGACATGATTTCAAAATATTAATTTGCGATTCATTCTCATATTGACATTTTTGTTACTTTAGTGTAATTTGGGATTCGTTCTCAAATTGGTGGCAACATCACTTTGGGAGCGGAGTTTTAATGAGACATATTTACAAGGGACAGAAAGGAAAAGTTTCGCTTTTGCTTGCGGTATTGATGGCGGCGTCACTTTGTCTTTCTGTCTTTTTTGTTTCACAGCACATTGAGCACAGCCATGATGATGCGGACTGTCCGGTTTGTGCAATTCTCCAAATCGCCAGGGCAAATTTCCAGAACCTTAATTCGGGAGCTTCGATTTCCGTCCAGGTTCAGAATTTCTCGCTACTCCCCTTCTCTTTTGCAATCCTCCTTTCTTTCATTATTTTTGCAACTCCTGTAACAGAAAAAACAAAACTCAACAACTGAAATTCCTTTTTTATCGAGAATATCCGCGCCCGCCGTGTAGCAGGGGCGAAGCCAGTCGAAAGCGCTAGCTTTTGACCGAGGGTTACCGAGCTGCGGAAGGGCGTAGGACGAAAAACTGCGCTAAAAAGGAAAAATTTATGAATAAAACTCAGAAAAAGCCTGTCGTGCTGATTACAGGCTATCTTGGTTCGGGCAAAACCACCCTTTTGAACAATCTTTTGAAACAGGAAAAACGCCGGGTCGCCCTGATTGTAAATGACATGGGCAGCGTTAATATCGATGCGGAAATCCTCAAGGAAAACCGGGAAAACGTCACTGAATGTCCCATGTTTGAGCTTCAGAACGGCTGCATCTGCTGTACCCTCCGCGACGAATTCATTGAGCAGATTGAGAAAATCTCCAAGCTTGATTCGGTTGAGGTCGTTTTTGTCGAGGCTTCGGGAATTTCTGATCCGGGAGCAGTTTCGGCAAGTTTCTTGGCTTACGAGGAAGACAATCCGAACACCAGCGTTTACCTCACATCAGTTGTAACGGTCGTTGATGCGGACAGAATTTACCGGGAATTTTTGAGCGAGCTTAAGAGACGCAAGGAAGATGACAAAGTTGATGAGAACAATCTGAGCAATCAGGAAATTTCCACTCTGATTGTTGACCAGATTGAGTTCTGCAATTTTATTGTTTTGAACAAATGCGATTTGCTGGATGAAAAGCAGCTTGCGGAAGTTCATTCGATTGTAAGGCAGTTCCAGCCAAGGGCGCCGATTTTTCATACGACAAAGGGCATGATTGAACTTGAAAAAATCGTTACCAAAGAGCCTTTTGACTTTGAGCAGATTGATTCGTCTTCGGCAATCCAGAAAGCAATAAATTCGCTTGACGGGACAAAGGGCTGCACTGACGAATACGGAATCACGTCTTTTGTTTACGAGGAACGCCGGCCTTTCAACCGCGAAAAATTTTTGAATTTCGTCAATGAAAATTATCCGAAGTCGTTGATTCGGGCCAAGGGCTACATCTGGTTCAGCGATGCGGATCAGGACGTTCAGCTTTTCGAGCAGGCTGGCCGCAATTCTTCGGTAATGGAAGTTTCTTACTGGGTGGATGCGCTTGTTGACGAGCAGAAGAATGAAATTCTGGCAAACAACCCGGACATGAAAGAAAACTGGGATGAAGAATTTGGAGACAGAGAAAATCAGATTGTATTTATCGGAAAAGGCTACGATCAGGCGGAAATCAAATCCGCTCTGGAAAAATGTCTCGATGAAAAGGCAATCGCATAGTTTTGGAGGTAAAAAATGAAAATAAATAAAATTTTTGCAGTTGCGGGCGTTTTGCTTGCTCTTGGTTGCGGTTCGGTTTTTGCAAAAAAGGCAAAGGCTGAAACAAACAAACTCAAAGTTGTTACTACGATTTTCCCGGAATATGACTGGGCAAGAGAGGTCATCGGGGAGAATGCCGACAATGTGGAGCTTACTCTTCTTTTGAATAATGGTGTTGACCTGCACAGCTATTCGCCGAGCGTAAAGGACATCGCGAAGATTTCTGAGGCGGACATTTTCGTTTATGTCGGCGGCGAGAGCGATGAATGGGTCGATGATATTCTTAAAAACGCAAAAAATCCCAACATGAAGGTGATAAATCTTGTTGAGGTTTTGGGCGACAAGGTTAAGTGCGAGGAAATCGTTGAGGGAATGGAGCATGAGCATCATCACGACCACGACGCGCACGGACACGATGAGCACCATCATGACCACGATGAACACGGTCACGACGACCATGACGATGATGACGAGCATGAGCATCATGAGGCGCATGAACATCATCACGAAGATGCTCATGAACATCACCATGATGAGCACGGTCATGACGACCACGATGAACATGACGAGCACGAGCATCACCATCACGAAGAAGATGAAAAAGACGAGCATGTTTGGCTTTCTTTGAGATTCGCAAAAACTTTGTGTGGTGCAATTGCCGATGCTCTCTGTGAAAAAGATGCAGCAAATGCCGCTGTATACCAGAAAAATCTTGCTGCTTATACAGCAAAACTTGATGCTTTGGATGCAAAATACACTGATATGGTAAAGAATTCTTCTAAAAAGGTAGTTGTTTTTGGCGATCGTTTCCCATTCCGCTATCTGGTAGAGGATTACGGACTCAAGTATTATGCCGCATTCACAGGTTGTTCTGCAGAAAGCGAGGCAAGTTTCAAGACAATCGTATTCCTTTCTGAAAAAGTGAACGAACTTGATTTGCAGTGCGTCTGCCAGATTGAAACTGGAAACGGAAAAATTGCCAAAACTGTAATTTCCAACAGCAAGAACAAAAAGGCAAAGGTCGTGACATTCGACTCGCTTCAGTCAACCACGGCAAAGCAGATTAAAAAAGGCGCGACATATCTTGGTGCGATGGAAAAAAATCTTGAAGTCCTCAAAATGGCTTTGAAGTAAAAAAGTTTAGAAATAAAAAGATTTAAAAAAGTGAAGCCCGTCAGAATCAACTGGCGGGCTTTTTGTTACATAGGTTGATTGTCGAGTTTTGATACAGCTATTAATTTCAAAATTCGCCAATCGGACTACATCAAGTCTTCAATGTCGATTTCACCGGCGACACATGGAACTGCGATCTGCCAGTTTTCGAGAACCTGCGGGTGGATTTCACCGAAGATTCCGACCTGCTTTCCGTTTACGATTACGGCTGCCTGACGGCCTGGGATGAAGCGCGGATCGTTTGCTTCTTTGACTTCGTACTTGTGGTCAAGGAAGTAAATGAGTGAAGCAACTTCGCTTGCAAGGTCATTGAAGTTTGCGTTGTTTGCGGCTGTCATGAAGCCGAGTGACTGAATTGTCTTTGTTCCTGTGTTTTCGCTTTCGTCGAGGAAGGCAACTTTACCAATCTCGAAGATTTTGTGCGGGAAGATTGCGTTTGCGGCTGCGCTTTCTGCACGGAGAAGAGAAGCGATGATTGACGGGCGGACGAACTGATAGTTTTCGCTCATCGGGTTGAGGATTTCAATTACCTTGTCAGCGCTGATGTTCATGCGGTCGATGTAGTCGCGCTTGCTTCCGAGGTAGTTGAAAATCATTTCCTGATAGCCCAAGCCAACCATGATTTCCTTAGTCTTTCGGCTGAACAATGTAACGTCAGAAAGCTTACCGATTGTGAAGTCGTTTGGCTTCTGCGGCTTGAAGTAGTCCAGGCTCATGCCGATCATTACGTCTTCAATAACGTCAACTTCGTGGAGGAAGTCGTTGCGGTATGGAGCCGGATTAACTGTAAATTCAACGTCAGTCTTGTTTGCGGCGCAGTATTTTGCAGTTTTTTCGTTTGTAGCAATGTCTTTTGCAGTAACGTCATTGTCCATGCGGCTCAATGCGTCCAAAACCTGCTCTTTTGTGAGGTCACTGCCCAGCTTTTTATTGATTGCGGCCAATGTTGCCTTTGCTTCTTTCTGGAAGTAGTAAGGAACGACGATTTCCTTTCCGAAGCCAGTTTCATAAGGATGAACGACTTTAACCGGAAGAATCTCGTAGCCTGCATCGTGGAAGTCACATGCAACGATGTTTGCGGCGAGAATCAGGTTTTCCATGTTGTCGCCGGTAAGCTCAACCATCAAATCCTTGTCGCCAACCTGAACGGCACCCAAAGTTGCCGAGTTGATGATTGGTGCCATTGAGAGGACTTCGTTTTTGTCGTCTGTAAGGAGAGGGAATTTGTTAAGCCCTTCGAGAATCCAGCCGAAATCCTTTCCTTTCGGGTGGTCTGTGAGAATCTGGCGGCAGGTCATCGGAGCGTCACATGCGAGCGGAACGAATGAAGTTTTGTCCGGGTCAACTGCCTTGTAGTGGCATGGCCATGTGATTTCCCTCATGCGGTAAACGCCCATTGAAATTGACTTTCGCTTGCGGCCGAAGTTCCAGCAGAGTTTTTCCTGAGTCTGGATGATGTCCTTGAGCATGGGGTCGTCGATTGGCTTTCCGGAAATTACGAAGCTGACCATGAAAGGACGGACATCCTTGAGGCCCTCTTCGACAGTGATTGTACGGTTGCCTGTATCTTTGATTGCTCCCTTGCGTGAAATGAAAGATGAGTAGTCAGAGCGTTTTGCGCCCTCGTGCAGGCGGAGCTGACGTGTTACGCCGCCGGTTGACCACAAATCAGGGCGGTTTGTATCGTTAAGTTCGATTTTGATGACGCGCTCGTCTTCGCTCATTGACATGTCTGGCTTTTCGTCAAGCTCAGCCTTTCCGCAGACAAGCTTTCTCTCAAGCGTGTCGTAGTCATATTTTTTTCCAAGAAGATTAAAAAAAAGTTTTTCGTTTACTTCAATTTTTGGCATGATATTCCTCGAATTTTATTCAATGAATTTCTATTATATAGAATATTTTGAGCGCAATCAACGGTCTTGCGCCCTTCCGCTGCTCGGTAACCCTCGGTGCCTCCGGCACTGGCTCCGCCACAGCTCCACGGCTGGCGCGTAATTAAATGTTGCAAAAAAGCTAATTGGCTTTACAATGATATAAAAGGGGAATTTAAATGAAAAAAGTTGCAACTTTATTTGCCGTCTGCGTGACTGTAATGAGTTTGGTTTCCTGCGGGAAGGATTTTCGTTCTGCTGCCATGAAACACGGCTTCCGCACAGGAATGGCAATCACTCCGGGTGATTTGTATGACGAAACAAGCAAAAAAATCATCAAAAGTGACTGCAACATACTTGTCTACGAAAACAACATGAAATACGGAGTCCTGCGCCCAAATAAAAAATTCTGGAACTGGAGCGACATCGATTTGCTCATCAAGTTTGCTCAGGAAAACAAGATGGCCGTAAAATGGCACACTCTTTTCTGGCATCAGCAGAATCCACCCTTCCTTTCGTCTTACTGGACCCGCGAAGAAGCCCTTGCCGAAATGGACGAGCACATCACTACAATCATGAGCCGCTACAAGGGAATCATTTCTGAATATGACGTCGTCAACGAAATGTTCAACGAAGACGGCACCATGCGCGAGACAGTCTGGCTCAAAACAATCGGCCCTGATTACATCGAACACGCCCTCAGAAAAGCCCATGAAATCGATCCTGATGCAAAACTCTACCTCAACGAATACTCAAACGAAGAAAAAGGCCACCCCAAGGCTGACGCAATGTACAATTTCGTAAAGGACTTGAAGGAGCGCGGAGTTCCGATTGACGGCGTTGGAATGCAGCTCCATCTTGATACGACAATTCCATGTAGTGAAGAAGCAATCCGGGCAAACCTTGAGCGTTACAAGGAGCTTGGAATCGACATTTCCTTCAGCGAAGTTGACATCCGAATCCCGACAGGCGACAATGCCGCCGCAAATGAAGGCCGCCAGCAGGAAATGTATGAAATGCTTTACCGCTTTGCCCGTGAAATGTCGAACGTAAAGAGCGTAATCACCTGGGGAATTTCCGACAAGCACAGCTGGGTTCCGTCATTTTATGCAGGCAAAGGTTCTGCCCTGCTCTACGACAATAAGCTAAAGCCAAAGCCTGTCTACGAGGCTGTTTTCAAGGAAATCTCTAAATAAAGGATTGGGGCTGAAAGGCCCCTTTTTTGTCCCTAGCACAAAAGTTGCATAAAATTTATAATACGGATATGGAAATTAACGCAAAACAGAGAAAATTTTTGGAAAAGAACGCACAGCCTCTCAATGCACTTGTTCAGGTCGGTGGTGCGGGAGTGACAGAAAATCAGCTGGCACAGATTTCACGGCTTTTGGGTGAGCATGAGCTTATCAAAGTCAAATTCAACGAGTTCAAAGAAGAAAAGCGCGAGCTGGCCAACGATATTGCCGAAAAAACACAGTCAACCGCAGTTCGTTTGATTGGAAACGTGCTGATTCTTTATCGACCAGCAAAAGAAGCTAACGACCGTAAGTTTGAAAAAGAACTGAACAAGCTCGAAAAATAACTAACGTTCGATAGGTTTACCGTTCAGAACGGCTTCAATCAATTGACCCTTTTTGTAAACGAGCTTGAGCGAAAAGAAAGGCGCGTTTTCTTTCAGCAAACGGAAGAAAATCTTGTCGCCTTCCCAAAGCTCCAGCTCGTCAATTTTGTCTATAGGATACCATTCAAGCTTTCCTTCGTCACAATCAATTATATCACCATGAAAACTATCGGTCGTAAATAAATGCATGTATTCGGCAGGAGCATCATCAGAAACAAAAGTTACGATGCCACGAAATCTAAAACTATCGATAGTTAGTCCGGTTTCTTCCTTAACTTCTCTCTTCAGACAGTCCTCGGGGCTTTCATGTTCTTCAAAGTGTCCGCCAACGCCAATCCATTTGTCGTGGTTGATGTCATTTTTTTTGGTAACGCGGTGCAGCATGAGGTAGCAACCGTCTTTTTCAATATAGCAAAGTGTAGTCAGCTGAGATTTCATGAGGATAGTTTAACAAAAAAGTTTCATTTCGTAAAACTAAAGTTTGTGTCTTATATTCCAAAGTGTAAAAAAATCAATTCGGAGTTTAATTCCATTTATTCAGCAAAGAAAATATCCTCTAGTTGCAATGCAAGAAAAATTACAGAGAGGTGGAATATGCAGGTAATTTGGAAAAAAGAGTTTAAACCAGGTGAAGCCTGGTCGGGATGTATCGGGCGGCAGAAATATATTCATTTCAAGGCCCTTGGTGACAACGCGAATGTCTCAATTCTTCTATATAACATGAGAGATAATTCTGAGCGTTACAATATGCCTGATACGCTGAAGGCCCAGTTTACTGCGCATCTGACCAAAGGAAATGTTTTGATGAGTGACAATGGGCGGGTTCTTGCATCAATCGTTGAGGATTCTACGAAATGGATAGATTCAATTTCTGGTTTGACTACAAAGGAAATGACAGATGCAAAATACGGCGAGACTTCATATCAGGTTCAGCGCAATGATTTTTACAGGAACGGTTATGACAATTTCAAAATTGAGCTGGTTCGTAACGGAATGGGAAAACGGGATATTGTTCCCCCTGTGAATCTCTTTTCAAAAGTCTTTGTGAAGGAAGACGGTTCGATGCATTATGCCGAAGGACATTGTAAAAAAGGAGCAACTATAACGCTTCGTACGGAAATGGATTGCCTTGTTGTGATTTCTAATACTCCGAATCCGCTCAATCCTTCTAAGGAATATCCGTCAGTTCCTGTTCAGATGGAAGTTTATGATGCACCAAAAACAGATTTGACTGACTATTGCGTTAATTTCCGGGATGAAAATTACAGGGCATTTGAAAATACCTGGGATTACTACAATCTTTTGGGTTTGTGATTTGATTTTACGGAAGCAAGGCCGCTAACGCGGATTTTTTAAAGGAGAAAATTATGTACGGATTTATTGAAAAAGATTCACCACTTAAAATAGAAGATGCGATTTATAATGAAGAAGTAAAAGCCGGACTTGGCTGGATGCACGAGCTTAAAAAAGGTCAGACTTTCAGAATCATTGATCTGGAAGGAAATCAGGCCGTGGATACAACTTTCTACGATTTGCATGACCCGGAAGACCATTACGGAGCGATTCCAACAATCGTTATGCAGGGAAACATCTATCTTACGACTGGTTCAATTCTCAGGACTGAAAGCGGAAAGTCGATTCTTAAAATAACCGCTGACAAAACCGGCCGCCACGACACTTTGGGCGGAGCTTGTTCAAGGCAGAGCAATACCGTCCGTTATGCAAGAGAAAAAGAATATATGCACGCTTGCCGGGATTCTTTCATGCTCCAGCTGAGTGACTGTGAATATGATATTAAAAAAAGAGACCTAGCTCCGAATATCAATTTCTTTATGAATGTTCCGATTACGGAAGACGGGTATTATAAATTTGATGACGGCGTTTCTGCACCAGGAAAATATGTTGAGATGGAAGCTCTGGAAGACGTTATGATTCTGATTTCAAATTGTCCTCAGCTCAATAATCCCTGCAATGCCTATAATCCGACTCCTGTGCGATGTGTAATCTGGGATAAATAGGGGGTGCGAATGATGTATTTTCCAGAAAAACTTTCCGTCCAATGGATTAAAGCTTCTTACGATAGCGGAGAGCTAAAACCATCAGAATTAATAAAAGAAATAATTTCCAGAAGCAAAAAATATACCGAAAAAAATATCTGGATTGTCGAGCCCTCGCATGAATTGATGGACAAATATGTTAAGAAGCTTCCAGCCAGGAAAGACAATATGCCTTTGTGGGGAATTCCTTTTGCCATAAAGGACAATATTGATTTGGAAGGAATTCCGACTACGGCCGCCTGTCCTGATTTTGCGTATATTCCATCTGAAAGTGCGACAGTTGTTCGTAAGCTTATTGAAGCGGGCGCGATTCCGGTTGGAAAGACAAATCTTGATCAGTTTGCGACAGGACTTGTGGGAACTCGTTCTCCTTATGGGGAATGTCATAATGCTTATCAGGATGAAATGATTTCGGGCGGTTCTTCCTCTGGTTCTGCTGTATCAGTGGCACTCGGTCTTTCATGCTTTGCGCTTGGTACTGATACTGCCGGAAGCGGAAGAGTTCCCGCGATGCTGAATTCCTTGATTGGTTATAAACCTCCAGTCGGCTCATGGTCAACGAAGGGTGTAGTTCCGGCCTGTGCGAGCCTGGACTGTGTGACGGTTTTCGCCAACAGTCTTGATGAAGCCCTGCTCGTGGACAGTGTTGCACGCGGTTATGATTCGGATTGCGTATGGTCGAGAAAAATTGAAAAAAAAGGTGAAAAACTTCCTTCAAAAATATATCTTCCGAAAGATTTGCCGGATTTTTTTGGAGAATGGAAGAAAATCTATCAGAAAAAATGGGAAAATGCAGTTTCAAGGATTAAAAAACTTGGAATTCCTTATGAAGAAATTGATTATTCAATCTTTCATAAAGCGGCACTCATTTTATATGAAGGCTCTTATGTTGCCGAACGTTGGGAAGATTTAAAGGATTTCGTTGACAATAATCCGGGAAAAACTTTTGACGTTACCGAAACAATTTTACGGAGTGGTTCGACCCCAGAAAAAACGGCCGCAAAATTGTTCGGCAATTTGCATGAACTTCAATTTTACAAGCACAAGGCTCAGGAACTTCTTGAAGATGCTGTAATGATTATGCCTACTGCTGGCGGAAGTTTTACAAGGACTCAGGTTAGAGAAAATCCGATAAAAACAAACAGTCAGATGGGTTTGTATACAAACCATTGCAATCTTCTTGATATGGCGGCAATCGCTGTTCCAGAAAATACATCGGACAAATCTTATCCTTTTGGAATTACTTTGTTCGCCCTTCATGATTCAGAGAATTTGCTTTGCAGTCTGGCAAAGGCTTTTTTGGAGAGCGAATCGATGCTGCTGGGGGTGTGCGGCCTTCACAAAAAAGGCTACTGCCTTGAAAGTCAGCTTGTTGAACTTGGCGGGGAATTTGCAGCTCACAAAAAGACATCTGATGAATACGAACTTTATAAACTGAATACAAATCCGGTTAAACCCGGAATAGTCAGGCGTAAAAAAGGAATGAAAGTGGATATCGATATTTACCGGCTTCCGAAGAAAAGTTACGGGGCTTTTATGGAAAAAATTCCATCTCCACTTTCAATCGGGACAATCAGGCTGGACGACGGAAGTCTTGTCAAAGGTTTTTTGTGTGAGGAAATTGCCTTGCAGGAAGCCGAACAGATTGAAAAATTTTAGAAAAAATATGCAGAAAAGTATCTAAAGTTCTAAAAGGCGAAAATATTTCAAACTTTAAGACAATTATTTGTTTTTGAAGGCTTTAGTATTCTAAAAACATCAAAAGTACAAAGGCGTACAGATTCTGAAAAGAGTTTGTACGCTTTTTTTTGGTGAAAAATATAGGAGCGTAAAATATGGAGACGATTTGGAGCAAAACTTTGATGCCAGGTGACAGATGGTCTGGTTCAATCGGGAAAGGAAAAATCATCAGATTTACGGCGATGGGCGATGGTGCGAATTTGGCTATGCTCATGTACAACTTTTACAATCTTTCTGAGCACTATAACGCCCCTGACACGATGAAAGCTCAGCACACATTTTTCCTTACAAAAGGACATGCGATTATCAGCGATATGGGGCGGGCTCTTGCAAGCATTGTTGATGATACCTGCGGCTGGCATGATTCAATTACAGGCTATACCACACGGGAACAAACAGATGCAAAATATGGAAAGACAACCTATCAGGAACAGGGCAATTCATATCTGAAATCCGGGCAGCAGAATTTCATAAATGAGCTTACAA
Source organism: Treponema ruminis (assembly GCF_014201975.1). Lineage (NCBI taxonomy): Bacteria > Pseudomonadati > Spirochaetota > Spirochaetia > Treponematales > Treponemataceae > Treponema > Treponema ruminis. The sequence goes on along the minus strand of NZ_JACHFQ010000001.1, from coordinate 484,623 downwards.
AAAACGGAATGAGCAAAAGGGATTTGATGCCGCCAGTTAATTTCTTTTCGAAAATTGATGCGGATGAAAAAGGAAATATGATTTTCTGTCCTGATAACTGCAAAAAAGAAATGACAGTCGCAATTCGAACAGAAATGGATGTTTACATAGTTCTTTCAAATACACCGAATCCGATGGATCCTTCGACAACTTATCCGTCTGTTCCGATTCAGATTGATATTTCAAACGCAAATCCTGTGGATTCAACTGATTTTTGTGTCTGTTCTTCAAAATATACGCGGCGGGCATTTGAGAACACTTGGGAATACAACCTGCTTTTAGGCAAGTAAGTGGAGGTAGGATATGTCAATTTCATTTGAAAAGGTTGAGAGTAAAAGAAATATAAAAGATGCAATTTACACAGAGGTGATTCCTGCCGGTCTTGGATATATGAAGCCGCTTTACAAAGGTCAGACTTTGAGAATCGAAGACACTCACGGTAATCAGGGACTGGATTTTTTGTGCTATGACCTTCACAACCCGGAAGATCATTACAGTTCGACTCAAACTATCTGCCGGCAAAAGAACATTTACATAAATGTGGGAACAACTTTAGTCACGGAAAGCGGAAAAGAACTTTTGAAAATCACGGCTGATACCTGCACTTGTCAGGACACCTTGGGCGGAGCATGTGCCTGTGAGAGCAATACAGTCCGATATGGCCATCACACGCTTCACATGCGGACTTGCCGGGATACATTCCTTGAGTGCATTTCGGAATTTGCAGGCCAATACAGCAAGGTAGATCTTGTTCCGAATGTGAATATTTTTGCCCAGATTCTAAAGCTTCCAGACAATACATTTGAGTTTTTGGACGGCATTTCAGCACCTGGTTCTTACATTGAATTTGAGGCATTGAATGACACCATGATTTTAATATCGAATTGCCCGCAGATTAATAATCCATGCAGTGGTTTCGCACCTACAACAAATCAGATTTATATTTTTGATAAATAAAACTGGAGGTAAAAATATGAAGATGGTAAAAGCAGTGGTCAGGCCAGAAAAAGCGGCTGAGGTTTTGGAAGCCTTGAACAAGGACGGATTTGTCGCCGCTTCCCGAATCAGCATTCTTGGCCGGGGACGTCAGAGAGGTCTTAAAGTCGGAGATATTATTTACGACGAAATCCCGAAAGAGATGATTATGATTGTCATTGAAGACGAAGACCTTGAGAAAGTCGAAAAAATCATTATTGAATCGGCACGCACCTCAAAAACTGGAGCTTTTGGTGACGGAAAGATTTTTGTGCTTCCTGTCGAGCGGGCTGTAACAATCAGCACTGGCGAAGAAAAGCTGTAAGGGCCAGAAAACGGGGGCTTTATGAAGCAAGTAATAATTATTATCCGTACGAATAAGTATTTTCAGACACGCGAAGCATTGGTCAAGCAGAATTTTGGCTCAATCAGCGAAAAGGAAATCATCGGGCGCGGAAAAGTACCAGGTCATTACACGGCAGTAACGGGAGAAGAAAGTCATGCGAATTATTCTTTCTCTGCCAAACGAATGATAGAAATGTATGTCCGTGACGAAGATGTTGACCGCCTGATAAAGGTCGTTCTGGAAATAAATAAAACTGGAACTACTGGCGACGGAAAGATTTTTGTTCTGCCAGCAGAAACTGCAATCCGAATTCGCACTGGTGAAGACGGAATAAATGCAATTATGTAAAACCTGGAGGTATTTTTATGAGAACGAATGTTTTTAAGATTGGATCTTTGATTTTTGCTTCAATTTTAACTGTTATAACTTTGATGGGCTGCAATAAGTCAAAAAAAGAAAGCGCGGCAGGTGACAAAAAGAAAACTTATACTGTGGCGACTTCGGCTTACCCTGCTTTTTATCTTTTGTATATTGCACAGGAAGAAGGATTTTACAAAAAGGAAGGCCTTGATGTAAATGTTGTTTATTTCCCGGTCTATTCGGATTCCGTTATGGCATTCTCGACAGGTCAGGCCGATGCGATTGGAATTGCTATGCCGGACACTATTGCCCCATATATCAGTGGAGTTCCGATTGAAGCGATTGCCATGCTTGATAACTCGAACGGTGCGGACGGAATTGTCGGAAGAGAAGGAATTTCAAGCCTCGCGGATTTAAAAGGCAAATCAATTGCTACTGAGTACGGTACGATTGAACATTTCTTCCTCGCAAAACGCCTTGAATCTGCCGGCCTCACAATGGACGACATCAAGTTTGTTAATCTTTCGATTGCCGATTCAGGCCCGGCTTTTCTTGCGAATACAGTCGATGCGGCTTCCTTGTGGGAACCAACTCTGAGCGAATCTTTGGCTCGTCCTGGATGCACGCTGCTTACAAGCTCCGAGGATACTCCAGGACTGATTGCGGATGTTTTTGCAGTAAACAAAAATATGCCTGAAGCAGATAAAATCGCCTTCGTAAAGGCCTTGTATGATTCGCTGGATTTTTATTACAAGAATCCTAAGAAAGCAATTTCAGATATGGCCCGCTGTGCCGAAATCCCGGAAGAAGAAATGTGGGTTTCTATGAGCGGTTCCAAGCTTTTCAGCCCGAAGGAAGCGTATGAAACAATGTCATCGAAAGCTCAGGAGTATACGGCTCTTGCTTACGATGTTCAGGAAGTTGCGAACTTTCTTTATTCAATAAAAATGATTGAGTCTTGCCCTGATGTGAGCGGAATTATCAATCCTGAGCCTGCAAAAAAAGTTCTTGATGAAATCGGAGACTTCCCGGTACCAGACACTAAGAAGTATTAACAAGCTTGCAATTCAAAGAGGAGGCTTAAATTGAAAGTTTTCCGAATAAGAAAAAATATAAGCAAGAGAGTTTATCTTTCGATAGCGATAGTATCTTTTGTTTTGCTGATTGCGCTGTGGCAGATGTGCTGTAGCTTTAAATGGGTGAATCCGATTTTCTTGCCTTCGCCAGTGAAAGTCATACAGTCAATTTACAATGATTTTACAAGCGGTGCTATCTGGTCGGATATGTACATCAGCTGCTACCGAATCTTCATGGGATTCATTTATGCGACTGTTCTGGGAGTTGTTCTTGGAATCCTTGCTGGTTGTTATAAGCCGTTTGAGGCTTTTATTCAGCCTATGGTCGAATTCCTGCGCTATCTTCCAGTTCCGGCATTTGTTCCGCTTATCATGGTGTGGGTCGGAATCGATGAATCTGCTAAAATCGCCGTCATTTTTATCGGAACTTTATTTCAGCTGATTCCTATGGTTGCAGATGACATACGAAGCGTTCCTGATGATTATGTGAATGCCGCTTACACGCTTGGAGCACGGCGGCGCACGGTAATTTTCAAAATCTTGATTCCAGGAATGATGCCGCGCTTGTTTGAGACTTTAAGAATGATGATGGGCTGGGCCTGGACTTATCTTGTTGTCGCGGAACTTGTAGCCGCAAATTCTGGATTGGGTTACAAGATTCTGAAGGCGCAGAGGTATTTGAAGACTGGCACGATTTTTGAAGGAATTATTGTAATCGGACTTCTGGGACTTATTCTTGACCGGGTTTTTGGTCTCATCGGAAAGAAACTCTTTAAGTGGGCGGAAGGAGGCACGAAATGATTTTCAGGAAGAATAAAATTTCAGATTCAGAGAATAATCAGCCGATTGAGGCCCGTGTCGCAAACAGCAAGATATATGGAAAAGGCGTCACAAAGATTTACACTGATTCTAAAAAGAAAACACTTGCGATCGATCATGTGAATTTTGATGTCCTTGAGAATGAATTTGTTTCGATTGTCGGCCCGTCAGGTTGTGGTAAGTCAACGCTTCTTAAGATGATAGGCGGACTTGATGATATTTCGGAAGGTTCAATTATTCTTGATAACCGAAAACTTGACGGTCCGGGAAAAGACCGGGGCATGGTTTTTCAGGGATATTCGCTTTTTCCCTGGATGACTGTTGAAGAAAATATCCGCTTCGGCTTGAAACTGAAGAAACTCCCGAAAGACGAGCAGGATAAAATCATTGACAAGTATCTTGAAATCATCGGGCTCACTCAGTTCAAAAAAAGTCTTCCGAAAGAGCTTTCCGGAGGAATGAAGCAGCGTGTTGCAATTGCCAGGGCACTTGCGAATCAGCCGGAAGTTCTCTTAATGGACGAACCTTTTGGTGCGCTTGATCCTCATACAAAATCGATAATGCAGCAGCTTATGCGGAAAATCTGGCAGGACGAGCATCCGACAATAATCTTCGTAACGCATGATATTGAAGAGGCTGTTTTCCTTTCCACAAGGATTTTCGTAATGAGTGCGAGACCGGGACGCATCATGGCCGAAATCCCGATTTACCTTCCTTATGAAAGGACTTTGGACTTGAAAGATACGCCAGAATTTATCGAAATCAGAAAAAAAATCAACAACATGCTTCATCCATCAGATGAAAATGATATTGGAGAATAATTATGGTCAAAAAGGTAATGATAGCGAACCGCGGAGCTATTGCGGTCAGAATTGAAAGAACTCTCAAAAAGATGGGCATTACTTCCGTTGCGATTTATTCGCAGGCAGATCAGGACAGCCTTCATGTAAATAATGCCGATGAAGCATATTTTCTTGGAGACGGAAAAGTTTCTGACACATATTTGAATACAGATCTGATTCTTAAAATTGCGAAAGAACATGGAGTTGATGCGATTCACCCTGGTTACGGATTTTTGAGTGAAAACGCTGATTTTGCGCGAATTTGTGAGCAGAATGGAATAAAGTTCATCGGTCCGACTCCAGAGCAAATGAAAATGTTCGGCCTTAAGCACAGTGCCCGCGAAATTGCAAAAAAGGCAAAAGTTCCCATGCTTGAAGGAACTCCCCTGCTTTCGGGCGCAGACGAAGCTGTAAAAGCCGCAGAGAATTTCGGTTATCCGGTAATTTTAAAAAGTACGGCGGGCGGCGGCGGAATCGGAATGAAAGTCTGTTATTCAGAAGAAGAACTTAGAGCCGCTTATGATGCCTGTACTCACCTTGCGAAAGCTAATTTTTCTAACGCAGGCGTTTTTCTTGAGAAATATCTTGAAAAAGCAAGGCATATTGAAGTTCAGATTTTTGGAAATGAATATGGGGAAGTTGCTGCTCTTGCAGAACGCGATTGTTCGGTTCAGCGTCGAAATCAAAAAGTCATGGAAGAATGTCCGGCTTACGGGATTTCCGAAGAAACAAGAAAGGCTCTTAAAGATGCCGCAAAACGTCTTGCAGTTGAAGTTGGTTATCGTTCAGCTGGTACAGTAGAATTCCTTTATGATGTTAAATCTCAGGGATTTTATTTCCTCGAAGTAAATACTCGTCTTCAAGTTGAGCACGGAGTTACGGAGGAAGTTCTTGGAATTGATCTCGTTGAGTGGATGGTTCGTGAGGCTTCTGGTGAGCTTAAGAATCTTGATTCACTTTACGGAAAAACAAATGGAGTTAGTATTCAGACCCGAATTTATGCTGAAGACGGAAAAAGAAATTTCGCCACAAGTGCAGGAAAGTTAGACACAGTAATTTTCTCAAAAGATGCCCGAATTGAAACATGGATTAAGGATGCTGTGGTTGTCTCACCGAACTACGATCCTATGCTTGCGAAAATTATTGTCCACGCAGATGACAGAAAGAGCGCGATTGCAAAAATGACAAAAGTTCTTGAGGAAACAAAGATTTACGGTATCACTACAAATATCGATTACCTTCATTCCTTCCTCCAGACAAAGCCTTATCTTGAAGGCAATCTTTTTACACACATGCTGGATGATTTTACATATTCCGAAAATACGGTTGAAGTTCTTGACGGTGGACTTCAGACGACAGTTCAGGATTATCCGGGACGATTAAAATACTGGGATATCGGAGTTCCACCGAGCGGAGCAATGGATAATTTCAGTTTTCGTCTGGCAAACATTATTCTTGGAAACTCAGCTGGACTTCCGGGGCTTGAATTTACGCTCAAAGGCGGAAAGTACAAATTCCGTGCGGACATGACAATTTGTTTGACTGGCTGCGATATGTCTCCGACTCTGGATGATTTGGAAATCCCAATGTATAAGCCTGTTTCTGTAAAAGAAGGACAAATTCTTGCGCTTTCAAAAGCAAAATCTGGTTTACGCGCATACATGGCTGTAAAAGGCGGACTTGATGTTCCGGAGTATCTGGGTTCGGCATCGACATTTGCACTGGGCGGATTTGGTGGACATTCAGGACGAGTTCTCAGGACAGGTGATATTCTTCATGTCAAAAAAGATACAAGCCCTCTTCCAAATATAACAGTTGATTCTTCATATCTTTCAACGGCAAATGAAATTTCTGTTGTTCCGGGACCACACTGTACAAAAGAATTCCTAAAACCAGAATTTATGGAACAGCTTTCTGAAACGGAATGGGAAGTTCACTTTAACTCGGACAGGACAGGCGTTCGTCTTATCGGCCCGAGTCCTGCATGGGCCCGCGAAGATGGCGGTGAGGCTGGACTTCATCCATCGAATGTTCACGATACGGCTTATGCGGTCGGCACAATCGATATGACAGGTGATATGCCGATTATTCTTGGTCCTGACGGCCCTTCTCTCGGAGGATTTGTATGTCCTGCAACAATTCCTTCTGGTGAGCTTTGGAAACAGGGACAGCTTGCCCCAGGAAGCAAAGTCCGCTTCAATTATATCACGATTGAAACTGCCGAAAAAATCCGTAAGGCTCAGGAAGATTATCTTGCCTCGCTTGCCAGCGGAAAATCAGAGAAACTTGAAGAAGTTCCCCGCGGAGATAAGATTGAGCAAACTTATCCTGTGCTCAAGAAAATTGAGCTTGACGGAAAAGACAAGCTTGTAATCCGTTGTGCTGGTGACGAATATGTGCTTGTAGAATATGGCGAGATGGAAATTGAAATGCGCCTCAGAATCCGGGTAAACGCATTGAAGCAGTCTATAATCGCCGAAAAAAATATTCCTCTGATTGACGCAACACCGGGAATTCGCTCTCTCCAGGTTCATATCGATTCGACGAAAATGAGCATTTTTGAACTAGCAGATATTATAGTAAAACTGGACAGCCAGATTGGAGATTTAAGCAAATTCCGCGTGAAGAGCCGAAAAATCAAGCTTCCTTTGAGCTGGCATGACCCGCAGACAATTCTTGCTATGAACCGCTACAAGGACAATGTTCGTCCGAACGCTCCGTGGTGCCCTGACAATATTGAATTTATCCGGCGTATTAACGGAATGAATTCAATTGAAGACGTAAAGGATTTGATTTTCAACGAAACTTATATCGTAATGGGATTGGGAGATGTTTATCTGGGTGCTCCAGTTTGTATTCCTCTGGATCCTCGGCATCGTCTTGTTACGACAAAATACAATCCTGCGCGAACCTGGACTCCAGAGAATGCAGTCGGAATCGGCGGAGCTTATCTTGGAATTTACGGTATGGAAGGTCCTGGCGGATATCAGCTTTTCGGGCGTACGATTCAGACATGGAATCCGAAGGGTGCAACAAAGTCATTTAGGGAAGGTAAACCCTGGCTTCTGGACTTCTTCGATCAGATTCAGTTCTATCCGGTTTCTGCAGAAGAACTTTTGAAAATTCGCGAAGATTTTCTCCGTGGCCGCTATGAAGTTGAAATCGAGGAAACATACTTTGATTATGGTGAATATGAAAAGTTCCTTGAATCAATCAAAGAAGAAACAAAAATCGCGAAAGCTCATCAGGTCGCTTCTTTTGAGGCAGAAAAACAAATGTGGAAAGAAAAAGGACTTGATAAATTTGAGGCTCACCACAATGCCGAGACTGAAACTGCAGCAGTTCCAGAGGGTGCAACTGAAGTCTTTTCAAATATGCCGGGCAGCGTATGGAAAATTCTTAAGAGTGAAGGAGATTCTGTAAAAAAAGGCGAAGCAATTATCATTGAAGAATCAATGAAGATGGAAACAGCTCAGCTTGCCCCTTGTGACGGAAAAATCGTGGGAATTTACGTAAAACCTTCGCAGGAAGTGTTCAGCGGACAGATTCTCGCAGCAATTAAGTAGCAGGGAGATAAAAATTCAAACTAAAGTTCTATTGTAAAAACTGACTTTTCATTGTTCTTTCAGTTCTAAAAGACCTGTAAGTTTGCTATACTCTAGTCGAATATTCGACAAAGAAGCCGGAAAATTATCGTGTGCAGCATGGTAAAGTTTCCGGCTTTTTTTATGGAGTTTTATGCTGACTGAAAATGAATGGAACATGATTAATAATATCTTGTTGGAACTGTATACGCTCAAAGAGATAGATGTTCTTATCAAAAAAGTCTTCAATGTTTTGAGAATACTTATTCCGTTTTCTAAGGGATTCTTTATAAGTTTGGATGAGAACCAGGAAATTCAGGCTTCGGACTCTTATTTTCTTGGTTTTGATGAAAAAATTTCTGATAAATACATAAATGATTTTTATACATTGGACTATCTGAAATACTTATATGATTTTTGTCAGGAAACTTCGGTTTTTCAGGATTCAGCGATTCTTGCGGACGAAATAAGAAAAAAGAACGATTTTTACAGAAAGTTTTTGCTTCCGTCGGATATTCCTTACGGGGCTGGAATTCTGCTCATTAAAAACCGGAAAATAATCGGGGTTTTCAATTTTTTTAGAAGTACAGTCCTGGGCGATTTTTCCCAAAAAGATATTTACATTCTGAATCTCTTAAAACGCCATATAGAAAATCTGATTTATTCAAATATAAATGACGCAACACAGAAAATTTTTATGGATGAATCGTGGGAAGAAATCAAAAAAACATACAATTTTTCTGACCGTGAAGCAGAAATCCTCCAGTTAATTGCTGAAGGAAAAAGCAACGCCGACATTTGCGACATCCTGTATGTAAGTCTCTCGACAGTAAAAAAACATGTCTACAACATCTTCAACAAAACCGGCGTCAATTCCCGAACCCAACTGCTGAGTTTGATTTATTCAAGCTAGAATGGGGGAAGGGGATTTCGTTAGATTAAATCTTCATCATCAGAAAAACCGAAAAAGGAGAAAACTTGTTCATGTGTACTTAAAGGAAAGCTTCTTTGCAAATAAGAATTTTTCATTTTGATAAGATGTGTCATGATTTGTCCTTCTAATTAAACAGAGTAATACCATTTAAGATTATATTATAATTTTTAAATCTGTAGAACACAATCTTTATGTGTATGTAAAACTTTCCGCCCCGCTATGGAGTGGTGGCGTAAGCCAGTCGGGAGCGGAGCGGACGACCGAGGGTGACCGAGCCACGGAACAGCGGCAGCTGGTTGAATGGCGCCTAATTAAAAAGTTTAGCTTATATCGGATTTTTATTTTTCCTTCTGGGTGGTATAAATTTTAGGATTTCTTAAAATAATATTATAATCTGGGCGATTGGAAAATACAATAAATTTTTTCTTATTACTGTTTAAGTATAAATTTTACCTAAAAACAAGTTTTATAAATTGAATGACCGTTTGATAATTTTTATATGGGCGAGAAATCAGAGAAAGTATCAATTTCTGTACTTTTTGGGCAGAATGTCAAAAAATACCGCAAGCAGGCGGGGCTTACTCAGGAACAGCTTTCGGAGCAGCTTGGTGTGTCTCAAAAGCATCTTTCTATTATCGAGACGGGCGCGCAGTTTGCTTCGGCTTCTCTTATCGGGCGGATTTCGGAGGTGCTTAAGGTTTCTCCGGCTGATTTGTTTGGTGGTTCCAGCGATGAGGTTTTGAACGAGATTAAGTTTATGCGCGAGACTATTGTTTCCATGCTGATGAACGGTATCATGGGGGAATTTGCGACTTTGGATTCTACAATGGACGATATTAAACGTTTACTTGGAAAACTTACATCCAGTTGATTGCGCCCTTATTTTTTGATAGATTCAGAGAATGTTTATTGAGAAATCTTTAGAGCAGAGGGCGGAATCCCGCCAGTTTTTTAAGTCGCTTTTTACTATTGTTGGGCCGATTGCGCTTCAGAATTTGATTTCTGCGGCGGTTGGTTCGGCTGATGTCGTGATGCTCGGCTATGTCGGGCAGGATGCGATTGCGGCGGTAAATCTTGCTTCTTATATTCAGTTCATTTTGTTCCTGTTTTTCATTGGTCTTTCTTCGGGCGTCGTGATGTTGGCGGCTCAGTATTGGGGCAAAAAGGACACTTATTCAATCGAGACAATTTTTGGAATCGGCACTAAGATTTCTGCGGCGATTGGCTTTGTTTTTGCGGCTGGCGCATTGTTTGTGCCGGAGCTTCTGATGAAGATTTTTACGAACGAGGAAAAGCTGATTGTCATCGGTTCTGAATATTTGCGCGTTGTGGGCGTAAGTTTCGTGATTCTTGCTTTTTCGCAGATTTATCAGGCTGTTTTGAAGAGTATTGAGCGGGTCAAGCAGGTTACGGCGATTACTACGGCTGCTCTTTTGCTGAATATCGGTCTGAACGCGGTTTTCATTTTCGGCCTTTTTGGTGCTCCAAAGATGGGCGTTAAGGGCGTTGCGCTTGCGACTACGATTTCACGCGTGATTGAGCTTATGCTTTGCGTGGTGATTTGTGCGCGCGTCAGGGAAATTCATTTTTCGGTTGGCACTTTGTTCCGAAAAAACACAATACTATTGAAGGATTTTATTAAATATTCTGTTCCTGCGATTGGAAACGAGGCTGTCTGGGGCGCCGGCTGGTCGATGTACGCCGTGATTATGGGGCATCTTGGCTCTGATTTGGTTGCGGCGAATTCTGTTGTAAGCGTCGTGCGAAATTTGGCGAGCGTTCTTTGCTTTGGGATGGCTTACGGTGGCGCGATTTTGCTCGGAAAGCAGATTGGTGCCAATCAGATGGAGCTTGCAGGCCGCAATGCTTCGCGGCTTGTGAAGAGCACGATTTTGGCAGGATTTGTGGGAGCGGTCCTTTTGGGCTTGTGTCGCCCGATTCTTTTCAGGATTGCTGACCTGAACGAGCAGGCTTCGTATTTCCTCACTCCCCTTCTCTACATCAACTGCGTGTCGCTTTTTGGTGCTGCGATTAACACTGTTCTGATTTGCGGTGTTTTCCGTGCGGGCGGTGACGCAAAATGGGGCTTGATTCTGGACAGTCTTGCGATGTGGACCGTTTCCGTTCCGATTGGCTTTGTGTGCGCATTCGCCTTCCATCTTCCGCCGCTTGTTGTTTATCTGATTTTGTATGTAGATGAATGGGAAAAGATGATTTTCAACGTGATTCACTACAAGAGCAAAAAGTGGATGAAAAATATCACGCGGGAATTTTAAATTCCTCTAGCATAAAATCCCATTCTTTGATATTATATGATTTCAGTATGAAAACGATGGTGATTACTGACATGAAAATTCTCAAAAAAATTGAGTGCGGTATTCATTTTTATTATTGATTTCTAAGGCGAAATTCTTTTTTAAGGGTTTCGCCTTTTTTATTTTGGTTTTAATAGGAGTAAATATAAAAATGGCAAAACGAGAAGACATCAACAAAGTTTTGATTATCGGTTCGGGACCGATTGTGATTGGTCAGGCTTGTGAGTTTGACTATTCGGGAACTCAGGCTTGTAAGGCTTTGCGCGAACAGGGATACAAGATTGTATTGGTAAACTCTAACCCGGCTACTATTATGACTGACCCGGTTATGGCAGACAGCACGTATATTGAGCCGCTGAATGTTGAGCGTCTTTCTCAGATTATTGAAAAGGAACGTCCTGATGCGCTGCTTCCTAACCTTGGTGGTCAGACTGGTTTGAACATGGCTATGGAATTGAACAAGGCCGGCGTTCTTGATAAGTACGGTGTAAAGGTTATTGGTGTAAACCTTGATGCTATTGAGCGCGGTGAGGACCGTGAGATTTTCAAGGAGACTATGAAGGGGCTTGGAATCGACACTCCTCGCTCGGGAATCTGTCACACTGTTGAAGGAGCCGAAAAGATTGCTGAAGAAATCGGCTTCCCTCTGGTTGTTCGTCCTGCTTACACTATGGGCGGTCAGGGAGGCGGTTTCTGCTACAATGTTGAAGAGCTGCGCACTATTGTTTCGAACGGTCTTGATTTGTCGATGACTCATCAGTGTTTGATTGAGGAATCTATTCTTGGTTGGGAAGAGCTTGAAGTTGAAGTTGTCCGCGATGCTAAGAATCAGATGATTGCAATCTGTTTCATCGAAAACATTGATGCTGTTGGTGTTCATACCGGTGACTCTTTCTGTTCTGCTCCATTTATGACTATTGATAAGGAACTTGAAGAAAGACTTAAGAGAGACGCATTTAAGATTGTTGAATCTATCGGCGTTATTGGTGGTACTAACGTTCAGTTTGCTCATAATCCTAAGACTGGTCGTGTTGTTATTATTGAGATTAACCCACGTACATCTCGTTCTTCAGCCCTTGCTTCTAAGGCAACTGGTTTCCCTATCGCTTTGATTTCTGCAAAGCTTGCTTCTGGTATGACTTTGGATGAAATTCCTTACTGGCGTGATGGTACTCTTGAAAAATATACTCCGGGTGGAGCTCCTGATGGAGACTACGTTGTACTTAAGTTTGCACGCTGGGCATTTGAAAAGTTCCGCGGTGTTGAAGACTCGCTCGGTACTTCTATGAAGGCCGTTGGTGAAGTTATGTCTATTGGTAAGACTTTCAAAGAGACTTTCCAGAAGGCTATCCGCGGTTTGGAAAATGGCCGCTCGGGTCTTGGTTTTGCTAAGGACTTTAATAGAAAATCTGCTGATGAACTTTGCGAAATGCTCAAGACTGCTTCAAGCGAAAGATACTTCCAGTTGTACGAGGCTATTCGTAAGGGTGTTCCTCTTGAGAAGCTCCATGAGATTACATACGTTAAGATGTACTTCCTTGAGCAGATGAAAGAGCTTGTTGATTTGGAAGAAGAAATGCTTAAGAACCCTGGACGTGTTCCGGAAGATAAGCTTTTGATTCAGGCTAAGAAAGACGGATTCAGCGATAAGTATCTTTCTAAGATTCTTAAGGTCAGCGAAAAAGACATCCGCAACCGCAGAAAGGAACTCGGTGTAAAAGAAGCATGGCTTGCTGTTCCAGTATCTGGCGTTGAAAATGCTAACTACTACTATTCTACATATAATGCTGAAGACAAATCAGTTGCAACTGACAACAAGAAGAAGATTATGATTTTGGGCGGTGGTCCAAACAGAATCGGTCAGGGAATCGAGTTCGACTACTGCTGCTGTCATGCGGCTATGCAGCTCAAAGAAATGGGATACGAGACAATCATCGTTAACTGTAACCCAGAGACTGTTTCTACAGACTACGACACATCTGACAAACTTTACTTTGAGCCTGTCACAACAGAGGATGTTCTTCAGATTTACGAAAAAGAAAAGCCGTTCGGTGTTATCGTACAGTTCGGTGGCCAGACTCCACTTAACATTGCCCGCGAGCTTCAGGAGAACGGTGTAAATATCTTGGGAACAAGCATCGACTCAATCGACATCGCTGAAGACCGCGACCTCTTCCGCCACATGATGGAAAAATTGGAAATCCCAATGCCAGAAAGCGGAATGGCAATCGATTTCAACGAGGCTAAGGCTTGTGCAGACAAAATCGGCTACCCAATCATGATTCGTCCTTCTTTCGTTCTTGGCGGACGCGGAATGGAAGTAATTTATGATGAAGCTACTTTGAAGGAATACGTTGAAAAGGCTGTTGGTGTAACTCCTGACCGCCCACTTTTGATCGACCGCTTCCTTAAGAATGCTCTTGAGTGTGAAGCTGATGCTTTGGCTGATTCAACACACGTTTATATCCCGGCTGTAATGGAGCACGTTGAGCTTGCAGGTATTCACTCTGGTGACTCGGCTTGTGTAATCCCTCCAGTATCGATTCCAGCTGATAACCTCAAGACAATCAAAGAATATACAAAGAAGATTGCAGAAAGCCTCCATGTTTGCGGTTTGATGAACATGCAGTACGCAATTGAAAACGGAAAGGTTTATGTAATTGAAGCTAACCCACGTGCTTCTCGTACAGTTCCTCTCGTATCAAAAGTTTGTGATACACAGATGGCTAGATTGGCAACTCGTATGATGTTGGGCGAGTCTTTGGAAAGCCTCGGCCTCAAAGACAAGAAGATTCCTTACTACGGAGCAAAAGAAGCTGTTCTTCCATGGAACCGCTTCCCAGGAGTAGACCCAATCCTCGGACCAGAAATGCGTTCTACAGGTGAGGTTCTCGGACTCGCTGAAAACTTCCCACTTGCCTTCTACAAGGCACAGGAAGCAGCCGGCTCAGAGCTTCCACACGCACCAGCTGCATGGGAAAACAAGAAAGTTTTGATTTCTCTTTCAAACAAAGAGGGTCAGAAAGAAGAAGTTCTTACAATCGGTAAGACTTTGAAAGACCTCGGCTTCACACTTGTAGGAACTCAGGGAACTGCAGACTTCTACAACTCAAACGGAATCAAGTGCGACGTTGTAAACAAGATCGGTGCCGGCCGCCCAGACGTTGTCGACATGATTATGAACAAGGAAGTTTGCCTCGTAATCAACACTCCAAAAGCTAAACGCAACTACGCAGAGGATCGTAAGACTATCCGCAAGATGTGTTTGAAGTACAAGGTTTCTTACATTACTACAATTGCCGGCGCTCTTGCTGCTGTTAAGGGTATCGAGAGTGTTAAGAACGGTAATGGTGGAGAGGGTGGAGTTAAGTCTCTGCAGGAATATCACAGATTGATTAAATAACAAAAGCAATAACTGTCATCCTCGGGCTTGCCCGGGGAACTTTTGAGCGCCAGTTCTGACTTCGGTCGGGGCTGGCGTTTTTTTCAGCCCCCGTCCTTAGAATTCGTAGTAAACACCGCGTTGGACGAAGCCTGAGAATCCGTCTTTTTCTGGGCTTACTTCCTGCATTTTTTTGTTGTAGTGGTAGAGTGACATTTTAGCCCGGACTTCCTGGGGGAAGAGTTTTAGCTGCTCATAGGAAGCGTGGACTCCGACTGAATAGCCGCTGACGTCGCAATCGTGGAAAATATGCTCGATTTTAGGGAAGTGCTCGAGCAGGAAATTGATTTGCTCCGGGTTGTACTGGGTGTCGCCGGTAAAGAGAATCCTGTCATCAAAAATAATTCCGTAGGAAAGCTGGGAATCTTTGAAGGAAGTTGCCCTGGTTGTGATGTGTCGTGTGCGGAATAATTTGAGGTTTATTGAGCCGATGTTTGCCTCGAACATTTCAAAGGGCTTTGTCTGGATTTTTTTGATTGGAAGCTCTGAAAAATAATCGTTGAAGGTCATTTTTCCGTTTTCGCTGTACTGAATTCCGCCTTTTAGTGATTCATTCCACAGTTTTTTCTTGAAAATTTTGGGAATTACGATGTTGACCGGGTGTTTTGAAATGTAATAGGCCGACAGGGCAAGTTCTTCCATGCCGCCGATATGATCTGCATGTGGATGCGTTAAAACAAGATTCTTGATTTTGGAAAGTTTGGCATTGTATTCTTTTTCGAGGATATAGGGGCAAAGGGTGCCGCAATCGACAAGGACATGACTCTCGCCTTTTACTACCAAAAGATTTGACTGAAAATATGTTTTTTGGAAAGCATTTCCCGCTCCCAAAAAGAAGAAGGAAAGCTTTCCGTCATTTGTAAATTCAAGCTGATTTGAAAACTCTTTCGTTGTCATGACGCAAATATTATATCATAATTTTGCGAGCTTGGTACACAGAAATTTATTTCTTTCCTGTTTTAACACCAGCTTTTTCAAGAGTAATCTTGCTGTTGATTTTGTCGTCATACATGAGCTGAACGCTGACTGCAGCAACCGGCTTTGCAACAACCTTGTATTTGAGAGAGCCTTCGTATACTTTTCCAGCCTTGATGTCCTTAATCTGTTCCTGCTGGTCAGAGATTGGTGTCCACCATTTTGCAGCCTGTGAGTTGTCGATAACCATCATTGCAAGATAAGGAAGGTCAACGTTGCTGGTGAATTTATAGAAAACTTCGATTGTGTCGCCAGGATTTGGCATGTCTTTTGAGAAGAAATTTGTGAAGATTGGCGGATTTTCGTTCTGGTAGTTTGAGCCATACGGATTCTTGACGATTTTAACGACTTTGCCGTTAGAAGTGTCGCCCAAATCGATGACATAATTTTTTTCAGCAAAAAGCGAACCCAAGAACAATGCAGAAACTGCGACCATTAAAAACAATTTTTTCATGTTAACTCCTTTTTTGTTTTTGTCTTTACAATAATTTTACCACTGATTTTCAAATTAGCTAGAAAAAAATAAAATTTTTAATCAGAACAAAAAGAGCTGCTCGTCGCGGAAAGATTTCTGTCTGGCGTTTTTAACTAAGTCGTCCTCTTTTGAGTCTCCGAGAAGGAAAGATGACTGGGGATTATGAAGGGCGTAGTTTTTTGCGACAAGTTTGGCATCGTAATTTGCGTAGCAGTATTTGCAGAGATGGGGGCATGAATTGTAAGCGCCGATATCGTTTGTGGGCAGGCAGAGGCAGTGCTTACGGAGCAGGGAAACTCCGATTTTTGGAAGAAGATGGATTCCCGCGGCCTTTTCGACAGTTTCCCTTGAAACGCAGGCGCCTGGTTCCACGCCGCATGAAGTTAAGTCGATTTTTTCGGCGCAGGACTCGATTTTGATTCCGTTTTCAAAGGCGATTCTTGATAGCGAAGAAGCGAGGAATTTCTGGTCATTTTCGGAAACTTCCTTTACGCCGGGGAAATTCTTTTTGGTCTTTTGATATAAATCGATAAAACTGATGATGCAGCGGTCGGTCGAATCACGGAGCTTTTCTGCCATGGCGCGGAAGGCTTTTATATGGAAGGAAACTGAATATTTTTCGTTGATGAAAATTGGATCGTAGCGCCAGCAAACCCGGTCTTTTCCAAGTGCCTTGCTCAGCTCGATAAAGGAATCCATCACGGCGGATTTTTCGGGAACGTTGGGCTCGATGTCCTTTTCGTAGGGAGTTATCGTCACATGAAAATACATGCCGATTCCCCTTGATTTTAGTTCGTCGAGATAAGGCAGAATGGGAGCCGGGTTTTTCGTGCAGAAAATGAAGCAGTCAACGAGGTCGCGGGTGAGCTTGTATCTGGAAACGTGCTCGCCGTAGTAAGGATTGCGTACGTCGACAAAGCCCGCGCGAACTCGGTTCATGAACCACTCAGAGTAAAAAGCCGGAATGTCAGTGCGCCCGCTAGCGAAAATCAGCATGGGGAGATTATAACAAAAAAGCCGGCTTCCATAAAGGATAACCGGTTGTTAAAAACGTTACAGCGTTACTCCGTCTTTGAAAATCGCGATTTCGCGGTAGCCGTTCTTTTCGTTCTTGGTGACGGTTCGGCCAGAAACGATGTCGATAATCTGCTGCAAGAGTGCGTCGCGGACAGAATCGCTTGGCTCGTCAAGGAGGCGGGCTGCGTCAAAGTCAATCCAGCCGCGTTTGTTCTGTGCGAGCGGGTGATTTGTTGCGATTTTGACTGTCGGAACTGGGGCTCCGAGCGGAGTTCCCCGTCCTGTTGAGAAGAGGATGATGTTTGCGCCGGCAGCAGTCATGTCTGTTGTTGAAACGATGTCGTTGCCCGGTCCTTCAAGCAAAGTGAGTCCTGTAACGTTCTGAGGGAGACGCTCGCCGTACTTCAAGACGCCTGTGACAGGAGCTTTTCCGCCCTTCTGAACACAGCCCAAAGACTTGTCTTCCAGAGTTGTGATTCCGCCTGCCTTGTTTCCCGGTGAAGGATTTTCGTAGCAGACCTGGTTGTGGCGTGAGTAGTAGCCTTTAAATCCGTTAATCAGTTTTACGGTTTTGTCGAAGCGCTCTTTGTCAACGCAGCGGTTCATGAGCATCTGCTCGGCACCGAACATCTCCGGAACTTCAGTGAGCATTACGCGGCCACCCATTCCAGTCATTGCGTCACAGATTCGGCCAATCAATGCGTTTGCAGTGATTCCGCTCATTCCGTCTGAGCCGCCGCACTTCATTCCAAGAACGATGTCTGTGAGTGGAGCTTCTTCGCGCTGGAATTTTCCTGCGTATTCAGCAAGTTCGGTCAAAAGCTTCTTGCCTTCTTCCATTTCGTCCTCAAACTGCTGAGTGACCATGAATTTTACGCGGTTTTCGTCGTATTCGCCCAAAAATTCCTTGAAATATGGAACGTTGTTTTCTTCGCAGCCGAGTGAAACGACCAGAACGCCGCCCGCATTCGGATGATGAACCAAATCAGCAAGGATTTTTGCAGTTGTTTCCTTGTCACCGCCCATCTGAGAGCAGCCGTAAGGATGAGTCCATGTGAAAAATCCTTCGACACCGCCCTTTTCGCTCGGTTTTGGCTCTCCGGCGCAGAATTTTGCGTTTGCCCACATTGCGAGGTTTTCAGAAATCTTGTTTACGCAGCCGACGAGAGGCACGATCCAGATTTCGTTTCGGCTTCCAACCCGGCCGTCAGCGCGCTTGTAGACGTTTACGCTTGGAACATTTGCGCGAAGTTTTTCAGTTTCCTTGTACCATGCATCGTAAGCAGCCTTAGCCCTGGCCTCGTCGTAAGTGTATTCGAGTTCGCCCGAAAGAAGGGTGTGGATGTTGTGTGTGTGTACGTGCTTGCCTTCCGCAATATCCTCGGTCGCTTCACCAATCGGATAACCGTATTTGATTACCGGCTCGCCTTTTTTAATCTGGCGGATTGCAAATTTATGTCCTGCGGTGATGTCTTCCTGCAAAGTTACAGTGACTTCCGGAACATTGTCCATTGCCTCAAGAGTAACCTGAGTGCCTTTTGTAAGCGGTTCGAGTGCAACGGCAACGACATCCGCTGAATTTATTCTAATTGCGATTTTGCTCATTTTGTACCTCGCTGAATCGTTCATGCTTGGGTTTAACCCTGATACCATTATTATTGAAGGGAATCAAAATGTATATGTAAAAAAAAGACGGGAATTTATACAAAGAAGGGTGAGCAGGAAACTAAGGGCGCTACCCTTCGGGTCGCTACGTCCGCACTTCCGCTGCCGCTCCATTGCCACGCAGGTTTCGACTCCGCTCAACCAGCGCGGCAACGCTTCGCGGTGCTACCATCGCTAGCGCAAACCAGCCCATGATGATTGTGGAGAGTTAAACACGCTTTTTGTGTTTCCCTGAGAAACGATTTTTCCCCCCTCGTCTCCGGCTTTTTCTCCAAAATCAACTATATAGTCAGCAACTGCTGCAATAAATTCAGGATTATGTTCAACCATGATTATGGTTTCACCATTTTTTTGCAGTTCAAGAATAATTTTTTTGAATTTATCAATATCAGTTTCATTTAGACCGGATGTTGGCTCATCGAGAATATACAGATTTCCTGCATTAGATTTAGAACCTAAAGCCCTTGCAAGTTTTATTCGCTGTGACTCGCCACCAGAAAGATTCATTGAAAACTGGCCAAGTTTAATGTAGCCAAGCCCTATATTTTTCATACAAAGAATTTTTTCATATATTTCCTTATGTTCAACAAACAAGTCCGCTATTCCATCAATTGGAGAATCCAGGATTTCTGAAATATTTTTTCCTTTATATTGAACCTGTAAAATCTGACTAGAAAATCTTTTTCCTCCACAAACAGGGCAAACAATATAACTGTCTGGCAAATACTTTAATTCTATCTTTTGCATTCCTGTTCCTAAACAACATTCACATCTTCCTGAGTTGACATTTATGCTGAAATTTCCACTGCCCAAGCCCCTGCGTTTTGCAGATTCTGTCTGTGCAAAAATTTCTCTTATTTCATCATAAATTTCAAGATAAGAAACAACTGTTGAGCGAGGGGTTTTTCCAATTGGCTTTTGGTTTACAAAATAACTCTTTTTTATTTTTTTAGATCCATCAAAATAATCACAATGAACATTTTCTTTTGAATCAAAGCATTCCTGCACTACAGATATTAAAGTGGATTTTCCAGAACCCGAAACGCCGGTTATGCAGGTAATTCCTTGAATCGGAAAACTGACATTTTGATTTTTTATGTTTCTGAAAGTGATGTTTTTCAGTTCAAAGAAGTTTGAAAAAGCTTTTTCTTCTTTGAACGAAAGAATATATTTATTTGTAGAAGGCTTTTTACCTTCTGAAATAATGTAACCGCCTTCAGGTCCTCCAACTGGGCCCAATTCAATTATATTTTCTGCCTGGGAAATATATTGCTTGTTATGCTCAATGGCAATAACCGTATTCCCTTTTTTGACAAGATTCCTTGTGGCATTGATAATATTATCAACATTTTTCCAGTGAAGTCCTTTACAGGGTTCATCAAGTATGTAGATTATATCTTTCAGAGGACAATTAAGCTGATTTGCTATTCGTACCCGTTGTGTCTCTCCTCCTGATAAAGAAGGAATGTTCCTTGCAGCCGTTAAATATCCAACATTCAGTGTCAACAGCAAAGCTACCCTTTGCTCAATCTGTTTTAAAAGAGGATTTACAGCTTCTGACAAACTGCCAGCCTTATATTCATCAAATACTTTTGAGAGCCAATTATTTAAGTCAAAAAAAGAAATCGACTCTACTTCTGCAATGCTCTTCCCGCAAATTTTAAATTTTTCATTGTCATCGTTAAATCTACTTCCCTGACAGGCTGAACATTTTTGTTTTATCAGGTATTTTTTGATTCCGGCAAATGTTGAAGGTGTTTCAATGTCACTCAGTTTTTCTTTTAATTCTGTTACGGCACCTTTTGAACGAATGTCTTTTTGCCTGTAACGGCCTTTTATATTCTTAAAACTCAAATGAAAGACTGTTTCTTCTTCCCGATATAAAAGATTGTGAAGTTCGTCAGTCGATAACTCGTCAATTTGCTTTTCAACATCAATATTGTATTTTTCACATATCGCCATGAGCAACTTATGCTCTAATGATGCTTTTGTTCCTTTGTAGTATAAAATACCGCCATCTTTTAATTTCCGTGTCTTATCAGGAATCAGAAGTTTTTCAGATACGGCAAACTCTTCCCCGAGACCTTTACAAACAGGACAGAAATTATCAGGATTATTTGAAGAAAAAAAATTCTCCGTAAGTTTTTCCTTGAATTCAAAAGAAAGAATCAATGCAAACAAAGAACGCAGATAATGAGAAATATCTGAAACTGTTCCAACTGTAGATCTGGGGTTAAAATTATAATAATTTTGTGAGACATTAAATGCTGGACGAAGATTTTCAATAGACTCAACTTTTGGTTTTCCCATTAGTTTTTGTCCGAACATATTGCCGGACATGCTTTCTAAAAATGCTCTCTGGCTTTCCGCATAAATCGTATCATAAACGAGAGAAGACTTTCCGCATCCCGATACACCTGTAACGCAATTAAATGTCTGCAAGGGGATTGAAAGAGAAATATGTTTTAAATTATTTTCAGAAGCATCAGTAATTATAATACTTTCCTTGTTTTCCACACCATTCACAGTCCTTTCTCCTTTCGAAATTTTTATATTTTATATTCATGGAAAAAATGTCAAATTCTCCCCGCCTGTTTATATTGGAAGGCATGGCACACTTTGAAAGAATTTTTATTGCTTCCATTCCAACCATACTTGCAATAATTGAACACATGGGGCCAAAACTTCCGACTTTTCGATTTTCAACCATCAATTTTTTTACTCTTGTCCTGTCAATAGTGTTTTCTTCGTCCAAAGTCTTTTGAAAACACTTAACGCAAGCTGTTTTATTTGGAATTACAGTTTGACCGATTAACGATAAATGCTGGTTATAACCGCCGCCAACAATATGTGGAATATTGTGTTCCATGCAATATTCACCTATCCAGAGTGATGTTGAATCCACATTCGGCTTATCAGCACAATTTATAATCAAGTCTATCTTGTAGCCATTAAGTGAAGGTAATTTTTCATTTGTCAGAAATTCTTTTATCTTGGTTATGCGAATATCACTTTCATATTGCAACAGAAATTTCTCCATAACATCCACTTTACTTTTTCCTATATCCATTTCTGAATAACCAAACTGCCTGTGAATATTTGAGGCCTCAACTTTGTCAGCATCCATCAAGATAAGATTTTTTACACCGGACTGAACAAGATTACAGGAAACCCAGGAACCTACAGCTCCAAGGCCGATTACGAGAACTGTAGAATTTCGCAGGTTATCCCAGAATTCAACGAGATTTTTGTGACTGGCGGCATAGTCTCCCAGTAAGTTTATTACACGTCGATACGATTCATAATCTGAAAAATCATTTTTTGGTTCAATAAAGGAAAGCAAGCCTCTCTCACTGAGAAAGTTTAAAAAAGATTCCAGTGAAGATTTTTCAATATTATACTCCTTTGAAAGTTCTTCAATGCTTTTTATGCCATCAAGATGATTCACCAAGTCAAAAATTGTATCATTTCCCACTTTTATTTTTATGGATGAGCGGGTATTTGTTTTGTAAAATTCCAAAATTGAAGAAGTTAATTTTACAACCGAAACAGTTGCACTAAGTTTTGGTTTCATTACACGCTCCTTCTTCCACAAATCGGACAGTCAGGATTTCTTTTTATACTTAAATAGGTTAATTCCATATCCTTAAAAAGAAATTCGCCACGGATCTTAAAATTTTTCTTCAAATCTACTATTCCGGTTATGTATTTTACGATTTCGATTGCAGCGTATGAAGCTGAGAACAGTGATTGCATGGAAGTTCCCCCAATTTCGTACATACGTTTTGCCACCGGATGTTTAGCAGGTTTCCAGTTTTTAAGGCTTTCTTTGAAATATCCAGCGTAACATTCTACACAGGGAGTCACATAAGGAATTATCAGTTCACCCGTGCTGGAAAGATGAGCATCAAAACCTCCTGCGATAAAATGCGGAATTCTATATTTCATACATACCCTGGATATTTTTGATGATGTGTATCCAATGTAAGGCTCATCCAGAGTATTTACGATAAAATCTTTTCCCTGGATAAGATTTTCAATATCATCAGCAGGTTTTAAGCTTGAATTTATAATTTCTACAGAAATTTGTTTATCAATGGACTCTAGAAACTCCTTTAGTGCTTGGGTTTTGTTTTTCCCCAGTTTTTCCTTTGAAAAATATAAATGCCGGGAAAGGTCTGATTCATCTACAGTATCAAAATCAAAGATAGTTATGTTTCTTACACCTGCCATGGCAAGTTCAATGGCAATATTACCACCGATAGCTCCACAGCCAAAAACAAGAACTTTTGCGTCGAAGAGTTTTTTTTGTGCGCGAAGAGCTTTTTCATAATCATCAAAAAATTCAGCAAAATAGTTTATCTGTCGTGAAAATCTGTCCAAATCGGCGATTTCCAGAATATCCGAATTAATGACTTCAGAAATGATTTTATTTTTTAGCAGCAAGCCTATTACTTTTTCAACCGATTCTCCTGTTATACCATATGATTTTTCCATGAGTTCCTTCAATTGTGCAACTTTTCTCTTCCCATCAATTTTTTCAAGCAGACAAATCATTTCATTGTTTATTAGGAAATTTTTCCTTCGCCGGGAATTCATAAAAAAAGCCGTCAGGTATTTTTCATCAGTAAGGAATAAATCAACAGAATCCTTTATCTTGTATATTTTTGAGTCTATTGAATCAATCAAAGTCATTAATGTGCTCCCGAATCGATAAAATATCATCAGAATTTGTTACAATCAGAGAATCAATCAATTGAATTCCTAGCATTCTTGCAAGATTTCCAATGGATTTTGTTGTACTTATGTCATTTGCGGTAATTTCTAAAACTCCGCTTGGGTGATTGTGTGCGACTATTATTTTTGAAGCATTTGATACAAGTGCCGTTTTTATAATTTGAGCGACAGGAATATTTACATTTTCAATATTTCCGATGGCCACATTTGAGTAATTTATAATTTTATTTGTGAAGTCAAGACACAGCAATCCTGCATATTCTATGTTGCAGGAACCGATTTCTTTTTGAAAGATTCTGCCGGCGGATGCAACACCATAAACATGAGCGTTTTCTATGTCAAAATCTGCAGAATATTTTTTTACAATTTCGAGTTGAACAATATCTATCTTCATAAAAATAAAGGCTGTCTGACAAGAAGACAGCCACAATTGAAAAAGTAATTTTAGTATTGAATTATACCGCCAGAAACTTCAAGGAATTTTCCCCACTCGGCTTCTGTGGCAACGTAATCATCTCTTGTACAGACTCTTGTGCAGCAGTCCGAAACATCCCCCGAGCAACCTGCGGTGTAATCCGCAAACATTTTTTCTTCAGAAATTTCTTCGAATTGAAGTTCCATATCTGTTCTCCTTAAAATTTGCACTTTATTTGTGTTGTGTTAATTTTCTAAAAATAAACTCAAGCACTGTTTAATATTTTAAATCAATACGAAAACATTGTCAATAAATTAAATTTTTACCCGCATAGGAATTAAGATTTTAATAAAGTAAATTATGTCTTTTTGGAAAAATGTTGAGAATGAATTGGAATATCAGAATATCAGCAGAAAAGAACTTGCAAACCAAGTCGGATTTGCAGTAAGTGGAATTTCTCTTGGACTTACGAATAATAGTGTTCCAAGTGCTGATGTTGCCGTTCGCATAGCAGAAGTTCTCAATGTTACGGTGGAATATCTTGTGACAGGAAAAACCAATGAAAAGACAGAACTAACTCCTCAATTGAATCAACTTTTTTCAAATATATTACATCTAGATGAGTATGATTTAGAAACTGTTTGTTTATTAGTTCAGCGAATTAAAAAAAAACAAAGTGATGAAAAATCTGTCTGATACGAATCCTTTGCTTAATACAAGGCGTTTAATTGTATCTCTGGCTGATTTTCGCTATAATTCCTTACATGGTAATCGCTTCAATCGACATGAAAGACGGACACGTTGTCCAGCTTAAAAACGGAAAGGATTTGGTTCTCCAGAGAGATGATTCTGATTCTTTGATTTCTGATTTCAATAAATACGGCGAAGTTGCAATAATCGACCTTGACCAGGCTCTCCGCAACACAGACGAAAAGGGCAACACAAAAAACACAGCCCTGCTTAAATCCCTGCTCAGAAAGGGAAATGTCCGTGTCGGCGGCGGCATCCGCGATGTCAAAAAGGCACGCGAGCTTATTTCACTTGGAGCAGAAAAGGTAATCGTTGGTTCAGCCGCATGGAATCCTTCTCCAAAAGCCGGCGAATCCGTTTTGAACGAAGCATTCCTTGAAGAACTCTGCAAGACAATCGGAAAGCAGCGCGTGATTATTTCCGTTGACTCAATCGGCGGAAAGATTGCCGTCAAGGGCTGGACTGAAACAGTCGATATTCCTTTGATTGAAGGCGCAAAACAGGCAGAAAAATACTGCTCTGAGCTTTTGTTTACATGCGTCGAAAAGGAAGGCTGCATGCAGGGAACAGACATGGATTCATGCCGTGCCCTCCGCGAGGCTGTAAAATGCCGCGTCGTTGTTGCTGGCGGCGTAAACACACTGGAGCAGATTGTTGAACTTGAAAAACTCGGCTGTGACGTTCAGCTGGGAATGGCTTTGTACACAGGCAAAGTCAACCTCAAGGACGCTTTCATCGGTTGCCTTAACTTTGAAAAAGTCGACGGAATGATTCCTGTAATCGCCCAGTCGCCAAGCGGCGAAGTTCTGATGATGGGCTATTCAAACAAAGAAGCATTCGAAAAATCATTTGATACAGGCAAACTTACATTCTTCAGCCGCACTCGAAACGTCCTCTGGACAAAGGGCGAGACAAGCGGCCACTTCCTCGAACTCCTCAAAATGCGCGTAGACTGCGACCGTGATACAGTTCTTGCCACGGTAATTCCTCATGGCGGCGTATGCCACACAGGAAGCTTCAGCTGCTTTGGTGCAGAACCGGATGCTAAATCAGACCTCGAGCGCCTTTACGGAACAATCGCAGAGCGTTTCGCAAATCCTCGTCCGGGCAGCTACACAGCCACACTTGATGCAAAACGAGTCCGTGAAAAAGTCATGGAAGAAGCCGAAGAGTTGTGCGACGATGCAGATTCAAAAGAAGAAGTAATCTGGGAAGCTGCCGACCTGCTTTATTTCGTAAGCGTCCTCATGTACAAAGAGGGCGTAAACTGGCAGGACGTCTACAACGAATTGGACAGACGACACAAAGAAAAATAGGAGCATATAAAATGAGCACAGCTGTACCAGAAATTTTTGGAAGCATGGTTTTTAACGATGATGTGATGAGGGCTCGTCTGCCTAAAGACACATACAAGTCGCTTAAAAAGACAATCCAGCAGGGCTCGCCACTGGAGCTTGACGTTGCAAATGTGGTTGCAAATGCAATGAAGGACTGGGCGATCGAAAAGGGTGCGACTCACTTCACACACTGGTTCCAGCCGCTCACAGGCGTTACTGCCGAAAAGCATGATTCCTTCATTTCTCCGAACGGTGCAGGCGTCATCATGGAATTTTCCGGAAAGGAACTTGTAAAGGGCGAAGTTGACGGCTCTTCTTTCCCTTCTGGCGGAATCCGCGCAACTTTTGAGGCTCGCGGCTACACTGCATGGGATCCGACATCTTACGCTTTCATCAAGGACGGCTCCCTCTACATTCCTACAGCTTTTTGTTCATATACAGGTGAATCACTCGACAAAAAAACTCCCCTCCTTCGCTCAATGGAAGCCCTGAACACACAGGCTTTGCGAATTTTGCGCCTCTTCGGAAACACAAGCGCAAAACGCGTTACAACTACGGTTGGTCCTGAGCAGGAATATTTCTTAATCGATAAGAAACTCTGGGAACAGCGCAAGGACTTGATTTTCACAGGCCGCACCCTCTTTGGTTCAATGCCGCCGAAAGGTCAGGAAATGGACGACCACTACTACGGCTCAATCAAACCGCGCATCGCTGATTTCATGGCAGACCTGGACAATGAGCTTTGGAAGCTCGGAATCTTGAGCAAGACAAAGCACAACGAAGTTGCTCCGGCTCAGCACGAAATGGCTCCGATTTTCACGACCACAAACCTCAGCGCAGACCAGAACCAGCTCACAATGCAGCTGATGAAACAGGTTGCCTTGAAGCACGGCCTCTACTGTCTTCTTGCAGAAAAGCCTTTTGCCGGCGTAAACGGAAGCGGCAAGCACAACAACTGGTCAATGAGCACGGACGACGGATTCAACCTTCTTGAACCAGGTGAAACTCCGCGCGAAAACGCTCAGTTCCTCTTGATTCTCACGGCTGTAATTCAGGCTGTAGACAAGCATCAGGATTTGCTGCGTGACAGCGTTGCTTCTGCCGGAAACGACCACCGACTCGGCGCAAACGAGGCTCCACCGGCAATTATTTCAATGTTCATCGGCGACGAGCTTCAGGCTGTCCTCGATTCAATCGAAAACGGCTCACCTTACAGTCAGAAGACAAAAGAAAAGATGCAGATTGGCGTTTCTGTCCTTCCTGCAATTCCAAAGGACACGACAGACCGAAACCGCACTTCACCGTTTGCATTCACAGGAAACAAATTCGAATTCCGTTCGCTGGGTTCTTCACTCTCGATTTCCGGCCCGAACGTCGTTTTAAACACAATCGTAGCAGAAACTCTTGATGAATTTGCAACAAGGCTCGAAAAATCTTCTGATTTGAACGCAGACTTGCAGGATTTGATCAAAGAAAAAATCATCGAGCATAAGAAAATCATCTTCAACGGCAACGGCTACGATGACGAATGGGTTAAAGAGGCAGAAAAACGCGGACTTTTGAACCTCAGGACTCTTCCGGACGCAATGGAGCGATACCTCGACCCTCAGAATGTTGAGATGTTCGCAAAATACGGCGTTTACAGCGAAAGCGAAATGAAGAGCCACCACGAAGTTAAGCTCGAAAAATACTCAAAAGTGCTTAATATCGAAGTGAACACAATGCTCGACATGATTTACAAGGACATTTTGCCGGCAAGCTACGCCTACATGAACGACGTTGCAGAAAGCGCAAGCCGCGTAATGGCAGTAGTTCCGAACGCAAAATGCAGCGCACAGGCAAATGTGCTCAAGGAAATTTCTGCCCTTGCAGACAGGCTCGACTCAGAGGCACAGAAACTTGCCAAGCTCCATAAGGAAGCAAACGCAATCGACGACGTGCCAAAGCAGGCAAGATTCTATGTTGATAAGGTAATTCCTCAGATGGAAGCAACAAGGCTTGTCGCAGACTCAATCGAGCCGATTCTTGGCGAAAAATACAAGCCATTCCCGTCATACGCAGATTTGCTCTTCCGAGTTTAGGTTTGGAAGATTAGAAGATAGAAAGAGGGAAAGAAACCTTTTTAAGGTTGCGTTCCCTCTTTTTTTATTTTAGTTTGATTCAGCTGCTCCCGGAAGACCGATGTCTTTTCGGAAGAACATTCCTTCAAATTTTACGCCGCTCATGGCTTCGTAAGACTTTTTCCATGCCTCTTCGAAAGTGTCTCCGTGGGCAGAACATGCGAGTACGCGGCCGCCTGAAGTGAGCAGGGTCGGAGAATTTTCCCGTCTGTCCTTTACGGCTCCGGCGATGAAGACTTTTGCTCCGGCTTTTTCAATCAGCGGTTTTGCGAATGTGATTTCCTTGCCTTTTGCATATTTGAGCGGGTAACCGCCGGAAACTGCAACAGGTGCAACCTGGAAGCCGCTCTTCCACTTCATTTCGAATGAATCAAGAGTGCCATTCATGATTGCCTGACACAATTCAGCAAAATCAAAATCCATCATCGGAAGGACTGCCTGTGTCTCAGGGTCGCCCAAGCGGACATTATATTCGAGGGCTTTCGGCCCGTCTTTTGTAATCATGAGACCGAAGAAAATAAATCCGCGGTAGTCCATCTTTTCAGCGATGAGGCCTTTGAGGGTCGGCTGAAGGATATTTTTTTCGAAGGCTGCCATTGTTTCTGGAGTTACGTCTTCGAGCGGACATACGGCTCCCATTCCGCCTGTGTTCGGACCTTTTGCTCCGTCAAGAAGACGCTTGTGGTCGCGGGCTGGCAGGAATGATTTGATGCAGGCTTTACCGTTTGCGGCGCTTTCTTCTGTAACGCTAACTGCTGCAAGGACTGAAATCTCAACGCCCTGCAAATATTCTTCGATTACGAGCTTGCTTGCCGCCTCTCCGAGACCTGCCATAAGGTCTTCGACGGCATTTTCTGCTTCTTCAAGTGTTTTTGCAACGACAACGCCTTTTCCTGCTGCCAGACCGTCTGCCTTTACTACGATTGGAGCGCCCTTCTTGCGGATGTAGGCGAGTGCGGAATCTTTATCGGTGAAAGTTTGTGAATCAGCGCATGCGACACCGTATTTCTGCATGAAAACTTTTGACAAATCTTTTGATGCTTCGAGGGCCGCACCCTTTGATTTTGGTCCAACGGTCGGAATTCCTGCATCCCAGAGGGCATCGGCAATTCCTTCGGCAAGAGGATCTTCCGGTCCGATTACGGCGAAATCAACTTTTTCAGACTTTGCGACTGAAACTGCGACTTCGTTGCGTGAAAGGTTTGCCAGAGCCGGACTGTCTTTGGGATCAATATTGCGGCATTTTGATTCAACTGCTGTTCCACCGTTTCCTGGAACGCAGATAACATCTTCAATAAGATTTGACTGGGCAAGACGCCATGCGATTGTGTGCTCACGGCCGCCGTTTCCGATTACTAAAACTTTCATATTCTTATATTTTACAGAATTTCAGAAAGTTTTCTAGCTACCAGAAGTGCAAATGTGATTTTGTCTTTTTTGAAGGTGCGGGCCGGCTTGTAGAGGTCGTAGCAAATTAGGAGATTCTCGCAGTTTTTGTTTTTGGTCAGAACTTCAATCGTGGAAGAAATGTTGGTCGAGCGGTAAAGGTCGTAGCGTTCTCCGTCGATTGAGTTGAGGACGTTTGTGTTGTCCAGATGCAGGAAATTATATTCGTTGAAGAATTTGAAGTAATTCTGCGTGTACCTGACATAATCTTCGCGGGAATTTACCTCGTCGATACCGGCCAGATAGAGAAGCTTGAAATCTTTGTCGTAAATCGTGATTTTTGAAATCTGGAGATAGGAAATCATCAGGTTTAAGATTTCGTAGACCTGTTCTTTTTTGCTGCTGTCAAGTTTTTGAATCTTATTGAGGATTTCCAGCTCCGAATTTACGCAGTCGAAGAAGAATTTGCCTGAGGTTACCCGGTCGTCAATCTGCTTGTTTTCGATGAGGATTTTGTCGTGCAGCTCAGGGCTGTAAAGAATGTATGTGTTGCGGCCCCGGTACTTTGCAATGTAAAGGGATTTGTCGGCAAGTTCAAAAAGATCCTCGTAGTTCTGGGCGTTGACCGGGAATTTTGCGATTCCCATTGAGCATGTGACTACGCTTTCAGGATCTACGTTTGTGATGCTCCACTGGATGCCGGTGCGGATGTTCCGTGCGATTTGATGAATGTCATCTTCGTTGTTTACGTCGAGAAGAATCAAAAATTCGTCGCCACCGATTCGGCCTGCTATGCCCCTGCCCTTTATTGCGTCATTGATGCAGTTGGCGATTGAAACCAGAACCCTGTCTCCAAAAATATGACCATAAGAGTCGTTGCATTCTTTGAATTTGTCGGCGTCAAGGATAATCAGCGAGCATGGAGATTTTTCTTCGTTGATTTTTTTGATTGCAAGCTCGGTGATGGCCTTTTTGTTGTAAAGACCTGTGAGACCGTCGCGGCTTTCGGAATAAGTGTTCATGACGGGCTCGTTTTCTTTGTGAAGGTTGATTGAAGCTACAATCAGCGAGCTGTGCCTGGTGCTTGTCTTAAGTGTATGAATTGTGAGGATTTTTTTGTCGATTTGAAGAAGGGTATAATATTTGCCCGCGTTGAAATTTTCGATGTTTTCAAACATGGCGTTGAGCTGGGCCTGGGTGTCTTCATTGCTGATGTTGATTTTGAAAGTGTTTGTTATGTAAATCTTGAAATCTTCCTGGGGGCCGTCAAAAATCGTGTTCAAATCCTTGGTGTTTTTGAGCGTATATTTTTTGCCGTCAAAAAGGAAATAGTAGGAATCGAAATTCTGCATGAGGGCCGTAAGTTCGCGGCTTTCCATGAGGGCTCTGTCCAAAAGCTGTCGTGAGTAAGAAAGTTCCTCGATGATTACGTTGAAATATTCTCCCGCCCTTGTAATCGTAAAAATGCAGGAAATATAGTTTTCAAAAGGCTTTATGGACGCAAGGAAACTTCGCGTGGGAAAAGAATCGTCAAAGTTAGCAAGAAAAAATTTGAAATTTTTGATGTCGGAATCTTCAAAAATGTATGAAAGATTAACGTTGAAATTTGTTTTGTGGATAAGGCGCAGGAAAGATCTGTTGCCGCTTTTGACATTTAAATCTTTATCGATGACAAAAGTGATGTCGCTAAGCCGCCTTTTTGCCAAAGGATCCAATTTTCTCTCCATATTTTTAAATAAACCTCAGTTTATTTTAACATGACTTTTTAAATTTTTCAAAATGAATTTTTTGCAAATTCATGAAAAATCAAGCAAATTTTTGATTGTTTTGCACAATATTGAAAATCTTCCGATAATAAAGGCATGGATTATTTCTTTTTGTTTGTTGGTTCGATAATTCTGATTTTAGCTTTGATGCTTTTTATGAAATTCAAGAAGATGCAGGCAAGGACTTCCCCGAAAGATAATGGACTTCGCACCCAGAAAAGCGAAAACGGCGTAGTTGAATTTGTCCGCTGCCCCCTCTGCTCTACCCCGCTCGCCAAAAATGAAGACATGTTTTCGCGCATTTACCGCCCCATGAACACTCCCGACCAGAGAATGACCGTTCACGGCTGCCCCCACTGTTATCCCCGCCCGGAACCAGGTGTAAAAAGAACCTGCCCTGTCTGCGGAAAGGAAGTTCCCCTCGAAGGAGAGCTGATTGCCCGCCTTTTTAACCGCTCGGAGGGCAAAAAACACGTAATGATTACAGGATGTAGTGTGTGCTATAGAGGACGAGGTTAAATGCCCTGCATGGATGCAGGGAAAAAGGCAGGAGAGAAAATTCTGTTTGCCTTTAGGTGAACAGAATTTTCTCGTAAAAACACAAAATACATGGAGGTATTTTGTGTTTTAGAATTTCATTCTTCCGCGGAAACTTCTTGCCAGGGTGAGCCTGTCTGCGTATTCGAGGTCGCCGCCTACCGGCAGGCCGCTTGCAAGACGAGTGACCGTAAGGCCTTCAATTTCTGATAAAAGCCGCTGGATGTAGAGGGCTGTCGTGTCGCCTTCAACCGTCGGGTTTGTCGCGATAATCACTTCCTTTACCGAGCCGGAACGGACTCGCTCCAAAAGCTGGGCAATTCTCAGCTGGTCAGGGCCGATTCCTTCGAGCGGGGCAATTACTCCGCCCAGAACATGGAAAAGCCCGGAAAATTCGTGTGAGCTTTCGATTGTGGCAACGTCCTGGGGCTGCTCGACAACGCAAATCACGCTTTGGTCACGCATTGGATTTGAGCATATCGGGCAGGGATCACTTTCTGTCCACGCGCCGCAAATTGAACATGCGTGAATCTTTTCCTGCAAAGTTGCAAGCTGATTTGCAAATCTTTCAATCCAGGCTGAATCTGCTTTGAGGATGTAATTTACGAGTCTTCCCGCTGATTTTTTGCCGATTCCCGGAAGGCGGGAAAAAGAGTCGGTGAGTTCGTCAATGGCAGTCATCTTAAAACCTAAAGTCCCAGGCCTGGAATGTTGAGGCCGCCGAGCAAGGCGCCAGACTTTTCTTTGATTCTTTCCTGAACCTTTTCCATTGCCGCATGGTGAGCCGCTACAATCAAATCCTGAAGCATCTGCACGTCTCGCGGGTCAACGGCAATAGGATCGAGCTTAACTGCCGTAACTTCAAATTTGCCGTTAAGCGTGACCTGAACGATATTTCCGCCCGAAGAGCCTGTCTCGCTGATTTGAGCCAGTTCTTCCTTCATTGTGTTCATAGTTCCCTCAAGATTTTTGAGGTTCTTTACCATATCAAATGGATTCATATTTGCTCCTAAAATTTTGGGATATTTACTCTTTGATTATTCCTCGTCTTCTTCATCAGTAGCGTTTTCATTTTCTGTAGCCGCCTTTTCTGCGTTGCGCTGAGCTGCTTCATTGGCGATTTCCTGCTCGGTTTTCTTTGAGTGACCGATTATCTGACCCTTGAATGTGTCGCAGAGGATTTTTACCTGTACCGGTGCGTTCTGCTCAATCGGGGCTACGGCTACAATCTGCTTCAGAACGACTTCAAAGCGTACTTTTTCGCCCAGCAGTTCCGAAAGGAAAGCCGAGATGTTCTGTGCGTGCGAGTCCAGCTGCATTTTAAGGAATGTCGAGCTGACCTGAGTTGTAACGCTTGAACCTGATTTTATCCATTCACCAGTCTGCAAAAGGGAACTTCCAATCATTGGATCACGGATAGAAAGTTCCTTGATTGCAAGGCTTCGGAAATCTGAGGAATCATTGCTCTGGTTCGGTGTGGCTGCCGCTGTTTGTTGAGGCGGTACAGCTCCGCCGTAGCTAAAAGATGGCTGACTTACGCTCGGAGCAGCATCGGGTGGCGTGGGATCAGGTGGAGCAAAATCGTCTGTTGTTGTTCCCATGTCAGGAGGAACGGACTGGGTGTTGAAAAACTGAGGCGGATTGTTCGTCTGAGCCGAAAGAGGAGCCGTTGCATGATTTGAAGGAGCTGCCTGGGCAGGTGCGCTTTCTGCTGCCGGACTTGCCGGTGGTGGCGCGAAAATATTTCTTACCGGAGCCGAAGATGGCGCTGGCTGCGTATCTCTCGGAAGGTCTGTAATCACCCGGTTGAGGTAGGGATTTGCAGAAGCGCTTGCCTGAGCCGGAGAAGGCTGAGAGGCCGGAGCTGCTGAAACTTGCGGCTGAGGAGCCTGGACAGGTTCGCTCTGTGGCATGGAAATAAACTGGCGCGGACTAGGATTCTGGGGCTGGGCATGAGCCTGCTGTGAGCCATTTGCCATTGCCGGAGCCTTACTTCCCTGCATCAAAAGAGATTTTGCCTCATCAATTGCCTTTTTGACTTCGCTCGGAGAAACGTACTGGGAAAGCCAGCTCAAGCGTGAGAAAGCCAGTTCAAGCTCATATCGCGGAGAAAGGGAATAGCGGATGTCGCGGTAAAGCTGCAGAAGGATTGAAAGGGCGCGCTCAAGCTGAATCGGATTCCAGGCCTGCAAAACGACCTGAGAATAGCGGTCGCGTGACTGGCCCAGCAGGGCTTCTTTTGTGATTCCAGCCCTAATTAATAGAAGAGAACGCAAATAATCCGTGCAGTTTACGATGAACTGTTCGATTGAAACGCCGTTCTGCAAAAATTCGTCGATTTTAAGAAGGGCTTCCTGAGTCTTGTTCTGGGCGGCATCCTCAAAGATTGCGTTGAGGCGGTCGACTCCGACAAGGCCGAGCTTGTCACGGATTTTGTCGTAAGTGATATGGTCGCCACTAAAGGCTGCAACCTGGTCAAAAAGAGTGTATGCGTCACGGACAGAGCCGGTTGATTCGCGGGCAACCCAGTAAAGAGCCTCGTCATCAGCCTTGATGTTGATTTCTGCGGCGGCCTCAGCCAAAAGCTGCTTGACCCGTTCAATCGGAACGAGACGGAAATTGAACTGCTGGCAGCGGGACTTGATTGTAGCCGGAACTTTCTGCAATTCAGTTGTCGCGAAAATGAAAATACAGTATGGAGGCGGCTCTTCGATTGTCTTTAAAAGTGCGTTGAAAGCCGAGGTGGAAAGCATGTGCACCTCGTCGATGATGTAAATCTTGTATCGGGAACTCTGAGGCGGGAAAAGGACTTCATCCTTAATCTGGCGCACATCATTTACGGAAGTATTTGAGGCACCGTCGATTTCGATAACGTCAGTGCTGGCACCTTTGGTGATTTCGAGACATTGCTGGCATTTTCCACATGGAGTGGCGGTTGGCCCGTTTGCACAGTTGAGTGCCTTGGCTAAAATTCGGGCAGTAGAAGTCTTTCCACAGCCGCGCGGGCCTGAAAAAAGATAAGCATGTGCAATTTTCTGAGATTGAATCGCATTTTTGAGCGTTTCGGCAACAAATTCCTGACCGGCAAGAGCCTCAAACGCCTGTGGGCGACGGCGGGTCGCAGTAACTTCGTAAGACATAGATGTATTTTAGCCGAGCCTTTGAATTCTTTCAACTTGTCCGCGGAGAAGTCGATAAATTTGTAGGGAAGGCCCAACAGTTTGACGACCTGACGATGCTTGCGTTAAAATATAATGGTAGAAAACAATAGGAATCAAAAATGAAAAAAATTATCTCTCTTTTTGCGGGCATCTGTCTCGCATTCTCACTTCTTTCTTGCGGAGGCAAAATCGATTCTTCCGGCTGGCTCACAAATCTTGGGGACGCAAAAAAAGCGGCTTCAAAGGAAAACAAAAGAATTTTCCTCTTTTTCAGCATGGACGAAGACGACAACAAGAGCGCAAAACTCAAGGAAAATCTTTTCAATACAGAGGACTTCCTCAAAGCCTATACCGAAAAATATGTCCTTGTGAACATTGACTGCTCAAACAGCCTTTACGACACAAATCAGGAAGAAGCCAAAAAAAGACTGAGAATTTTTGACATTTACAGCGCAAAGGGCACTCCTTACTTTCTGGTCCTTTCTTCTGAAGGATATGTAATTACTCCGATTGCCTTGGCTGAGGATGCAAATCTTGATGAAGTACGACGCACTTTTAACGAAGCTGATGAAACCATCTCCCAGTTCGAGGAACTTCTTGCCCAGATAAAAACTGGCACAAAGGAAGAAAAACTTGCTGCTATCAACAAGCTTGTCGAGCTTACGGATCCGTCGGTTGCATACCACGTTACTCCGCTCAACAAACTCTATCTTTCCCTCGACAAAAATAACGAGTCGGGCGACTGCCTCAAGCACCTGATTGCAATAACTTACGCAAAGGCCGAAGATCATTTCCTCAATGACGAGCCGGAAAAGGGCAGCGAGGAATTTGTCAAGCTTTCAAAAAACAAAATCCTCACCGATGACGACAGGCAGCTTGCCCTTTATACGGCCGGCTACCTTCTCGCATCAAGCGGAAGCGATGATTTACAGAAAATCCTTTCTTATTTCCAGCAGTCTTATGACATCAATCCTGAGTCAGATGCTGCACAGAACATCAAGATGTCCCTCAATTATGTCCAGACTTTGATTGACGGCGAGGGCGATGATGTTCCGAATGAGCAAGCGGCTGCTGAATGATATTCCGATTCATCCTTGCGGCAGTCTGTATTACTCTTTCTTCACTTTTTTCGGCCAGTGAGAGTGCCTTTTTAGGTCTTAACAAACTTCGCGTACATTTTTTGCGTGAAAAGGGCGACAAGCGGGCAACCAGGGCCGGAAAACTCCTTGAGCGCAAGGAAGAATTGCTCAACATGCTTCTTGTCGGCAACGAAATCGTAAACGTTGCCCTTTCCGTTACCCTCACGGCGATTTTCCTTAAGCTTTTCGGCACGGCTGGTCTTCCAATCGCCACCTTTATTGCCACAGTCCTTCTTTTGATTTTCGGCGAAATCACTCCAAAAAGCGTAACGACGACCCACCCGGAAACATGTGCCTTTGCCCTCAGCGGCTTCGTAAAGATTTTCTTCTATCTCTTGCGGCCTTTCGTGATTTTTTTCACCTTTATTTCCCGCATAATCCTGCGCCTTTTTGGAATCAGCACAAAGAAAAAGGCCGTTTCCTTCACCGAAGATGAAATCAAAACCTTGATTGACGTGGGCGGCGAAGAAGGTGTTCTGGAAGCAGGCGAAAAGAAAATGATGAGCCGGGTTTTCAAATTCACTGACTTGAACGCCACCGACATCATGATTCCCCGCCTCAAGGTAATCTGCATCGATTCAAGCATGAGCTACCGCGATGTAGTCCAGCTTTCCGAGCAGACAAGAATCTCGAAATTCCCGGTTTACGAAAATGACGACATCGATAACATAATCGGCGTACTTTATGTTAAGGACATGCTTTTCTTTACAGAAGTCCGCGACGAATTTTCAGTCCGCAAGGTCATGAGGCCGCCGCTTTTTATTCCCGGAACCACGAAAATGTCTTCGATTCAGGAACTTTTGCACGAAAATCACCAGAGTTTTGCCATCGTAATTGATGAATATTCGGGCACCGACGGAATCCTTACGATTGAGGACATTGAGCAGGAAATTTTCGGGGCTGTGGCCGACGATATTTATCACGAAGAAGAAATTGAAGAGCGGGAACCAAGTGAATTTGAGGAATTTTTCTCAAAGTCGATTGAAGGTTCGACCCGCCTGATTGATTTGAATGAAATGCTGAGAATCAAGCTGGAGTCCAAGCTGAACGAAACGATTGCCGGCTACATTTGTGAAAAACTCGAGCGAATCCCCATGGTCGGTGAAAGCATCGAGGAAAGCAATTATGTCTTTACGGTCGAAAAACTTGAGGGACACAGAATTGCCAAAGTCCACGTTGAACAGCATATTGAGCGCGATGATGAGCTTCCCCTTTCTGAGAATGGCGAAGAATTAGGGCATAAGGGAGGCGATGAATGAACGGACTCAATCTTCTGATCGAAATCATTCTCCCGGCTGTCGCAATTTTTCTGCTAGTGGGCGTGGTCGCTTTCTTTGCGGGCAGTGAAACGGCCTATCTTTCAATTACCCGACTCATGCTCCGTCACCTGCAGAAAAAAGACCTTTCCGGCAAGAAAAATTCTCCTGCCAAGAAAATCACCTTCCTCAAAAAAGATACGAACAGGCTTCTTTCTCTGATTCTGATTGGAATCAATTTTGTCACTTCCCTCGTTTCTGGTCTGGCGGCGGCGCTTGCAATCAAGCTGCTGGGAAGCAAGGGAGCCACAATAGCCACTTTTGCAATTTCCTTCATTTTGATTATTTTTGGTGAAATCGTGCCAAAGACGATTGCGGCTGTTCATCCGGTGGGCTTCGCCTCTTTTACGGCAAGCACTTTGATTTTCCTGCAAAAAGCTTTTTTCCCGATTGTCTGGATTTTTTCGAAAATCACTGATGGAATCACTTCCTTCTTGCAGATTTTCTTCAAAAATTCAAAGGAACTGATTACCGAAGACGAGCTGAAATCACTGATTGAAATCGGTGCCAAGGAAGGAACTCTTGAATCGAGCGAAAAAAAGATGCTCTACAAGATTTTTGATTTCACCGACCTGCACATCAAGGACATAATGAGGCACAGAAGTCTGGTTCAGTTCATTCCGATTGATGCGGATTATGACGAAGTCGTTAGGATTTTTGCCCTTTCCGGCTATTCCCGCCTGCCTGTTTGTGACGGTGATTTTGAAAAAGTCGAGGGAATGTTGTTTTACAAGACGGTTTTGCTGAAGGCTCCGTCAAAAGAAGTGAATTCCCTGCGCTCAAAAAAATCTTTTGCCCGAAGATACATGCGCCCTACCCTTTTTGTGCCGGAAACTCTTTTTGCCACCGAGCTTTTGCAGAAATTCAAATCTGAAAAACAGAATTTTGCGGTTGCGGTAGACGAAAACGGCTCAAATTCAGGAATCGTTACGATGGACGATATTTTGCGTGCTGTTTTTGGACGCAGCATCAACTCGATTCACAACGAAACTCCGCCTGAAAATAGGATTCACCCGGTTTCAATCACGGAATATCTCGTGCCCGGCGACATCAAAATTGACGATGCAAATGAACTTTTGGACTTGGATTTGGAAAGCGAAAATTATACCACTTTTGGCGGATGGCTTTTGGAACAGTTTGGCGAGCTCCCCGAAGTCGGAGCCGTGCTTAAAAATGACGGCGTGATTTACAAAATCGAGGAGCAGAGCCAGAGGCGGATTCAGAGCGTGAGGGTTACTTTGCCTCACCCGCCTGTTACTTCAAACCG
Organism: Treponema ruminis; assembly: GCF_014201975.1. NCBI lineage: Bacteria > Pseudomonadati > Spirochaetota > Spirochaetia > Treponematales > Treponemataceae > Treponema > Treponema ruminis. The sequence continues at coordinate 445,828 of NZ_JACHFQ010000001.1, read as the reverse complement.
CAGAATTCAATAAGATTTTTGTGATAGCCTTCTTCGTCGATGAAATAAGCGATTGCGTGTGGACAATGCTCGACAAGGAAAAGCTGTTTTTCACTGGTGCAGTACTGGAAATTTGCGATTGTCATTTCAATCGGAACGAATGCATCTTCGGTACCGTGAATGAAAAGTACCGGCAATTTGTTGTATCGTAAGCCTTTAAATGTATCGTACTCATTAAAGTCAAAATCGGCCAGGGCATTTGCCATGAGGTTTCCGACTCCAAGAATGAGCCTGACCATTGGTACGTTTTTGTCTTTTCGGGCGACTTTCCACATGATTTCATAGGGCGAAGTGTAGCCGCAGTCAGCGACGACAGCACGGATGTTTGAAGGCAAGTCGAATCCGAGAGTCATGAGGACTGTGGCGCAGCCCATGGAAATTCCTTCGAGGTAAAGGGGACTTTTGTCTCCGTAAATTTCATTGATTTTGAGAATCCAGTCACGCATGTCGTAGCGCTCCTTGATTCCGAAAGTGATGTAAGTTCCCTCGCTTTTTCCGTGAGCCCTCTGGTATGGAAGGACGACGTTGTAGCCGATTTCATGGAAAAATTTTGCAAGCCCGGCGAATTCACGCAGAGGGCCCGACTGATGACCGTGAACCAAAAGCCAGGTGCCTTTGGCGTTTTCGGCAGGGAGATTGTAAGCCAGCAGTTTTAATCCGTCAAAGGAATCTACGGTAATTTCTTCTGGATTCTGTGAGTAAAACCATTCTGTGTCAGCCTTGTTTTTCTCTTCATTTTCTTTGGTCAAAAAATGATTAGCGTCCATTGCCGTATGGCTTCCGCGCATAAAATTGGGCTTGAAGAGGACGTAGTAAATTACAAGGGTAAAGCCGATGATGAGTCCGAAAAAGATTCCAACTGGGATGGAAATTTGCTTGATGAGAGATTTTGTTTGTTTAGTCATAAATTTTTACCGCCGAGACCATATTAGCAGAAAAAACTTACTTTGACGACACAAAATCTCCATGCAGGCGACTATTGTCTTTTCAATTTATTCGATTTCGTAGCTTTCGCCGTACTTTACAATCTGGACTTCCGGGAAGCCGTGCTCCTTCAGATGCTTCTGGAAGAATTCCTGGGCGTCCTTTTCACCGTGAACCAGGAAGATTTTCTTGAGTCGGCTTGTGTCGATTGCTTTGAGCCACTTGGTACATTCCTCGTAGTCAGCGTGGGCAGAAAAGGCGTTGATCTGCTCGATTTTTGCCTTAACGTCGAATTCGTCGCCCATGATTTTTACGACTTTTGCTCCGTCCCGGATTTTTCGTCCCAGAGTGTTTTCGGCCATGTAACCTACGATGAGGATTGTGTTGCGCGGGTCTGAAATGTTGTTGGCGATGTGGTGAACGATTCGGCCGCTTTCACACATGCCGTCGGCTGAGATGATAATCATCGGACCTTCTTTTTTGTTGAGGGATTTTGACTCTTCCAGACTGTTGACGAAGGAAAGGTTGCCAAAGCCGAAGGGGTTTTTGTGGTGCTGGAGGAAGGCCTCGTGAACGTCGTCTGAATAACATTCCTGATGAACCTGGAAGATAGACGTGGCATTGACAGCCATTGGAGAATCGACGTAAATCGGAATGTTTGGAATCTTTTTTTTGTCTACGAGAAGGTGCAGATAGTAGACGATTTCCTGAGTGCGTTCAATTGCGAATGAAGGAATGATGATTTTGCCCTTCTTTTCGATTGCGCGGATTACGATTTTGCGGAGTTCGTCCATTGCGATTGCCGTGTCCTCGTGCTTGCGGTTGCCGTAAGTGCTTTCGAGGAAGATGTAGTCTGGCGGCGGAACGTTTGTCGCCGGGTCACGGATAATCGGCTTCATCTTGCGGCCCAGGTCGCCTGTGTAGAGGATGCGGATTTCGTCCTTTCCTTCGCGCCTATCGTGTCCGCTTCGACGTTCAGGGCCTGTGTAAGCGGCCTGCTCTTCTGGAGTTGCCCGGCGGCGGTCCGGAGTGCTTCGTTTTTCATCCTTTTTCCAGCCGAAAAGCTTGTTCCAGATTCTGAGGGCTGTGTTGTCGTTGTTGCCCAGAGGCTTTCCGTTGGCATCGCGCTGGCCCTTGATTGTGATGTAAGCGTAAGCCGAACCGAGAATGTGGCCTGCATCAAAATATTCAAGCTCTACTTCCGGTGAAATGTACATTTTGCGGTTGTATGAGAGCGTGATGATTTGATTAGCGGCTTTGAGGCAGTCCTTTTCGGTGTAAAGCGGAGTCCAGTTGAATTTTTCACCCTTCTTTTGAGCCTGCTTGCGCAGATATTCGGCGTCGCGGGCCTGGATTCGGGCACTGTCCATCATTACAAGGTCTGTGAGGTCGCGGGTGGCCGGGGTGGCGTAAATATTTCCGTTGTAGCCCTTTTTGACGAGAAGCGGAAGAAGACCGACATGGTCGAAATGGGCGTGGGTGAGAATGACGGCATCGATTTTATCGACAGGAATCTCGAAATTGCGGTTTTTTTCGTCTGATTCGGCACGTTTACCCTGAAAAGCTCCGCAGTCAATCATGTATGAGCGTCCGTTGATTTCGATGATGTGCTTTGAACCGGTGACTTCCTGTGCGGCACCGAGAGAATATACATTTACAGCCATAGTTGCCTCCCCAGAATCTTCTATATTCTATATATATTTTCCCCCATAATTGTGAAATTCACAAGGAAATTTTTCAGCTAGACTTTTATTCTTTTTACTTTTACAATTAGAAGATTAGAAATTTTTTCAGAGGATATTTTGTATAACAGAGAAATCAAAACGCCACCAGCAAAGATTGTTCACAACGGCAAAATTGAGTTTGGTACTTTTTCCGGACTTTTGCCGCGTCTTGATATCCGTGGTGTTCGGGCTCCTTTCGCGGGTACCCCTCTTCCGACAGTAATTACAAATTTTCGCATTCAAAGCTCGCTGATGTTCCTTTTCAACATCGGTTCTTACATTGGCACTGTCGATTTCTTTGACCACAAAATTTTCGGTTTTGCAGACGTTGTTTTCTGGAACAAGGAAAACGGCCGTAAATTTGCCTACCGTTCCTTCATGGGCCCCCGCCGCCGCTTTATTCCCCACAGCATGGAGACTGGATTCTGCGCGAGTTTTAACAAAAAGCGCTATATTCGTGTGAGCTGGGATCATCAGCGTGATAAATTTTCAATGATTTTCAATTTAAAAGGCGATTCATCACGACCCACGACTCAGGCTGCCTTTGTTGCCCATTATTCAAATCCCCTTATGTGCGAAATTTCAACGGTCGTTCCGGCTCCGTCAAAGCGCCGCTGCTCTGCAACATATCTGTCAAATCCGCAGATTCACGGCTCAATTACCATGGAAAAAACCAAGCTTTCCGAAGAAGCCAATCAGGAAGACCTGGACGGAACAGCACTTTTAAGCATCAACCGCGCTTACTACAATCTTCATTCGCTTTCAGAATTCGTAGTCGCCTCTGGTGTAATCGATGGCAAAAATTTCAGTTTCCAGATTTTTACTACGCAAGAAAATGCCGTAGATTCCGACAATATAAATGGAAACATTCTTATCGTTGACGGAGAATGTACGCCTTTGCCGCCTGTTACAATCACTCATCCTTTCGGACTTTCAAAAAAATGGGTGATTCAGGATTTTGAGAATATGGTCGATTTGACTTTCACTCCAGTTTCTGATATCCGCAGGGATGTGACTTTCCTGGTTATGAAAAGTCAGCTCCGTACAATTTTTGGAACTTTTGAGGGGGTAATAAAAACCAAAAACGGAGAAGACATAGTTCTTCATAATTTTGAAGGCGTGGCAAAAAATCAGCTTTTACGATTGTAGGGGAATTTTATGGGAGATAAACCAGAAGCAAAATGGGAACCAGGAACCCTTGATAAAACAAGGCAGAATATCGGTCCTATTGATGCAGAAGAAGCAAAAAGGATGATGCAGAAACTCGGCGGTGAAGTCTTTGCCGAAAAATCTGCCCCGATTGACTATTCAGCATTTCCAAAAGCAAAAGAATTCTCCAAACGCGTTGTAGGACGCTCTGCTTCAAGCATTGCCTCTCAGACAGCAGCTTCTGTTCCATCCGGCGGAAAAGTCGGTTATGCCCCAAAAGAAAAGAAAAAGCGAACCGGTTCTTTGCCGGAACTTACCTCAAAAGAAAGACACTTAATGGACAGAATCATGATGAGCGAGGATTACAAAATCAAGACTAACCTCGGCCTCTTCAATTTTGTCCGAAGATTCAAGAGAAACGGCGATGAATTAGTCCGCAAGAGCTTTGTCGAATACAATCTGCAAAAGCACGTTGAGCATCTTCAGGAATTCATCACTACGGTCAAATCAATAATTCAGATTGCCCCTGACACCTACAAGGCAAAAATCGTCAGCAGCAACGAAGATAAATTCAGATTCCTTAAAACCGTCGGTTCGTGGACCATGCGCGACATCAAAAAATACTATTTCGACGTTCAGAATTCGGCGGATGAGTGTACTGTTGCCATGCTGATTCCTTTTGTAAAGGAAGTTTACCGCAATCTGATTAAAATTTACTACATCGGTGAGACAAAAATTTCTTCATATTTCAAAGATATTTACAATGATCTGGCAAAATATCCGAAATTCGACCTTAAAAAAGCGCAGACTCTTTCAAAAACAGGCATTACCGAGTGGTTCTACATCTACAGCCAGGTAATCAAGGGCCTTTATCCCCTTCTCATGCGCATGTCCAGCTCAAAATTCGATTATTTCCAGGACTTTTTCTTAGTTCAGACTGGAAATATCCTTACATTCCTTGAGCTTACAAAATTCGACCTTCTTCTTCCGAACAAAAAAGGCGACCGCCAGGAAGAAGGCAAGGCAGAAGAAGAAAAATCCGAAGAATCTGCTGAAAAGTCTGCCGAAAATGAAAAAAAGGCCAAGACTGCCAATAAAAAGAGTGAGCTGGTTGAGGCCGGCCTTAAGCTTTTGGACAACCTTTTCCCGGAAGCTGGATTCGACCAAATTGAAAAAATGCCGGATATGTTCCCCTATTTCCAGCCGATTTATCAGTTCCGCGACGGTTACAATCTTCTTGCGCCGGAAAATCCCCTTCAGGTTACGGTTACTTTGCTTCGAATCACCGAGGATATTTTCCAGGGCTGCCGAAACATTGTCTTTACTGAAGAAAACGAAGAAGACGTTACCAAAACTGATGAAAAACTCTCTTCAGTCCTCAGCGAATGGTCTGTTTACCGTGAAATTCTTTTTGAAAGGGACTACTCTGACCAAATCACTGACTTTGTAAATAACGAATATTCCCAGGGTGACTACAAATCAACCCTCTTTGGCAAAAAAATGCTCACTTCAATCCTCTGGCAGACCAAGTACAACTTCCTTCCATATTTTGAATTCGAGCAGCTGCTTCTTGAAAAGCCCAAGAACGACAGTCAGTATCGGCCAATGTGTATCCGCGTAGGATTCTTGTTCCGTTACCTTACAATGCTTTCAAAGAATATTGACTCGGCCAAGGGGCAGGGGCTTGTCATGGGCATTCAGAATCCATGGGACAAGTACAAATTCGACATTCCGAATGCGATTTCAAAGCGAATGGACGTTCTTTTGGGAGCGAAAAAGCCTGATTCGGCTGCGACAAATGCAAACCTCATAAAATACGCCCTCATGATTATCGCTGTTTTGGACTGGTGGGTTAATAATCCTGAAAGTCCGGCATATTCAACTGATTCTACAAAAATCTACCGAATCAATGAGGAAGACGGTGCTCCTGCATTCAGCGTTCCAACCCGCACGGACCAGAACAAACTTTTTGCGGAACGTGTAAAAAAGAACATCGAAAAGAGCAAGTCAGCATCTGCACCACAAAAGGCATAAAATGGAAAAGGAAACAGAAGAAAGATTCATTGCATTGGAAACGAAAATCGCCTTTATGGACGATTTTATCACCAAGCTGCAGGAAGAAGCCGTTGAAAATCAGAAGATGATTCAGTTTTTGCGGGAAGAAAATCAGATTTTGGCGGGCAGGATTCAGGATTTGTCAGAGAATCTGGAAATCCCGAACCGCAGGCCGCCACACTATTAATCCCTGTTTTTAATCCAACCTAAAAGGGCGAGTACCCAGCCTACGATGATGATAATCAAGCCGATGCCTGGTTTTGAGCCGGTGGCTTTTAGGCCTAGTTTTACGGCTCCTTTTAGGAGGGCGCCGCCGTTCATGTAGCAGATCCAGACGTAAAGACCGCCTACGATTGACGCTGCAAGGGAAATCAGTTTGAGCGGCAGTTTTACGCCGAGATTTACGAAGCAGAATACTATGCCTGCAATTGCACCGCCGAGGGCCAGGATTGAGCCGATTTTAAGGTCGCCGGAACCGTTTGTGATTGCCTTGAATGCACTTGAGCCGCCGCCGAAGAATTTACTTGCCGTGAGCGGAAGGAAACATCCGATTACGACGAGTACCAGACCAATCAGATAAAGATTGAGATTTGATTTTTTAGCCATTTTTGAATTAGCCTCCTTTCTTTAATTATAGCTTAAAAACACTATTTTTCAATTATCTGATACATTCGACATCCATGTCGTGACGAGAATTTCCATTCGGAAATTCTCGCAGCCAGCTTGCTTTAGCTCGCATCCGTGCGAGCAATTATCTGATACATAGGAGTCTCTTTTGGTTTAAGTTCCAGAATGTGCTTTTCACACGGCAAGGCTTCGCTTGGGTCGTGGGTGACGTGGAGGATTGTCGTGGTGCCGGTTTCTGCTACTGTCTCAATCAGGTCGAGGATTTTCTGGCGGTAGTTTTCGTCAAGTCCGTGGCAGGGCTCGTCTAAAATCAGAACTTTGGGGCTTTTTACGGCCGCCCGCAAAATCAGAATTGCCCGCTGCTCGCCGTAACTCAGGCTGCCGAAATTTTCGTGCTCGCGTCCCTCAAATCCGCCCAGCTTGAGCCAGAGCCTTGCCGCCTGAATTTCAACGTCGGTTTTCTGCTCGTAAAGGCCGATTGAGTCTTTAAATCCTGAAATGATTACGCTTTCCAAATCCGTGCCGCCGACCATCCTGTATTCGACATGCCAGCGGTAGCTTACGATTCCGAGATTCTTTTTGATGTCCCAGATTGTCTCGCCTGTTCCCCTCTTGCGGCCGTAAATCCAGACGTCGTTGCAGAAAACCTGATGGTTGTCGCCGGTAATCAGTTCAAGCAGGGTGGTCTTGCCGCTGCCGTTGGGGCCCCGGATAAGCCAGTGCTCGCCTCGCTTTACTTCCCAGTTAAAATCAACAAGAACGCGGTGGTCATCCCAGCCTACGTTTACATTGCTCATTTTGACAAGGCTTTCGTTTGCATCGCTTACGGCATTTTGATTCTGCAAAACTTCGGTTTCGCTCTGGATTTTCTTCAACTCGCTGATGAATTCATTTCTTTCTTTTTCGCGGGATTTTGACTTTTCGGCTTCTCGCTCAGAAATCAGCTTTTCGTATTCAGCTTTTGTGCCGCAGAAAGAGATTTTTCCGTCAGCAAATTCAAGAACGTTTGTGATTGTGTCCGGGATTTCGTGGTAGCGCTCCATTCCGAGGATAATCGTTGTACGCGGGTCGTTTGAAGCGGAATTCTTCTGCTTTCCGACAATCGTTGCAAAAAATTCAAGAAGAATCGTGCGGCTCTGTGCGTCCAAGCCGGCAAAAGGGTCGCTCAGAATCAGGAGCTTTTTACCAGAAAGAAGGGCCCGGCAGAGCAAGGTTCGCCGAATCTCGCCTGTGGACATGAATTTGAGCCCCCGGTCGAGGATTTTTTCGACACCGCAAAGCTTAACTTCAGGCAAAGTTTCAAGCCGCTCCGCAATCGCTGGCAGAGGAAGGTGTCGGTGCTTGGCATCCGGGCCTCCCAAGACCTCGCAGATAAAGCGCCTGCCAGTGCGGCCCTCGTCAATCTTGTTGATGTATTCGCTTTCGTCCAGGTCTCGTTCTTCCTGAATCAGGCTGGCAGCCCGCTCCAGAGAGACAATTTCGACCGAATTTTTAAAAAGACTTGAATAGTCGCCGGTAGAATCGTTGGCAAGAATCTGTTTTTCACCAGCCAGAGCCCGCAAAAAATCAGCCTTTCCGCCGCCGTTAGGTCCGATTACAAGCCAGGCCTCGCCAGCTCGCATTTCCCAGTCAAGTGAAGGAATTTTTGTGCCGTGCAAATCCTGAACCCGGCAATTGTTTATGTAAATCAAGGAATTTTCTTTCATAATAGGTGAAGTATAACAAAAAAACTGAAAAATGTTATACTGAAAAAATGAAAGGCAAATTTTTTCTCGCAATCCTGATCTTTTCTTCTATAAATATCCAGTTTTTTGCAAAAGACTACACGCAGAAAATCTTCCTCTGGGACGGCGTGCCCAAAATGGAAACTCAGAAACGCGACACGATTTTGTATTATGTTCCGGCGAAGGACTCTCTTCCTGAGAAAAAGCCCGCCGTCATCATCTGTCCGGGGGGAAGCTATCACCATCTTGGGATGCCGCATGAGGGCTTTGCCTCGGCACGATGGTTTTCTTCACATGGAATTGCTGCTTTTGTTTTGCGTTACCGCGTGGCTTATAACTGCCACCACTATCCTGACCAGCTCGAAGACCTTCAGATGGCAATCGTTTACGTCCGGGAGCATGCGGAAGAATTTGGAATCGACAAAAATAAGGTCGGTGCAATCGGTTACAGTGCGGGCGGACATTTGGTCACTATGGCAGGCGAATTTGCCTCAAGTCACGATGAACTTTCAAAACTGGGCATTAAAACTTCGGAAAGTCTCCGGCCTGATTTTGTGATGCCGATTTATCCCGTGGTCTCGATGCAGGACGACATAGGCCACAGATGGAGCCGCAGGAGTCTTCTCGGTCATCAGTGGAAAGAGCCGAATGCGACAAAGGGCTGGTCTCCCCTTAATTTCTGGGGACACGCTTATTCTCAAAGTCTCAAAGATGAATTTTCGATGGAACTTAATGTTCCAGACGACATGCCGCCAACTTTTATTCTTGCCTGTGAGGACGACCCGGTCGTAATCTACGAGAACTCGGTGAGGCTTGAAGCGGCACTGGCAGCCAAAAATATTCCCCATCTATTTGTGAGTTATCCAAAAGGTGGCCACGGATTCGGCATGAAGGAATCAAGCTTTATTATGGAAGAAAGTCACTGGAATGACGAAAAACTGCTCCCCTGGCTCAAGGAAATTGGTGTTCTTGAATAAAACTTAAACATAAAATAATTTTCTTGACAATTTTTTTTTTCATATTATAAAATAATCATAAGATAAAGAGGTCGCATGAGTTTTTCTGCGGCCTTTTATTTTAAATAAGGAGTCTTTATGGAAAAAGCTCAAAATCCTAAAAAGATGTCTCTGGCGGCGCAGATTTTAATTGCGCTTGTTCTTGCTGTGATTGCAGGTTTGCTCTTGCAGAAAATGCCGGAAGTTGCCGGAAATTACATTAAGCCCTTCGGTACGATTTTTCTGAATCTCGTTAAATTTATCGTCGGCCCGATTGTTTTATTCTCAATCATGGCAGGCATTGTTTCAATGAAGGATTTGAAAAAGCTGGGAGCGATTGGCGGCAGCACTTTGATTTATTATTTCTGCACTACGGCGGTTGCGGTTACAATCGGTTTGATTGTTTCTTCAATTTTTAAAGGTTCTTTCCCAGCTCTTTCTACTGCAAGCCTTACTTATACTCCGCCAAAATCGGCAAATGCTTTAGATACGCTTGTAAATATTTTCCCTTCAAACTTCATCATTCCGATTTCAAGCGCAAACATGCTTCAGGTCATCGTAATGGCAATTCTTATCGGATTTGCGGTTATTTTGCTTGGTCAGAAGGCAGAGACTGCAGTCAATGCAATTAATCAGCTTAACGACATTTTCATGAAGTGTATGGAAATGATTCTTAAGCTTTCTCCAGTCGGCGTTTTTTGTCTGCTCACTCCGGTTATCGCGGCTAATGGTGCTGCTGTAATCGGCTCACTGGCAAAAGTCCTGTTCGTTGCATATATCTGTTATCTTCTCCACATGCTGATTGTCTATTCTTTTACGGTCAGAACTTTCGGTGGAATTTCTCCTCTCAAATTCTACAAGGAAATGGCTCCGGCAATCACTTTTGCTTTTTCAAGCGCATCATCAGTCGGAACTTTGCCGCTCAACATGGAATGTACAAAAAAACTCGGTGTTCCAAAGGAAATTTCTTCTTTCGTTCTTCCGCTCGGTGCAACAATCAACATGGACGGAACTGCAATTTATCAGGGTGTCTGTGCTGTCTTTATTGCAGCCTGCTATGGAATTGATTTGACTTTAGCTCAGATGGTTTCCATAGTGCTCACGGCAACCCTTGCTTCAATAGGTACAGCCGGCGTTCCTGGTGCCGGTATGGTTATGCTGGCAATGGTTCTTACATCAGTAGGACTGCCTGTTGATGGAATCGCCCTTGTTGCTGGCGTTGACCGAATCTTTGACATGGGACGAACAACGCTCAACATCACAGGCGATGCCTCATGTACCATTATTGTTTCAAACCTGATAAAAAAACGCGAAGCAAAACTTGCCGCTAAAAACCAACAATAATCTTCACAAGAAGCAGGGCTAAAACAAAGATGATGAGGGGCTTTACGATTTTAGGGCCTTTCGTCATCACAAGCCCTGAACCGAAATAATTTCCAAGCATGTTGCTCGCCGCCGCCGCAATTCCCAGCGGAATCAAAACCTGTCCGTGAAGCAGAAAGACAACGAGGGCGGCGACATTTGTCGAAAAATTAATCACTTTTGTGTGGGCGTTTGCCTGTTCAATCCTCATTTTTGCGAAAACTGTAAAGGCAATAATCAAAAATGTCCCGGTTCCGGGGCCGTAAAGTCCGTCATAGGTTCCGATAATCAGGGCAGAAATCATTACTATCAGAAAAGTCTTTAAGTCGCACTTGAGTTCTTTTGTTTCTCCGGCTTTAAAAATCTTTTTGTTGAGGACACAAAATGCGGCTACCGGAAGAACGGCAAGGAGAAGGTATTTGAGTACTTTTTCCGGTACAAGAAGAGAAAGCCTGGCTCCGATTGCAGATCCGAGAAATCCAAAGAAAACCGAAGGAATTGCAAGTTTTGCGAGGACAAGTCTTTGTTTGATAAAACGCGCCGTTGAAAGGGCTGTTCCGAAAGTGGAAGAAAATTTGTTTGTGGCAATTGCTGAATGAATCGGAAGTCCTGCAAAAAGATAGGCTGGAAGCGAAATCAGGCCGCCGCCGCCTGCAATGGAATCAACAAAGCCTGCCAAAAAGAGCATGGGGCAGACAATCAAAAAAGAATAAAAAGGCATGACGTGATTGTAGCAAAAAGGCAAAAAATGGGCAAATTGGAAATAAAAAGTCACCGAAGCAATCGCCCCAGTGGCTGTGTAAAATTAATTTCCTGATTTATTCATTTTCAGCGCCATTTTGATACCAATGACTTTTTCTGTATTTTCTGGTATAATAAGGTGAAATGAAAATAACACCAGACTATACCGTAATTTATAATGATGATGACATTGTTGTCCTCAACAAGCGGAGCGGGCTTTTGATTGCCGCCGACCGCTACGACGAAGACGCACCCCGCCTTGATTTGGAGGCAGAAAAAGAATTCGGCAAACTTTTCGCCGTTCATCGAATCGACAAAGACACTTCAGGCTGTGTAATTTATGCCAAAAATCCGGAAGCTCACCGCGATCTTTCAATGCAGTTTGAAAACCGCGAAGTCACGAAGATTTATCACGCCCTTGTCCTCGGCCACCCAATGTGGGAAAGCAAAAAGGTGGATGCCAAGCTTTTGGTTGACGGAGACGCCCGCCACCGCACGATTTTGAACCAGCGCTACGGCAAAGTCGCAATCACTGACTTCAAAAATCTCGGAAACTGCGGTCCTTATTCCTGGATTGAGGCACGGCCACACACAGGCCGCACTCACCAGATCCGCTCTCACTTGCAGTCACTGGGAATTTCAATCGTCTGCGATCCCCTTTATTCAGGCAATCAGCACCCGGTCCTGCTTTCAGAAATCAAAAAACGCTGGAACGGCAATGCTGACCAGGAGCGCCCTCTCTTGAGCAGGCTGGCCCTTCACGCATACAAGCTCACTATCAAGCATCCAAAGACAGGCGAGCAAGTCACTTTCACGGCCCCCTACCCCAAGGACATGGATGCAACCCGCAAGCAGCTGAGTTCAATTTTTGGCGTTGACCCGCTTGCGTAACATACGCTGAAAAATCCTTGCAAAAACTGGAATTTCCGCTATAATTGAACTATCGGTATGACGATATATCGTTTTACCGATAGTTTGTTTATGGCAAAAATCCAAATTTTTCACGGCTCTGAAAACATTATACCTTCTCCTCAATTTAATTTGGGAAATCCCAAAAATGATTACGGGTATGGTTTCTATTGCACCGAAAATATTGAACTTGCAAAGGAATGGGGCTGTTCCGAAGAAAAAGACGGATTTGCAAATGAATATATTCTTGAACTTGAAGGTCTTGAAATTCTAAATCTTTCTAACCATGAATACAACATTCTGAACTGGCTTTCGATTTTGCTTGAAAACCGCACTTTTGAGCTTTCTTCTGATGTCGCACGAACTGCGAAATCTTTTCTCCTGGAGAATTTTTTTATTCCTTATCGGTCTTATGATGTTATAAAAGGCTACCGTGCTGACGATTCTTATTTTTCCTTTGCGAATGCATTTTTAAACAACACGATTTCGCTTCAAAAACTCAACCGTGCCATGTACCTTGGAAAACTTGGTGAGCAAATTGTCTTAAAATCAAAAAAAGCATTTTCGCACCTTGAGTTTAAAGGAAGTTTAGTTGCCGAACGAAGCATTTATTATCCAAAAAAGATGTTCCGTGATACAACGGCACGGAAAACATTCTTTGAGATGCGTTCAAAATCAGAAATCACTGATTCAAATGCAATTTTCGTTATGGATTTAATCCGAGGAGATATAAAACATGGTGATCCGCGCATACCAGCAGTTTTATTTGAGTGACGCTCAACAGAATCTTGCGGTCATGTTTGACTATGCAATTCGTTCCCTTTGTTACGAGCCGAATCAATTTTTCCTCTATTTTATTCAGTCAGGAGTTGCCGAAAAATTTGGACACGCTAACCCAAAATACATAGTTGGCATGTCTGGAATTGACCTGTGCGAACATGTCCTTCAAAAAATTGGCTCAGAAGTTCCTGTTGTGCCCGAAGTTTTTTTTGTCGAGCAGGGGGCAGAATTCTGGCTTGGCTGGGTGCTTGCTTATTATCAGTGGTATTCAGGACTTAGATTTTCAGATTTTCAGGAATACGGTCTTGTACCTTCAGAAATTCTTCCACGATATATTCTTCATGAAGCCGACATCTCGAAATTCGTCACGGTTGCAAATAAAATCATCTTGACAAATAAAATGGCCTCGCCGACGCACCTTCAGAAAATACGCAAGTCTCGCGGGCTTACACAGAGACAGCTTGCAGAGCTTTCAGGCGTTTCTCTGCGAATGATTCAGCTTTATGAACAGCGCCAGAACGACATCAACAAAGCGTCTGGAAGTGTAATAGATTCGCTTGCACGGGCTTTATGCTGCAATTTTTATGAAGTTATGGAAATCAATCTGAATGACTAATATGAGTTTCTTTGATAGAATAAAGGGAACTGAATCATGAAAAAAATTATAATAATCCTTTGTTTATTTTTTACAATTATCAATAATTTTTTTTCTCAAGCTGCAATAAATGAAGATGATTATATTACTGTTTTATCGCCTGATTTAGACTCACTTTCTAAATTAAAAGTTACTGGCAATAACTTAATTTTGGATGAATCGGTTTCACGTCAAATAAAAGACCGAATCATATCCAACTTAAAAACATATACAAAATTTAAAGTTACTGATGAATCTTCGTATCTATCAAACTATGCAATAATTTCCTATGTTGACTGTGTAAATTCATTATATATTCTATCTCTAAGTATGATTTCTTTTTCGACAGCTGAAATTCTTTTTAATGTTCAATCAGAGGGAAGAAAAAAAATTGAGGATATTTGGTTTTCATCCCCTTCAGCCGTTGATGAAGTTACCATGCTTTTTTGCAAGCAATTAAATATTGAGCCTTCATTTGATAAAAATAAGAAAGTCTCACCAAGAAAGACATTAAAACCAAAAGACGAAAAAAAATCAGCATTTTCCCTTTCTGTCGAACCTCTTTTTGGCATGAGATGGGGTCAGATAAACGAATATGTTTTTTTGAAGGAATCATATTTTAAACGGGACAAGCTGAGTGAATTAAACTGGGAAATCAAGCCGGAATGGTACTACGGAGCCAAAATTTCCGGTGGCTGGAAGAATATTTTTTTAGAGACAGGATTTAAAATCGGCATTCCGATGAGAAGCGGAAAAATGATGGATTCTGACTGGCAGAACATTCAGTTCGCTGCGGAAGACGGCGGAAATACCTGGAAAACGAATTATTCCGAGAGCAAAAACTATCTCGAAGAAGATTTTCAGTTTTCCGTCAAAGCCGGATATGACTTTCATCTTTACCAGATTGTTAAAATCAAGCCTGCGGTCGCTTTTGACTATCAAACGATAAAATTTATGGGAAAGGGCGGAACCGGCTGGTATGGAAAATCCATGAATCAGGCCGGCGCTCCTTATTATCATTACTCAGATACTTCGCATCAGGAGATAAAAGATTTTTCAGGTCGGAAGGTCATTGGCTACAGGCGGGTTGCTGACTATCTGTGGCTGGGAAGTGATTTTTCTATTGATTTGCCCATGAATTTTGAGGCGAATACAGGATTTTTCTTTGCTCCCTATGTTTATGCAGTTTCCTACGACAATCATTTCTTAAAATCTGTTGACTATGCTGATTTAACTTACGGATATTTTGCTGCCTTTAAGTGGAATCTCGGACTGTCTTACACAATCGCCAAAAGACATTCCATTTTGTTCAACGCAAATTATTTCTTCATGCGGGTTCTTCGTGGTGAAGATTATTCCAAAAGCAGTTCAAAAAATTCATACGATCTTGCAAGCGGTTACGAAGGTGGTGCCGGAGCAAGATATTTCGACATGACCCTCTCTTACCGTTTCAAAATTTTCTAGCAATTCGATTTTATTTTGACAGTTTTGACAAAAATGTCATTTTCGTGTAGACTGAGCACATGAATACACTTATAGCATTATGTGCCGTTGGCGCAGAAAAAATCTTAGGAAACGAAATCAAGCTTCTTGGTTACAAGCTCGCTGGCAATGCCCCGGGACGTGTTTTTTTTACAGGTGATGATGACGCCCTTTTCCGTGCGAACCTCTGTCTCCGCACAGCCGACCGCGTCTATCTTGAAATGGCCCGCTACCACGCAGAAGATTTTGACCAGCTTTTTGACGGCGTTTACTCAGTTTCATGGCAGGATTTCCTCAAAAAAGATTCAAAGGTAACTGTTGATAAAGTAAGGACTTACAAATCAAGACTGAACTCAGAGCACGCAGTTCAGGGAATCGTACAGAAGGCAATTTACAAAAAGCTCGGTGATGTCTGGCACATGTCCAGCCTTCCTGAGTCCGGCGAAGAAAGCGACATCCGCGTTTTCATCACTGAAGATGAGGCACAGATTTGTCTCGATTTGAGCGGACTTCCTCTCCACAAGCGAGGCTACCGTACAGACGGCGGCGTTGCTCCATTGCGCGAGACGACGGCAGCAGTCATGCTCCAGTTCATGCTCTGGAGACGAAAAACTCCCCTTCACGACCCATTCTGTGGTTCAGGAACTCTCCCAATCGAAGCAGCCCTCTTTGCCCACAATGTAGCACCGGGATTCGGCCGCCGCTTTGCACTCGAAAATCTTCCTATTTTTAACGCAAACCGTGCCCGCGAAATCAAATGTGCCGAGGCAGAAAAAATCCGCACAGACGTTGAATGCAGAATCACAGGCACCGACATCGACCCAAGCGCAATTCAGCGTGCAAGAACCAATGCCGAACATGCCTGCGTAATGGCCGGACGCGCCCTTCAGATGATTGGAAGCGACGCAAGAATCGAACGCCCTGATTTTGACGTGGCAGATTTTAAAGACCTTCATGCACCATACGAATCAGGACTCATCATCTGCAATCCGCCATACGGAGAGCGACTTGGCGAAGAAGAGCAGGCAAAAGGGCTTTACCGCGATATGTCTTCCCTCTTCACTGACTTCCCCAAGTGGGAAATCGGCGTAATCACATCGAACAAGCATTTCCAGGAATGCATCGGTCACTACGCAAGCACGCTCAAAGACCTTAAGGCAGGAAACCTCGACACCACCTTCTACATGTACAACGGAACTGAAAAGGCAAAAAAGAGCCGTCCTGAAGGAAATGGTGGCGAAAGAAGCGACTGGAACCGAAAGCCATCCCGCAATAAATTCAATTCCAACCGGGGCAAAAAAGAATGGCGATAGTCGTTGAGCATGACAAAAGAAAACATGAGATTCTCGAAAAATCGCTGGAGCTGTTCACCCGCGAAGGCTACGATGACGTAACCTTCCAGAAAATCGCAGACGCATGCGGAATCACCAGAACCACGCTCTACATCTACTTCAAGAACAAAAAGGAAATCTTCACCTGGAGCATCAAGCAGATGACAGGCGAGCTTGAAGGGAAACTCATGGAAATCCTCGCAGACAAAAGCCTGAGTGCCGAAGAATGCCTGCGCAGGATTATGCACTGGATTATCGACATCTGCGAACAAAACCGCCCGCTTTTCAACGTCCTTTTGATTTACCTGATTAACCTGCAGAAAACCGGAGCCAGCGCCGAAGAACGTGTAAACCGCCGGGTCATCAGAATCAAGCACCTTCTGAGCATGATAATCATCGAGGGCCAGAAACGAGGCGACTTCCAGAAAATGCCGGTCAAAACAGTAAACAACATGCTTTATTCGCTGGTAGAATCCGCAATCTTCGAAATCGCCGTCCTCAACAAGAAAGACGTCTCCGAGGTCAAAGCCAGCATAGACTTGGTGATTAAGGGAATTGTGGCGTAGGAAGGGGGCGTTAAAAGGTAACTCCGAGAACGATGGGCGTTACCGCCGCAAGCGGCGGTCGGGTGTTCCGCCCTTTCGCTGTCGCTTCATTCCTGCGCTCATCATATTCGCTTCGGAACTGCTTCGCAGGGGCTACATACCCTAACGCTATTTATTACTCTTGGTATTATTGCAAACACGACAAAGCATCTGTAAGTTTTCATAAACAGTTTTACCACCTCGACTCCACGGAACAATGTGGTCACCTTGCATTTCAGTAAATTCAAAATGTTTACCACAAAGCTGACAAATACCTTTCTGTTCTTCATATTTTTTGCGTTTCATTTTGTCATCAAATTCGCGCAAACTTAAATGATTATCTTTTCTGTCAAACAGATAATAATAAATGCCTTTATGGTTTGTAACTTCCTCATTATCAATTAAAGAAACAATTTCATTTTCAAGTGCTTCCGGATCATAATCGTTATCATGATATTGATTATACAAGCTTCCCCAATCAATACCCTTCATTTCTTTCCTATAAATTGGAAACAAAGCCTTAACCCATGCAATTACAAACTGAAAATAAACCCATAGCTCATTAGCATTAGAATCATTTTGGTGTTTACCCATGTAATTACAAATCAGTTTATCATCTTTTCCGACAAACCATCCCAAAACAGTTTCCAGCAATTCCTGACGAATTGGATTTCCATTCACATATTTATCGCCTAAAAGTTTTGCAACACAATTCGATTTTGAAAAAATCTTTTTAGCTTCAGCAGTCCATGAACCGGCATAAACAGCATTTCGGATTTCTTGCTCAGTAAGTTTTTCACCGGCAATATTAATGGTTTTAAACCAGCCTAATTTTTCACTGTCTGTTCCTTCACAAAAATAGACCTGTAAATCATAATTCAAAATCTGTTCTTTTTCGTCAGGTTGCAGATTTGTAAAGTAACGCATATTGTGAGAGTAAGTTCCATTAACGTATCTACAAATCGAAATAGTTCTCTGTTGTCCATCCAGAACTTCATAGCGACCATCTTCACGAACAACCCAGTACATTGTATTCAGCGGAAAGCCATTAGTAACAGTATCCATTACAGCCTGTTGTTGATTATCGTTATAACAGAATTCTCTTTGATAGGGTGGACGAATATCAAGCTTTCCGTCAAAGCCAACAACTCCAGCTTCGTCATTATCCTGATATCCATTTACAAGTTCTCGAACCTTAATTGTGTGCAAAGTAATTTCCATTTTTTCTCCTGATTTTATGTCACGTTATGTCATGCGGATTCAAAATTGCTAACGCAATTTCATTTTTTACGTTTGATTAGAATGCGTGCATAAATGCTTTGATATAGTTCTCCAGTTTCGCAGTCTTTAAATGCTGCTGGTTTCTTATCCGAATCCAGATGTTTTCTGTACAAAGTTCCTTTTGCATTAATTGTAAACTTTCCTGTTGGAGTCCCATTTTTATCAAGAATTTCCATTCGTCGCTCATTTGTAAATTCGCAACTTCCAACAATTCCTAACCCTACTATTTCAAATTGGTCAGGACTATATTTGTCAAGAAATGTAATCGGAACACCAATCACACCGTCATAATCCATAGGAATGTCAGTCGATTTATCAACATTTATAGCATCATAGTTTTCATAGTGTGGAAATTCCTGTTCTGTATAGGTCTTATATAATACTAATTCTTCATGCCGTTTTTTAATATCAAGATTCGTGAACCAAACAACTCCAGAAACACGAATCATACCTTCTTTATGATTTCCAGCTGCGGCATAATCTTCATAGTGTTTATTAATAAAGTGAGCTGCGCCACCTTTAAATCCATAACCTAGCCATATCCGGTTTTCCTTTATTAAAGCAAAAATTTCTTTGTAGGAAATTGCATTTTGATGTCCTACAATTATAAATTTCTTGTCATATTTTATTAACTGAGCAACATATTCGCGAAATAAGCTGAATGGTGGATTTGTAACAACAATATCAGCTTGCTTTAATAACTCAATGCATTCTTGGCTTCTGAAATCTCCATCTCCCTTTAATTGCTTAACTTCAATTGTCGAAAAGTCTGTAGAAGTTGGATCATTAGGATTTCCTGTATATTCAATATAAACAGCTTTTTCACAGTCATTTTGAGTGAATAAATCTACATCTTGATTTTTATAACATGTAGAAATAATCTTTTTGATTCCAAAATTATTAAAATTCAACGCAAAGTATTTAAAGAAATTTGAAATTCGCGGATCATCGCAATTACAAAATATTGTTTTGTTTTTAAAATTTTCTTTGTAGTGCCCCAGTTCTTTTTCTATATCTTCAAGACGAGTATAGAATTCGTCATTCTTATTTCTTTTCGCGTTATCGAATCTTTCGTTTGCCATACTTTTCTTTCCTGAATAATTGTTTAGTAAAATTGGTTTTATTTACTTTAGTAAAGTATATCACAAAGACTTTACATTTGAAAATTTTTAATAGAAAACTGAACAATTATTTATAAATATAAGAACTATGAGTGATTTTTGGCGTAGGGTTGATGAGGAATTAGAATATCTCGGTAAAAACCGAACTTACCTTGCAAACAAATGTGAATTCAGTCTTACAAATTTTAATCTTGGAATAAAAAGAGGCAGCATCCCTTCCGCCGATACTGCTGTCAAAATCGCCGCAGTTTTAGGAGTTTCCGTAGAATATTTGGTGAATGGAACAGACAACGCGAACTCATCAAAAAATCACGAAGAGGAACAGAATCAACTCCGTCTTTACCGCAAGCACTCAGAAATAATAAAAAAATGTGAAGAACTGTCCTCGGAGAAAGAAAAACTTCTTGTCGATTTCCTAGATAAATTTAGCAAGTGTTAGGATTGATATAAAAACGCGTTAGGATTGTAGTCCCTGCGAAGGCTGGGCGGTAACGCCCATAGTTCTTGGCATTTTCTTTGATTGTTCTTAAAATTCCCCAAAATCCCGCTTTTTCTTGCCTTTCTGCATACATTGTGTTACATTTTCTATGAAAAATAATACATTTTGGAGGCAATCTATGGCAACAATGAGCATTAGGACAAATGACGAACGCAAATATTCTTTTGAAGGATTCTGTGACTCAATCGGTATTACTGTAACTTCTGCTGTAAATATGTTTATGACCGCTTGCCTCAGAGAAAACCGCATTCCTTTTGAAATTAAGGCTGATCCATTTTGGAGCGAAGAAAATCAGGAAAGGCTTAGAGTTTCTTTAGAGCATGCAAAACAGGGGAAACTTACCAAGCATGAAATCAGCGAGGTTATCTGATGGATAAACTTTGGACTGACGAGGCATGGGAAGATTTTTTGAATTTGCATTCTGATAAAAAACTCGTAAAAAGGCTGGATGCTCTTTTAAAAGATATTGATCGTAATGGTTATTCTGGAATAGGAAAGCCTGAACCTTTGAAAGATGATTTGTCTGGTTATTGGAGTCGCAGAATTGATGAATATAATCGAATTGTTTATAGAATCATTGAAGAATCCGAAAAATCTTATGTAGAAATTTTACAGTGTGGAACTCACTACCATAAATAACTAAGGATTTGCAAATAATTCTTTCTTTTTCGCGCAAATTCCATTATCTTTATAGAAAAGATTCGTTGCGTGAGTAGAAAGCCGTGGCGAAACAGGAGTAATTTATGACAAAAGAACAGGAAAAGACAGTTTTAGAAGCACTTGATATGTTCCGCCCACAGCTTCAGGCAGACGGCGGCGACATGGAATTCGTTTCAATCGACGACCAGAACCGCGTACACTTGCGTTTGACAGGCGCATGCGGCTCTTGCCCGATGGCACTCATGACACTCAAAATGGGCGTAGAGCGATACCTCAAAGACGCATGCCCGGAAGTTTCTGAAGTCGTTCAGGAGCTGTAAATTTTTTGAATTCTTTCCTTCCAGTTTCAAAACAAGACCTTCTCGATCGCGGCATAAGCGAAGTTGACTTCGTTTTTGTTTCTGGTGACGCTTATGTTGACCATGCTTCTTTTGCATCGGCTCTGCTGGGGCGGCTCCTTGAGGCTAACGGCTACTCTGTGGCCATTTTGCCTCAGCCGGACTGGAAGAACGTCGAGGAATTCCGCAAATTTGGCAGGCCAAAGCTGGGATTTCTCGTCAGCGCTGGAGCCATGGACAGCATGGTTTCCAATTACACTGCAAACAACAAGCCCAGGAGCGAAGACGTCTATGCTCACGGCGGAGTTGCCGGACACAGACCGGACAGGGCGCTCATCACTTATGTTTCAAAAATCCGCGAGGCCTACAAGGGCGTAAATGTTTTAATCGGCGGAATCGAGGCCAGCTTGCGGCGCACTAGCCACTATGATTACTGGTCAAACACCGTGCGACGTTCAATTCTCCTTGATTCAAAGGCTGATTTGCTCATGTACGGCATGGGCGAGCACTCAATCCTTGAAATCGCGGCCAAGCTCCGGGAAGGCATTCCTGCAAAAGCAATTCGAGGCGTTCGCGGTACCGTCTGGTACACAAGCAAGACCGAAGAATTTCCGGAAAATGCCATAATGTTGCCTTCTTACGCTGAAATCAGCAAAAACACTCCCGAATGCAAGAAAATGTTTGCCGAAAGCTACCTCATTCAGGAGCAGAACACTGATGCCGTCAACGGCCGGCCTCTTGTTGAGCCTGTTGATGCCCGCTTCATCGTTCAGGAACCGGCGGCTTTCCCCCTTACAACCGAAGAATTTGACTCAATCTACGAGCTTCCCTTTACGCGAAAGTGGCACCCCATGTACGATCAGCCTGCTGAAAACGGCAAGACTGGAATCCCTGCCCTTTCCGAAGTTCAGTTCAGCCTTGTCAGCTCGCGGGGCTGCTTCGGTGCATGTTCTTTCTGTGCGATTACCTTCCATCAGGGCAGGCGCATTCAGGCACGGAGCCACGAAAGTCTTTTAAAAGAAGCAAAAATCATCACCGAAAATCCTGATTTCAAGGGCTACATTCACGATGTTGGCGGTCCGACGGCGAATTTCCGCCACGACGCCTGCCGCTTCCAGAAAGAACGCGGTGCATGTCAGAACAAGGACTGCATGGGAACAAATCCCTGCAAGAACGTGAACGTCGACCACACCGAATACGTCGAGCTTCTGCGTAAACTGCGCGCTCTTCCAAAAGTCAAAAAAGTCTTCATCCGCTCTGGAATCCGCTTTGACTATCTCATGATGGACAAGGACAAGACTTTCTTCAAGGAACTGGTCGAGCACCACATTTCGGGTCAGCTTAAAGTCGCTCCTGAGCACGTCTCAAACAAGCTGCTCCGTCTCATGCGAAAATCAAGCCACGAGCTTTACGAAAAATTTGCCGAAGAATACGCCGAATGGAACAGAAAACTGGGCAAAAAGCAGTATCTCGTGCCCTATTACATCTGCTCTCATCCGGGTGCAGGCTTGGCCGAAGCAATTGAAGTCGCCCTTTACCTCAAAAAAACTGGCTTCGTGCCTGATCAGGTTCAGGACTTCTACCCTACTCCGGGCAGTCTTTCAACCTGTATGTACTGGACTGGCTTAAATCCGCGTAACCGCCTCGAAAACGGTGAATTTGAGGAAGTTTATGTCGCGCGGGGAGCACATGAACGCCGTCTCCAGCGAGCCCTTCTGCAATTCAACCGCCGTGAAAACTGGCCTCTTGTAAAGGAAGCCCTCGAAAAAGCTGGCCGCAAAGATTTGATAAAGGTCCTTTTGAAGTAGAAAACATAAAATTTTCTTTAAAAATTTAAAAACCGCAGTTATAATTATCTTATATTAATTCTGCGGAGAGTGTCTTTTATGAAGAACCTTGAGATAAAGATAGCGTATCTTGATAAAGACTTGAAAATCATTGACCGGAACAAAGAATTCTACGGCTATTTTGAAAAGGTTGGTTTTTACTACACGAATTTTGAAGACCTTGTAATCCCAGAGCAGAGGGAAGCCTTTTCAGAATTCGTCAGGTCGACACGCAATCAGAATGATTTCCGCTCATTTACCTTCAAAAAAGAAAACGGAGAGACTCAGGACAACATCGTCACGGTCGGTAACGGAAGCCTCAGCGACAAAAAATATCTTACTCTTCGAATCTTTGAATTTTCAAAGGTTTTGGATTCCTTTCACGAAGTTGAGCTTGCCGAGCACCAGCTTAATTACGTTCTCGGCATTACAAGCGAGTATCTTTTCCTCTATCAAAAATCAACGAACAGGTTTAAAATCAGCAGCTTTTTGCAGAAGAGCAATGTCATACTCTACGATCAGGATATTGATTCCTGGAAAAAGAGCATTATCGAAGACGATTTAATCGATAAAAACGACATTCTTGAATTCGAAAGCAAAATTGATGAATTAAAGGCCTGCGACGAATCTTTTTCGATGACGATTACCACTTCCCTGCGCTTCAGTCACTCAATGTTCGAAAAACTCACTTTTAAGGGAGTAAGGCTTGAAGACAACGATGAAGTCTTTATGGTAGGCAGGATTTTGCCCGAATTCTACGTCGAACATGTTGAAAAATCCAGTGAAATTCTTCATGAATTGAAAATCGACTCGCTGACCGGAGTTTACAACAAAAAGACGGTAACTGATTTTGCCCACAAGCGCTTTGTTCCGGGCACAAAAGAAAACGCCATGCTCGTTATCGTTGACCTTGACCACTTTAAGCCAGTAAACGATGCCTACGGTCATCTTGCAGGTGACAAGGTCTTGAAAAAGGCCGGAGAAATCCTCAAGAAAATTGTCGGTGACGGCGGAATCATCGGCCGCTACGGTGGAGACGAATTCCTTCTGATTCTCGAAGACATGAATGATGAAAACACTTTCCGGGGAATTTTCCATGCTTTCATCAGTGACATCCGTGCAGCCTTTAAAAACGACTTTACCGACATAAAGCTCACGGCCTCCGTTGGTGCGGCAATGTACCCCAAAAACGGAAAGACTTTCGATGAATTGTTCAAAAAAGCTGATTTCTGTCTCTATCGTGCAAAAGACAAGGGCCGGGACCGATATGTCTTCTACCGCGACGACCTTCATGGCGAGCTTTACAAAAAGGCCAGCGAGGCAAAAACCGAGGGAATCAAATACGATGTGCGTGAAGTCCGGGAGCTAAAAAGCATGGCGGATTTCCTCTTGAACCTGAGAAGCCAGCCCAAAAATGCGGTCAAAACTGTCCTCGAGCACATGCTGAAAACTTACAATCTCGGCGCAATCAATATTTATTACGGCGAGGCTATGAAGAGGATTTTCTGTATGGGCGAAGAATCCCCTGCCCTTTCTGATGCCTGCTACGTCTATTCCAGGGAATTTGTGGAAGCCCTCGAAGGAAAGGCTTATATCAGGGTTGATTTTACCATCGAAATGACTAAAAATGCCCAGGCTTTCGGCTCGATTCTTGAAAAACGCGGCATACAGTCTTCGATTCAGTGCATTCTGGGAACTCTTGAAAAGCCGGTCGGACTTGTCACCTTTGACCGTCTTCAGGAAGGAGCCTTGTGGGCTGAATACGAAATGAACTGCTGCATCATGTTTGCCGCCGCCCTCAATCTTCTTCCAGACGGCGAAATTAAAGAAATTTTCGAGTAGATTTTATCTCGTTACGTTTCTAAGCCACTTGCCAGACTTAACCCGCCAGATTCCGCACAGAGTCTTTAAAAACTGTTCGGTTTCAAAACAAAGCATAATCTGCCAGGCAGGGCAGTTCCACCAGAAAGTCGCGGCACAGGCAAGAGGAATCGCAAGAAGCCACATCCAGCCGTTGTCAATCAGGAAAGAAAATACCGTGTCTCCGCCCGAACGACAGATTCCCACGATAATAAGCATGTTGAAGGCCCGGCTTGGATACATGCCCATGAGTACGAGCATCATTGACTGAGAAATGCTTATAATATGAGGACTTACGTTGAAGAGGAAGGGTAAAAGCCTTGAAAGCGGGAACAAAAGAATTCCGATTGCAGCGCCCATGACCGGCATGAACCAGCAGAATCTGTGTGCAAAGGCCCTCGCTCCTTCTTCTTCCCCAGCGCCGATTTTCTTTCCGAGAATAATGCCCGATGCGTTTCCCATTCCGATAAAAAATACCCAGGTGAGCTGGTTTACCGTGTTCATAATGCTGAAAGCGGCAAAAGAATCAGTTCCGGCGTGAGAAAAAATCGAATTCTGGGTAGTGATTCCAAGTCCCCAGAGGCTTTCTGAAATCAAAACCGGGCTCGCAATTTTTATCAGCTTTATGATGAAGGCCCTGTCAAAAGAAAGAAGTTCACGGACTTTTCCCATGACTTCAAATTTCCGTGCAAGTGCGACAGAAACCGTGATGACAGTCTCAATCAGTCGCGAAATTACTGTTGCAAGGGCGGCACCGGCAACTCCCATCCGTGGAATTCCCAGCGGCTCAAAACCGAAAATCAAGGCCGCATTGAGCACGACGTTTGTCACAAAGGAAATCGCTGTCGTAACCACAGGAAGGACGACGTGCTCGGTGCTTCGGAAAGACATCTGGCAGGAAGAAGCGATAGCAAAAAGCGGATAAGAGAAAGCGACAATCCGAAGATAGATGCTTCCCTCGCTGATTACCGCCTGGTCGCTGGTGTAGAGGCGGAGAAGCTTTTCTGGAATCAGGACAGAGCCTGCGAAAAAGACGAGCGAAACGGCAAAACAGACCGAAAGCATGATTCCAAAAGTCTTTCGGATGCCGGGAATATCACCCGCTCCCCAGAACTGCGAGATAAAAATCGTAGCGCCGGAAGAAACGCCGAAGCTGACCATAATCAGCATGAAGAAAATCTGATTTCCGAGTCCTACACTGGCAATGGCAATCTCGCCCAGCCGTCCGACCATGACCGTATCAATCATGTTCACGAAGGTCTGAAGGAGATTCTGCAAAATTATAGGAATCGCAATCGAGAAAAGAGTCTTGTAAAAACCAGTGAGAAGGGAATTTTTGTTCATAAATATAGAAAAAATGCCCCGCACGGATGCGGGGAAACAGCAGAGAGAGAATTTTCGTTAGAAAATTCTCGTACGAATCCGAAAATCCACGGATGGATTTTCGGTTCGCTAGTTTCTAAAACTGTGAATCGGTGCAGGAATTCTGCCGCCGCGGTTGATGAAGTCTGCGCAGCTGAATTTGCTTACAGGCATTACCGGGCAGCCGCCGAGCAAGCCGCCGAACTCAATCCATTCGCCTGCTTTTTTGCCAGGTGCCGGAATCAGGCGGACTGCGGTTGTCTTGTTATTGACCATACCGATTGCAAATTCGTCTGCCATGATGCCGGAGATTGTTGTTGCAGGTGTGTCGCCAGGAATTGCAATCATGTCCAAGCCGACTGAGCAGACTGTTGTCATGGCCTCAAGCTTTTCGAGGCAGATTGAGCCCTGTTTTACTGCGTTAATCATGCCCTCGTCTTCTGAGACTGGGATGAATGCGCCTGAAAGACCGCCTACGCTTGTTGAAGCCATTACGCCGCCTTTTTTAACCATGTCGGTGAGCATTGCAAGGGCTGCTGTTGTTCCAGGACATCCTGCTCCCTCAAGACCGATTTCCTCGAGGATTCGGGCAACTGAGTCACCTACAGCAGGAGTCGGTGCAAGTGAAAGGTCGAGGATACCGAAGTTGACGCCCAGGCGGTTTGCGGCCTCTGTTCCTACGAGCTGACCGAGACGGGTGATTTTGAAAGCCATTTTTTTGATGCCTTCTGCAAGTTCGTTGATTGGGCGGCCCTTGTATTCGCGGGCTGCGGCAAGGATTACGCCAGGGCCAGAAACGCCGACGTTGATTACAGAATCAGCTTCTCCCGGTCCGTGGAAAGCACCAGCCATGAAAGGATTGTCTTCCGGTGCATTGCAGAATACGACGAGCTTTGAACAGCCGTTTACTGCACAGTGTGCGCTGGCTTCTGAAGTCTTTTTGATTGTCTCGCCCATGAGTTTTACGGCATCCATGTTGATTCCTGATTTTGTAGAACCGACGTTGACGCTTGAGCAGACAAATTCAGTTGTAGCGAGGGACTCCGGGATGGAATCAATCAAAATGCGGTCAGCAGGAGTGATTCCTTTCTGAACGAGGGCAGAAAATCCGCCGATGAAGTTGATTCCAAGTTCGTGAGCACATTTATCGAGAGTCTTACAGTATTCGACATAAGATTTTGCTTCGCTGGCTCCGGCTACAAGGGCAATTGGAGTGACGGAGATACGCTTGTTGATGATTGGAACGCCAAGCTCTTTTTCAATATCCTGACCGACTTTAACAAGATTCCCAGCCTTGCGCATGATTTTGTCATAAATCCGCTGGTTGGCCTTTTTTGAATCTGAATCAGCACAGTCCAAAAGGGAAATACCCATTGTAATGCAGCGCACGTCGAGTTTGTGGCGCAAAAACATATTTACAGTTTCTTGAATTTCATTAGGTGAAAAGAGCATAAGTCCTCCGCTATTATTAGTCCTTATGATAGTATAAATCAGCGTATTATTCAAATAGATGTCGTTTTTTTCTATTGTGAACGGAATAGTCTGCTCTTATTATAATATTGTAGATTTTTAATTCGAGAGGTATCTTATGGCTTCAAATACACTTCCGTCAAAAAACACTTCGAAGTTTGACTCACTCCCAATCGCATTGCAGATGATTATCGGAATCGCAATCCTCTTGCTCATCGCTGCTGTTGGATTTGCCGTATTCTTCGCAGTTGATATTCTTCTTCTTGATTTTGACCCAATCGGCAAGCTCGCAAGCGCAATCTTTGGAAAATAATTTTTCTTCCTTTTAATAACTTTTGATTCTGAATTTTTAGGCCGCGTCTTCATGCAGGATGCGGCTTTTTTTGTCTTTATAAAGAATTATCCGCCTATTTTTTCAAAAAAAACTCAAATTTCTTAATTTTTTTTGCAAATTTCGCTTAAGTTAATTTTTCAAACTCCGACATTATAACTGTAGGGCACAAACTCCAATGGGTGGGCGCCTAACAATAAAGGCAACAGGTTTCTGAACGAAGACCTGTCGTTAAAAACCAGATAGTGATATAAGGAGATAAACTATGGTTATTAATCACAACATGAGTGCAATGTTTGCACAGCGTTCAACAGGTCTCACAGAGCTGAACAACACCAAGAACATGGAAAAGCTTTCATCAGGTATGAAAATCAACCGTGCTGGTGATGACGCTTCTGGACTTGCTGTTTCTGAGAAAATGAGAGCTCAGATTCGTGGTATGAACAAAGCTTCTGAGAACGCTCAGAACGCAATTTCATTCATCCAGACAACTGAAGGCTACCTCCAGGAAACAACTGACATCGTTCAGCGCATTCGTGAGCTTGCTGTTCAGTCTTCAAACGGTATCTACACAGACGAAGACCGCATGCAGATTCAGGTTGAAGTTTCTGCTCTCATCGCAGAAGTTGACCGCATCGCTTCACAGGCTCAGTTCAACGGTATGAACCTCTTGACAGGACGCTTCGCTCGCTCAACAGGTGAGAACTCAGTTACAGCTTCTATGTGGTTCCACGTTGGTGCAAACATGGATCAGCGCATCCAGGCTTACATTGGTACAATGACAGCTGGTGCTCTCGGACTCCGCAATGTTGGAAACGAGCAGATTATGTCTCTCGAGACTCCAGACGAAGCTAACCGCGCAATCGGTACTTTGGACGAAGCACTCAAAAAGATTAACAAACAGCGCGCAGACCTCGGTGCTTACCAGAACCGCCTCGAGAAAACAGTAGTTGGTCTCGACATCGGTGCTGAGAACCTCCAGGCTTCTGAATCACGCATCCGTGATACTGATATGGCTAAGGAAATGGTAGACTTCACAAAGAACCAGGTCCTCCAGCAGGCAGGAACAGCTATGATCGCTCAGGCAAACCAGCAGTCACAGTCTGTATTGAGCTTGCTCCGCTAAGCCAAATAGCTGCTTAAAAACAGCGAAGACCGCTCTCAGATGAGGGCGGTTCTTTTATTTTAAAGAAATTGTGTTTTATTGAAGAAATCCCATGGCATCCAGAATGATTGAGCTTGCCACTGTTGCCGCCGTTTCCGTGCGCAGGATCCGGCTTCCCATAGAACAGAGGGAAAAATCCGCACTTTCAAGCAAATCCCGCTCGCGTTCAGTCCAGCCCCGCTCGCTTCCGATTGCCGCAATCACCGAATGAGCCGATTCGTGAGCCAGAAAATCGTGCAATGAAGAAGATGCCCGCCTGTTATCCAAAGCGATTTTTGAGGCCATTTCCCATTCAGGAGAACTTGTTTTTAAAACCTGGTCCAGAGATTTTGCAACTTCAAGAAGAGGAACGTGGGTGCTGGCTGCCTGAGCCGTTCCGTCCAAAAGCATCTGGTATGCGCTTCCGTCGCTGACAACGTTTGATTCAAGATAAGATTTTTCGGTTAAATCTGTGCCGCAAAGAATGACTTTCTGCACGCCCAGCCCTGCCACGTCCCGCAAAAGGCGCCTGAGCTGAATGGGCCGCGGAAAACCGATAATCAGCGTGAGGGGGTAAAGCTTTTTGCCGGCTGTTTTTGGCTCAAAAGAAAAGGAAATTTCGCCATCTTCAGAAATCGAAGTGATTGTTGCGATTCCTGCTGCCCCGCCGATTATTCCTGCGTCAAAAGTGTCGCCTTCCTTTTTGTGAAGGACTTTGATAATGTGTTTTGCCCGTTCGTCATTTTTTTTGAGAGAATTCTTAATTTCTTCTGATTTAAAAAGGCATATATTCATGTATTTTCCCTTGTTTTCTTGTAAACTGTATTATACTATTTATTGTAGAATTAAGTAACTATGAAAAAGCTGCTAGTAAGCGTCCTCGCAATTGCATTTTTCTCTCTCTCTTCCTGCAATAACATAATGGATCAGGTGCAGGAAGGTCAGACAGGTACTCAAACAAGTACTCAAACAGGCACTGATAAAAGCGGACAATTAATCGAAGCAACGAAAACTTCCTCGGTTAAATATCAGCATGATGATGATAAGCCAAACATAATTGAAGTTTCATCTGATACATCAAAACTGGAAATTTCCGGGCTGAAAACCGGTCAAAAAATCTGGCTTTCAAGAACAAATCCCACAAATAAATCAATTTCTTCTATATATACGCGCTATGTTGACTCTGCATCAAACATTACACTTTCAAAAAACAAGAGTTCGTTTTCAAGAGAGGCCGTAGATTTAAGTCCGTCATTTTCATGCATGAGTCTTGATTTCAATGCCAGCCTTCCCTCTCTTGACCAGTTAGCTGACCGAAGCGCCTATTACGCAGCGGCCGGCACCGTGGAAGAAATAACGCCAGTGGTAAATGAGACTGAAAAAACAATTTACCTCGATAAGGATTCTAAAATAGAAAAATTTGAAAAAAAGAAAATCACTCTCCGGGCGATTGGAAAATATTGCTATGTCTGGGTTGCCGGTGATAAAGACGATACGACTTATTGGACTGATGGAGGTTTTGTAAAATCTACTCAGAATGTTAATTCTGAAATTGTGCAAAAAATGGCTGACTGTTTTGATAAAGTTTATCCGCTTGTAAGAAAAGTCTTCGGCAATGAATCAGATGAAATGTATTTTCAGGCTGGAATCGTCAGCATGAAGGATTACAGCGACACGGGCACAAAAGTCAACATCGTAATTCATGATATTGGAAATGATTTTGGTAATAATTCTAGCAGTGGAATGGTTGGTTATTTCCATGGAAAAGATTTTCATCATAATTTCACAGCCGGTAACTTGCAGTATTCAAATTCCGGTAAATACATTTATATTGATGCTTATTATGCTGCAAATAATACCAACACTGTTCTTTCGACCCTGGCACATGAATTTCAGCACATGATTCATTTCGGTATAAAAACAATAAATAAAAGACTTCCTCAGTCGACATCAGAAACTTACACTTGGTACAACGAAATGAAATCAATGCTTTGTGAAGACATAATGATGAATTATTTCAAAAAGCTTTTCCCGAAGGATTTTACCGAAGAAGATTCTCCTTTCCAGCGACTTCCCCTCTTCTGCCGATATTATCATGAGATTGGCCTTGAATATCAGTCCAGCGGAAACAAACTTTTATATTCCTATGCGAATAATTATGCTTTCGGGGCCTGGGCCATGCGCAATTACGGCGGACTTTATTTCGTTAAGCAGATGGCTACAAATGATTCTCTAGGTGTCGAATCGATTCAAGATGCAGCCGGAGTTTCAATCGAAGAAATGCTTAAGGAGTATACGGCGGCCTTACTGATTAAAAAAGAAGGTTACGGCTTCAATAAAAAAATAATCCTGTCAGATACCCCTGATTTTGCAGAATTCCTCTCGGACGATTATGATTATACGATTGACGCGATTGATTTGTGGAATCTCAGTAAAATTGTGTCAAAGTCATATTATGAAATTTTTCCTCCTATGATCTACTTCAAGGATCCCGGTCCGGTTTGCTTCGTTTATAACGCCCGGTACGATTTGCGGCCTTATGGCATTGGGCTTGTAAGCGTCGGTACGGTAAATTTTGCAGACGAAAACGAGTCAAGTGTCACCTTGAATTTCAATACAACGGGCATCGACAGCGCGCAAAAAACTTACATTATCATCGAATAGGCAGAGGCTAGAACTTTCGTTGCAAACAAAGCGATAAAACCGTAATATCCGCAGTTATCGACAAAGATTGCACTTTTCATTAAAATACCCTTCAGACAAAATTTTGGAGGAAAAAGATGAAAATGGTAAAAAGCATTGCGGCTCTTTCAGTTGTAGCTCTGGCTTTGATGGGCTGTGGCTCAAAGAACGCAACTATTAAATTTGGCTCAATCGGCCCTCTTTCTGGTCCTTACGCTGTTTACGGCGGTGACTGTAAAAACGGTATCGAACTTGCAGTAAATGAAATCAACGCTGCAGGCGGAATCAACGGTCAGCAGATTGAACTCATCGCAGAAGACGACGAAGGTGCTGCAGAAAAATCAGTTTCTGCATACAAAAAGCTCGTTACAAAAGACGGCGTAAAATTTATCTTCGGTTCGCTCACATCTGGTTGTGCAATTGCAATCAGCCCGCTCGCTCAGGCTCAGAAAGTAATTCAGATTGCTCCAGCTGCAACAGCACCAAAACTCACAGATGCTGGCAATTTCGTATTCCGTGCCTGCTACGATGACCCGTTCCAGGGCGTTGTTGGCGGAAAATTCGCTGCATCAAACCTGGGTGCAAGAACAGCAGCAGTTCTCTATGACATTTCAAATGACTATTCAGTTGGCCTCACAGAGAACTTCAAGTCTGCTTTCGAAGCAAACGGCGGCACACTCGTTTCAATCGAGACTTACTCAACTGGCGACAAAGACTTCAATGCTCAGCTCACAAAAATCAAGAATGCAAACCCGGATGTAGTTTATCTCCCGGATTACTATTCAACAGTTGCCCTCATCGTAAAACAGCTCCGCGCACAGGGAATCAACACTCCAATCGTTGGTGCTGACGGCTGGGACGGCCTCACAGAAAACGCTGGTGACGAGGTTCTCAACGGATTCTACTCAAACCACTACGCAGCAGACTCAACAGAGCCAAAAGTTAAGAATTTCGTAACAAACTACAAGGCAAAATACAGCCTCACACCAACAGCTTTCGCAGCTTTGGGATATGACTCAGTTTACATGCTCAAAGACGCAATCCTCAAAGCAGGCAAAACAGACAGCGAGTCAGTAAGAGCCGCACTTGAGGCAACAGACGGCGACTACGTTACAGGTCACCTCCGATTCAACGAAAAGCACAACCCGGTTAAGGGCGCCGTTATCGTTGAGCTCGTAAAAGGCAGCGACGGAAAACTTACAACAGTTTATAACACAACAGTTAATCCGTAACCGGCTTAAATAAAAACATGCTCCCAGCGGGAACATGCCACTTGAATCCACGGTTGTGCGTATAAGGTATCTGACTCGCTTACGCTCGCACGCACAAAGTGGATTCGTGGCATAACCCCGCTTCCGCATGTTTTTGCTCAATTTGATATGGATTAAATGTTGCTTTATCTTTATAATAAATGAGCTCGCAATGACGCGATTCGTTATTGCGGGCGTTTTTATTTTAAAATATAATAGAAAGGAAAAAGTATTTTCTGGAGAACACATTGAATTCAACTTCTATTTTTATTCAGCAGTTCGTGAACGGGCTTTCACTGGGAAGCATTTACGCGCTGATTGCGCTTGGCTATACAATGGTTTATGGAATCGTCAAACTGATTAACTTTGCCCACGGCGATGTAATGATGATTGGTGCCTACGCAGGCTATTTCGTGCTCACAGCTATGGGCACTACCGCTTTGGGAATGAGCCTTGCTTTTGTTGCGGCCATGGTAACTTGCGCGCTTTTGATTATCTTGATTGAGCGCGTTGCATATCGTCCGCTCCGCTCTGCCCCACGACTCAACTCTCTTATCACGGCAATTGCCATCGAGCTGATTTTGCAGAACCTCATGCGGGTTCTTCCTTTTGTCGGCCCTAACCCACGCCAGTATCCTACAATGGCAACAGTCAACTTCAACTGGGGACTGGTTTCAATCTCGAACATTCAGGTCGTCGTAATTCTTTTGAGTGCGGCCCTCATGATTATCCTCAATTATATCGTAAACTACACAAAGGTCGGCAAGGCGATGAAGGCCGTTTCCTTTGACATGGGAGCTTCAAGCCTCATGGGAATCAACGTAAACAAAATCATCACGCTCACTTTCGTAATCGGCTCAGTCTTAGCTGGTGCGGGCGGTGTTCTTTACGCTACGGCTTATCCTCAGATTGACCCTATGATGGGCTACATTCCAGGCCTCAAGGCTTTCGTTGCGGCAGTTTTGGGCGGAATCGGCTCAATTCCGGGCGCAATGGTCGGCGGCATGATTCTTGGAATCGCAGAGACAATGGTAAAGGCCTACTTCCCTGCCCCACAGTACGCAGATGCAATTTCTTACTGTATCCTGATTCTGATTCTGTTGGTTAAACCGGCAGGCCTTCTGGGAAAACGCACAAGGGTAAAGGTTTAAGGAGCGGCAGACATGAAAAACATTCAGACAAGAAATACTTTGATTTTAACAGGAATCGCCCTTTTTGCGATTGTCGTGCCCTTCCTTTTGATCCGGGCAAACATCATCAACGCATACACGGCTTATGTAATCACACTCGCCGGAATCAACGCGATTATGGCGATTTCAGTAAACGTAGTCAGTGGAATCACAGGGCAGCTCACCCTGGGTCAGTGTGCTTTTGAGGCAGTCGGTGCCTACATGACCATGATTCTCGCACAGGATGTTGGAATTCCTCTTCCAATCGCGATGATTATCGCTCCTCTCGTTGCGGCTTTCCTGGGATTTTTAATCGGCTTCCCTACCCTCAAGCTTGAAGGCGACTATCTTGCAATCGTAACTCTGGCTTTCGGTGAAATCATCCGCGTCGTTCTGGTAAACCTCAAACCTGTAACTGGCGGCCCGAACGGAAAGAGCTTCAAATTCTCCTTCCTGCGTGACAGCCTCGACTGGGGTGCAAGCCTTTCTTACCTGGTAATCATCGGCGCGCTGGTTTTGATTATCGTCTTCCTTCAGAACTTCCTCCGCTCAAGCTACGGCCGGGCAATCATGGCAGTCCGCGAAGACGAAATTGCGGCAAACTCAAACGGTGTCAGCGTTTTCAAATACAAGATGATTGGTTTCGTCGCCGGTGCCTTTATCGGCGGTATCGGTGGCGCACTCTACGCTCCTTTCATCGGTCTTATCAAGCCGGAACTTGCTTCTTTCAACAACTCAATCAACGCCCTCATTTTCGTAGTTTTGGGCGGCATGGGCTCAATCACAGGCTCAGTTATCGCGGCATTCGTACTCACTTACATGCAGGAATTCTTGCGCTTCATGCAGAACTACCGCCTGCTTTTGTACCCGGTAATTTTGATTCTCGTAATGCTCTTCCGTCCGCAGGGCTTGCTGGGCATGAAGGAACTTTCTTTCATCAAATGCTGGGACGGACTTCCTGGACTGATTAAAAAAATCAAGGCAAAAAAACTTGCAAAAGCTGAAACAAACGAAGGAGGCGCAAAATGAGCGAAAAGAGACCAATTTTAACCGCTTCCGACATTTCAATTGTATTCGGCGGATTGCGTGCCGTCAGTGACTTGAACATGGAGCTGACAAAAGGCGAACTCGTCGGCTTAATCGGCCCAAACGGCGCCGGAAAAACTACAGTTTTTAACATGCTTTCCGGGGTTTACACACCAACCAGCGGTCAGATTACTTACATCGACAAAAAGAATCATCTTCACATCGTAAACAAGATGACACCGGCTCAGCTCAACAAAATCGGAATTGCGCGTACATTCCAGAACATCCGCCTTTTCGGAAACTTGACTGTAGCTGACAATGTACGAATCGCAATGCACGCCCAGAGAAAGGCAAATCCACTCCACATCCTCTTCCGTACTTCAAAATTCCGCAAGGACGAGGAAATGATGACGAATCAGGTCCGCAGCCTTTTGAAACTCTTCGGGCTTGCAGAAAAAGAGAATGAGCTTGCCAAAAACCTTCCATACGGTGAGCAGAGAAAGCTTGAAATTTGCCGTGCACTTGCAAGCCAGCCGCAGATTTTGCTTCTGGACGAACCGGCTGCCGGCATGAACCCGCAGGAGACAAAGGAACTCATGGAACTTATTTCCTTTATCCGCAAGGAATTCCACCTCACAATCCTTTTGATTGAGCACGACATGAAGCTGGTTATGGGAATCTGCGAAAGGCTTTACGTTTTGAACTACGGTCGGGTTCTCGCAACAGGCAAACCAGAAGAAATCCAGCAGAATCCTGAAGTTATAAAAGCGTATTTGGGTGCTGATGCAGCGGGGGGAAAATAATGGAAAACATGCTTGAAGTAAAAGATTTAAAAGTTTCTTACGGTTCGATTCTTGCGCTCAAGGGAATTTCTTTTGACGTCAAAAAGGGCGAAATCATTTCTTTGATTGGCGCGAACGGAGCAGGGAAGACGACAACTCTTCATTCAATCTCAAACCTGATTAAAAAACAGAGCGGAAGTGTCACATTCAAGGGCGAGGACATCACGAACACAAATCCTGACAAAATCGTAAAGGCCGGACTGATTCACGTTCCTGAAGGCCGCCGGGTTTTCGCAAACCTTACTGTTAAGGAAAATCTTGAAATGGGTGCCTACTTGCGCAACGACACGGCTCAGATTAAAGCAGACCTGGAACATGTTTACGAGCTTTTCCCGCGCTTGCGTGAGCGTGCAAAGCAGCTTGCAGGAACCCTTTCCGGCGGCGAACAGCAGATGCTTGCAATGGGTCGGGGTCTCATGTCAAAGCCTGAACTGCTTCTTCTGGATGAGCCGAGTATGGGTCTTGCACCGATTCTGGTTGACGAGATTTTTGACATCATTCAGAAAATCAACAAGGACGGAACGACAATCTTGCTCGTAGAACAGAACGCATTCAAGGCGATGAGCATTGCAAACCGCGTTTACATTCTTGAGACAGGAGAAGTTTCTGCCTCTGGTGACGCCAGCGTAATGATTCACGACGAGAGCGTCAAAAAGGCATATTTGGGCGGCTAAAGCGCTAGGGATTGGAGCACCGCCGCAGGCGTACCGCTTGCGGTATGGAGCGATAGCGGAAGTGCGGAAAGCCCGACGGCGAAGCCGTAGCGCCCAAATGCTAAAAATCTCTGCTTCCGAAACTTGCAATCAGCTCCTTGTGGGTTGAAAAGCCTGTCTTGTTGTAAATGCGGCTGATGCAGTTTTCGACGGTGCGCTTGTTAATCCCAAGTTCTTCCGCAATCTGAACATTGGATTTATTCTGCAAAATCAAGCGGAGAATCTCGTTTTCGCGCTGAGTGAACTGGGATAGAGTTTTTTCAAAAGTAACAAGATTCGGGGCAATTTCCGGATCAACATAACGCTTTCCCAGAACGGCATTTTCAAGGGCGTTTTTGAGTTCCGCTTCGTCGCTCATTTTGGAAACAAAGCCGTCACAGCCCGCTTCCAAGGCTCCGCTCACAATGCTGCCGGCTGAATGCATGGAATAGACCACAATCCTTACGGACGGAAAGGCGGAACGGCAGTTTTTAATCAAGGAAAGACCGTTTTCTACGCTGCCTTCGATATTCAAATCAGTAATCAGGACAGAAGGAAGACCGCCTTCGCCCTGAGAGCGCATGGCATCAAAAAAATCCCTTGCATTTGAAGAGTAACCGATACATTCAAAATCAGAATGTTCCGCGAGAAAGCCCATGATTCCCTGCCTCATGAGGCTGTGGTCTTCTACAACATAGAAAGTCTTGTTCATTTTTCAAAAACTCCAATGGGAATAAAAAGCAGAATCCTTGTGCCAAGGCCTGGTTCAGAAAAAACAGAAAGCGTGCCACCCGTCTGAGCCGCACGCATTTTCATTCCCTTTAAGCCGAAGTGAGAAGATTTATCCGATGTCAAAAGATTTTCGGGAGTAAAGCCCCTGCCGTCATCCTCTATATATAGGTATAGCCCCCCCCCCGTTCGTTCTTATAGTCTTTTCTGGCAAAAACCGAAACCTCACAAGTGCCGGCGTGTTTCTGAATGTTGGTAAGCGATTCCTGCACGATCCGGTAAATGCTAAGTTTCTGCAATTCGGAAAGAAAGTTTGAGTCCAAAAGTCGGGAAGCCTCTTCCTTAAAGAAAAAAGAAACTTCAAAGCCTGTTTTATTCTTAAAATTATAGCACAAAGAATGTAGGGCGGAAGAAAGTGACTGACCCGAAAGCTCCGGCGGAACAATCGAATAGCATATTGAGCGGATTTGTGTAATGCACTTTAAAAGAAGCTCCCTTGTCTCACAAACTGGCTTGTCACTCTCTAAAAAAGTGACGGCTGCCTTTAAATCCTGAGCCACGGTGTCGTGAAGTTCGGCGGAAATTCGTGAGCGTTCTTCTTCCTGCGCGTTAAGCACATGCGAGGCATATTCCGCAGTTTCCTTCTGGCTGTCATCTGCAAGCCGCATTTTGATTAAAACGGCAATAATTGCAACGAGGGCTGCAAAAAAGACAAGTGCAAGTATGATAAAAAAGAGGATGAAAGTCTGAACTATGCCGTACAAAGCCTGTGCATCGTTGGCAAGGCTGGACATATCAAAAAGATTAGGCATAATTCATTTTAGCACGGAAAGAGAGTTTTTTTAAGAGCAGGTAGAGCCCCCAGCCTGCGAAAGTGCAGATTAAGCGGTCAAGAACCGTAACAGGGATTCGCGTGATAAAACAGGCAAGAAAGAGCCCGCTGTTGCCGCCAAGAAAGGCCTGGACAAAAAGCGTTACAGGATTTGAATAAATCTGATTGTTAAAGATGATTCTCTGTGCGGTTTCAATTCCTGCTCCAATCAGGCTTGAGGCAAATGATGAAACAAGCACAATCAAAAGAAGGTAAAGGACGGTAAGAAGCCTGCAGCTCCTGAAATTTGAGTTTTTATAGATAAATACCCAGGTGCAAAAAGCGATTACAAGACCGCAGAGGGCGTACATCATATCCCAGGGATAGGCAGGATTTCCCATTAGAACCATGAGTAAGACGCGTAAAACGTTATAAAAGCCTGCGACAATAAGCCCAGGCACAAGACCTGCATAAAAAACAGTCACGACCGTACCGATTGTATCCAGAAAAAGCGGAACATGAAGCATATCGCCGAAAAAATACGCGCTTGCAAGGTTAAAAAGAAGGGCGAGAAGGCAGAGAAGGATTGTTTTTATGAGAGAAATGTAAATTTTGTTTGTCGAACAGCTCATGGAAAGATTATACATTTTTTTGAAAACTTGAGGGGCTGTCCAAAAAGTATATGTCATTGCCGTACTCGACACGGCATTCTGTTGCAACATAAGCAAATAGATTTTCGGGTCAAGCCCGAAAATGACAGCTTTTGAACTTATTGGACAGCCTCTTGTGGTTTATTTACGAATTAAGTTTTGCGTAAATGTAAGCATTCTTATAATTAGTATTATACGGTACTGCACTCCAATCAGTAATTTCCTGTGTGCAATTACTGTCGCTATATATTTTATAGCCGTTCAGAATGGCAGGAAGGAATTTATTAGGAAGCTTGCCTAAAGAATGATGGCTATCGTCTGAAACTACAGAAACACATACATTTTTCGACTCCCCACCACTGTATGGGCTGCCCATATATGAGCTACTTATATCAGGAGAAGAATTATTTAAATTATAGTATCCAATCATAATGTATCCATCATTCTGATAAGTAAAAAGAGAAGATTTCAGAGCAGAACGCTTGATAAAGCATGCCATGTACTTCTTATCAGGTGTCAGCAAGTATAAAGTCGATTTCCGGCTAATTTCAGCGAATTTGAAAGTACCATCAGAATATGCTACGACTAAATCTGTCCTACCATCAATTTTGGTATTATCATCAAATCTTGTTGTCGTGTTAGCTGACTCAAACTTATAGTATTCCATTTTCGCGTGTGCAAGACAGAGTTCTGCTGTAGTTGGAACTTCGTAATTGCCTACATATTTAATTTCTCTGTTACTGCCAATGCTGTCGGAAACATAGTACTTGTCTCCCTTTTTGGTGACGGTGACAGTTTCTTTATCTGATGTGGCATCACCACAATTATCCGCAAGCATTTGGGTATTATTTATTGTGTACCCATAATCTCTATAGCATTTGTTTTCTGTGAAGATATAAAATCTCCAGTCATCAGTTTTACCTGTAGTATACCTGTAGACTTTGTTGTTGAGTTCTGTGCTGTTGAAAGCAAGTTGTGTTTCTACGCTTGTGTCTGTTGAGCCAGTGTTGCCTGATCCAGAGTCTGCAGATGAGTTACCGGAATCTGAACTGCTGTTTACACGTATGAATGAGCCATAGGTGTTTGTAAGGACTCCATTTGTAATTACACAGTCGATGATTTCTGATTTTGATTTCCACGAACCATTTTTGTATTCTTGATTTTCATTAAGCCTCATGGTGCCGTTTGTAAAATCACCTGTCATTGTGTAAGAGCCTTTCGCTTCTTCCTGACCATTGCAATATTGTACATAAGTGCCGTTGTTGAATTTAACGGAGTATTTTCTTCCAAATATAGTTGCTTCGAAAGTGGCTGAACCATTGGCTGCTGTAGTATCCTTGTATTCTGGATATGAGCGTGTATATTTCACGTCTCCAATTGTCATAACACGATCTTTAATTTCGTTACCAAAATAACCGTCTGAGAATTTTATTTTACCGTCAAACCAATCACCGGATTTTGAATATGTAGAAATCTCCAAAACATTTATGTTTGTATAATCGCCTGCAGTTATAATAGATAAAACTTCATAAAGATATTTTCCGCTAGAGCTATCATAATTATAGAAGACATAAAGTTTTTCTTTTGTATAATTATCTCCTTTTTCTTCAGGAGCATCAAAAATGGCAGCGATTTTGTCATAGTTTATGTACTTCTCTTTTGAAGTAAAAACATCGGCATCGAATCTATATTCTCTTTTGAAACCATTGCTGAGGTAAACTCTGTCAAATTCATCTTTTTTAATGGTATCACTGCTTGTATGACCATCTGATGCAATTGTAACGCTGGAAGAGGTTCTCTTGTTCATATCTATTACACCAGTATATGTTCCTGTATTTAGCACGGAAGTCTGGATACCGCTGGCAGAGTCTGCTTTTTTGGTAGACAGCCATGTGTTGTCTGAGAAAAAGAAAGTTGCTATTTTTCCAAGGTAAATTTTATTGGACTCGCTTGTTTCATCGTTTGTAATAAATAAACCGACAATCTTTTTTTCAGAATACTCTTCATTGTCAGGGAAGTACACCATTTCCGGGAATACATTTTTATCAGCTCCGCTTGCAATTTCCTTCACAGAATACTTATAGTAAGAAATTTTCAGCACTCCATCAGAAATTACATATACGCTTGATTCAATATTTTTGTAACTTGATGTGCTGCTGTTTTTTATTGCGACACAGCCATTGTTCCAGTTCCCAACGAGCGAATATGTACCTGATTCGTTACTATAGTCGTTGTCTGAAAATTTGAATAAAAATGTGTTATCTGAATAAAAAGAAATAAGGCTCAGATTGTCATAGTTGTATTCCGCAAGAAGTTTTTTTTCAGTCTGGGAAGGTTCTTTTCCAGAATTACCGCTTTCGTCAGACGGAGTCTTAAGCGTTCCGCCAGTAAGGATATATGTCTTGCTACTGAAAGTTATTTTCTTTTCTGAAATTGTTTTAGTACCAGTAAATGTCTCTTGTTTTTCACCAGATGTGGCATTCAATGAGATTGTACCGTTTTCCCAGTCACCGGATACAAATTTATATGTTCCGGCTGCCTGAGGTTCAGATTCGCCACTTACAATTACTTTGAAAGTAGAGTCATTATAAAAGGTCAGGGTTCGGGTATCATAACCACTGTTGCAGGTAAAAACAGCTAAAGCAGAATTTGAGTTGCTGCCACCGCCGCCACTAGAGCTGTCGTCATCTCCGCCTCCGCAAGACACAAAGCCAAAACCAAGTGCCGCTACTACTGCGAGTGCAGCCAGTGTTTTAAAAAGTTTTTTCATTATAAAAACCTCTTTTTAGTTTGTTTTAAAAGGCATACGCCCTTTTTTAAGAAAAATATCAGATTTC
The DNA here is from genome assembly GCF_014201975.1 of Treponema ruminis. Lineage (NCBI taxonomy): Bacteria > Pseudomonadati > Spirochaetota > Spirochaetia > Treponematales > Treponemataceae > Treponema > Treponema ruminis. The sequence goes on along the minus strand of NZ_JACHFQ010000001.1, from coordinate 404,188 downwards.
AAAAAGATAGTGTTAGTGTGAACGCACAGGTTTTTAGTGCGTTAACGCACGGGTGGGAGAAATGGCTGTTGGCATGAAAAATTCCTATTGAATTCCCAAAATGTGTGCTATCATATATAGGAAAGAAATAGGAGGCGCTTATGATTGTACGCGATTTTATGACCAAAAACCCGATTTATACAACCCCCAAAGAACTGATTTCCAATGTCAAAAGCACCATGGACAGGGAGCAGATTACAAAAGTTCCTGTCCTCGATGATTCTGGCAAACTTATAGGCGTTATTACGAAGACTGATTTAAAGAAAACCATGCCTTCAAACGCCACAACCCTCGATATTTACGAATTGAGCTATCTTCTTTCAAAAATCACCGTCGAAAAAGTGATGAAAACGCACCCGATTACGATTCAAAAGGATGCCACGATTGAAGAAGCCGCAAAAATCATGTCGGAGAAGGGGATTTCCAGCCTGATTGTCATGGACGGCGAGGTTCTTTCGGGAATTCTTACAAAGACTGATCTTTTCAAGGCTGTAGTCGATATGTTCGGATTCAGATATGAGGGAGTCCGCGCAGAAGTCGAAGCAAACGATAATCCGGGCGAGCTTGCCAAAATCAGTAAGGCAATCGCTGACAAGAACGGCAAGATTGTCTCTGTAATCACAGCTGATGGAAGCGATGTAAGCAAAAGAATTATCACACTAAAGATTATTGGAATATCAAAAGAAACTGTCGGGGAAATCCTAAAAACTCTTGGTGCAGACATTAAGGATTTAAGATAGTTTTTCGGATCAAGACCAATAATGACAATGCCATTTCATTCCCCAGGCAAATCCAGTAAATTACCGCACGGGATTGTAGTGGCGCGTAGCGTTCAGCGTAAGTCATGTGCAGCATGGCTTACGCTGAATGGAGCGCGGTTAGCGCGGAACCACGGAAAGCCCGCAGCCGCTTAATTTGCGCCTATTTTTCTTGTTTTTTCTGGCTCAGAGAGTTGAGGTACTCGCGGCTGAGGTTTTCGTGGTCTTTGAGCATGGCATAAGGAACGCCGTAAGCCTTTTCAACCTCGTCGCGGGTGAGGACTTCTTCTGGAGTGCCGAGCGACATGTCGCGGTTTGGATAGAAAAGCAGAACCGTGTCAGCGTATTTTTTTGTTAAATCAAGCTCATGCATAGAGATATAAATCGTGGTGCCTGTCTTGTGGACGTATTCCTTGAGGTAGGCGAGGGCAGCTTCCTTTTGATGAGGCTCCATCGCAAAAAGAGGCTCGTCCATGAAAAGTGACGCGCTGCCGTAGAGGATGCCGAAAGCAAGCAGGACCCGCTGAATCTCGCCCTTGCTCAAATGGGTGAGCGCGTGGCCGAGGACATCCTTGAGCTCGAAAATATCGATTACTTCGCCGAGAAGATCGCCGCCCTCAGTTGACTCGCGGATTGCCTTTGCATTGCCTTTTAGGGCGCCGTTCTGATAAACAAAGGAAAGAAGCTCGCTAACTTTGTCTTCGGTTTCAAATTCCATGTTCTGATAAATTACAGATGCGAGAAGATTTTTCTGCTCGTCGTCGAGTTTTGCAGGATTCTGCCCAAGAAGAGAAACAGTGCCGCTCTGAGGTGTGAGCCGTCCGCTTGCCAAAAGCATGAGAGTAGTTTTACCGCAGCCGTTCTGTCCGACAAAGCTGACGAATCCTTTTGGAAGTTTGGCTGAAAAATGCTCAAAAATCGGCTTAGGTTCAATTTGTTTGCCGTTCTCGTCCAAATCACCCTCAACAGCAGGGTAGGTAAAAGTTATATCGTTAATTTCAAGAAAATCTGTGTTATTCATGGTTTAAAGATAATGAAAAATCGGGAAAAAGGAAAGTAGAAAATAGGGAAGTGGGAAAAGTAAAAACCTCGTCGCAAGTAAAATCACTTACAGCGAGGTCACTTTTGTTTCTTTTTCGCCACATACTTGTGGCACATTTCTTTTCCAATAGAGGAATAGGGAGGGAGCTCTTGGTGAAGACTTTCCCCCTTCCCATTTAATTTAGTTAAAGTACCTTACGCCAGCCCTAAAGAGGTTCTGGCATGAACTTGCTTCCTTGTTGCAGGCGATGTTCTTAATCAGGTCTGCTGTGTAGCCGCCGATGCCGACTGTTCGCTCTGAGTGGCCCATCTTTCCGAGAACGAGACCGTCCGGGCTTGTGAGACCTTCGATTGCGAATGCTGAGCCGTTCGGGTTTTCTGGTTCGAGCATTGTCGGTTTGCCGTTTTCGTCACAGTACTGGCTGTAAACCTGACCGTTTGCGAACAATTCTTTTGCGAGCTGCTCAGAAATGAAGATTTTGCCCTCACCGTGGCTTACCGGGATATAATGCGGTTTTTCTTCGAGTACAGAAGCGTCCAAAGCCCAAGGAGAAGCGGCGCTTACCATGCGGGTCCAGACCACGCGCGAAATGTGCCGGTGGATGTCGTTGAATGTAAGTGTCGGTGTCTCTGCGCTTGGCTCAGTGATTTTTCCGTATGGAACGAGGCCTGTCTTAATCAAAGCCTGGAAGCCGTTACAGATACCGAGAATCAGGTTCTTCTTTTCGAGGTGAGAAGTGATTGCGTCTGAGATTCGTTTTTCGCGGATTACGTTTGCGATGAATTTTCCTGAACCGTCCGGCTCGTCACCTGCAGAGAAGCCGCCTGCGAATGCTACAATCTGTGCCTGCTCGATTTCTGCCTTGAATGCGGCGAGTGACTCTTCCAGGTCTTTTGGAGTTCTGTTTTTGAAGACGAGGATGTGTGAGTCAGCTCCTGCAAGGTTGAATGCGCGCGCCATGTCGTACTCACAGTTTGTGCCCGGGAATACCGGAACGATTACGCGTGGTTTTGCCTTGCTTGGATCGATTACTGTGAATGTATCTTTCTTGGCTCGTGCTTCGCCCAAAGATGCGTGCTCTTCTTTTGCCCATTCCGGCAAGTTTTCTTCCTTTTTAACAGAAGAAACTGGCGGGAATACTTTTGAAAGTTTAGATTCCCATGCTTCGTAGAGGTCAGAAAGTTTGATTTCTGCCTTTGGAAGAGGATCAACGCCCTTCATTTCGAATGAGATGATCGGGTCTTTCTGTGTGTTACCGATTCTGAGGACTGTTGTGTTTACAAAGCCGCCGTTCTCGAACTTGTCGTCGTCTGTCTCAACGATGATTGAGCCGTACTGCGGTGTGAAGAGGTCTGCAATTGTGTCGTTTGCGTTGCGGTGGAAGCCGATGACTGTTGCTGATGTCGGAATCTGTGTGAGCTGAACGCCGATTTTGTTTCCGAATGACATCTTTGTGATTGCCTCAGCGATTCCGCCTGCTCCAACCGGGTACATTGCGTTGATCTTGCCGGCTTTGTTGAGCTCGTAGAGGGCATCTGAGTTCTTTTTGAAAGCGTCCCAGTCTGGTGCGAGTTCTTTTGAATATGGAATCTGAACGAGATAGATGTAGCTTCCGCTCTTTTTGAATGAACCTGACTGAACATTCTTTGCCTCGTCGTGTGCTACTGCGAAAGAAACGAGTGTGTGAGGAACGTTGATGTGCTCGAAAGTTCCTGACATTGAGTCCTTACCGCCGATTGAAGCACAGCCCATTTCCCTCTGAGCGTCGATTGAACCCAAGAGTGCTGCTGTCGGATAGCCCCAAGTGTGCTCGCTTACGGCACGGCCGAAGAATTCCTGATAGCTCATGCGGCTTGTTGTTGCCTTACCGCCGATACAGGTGATTTTTGCGAGTGAAGAAAGGATTGCTGTCTGAGCTCCATGCCATGGTGACCACTGAGCAACCCGCGGGTCGTATCCATAAGACATGAGAGAGACAGTTGATGTTTCACGAGGAGAGATGACCGGGATTTTTGCCGACATAGCACATTCCGGAGTGCCTTGGTACTTTCCGCCGAACGGGAAGAGGACAGTGCTTGCTCCGATTGAGCCGTCGAATCGTTCCTGAAGACCGCGCTGAGAACAACATGCGAGGTCACGGATGTTTTCGATGAATGCTTCTTTAATCTGCTCGGCTGTTGGTTTTTCGCCGCCTGCTTCACCAGTTGCGCTTGCACATTTGCCAAGAACCTTTGCAACTGAGTCGAGTGGTTTTACGAGCGGTGAATCGTGCTGTTCTGTAGGAGATTCAATAGAAGCTTTTGCTGTGTGAACTGCACCAGCTGAATCGAGGAATGAGCGGTCAATGTCGACGATTGTCTTGCCGCGCCATTTCATCGTGAGCTTGTTTTTGTCGGTTACGGTCGCAACAACGACAGCATTCAGGTTCTCGTCATTACAATATTTGATGAATTTATCTACATCGCCTGGGCGGACGACTACAGCCATTCGCTCCTGGCTTTCAGAAATTGCAAGTTCTGTTCCGTTAAGACCTTCGTACTTTTTTGGAACTGCATCGAGGTTGATGTCCAGTCCTGGGGCAAGCTCGCCCACAGCAACAGAAACACCGCCTGCACCGAAGTCATTTGAGCGGCGGATCATGTGGCTTACTTCAGGGTTTCGGAAAAGACGCTGAATCTTTCGTTCTTCAACGGCATTTCCCTTCTGAACTTCGGCAGCCGCTGTAGTAACTGATTTTTCTGTGTGAACTTTTGATGAGCCTGTAGCACCACCGATACCGTCACGACCTGTTCCTCCACCAAGAAGAATGATGATGTCGCCCTTTTCTGGAGTTTCGCGCATTACAGTCTTGTAAGGGCTTGCTGCGATTACGGCACCAAGCTCCATTCGTTTTGCAAGGAAGCCCGGGTGATAAACTTCTGTGACCTGACCAGTTGTAAGACCAATTTGGTTTCCGTAAGAAGAGAAGCCTTGTGCTGCTTCACGACAGATTTTCATCTGAGGGAGTTTTCCGTGTAGAGTTTCGCTCAAAGGAACAGTAGGATCAGCAGCGCCAGTTACGCGCATTGACTGATAAACCCAGGAACGGCCGGAAAGAGGGTCGCGGATTGCACCACCGATACAAGTTGCGGCGCCACCAAATGGCTCGATTTCTGTCGGATGGTTGTGTGTTTCGTTTTTGAACTGAAGGAGCCACTGTTCGACTTCTTCTTTTCCCTCTGGCAAAGGATTTCCATTTTCGTCAGTAGTGTAGTGAACATCGATGAAAATAGAGCAGGCATTGTTTTCTTCAGAAACTTCCATGTCTTCGAGCATTCCGTGCTTGCGAAGATATTTTCCGCCGATTGTAGCCATGTCCATAAGGGTGAGAGGCTTGTCCTTGCGTTTTGCATAGATGTCAGTGTGCATAGCCTCGTAATTTTTGAGGGACTCTTTGAAAAGCTTAGCGTAAGGACCTTTTTCTACCTTAATGTCCTTGAGGACAGTGTTGAAAGTAGTGTGACGGCAGTGGTCAGACCAGTAAGTATCGAGAACGCGGATTTCAGTTTCGGTCGGATCGCGCTTGATTGACTTGAAATAATCCTGAAGGAACTGAATGTCAGCGAGGTCCATAGCAAGACCCATTTTCTCGCGGTAAGCATCGAGCTCTTTTTTGCCAAGCTTGATGAAACCTTCGACAGTCGGGATGTCGGCTGGAGTTTCAGTTTTCATTTCAAGGGTTTCAGGGATTTTAGAATCAGTAAGACGGGAATCGACAGGATTGATAAGATATTTTTGAATTTTTGCAACTTCATCGGCAGAAACAGTTCCGCTCAAGATAACCATTTTGGCACATCTTACGCGTGGTGGCTCTGTTCCGACTTTTGCAGTAGAACGCATAGATTCGCGGAGCAAAGAAAGACACTGCTCGGCAGAATCCGCCCGCTGATCGTACTGACCCGGCAGATATTCCCAGATGATTACAGTGTCGTTTGCATCGGTAGGAAGCTCCGTGTAAACAACAGAATCACTCTGCGGCTCAGAGAAGATTCGCAAGGCCGCCATTTTTGAGACATCTTCGCTAGTATTCTCGATGTCATAGCGGTTGAAATAACGCACTCCCTTTACAGAAGAAATGCCCAAAAATCCATTGATTTCACTCAAAATGCTCTGAGCTTCACTCTGGAAGCCCGGCTTGCGCTCTACATATATACGAAACATAAGGGTATTTTACTGTTTTTTACGGTTTATTGGAAGATAAGGAAAAGGAAAGTTGAAAAAGGAAAATTGAAAGTTGTCGGGCGTTACCCTCACTTCGTTCGGGTCGCTATGTCCGCCCTTCGCTAACGCTCATTCTTCCGCTCCCAAAGGTCGCGCCAGAACGCCTCAGGCGAGGCTACCAGCGCTAACGCAACATCTCCACCGCCGTTTCAATCGGTGCTAGGCTGCTTGTGGGTGGGGGAGATGATTTTTTTCACCATTTGCGCCTTTTTTTATTTTCGCCATGTAAAACACGTTGAGCCGGATAATCTTTGCGACGTAATACACGCCAAACATAAAAAAAGAGTTCCGGTTGTGCTTACAAAAGAAGAAGTTCGACGTGTTATAGATAATCTCGAAGGAAACAAACAGCTTGCCGCTGAATTTCTTTAACCGGGGCGTCAAGGAAATAGAAAGCCCGCTTGATGAAATCTTAGACGGACAATGAGACGGTGATTTTAGGCGGAACCGCATAAGCAACTGACATCTTCTTATTTTTTTTATATTATAGTAAATAACGTATTTTGTAATAAATCTTATACGGCATTTATCACATAAGACGATTTACAAAGGATACGGAGAAAAAATGTTATACTCACACGCCACTGGCGAGGTATAATATAAATAAACTATGGAGATGGAAAAAAATGGAACAGAATCTTGTTTGTGCAAATTGTGGTGGTACACTTGCAGTAGATTCAAATGGAGAAATTGGTACCTGTATTTACTGTGGAACAAAACGACAATTAGTAGAGAAAGTTGTAACTGTAGTTGAACATACAGGTAAAGTAGAAGTTGATGGTATTGCTACTGCTGCTTCAAAACTTACTTCTGCATATCAGTGCTTGCAAACAGGAAATGTAGAAAAAGCCAATAGACTTTATAAAGAAATAACAGAATTAGAACCTCAAAATGCTTATGCCTGGTGGGGAAGATATCTTTGTGAAGAAAGCTTCGCAAAATATTATGGATTCAGAGATAAATATGGAAATTCAGATAACATTACAAAAGCGAATCAGGTTCTCGAAATTTTAAAATATGCCGATTTTGCAATTCAATACGCTGAAGAAGATGTTAGACAAAAATATATAGAAGAAACACAAGAATATAGAAATTTTGTTGAAATGGTCAGAAATCAACCTGCAATTCCACCACAAAAAAAGCCAAATAAGAATGTTATAATTGGGATTATTGTTGCAGTGATAATACTAATTATTATTGCAACAAATTTATAAGGTTATTATGAGTTTTTTCCAAAACTTAATAATAAAAACAGTTCGATGGTATCAAAGAACTGCACCAGAAACTTTACGGCAATCATGTAGATTTACACCATCCTGTTCTGAATATATGATTTTAGCGGTAAAAAAGTATGGTACAATTAAAGGTGTATTTATGGGATTAAAACGGATTTTCCGTTGTCATGCCCCAAATGGTGGCGAAGACTATCCATAAAAACATCAAAAACTAAGGAGTTTATTATATGCAGTACAAAACAGTTGCCGCTCCAGTTGGATTGACAATTAAAGCTGGCGATCCTGCCGGATGTTCAAAAGCAGTAGCTCAGTATGCTGATTTAATTCAGAAAGAAGCTGTTGGCGGATGGGAACTTGACATGATTCAGTCAATTCCAGTTGAAGAGAAACCTGGTTGTTTGGCAGGTTTGTTCGGCGCAAAATCTGTAACAACATACTTCAATATGCTTGTTTTCAAGAAACAGGACTAAAATAATAAAGTGGCTTATGGGATGGCATAAACCACTTTTCATATATGGAGAAAGAAATGGGCATTTTTAAGAAAAATCCGAATGAAGTAAATTATGTTGGTGGTCAAAAACATTGGACAGATGTTATAAAAAATTCATCTAATGGAAATGAGCTTTTATGGCTTAACCCCGAAGAAGATTTTAATACTAATTCAACTTTAATTGTTGCAGAAAGTGAAGAAGCATTATTTTTTAAGGATGGAATAATAGAACAGGTTTTTGAAGGTGGAAAATATACACTTTCAACAAATAATTATCCTTTTATTTCTCGAATAGCAACAGCTTTTAGTGGTGGTATATCAGCATTTAATTGTAAAGTTTATTTTGTTCGAAAAGCCCATTCACAAGAAATTTTGTGGGGAACAGATTCCCCTGTTCAGGTAAGAGATCCAAAACTAGGTATAGCTACATCTTTACAAGCTCGGGGTTCATATAAAATTCAAATTGATGATTCAAAGAAATTTTTAGTAAAAATGGTTGGAAATAATATCCAGAATTTCCAGCAAGATTCAGTTACACAGTATTTTAGAAATGAATTTTCACAATATATTAAATCTGCAATTGCCCAATCAGTAAAAAAATCAAATGAAGAAATTTTAGGAATATGTTCAAACCAAGTAGAATTGGCTAAAAGTATACAAGAAGAATTGACTCCTATAATGAATGAATATGGAATAAAACTTATTACATTTGCACTAGCTGCAATTGATATTCCACAAAATGATCCTAATCGCCAGAAGCTTGAGGCTGCTTTTGCAACTAAGGGTGAAGCTGCAATTTATGGTGAGGACTATAACAGATTTGTTTCGCGAGAAATTCTTACAAATATTTCTAATAACGATGGTGCCGGAATTGCCGCTATGGGCGCTGGTTTAGGAATGGGTGTTAATGTAGGTAATCAAATTGCCGGTATGGCTAATCAAATATTCCAGACTCCACAATCACAAAATAATCAGGCAACTGTTATATGTTCAAAGTGTAATGCACAAAATCAAGCAGGTGCAAAATTTTGTTCTTCTTGTGGAGAACCTATTCAAGCTAAAAAACTTTTCTGTTCAAATTGTGGAACAGAGCTAGCACCAGGAAGTAAGTTTTGTTCTTCATGTGGCAATAAAGTTCAGTAAGGAGATATGAAATGATAAGTTTTTTAATAAAATTAATCTTATTAGCTATTTTTAATATAAGTTTCTTTACTATTACAAAAGCTGAATGTACAGTTTCAATGTGGATTTCATATTCATTTATACATTTTGCTTTCTTAATGTTTTTTTTATCACCACTTTTTACTAAAAAAAGTAAATCTCGTCATGTAGCTATTGAATCTGTCGCTCTTATAACTGCGTTATATTTTATAGCAACATTGGCTGTCGGTCTTTTCTTCTTGGTTCATCCTTATCTTGTTTTGTATCAATATTCAATTGAATCATTTATAACGGGTGTTTATCTTATTGTTTTAATTATTTCCATTGTTATAAATAATAATATTGCAAATAATGAAAATAAATCTGATGAAGAAAAATTATTTCTAAATAATATTTTTGTAAAGGCTGAATTCCTAAAAACAAAAGCTACAGATGCGTCTATTATTAAACAATTGGAAGATTTGCAAGAAGAATCTAGATACTCTCCTACAAAATCTAGTTTATCTGTAAAAGAATACGAAAAACAAATTCTGTCAAACCTCGATGAAATTACTTTAAACATTGAAAAATTAAATACAGAAGAATTAGTAAGTAATGTTTCAAAAACAAGAGACCTATTAAAGCAAAGAAATTTAGTACTAAAGAAAGGTCTTTGAAACAAGAAAAAAAAGCATAACATGCAGCTCAAATCCGACAAACCGGTCAAGCCGGTTTGCGGTTTAGCTGCGTAGTTATGTGGACGCCCGCATTGGGGCGCGCTTAAAAAGGAGAAATAAAAGTGACAAAAGAAGAATTAATAAAATCGTATATTGAGCAAGTAAAAAACTCAAAAAATCCGAAAGATGAAATAAAAAAAATTATTCGAGAAATTGATAATTTAAAATATGAAAACTCTAATACTAATATCTCAGATGCTGATAAAATTGCATTAATCAAGGGTATAAACCGACATTTTAAACTAATTGAAGACTCTACAGAAGTTTATAAATCATTTAGTCAAGATAGAACTCGAATTTGTTCTGCAACAGATAATTCAGAGATAATAAAAATGCTTGATAATGCAGAAAATGCTATTAGGGGATAATTATGGACAAATCATTAGTAAAAGATATTATCATTCCAATCGTATCATTGATTATTTCTATTTGGGCAATTATAAAATCATATATAACTGACGCAAAAGCAAACAAATTATCTGAAGAAAATACAAAGCTGGCAAATGCTAATATTGAATTAGAAATTAGGAATTTGATAAGAGAGACCAGAAAAGATTTAGATGATAAACTTGCAAAATTTCTTTTTTTAAAGGAAAAAGAAAAAAAGAATTCATTAACACAAGATGAGAAAATTAATCTGCCTATTTGTGAAAAGCAATTAAATAATGCAAAGCAAGAATATTTAAATGCATATGAAGAAGCTTGTATGAAATATATTGATGGCAAAATTGACAAAGAAAGATTTAAGAAAACATATGTTATTGAATTACGGAATATTGTAGGTTCAGTTTCTTTAAAAAAATATATTGATTCAACATCATCTCCATATAACGCAATAAAGAAAGTGTATACTGAATGGAATAATTTAGAAGAAAACACATAACAAAGGTTCGTAGCCGACAGGCAGTCAAGCTGCCTGCGGTACAACCCATTGTTATGTGGACGAGCCACTGGTCCGCTTATTGGTAATAAGTAAAGTTCTCTGACATTATTTTGCTGAAATAAAGGAGGCGTCTAGTACTATGAAAACAATTTATAATAACGAAGCAATAGGGTCTTATTTAGAATTCGTTAATCGTGTCGTAAAAAATAAAAATACTGAAGAAACAAAAATTCAGTATGAAAGATTTGTAGAGCTTTTTAATCAATATATGACTGATGAAATCCGTCATCCAATTTTTGATGGTTACGATATAGAATCATATGGAAATGTTAAAATAGAAATTGAATACAATGGAATTGAACAAATTTGGGCCATTATTCATTATTGCCTGAATAAAATAATTGGGATGGAGGACTATTCTCCTGATGGAATTTATTTAAACACTTCATTTACTGACTATACTCTTGAAGATGTAAACAAAATAGGGGAAAGCCTTGCCCAACTCTGGTATTTAACAGATAGCCCTGCTTACATTATTCATGAACCATTATGGATTGCGGAGAAAGAACCTGAATTAACAAAAGAACAGTTTCACACTATACTCGCCCCTGAATCAGAATGTTATAAACTTATGGATGAAAACAATTCTGCGATTATCGCTACAGAATTTACTGAAGAGATGCTAGATGAAATAAAAACTGAAAAATCTATTGCTTTCACGCATACGGTCAGTAAACTTGTTGCAAACATATACGGAACTCTTAATTTAAGCGACTTGTAAGAAACAGCTTAGTAAAGAATTGAAAAGTTGACAAAAGAGGGGTTGTTATGTATATTTAGAGAAACGGGGACGCAAAGCAATTGAGCGACCGCCTCCGTAGCTAGTATTACAAGCCCGTCCGAAGTTGGTAGCTAAGAGGCGGGCTTTTTTTTATGCTCTTAAGTTCTATTTTATCAGGAAGGTGAGCAGGTCTATAACAAGTGCTATAATTGCAATGACAAGCATTGCCTTTTCGTACTTTGTCACAGACGGCCTCCTTCATTCACGAGAAATCGGAGGCAAGCCGCCACAATTTACTAAGTGTCCCCTATGAGATGTATAGTACATGAAAAGTATGAAATCTACAAGGCTTTGTAGAAAAGAAAAATCGCCTAACAACGCCTTCAAAGCCGACAGGCAGTCAAGCTGCCTGCGGTTTAAGCAATTGTTATGTGGACGCCCGCACTGGGGCGCTTTGGATATAGAATGGAATTAATTATTATTACAAATAAAAAATTTTATTCCCAATTGGATGAAGAATCATTTGAATATTGCTTAAAAAGTATATCTAATAATTTTCAGTTTTTTTGGTTCGAAAGTAAAAGTACAAATATATAAAAGAACTTTTAGTAAAGAAAAATTACGGAATATATTTGGACTAAAAGAAAGATATGGAATTATAATTGAACATCTTGATAAGTTAATAACAGAAAAAACTAAGGATTATATACTTAATCCAAATATGTATTGGTATAAATATTTTAATAAGTAAAAAACTGTTAGAGTTCTTGAATATGTTGACATAATCAAAATGTCGACTTATATTATAAGTATGAAGTTCACAGTTGAAAAACTGCCGCAAGTAATAACAGAGATAGAGGCTCTGGAACAATCTCAAAAGGATATGCTTGAGGCAGATTACAAGAAAATACAAGAGCAAGGAATTGAATTTGTTCGCGTAAAGCCAATCCAAAAAGAAATTTTTGAAATAAAAACAAACGAACTTCGTTCATTATTCAAATATGCTGCTGGTAGAATTATTGTGGTTGGAGTTGTCTTTGTAAAGAAAACACAAAAAACTCCAAAAGAAAAAATAAAACTTGCTAAACAGCGTCTGAAGGAGGTCTGATTATGGATTATGTTTTTGTAAAAGATTCGGATGGTTATGTTTTCAAGAAATTGGAATCAGAAATTTCTCCAGATGAAAAAATCATTTCTGAAAAAGAATACATGAAAATTTCAGGTCTTGCTTCTTATGAAAAGAAATTCGGTCATGGAGGAGCACGAGAAAACGCAGGAAGAAAACAGAAATTTGCATTGCCGCTTAAATTTCAAATTCGCGTAACCAAAGAAGAAAAAGACTTTATTGCTTACGCAAGGGAACATAATTTAAATTATTCTGCGCTGATGCAGATGTAGAAAACATATAACGTATTCTTCAAGTCCTTCCGTAACGCTTCGCCCCTCGCTAACGCATTTGCTTTTAACAAAAAACTTGTGGATTCTTTAAGGGTGGTTTAAGATAGTATATATTTTTTTCGGAGGAATTTATGAATACTAAGTGCACTGAAAATTTGGTTATTATTGCGCTGGAAGGCAGAATTGATACAACGAATGCTCCTCAGGTAGAAAGTGAAATTTCTGCTGTCATTTCAGAAAATCCAAATCTTACGCCTGTTTTTGATGCTGATTCCCTTGCTTATATTTCAAGCGCAGGCTTGCGTGTTTTGATGAAATTCTGCAAATCCACGGGCAAAAAACTTTCTGTCACCAATGTTTCAAAGGAAATTTTTGAGATTTTTGATACTACCGGCTTTACGAACATCCTTGACGTGCAGAAAAAGCTTCGTGAAATCAGCGTTGAAGGCTGCGAGCTTTTGGGACAGGGCGGAAACGGAAGTGTATATCGTCTTGATGATGACAAAATCGTCAAAGTCTACAAGCCTTACATGACCCGCGAAGTAATCGACCGTGAGCGAGAGTTTGCAAGAAATGCCTTTATGAACGGCGTTCCGTCTGTAATTGCCTACGATTTAGTAAGGTGCGGAGATTCGTTCGGCGTTGTCTTTGAAATGATTAAATCAAAAACACTTGGCGCGACAATCAAGGACAATCCAGATAAACTGGAAGAATATGTTGATAAATATGTGGCTCTTGCAAAGCAGCTTCATTCCGTCCATGCTGCTCCGGGAACTTTTTCAAATTTAAAGACGGTTCTGCATGAAAGGGTGCCTCTTCTGGCTCAGTGGTGCTCAAAGGAAGAACTTTCCCTGCTGGACAGCCTGATTGACTGCATTCCGGACTGCGACACGCTCATTCACAATGACCTTCACCCTGGAAACATAATGATTCAGGACGGCGAGCTTCTGCTGATTGACATGCCGGAAGTAACGACTGGTCCTGCCCTTTACGATCTGGCCGGAATTTACCGCGATATGATTCTTGCGACACAGGGAAATTCATCTTCTGAGATTGAACGAAGCGTAGGTCTTCCAAAAGATGTGATTTTCAAGATTGGAAACATGTTCTTCCAAAAATACACTGGAATCACGGACAAGGCCAATCTTGAAAAGTATTATCAGCAGCTTGGGCTTATCTGTGCATTTAACGTTACGCTTGTTGTTGCAACCGGTGCGGAAAAGGCAATGCAGCTGGCTCCTATTCTTATGGACAAAATGCTCAGGGGCGTTGTGATTCCTAACGAACAGGCGCTAAGGCATATTCTTTCTTCTGCAAAATAAAGTTCTGTGCGACTGAATTTATCCGCGGCCTTTTAGACCTTACACAGTTACAATCTTGTTCCTGAAGAAATCAGCTACGGCTTTTTTGATTTCTTCGGGGGACATCGTTTTTAAGATGTAGCCCTGGGGTTTAAGAGGCGCGACTGTGACAACGCTTTCCTTGTCGTTTTTGGCGGTCAGGAAAATCACGGACAGGTTTTTAAGATTGCCGTCTCCCCGGATTCTTCTCAGGACTTCCGGGCCTTCCATGGTCGGCATTTTGTAATCGAGAAGAACTAAATCGACCGGGTGCATCAAAAGGAATTCCAGAGCCATTTCACCGGAATTTACCAGCGAGACTTCAAAATTATCTCCGAGCCAGGTTTTTATGCTCCTGAGCACAATCGGTTCATCGTCAACGACGAGAATACGCTTTTTCTCGATGTTGTTTTCTTCAATATGAGAAAGCAGGAAAGCCATTTCAAAGGAATATGATGTGAAGCGGACGGAAGGAATTTTGTTGAAATATTTGTCTTCTTCAATTCCGAAAGAAAAATTGACTCCGATAAAGTAAATGTAGAATTTAAATTTTTTCTGGGCTGCGGCTATGTGACGGACAACCTCAAAATCTATTTCTTCCCAAAGACAAACTACGACATGGGAGTTCTTATCCATTTCATCGAAGACAAGCTGCTCTTCATCCGGGAATACGACCGTAACCATCCAGTCAACGGCCGCTTCCTTGAATTTCTGAATGAAATTTCTGACTACGAGTCGTCCTTCATCACCAATAACGTAAATTTGTTTTGCCATAAATTTCTCCTATTCAACTTTTTTTACTAAATCAATGTCTTTAATGTCGCAAAGTCCACGTTTTCTACACAGCTGCGTATTTTTTCGAACTTTTTGGCATATTCTTTCGGGATGGAATTTTGTGAAAGTTCCTGAATGACAGAATCAAGTCCGTCAATGTCAAAATCTTTCACCATTTCCCCGATTTTATTCAGTTTTTCCAGGAAATTTGCCTCTGAAATCTCTGCCTTTTCAGAAGCCCCTTCTTCTTCAAAAAGCGGGCGGAGTTTTTCTTTGAAAGCTGAAAATTCCTGCATGAAAGGGGCGTGCTTTTCGCGAATTTCAGCAATGTCTCCGTTGTCGGCACAGTGCTCCAGGTGCTCGGCCTGGGAAGAAAGCGAGAGTGCGCCGATAATCCGCGAAGTGGTTTTGAGGCCGTGGACTTTGGTGCAGTAAAGCTTCCAGTCCTCGCTGTCGTAGAGTTCCTGAAGTTCTGTGGCCCTGCTTTCAATGTCAGCGTTGTATTTTTTAACCGAAGACTCCAGAAGTTCTTCGCTCACGCAGTTTTTGAGTGCCGCATCCAAATCAATTTCTTCTATTAATTTGAGTTTTTCAAGGAAAGCACTTGCCTGGGCCTCGTCAGTCTGATTGTCCTGAGCCTCAGCCGAGTCGTTTTCTTCGATATAATCTTCCGGCAGATATTTTCGGATAAGGTCTGCGAGTTTTTCGGGATCAACCGGCTTTGAAAGATAGTCCGTGAAGCCTTCCCGAAGGTACATCTGCCTTACGCCAGAAATTGCGTTTGCCGTGAGGGCTATGCAGGGCTTGTCCTTGCACAAATTTCCTTCGAGAGACTGCAATGCGTGGAAGGTTTCGATTCCGTCCATTTCCGGCATACGGTGGTCGATGAAAAGGATGTCGTAAGAATTTTGGGTAACGAGCTCCAGAGTTTCCATTCCGCTCAGGGCCGTGTCGATTTTGATTCCGGTCTTTTTGAGGAGCCCTTTTATGACTTCGAGATTCATTTCGGTATCGTCTACGAAAAGAAGGTGGGCTTTCGGGGCATGAAGTTTTTCCTTGTAGCCAGCCAGCTTAATCGCGTTCTTTTTGTAGGCCTCGTTGATGTCGCCCACGCAGGTCCAGTCAATAACTTTCTGCTCCAGAGTGAATGAAAATTCCGAGCCCTGACCGTAGACGCTTTTGATGTCGAGTTTTGTTCCCATCATTGAAAGAAGCCGGGTTACGATGCTCATGCCCAGGCCGGTTCCTTCAATCGTCTTGTTCCTGTCCTCTTCGATTCGCTCGAAAGGAGAGCAGAGCTTTTCCATGTCCTCGTCTTTAATTCCGATTCCGGTGTCCTTTATGCTGACTGTGAGTTTGATTTTATCGGACTTGTTGGGGATTTTTTCAAAATTGACCGAGAAAGTAACGCTTCCTTCCTTGGTGTATTTGACCGCGTTTGTAAGAAGATTCAAGATGCACTGCTTGATTCTTACGCTGTCTCCATAAAGGGTTTTTGGAAGGGCGGGATCGGCATTGATGATGAATTTCAGTTTTTTAGCTTTTGCCCTTTCGCTTGTCATGTTCACTAAATCGACCACAATCGAAGAAATGTCATAATTTTCCGGCAGGATTTCCATTTTTCCGGCTTCGATTTTGCTGAAGTCGAGGATTTCGTTTACGATTTCGAGAAGATTTGCACCTGCGTTCTTAATGTTGGCCGCATATCCCAGAATAGCCTGGTCTTCGGTCTCGCGCAGAATCATCTCGTCCATGCCAAGAACTGCGTTAATCGGCGTGCGGATTTCGTGGCTCATGTTGGCAAGGAAAGCGCTCTTTGCCTGGTTTGCGGCGGCGCTTTTTTCGGCCTCGCTTCTCAAAAGCTCACGCTCAGCCCTTTCGGAACTGACGTCCTCGACTGCCCACAAAACGTGATGCAGGCTTCCGTCCTCATTTCTATCCATTAAGATAAAGCGGGCTCGGCACCAGCCGCCGGTAATGCTCAAAAATTCGTGGGCGATTGTGATTTTGCCCTTTAATCGTTCTTCAAGAGTTTCAAAATTAATGAAGTCCATGAAGTCTTCGCGAGGCTTGCCCTTGTCCTTGACCCGGTTTTCCATTACGCGGCGGAGTGTTGCCCGGGCATTTTTGAATGAAGTTCCGATAGTTTTCGCGACGTCCGTTCTTGAATGAATTTCCGTAAAGACGTCTTCGTTTAAGTCCATTTCGTGCAGGGAAATATACATGCTGGCCAGGAATTCACTTTTGTTCCTGCTTTCGGCGATTGCTTCTTCCTTTGCCTTGCGTTCTTTTTCCGTCTGCTCGCGGATGTAATCAAAATAATCGCGCATCTGGCCGGTCATTTTGCGGATGTTGTCGGCAAGGGTTCCCAGCTCGTTTTTTGACTTATAGGATAAAGTCGTGTTCAGTTCTCCGCGGGAAAGGCGGAAGGTTACGTCGGTCATTTCACGAACCGGATTTATGATTTTCCTTGCGGAATAGATGTTTACAAAAAGAGCCAGGATGAGGACGAGGATGAGGACGGCTGCCAGCATGATAAAGACTTTGAGCTGGAATTCCTTGAGTGATGAAGAAGGAATTCCTGTAATCAGGGACATGCCGTTATCAAGAGTCTGGATTTGCCCGAAATATTCTGCTTCTTCCCAGGTGAAGCGCTTGTGTTTTTCGCCGTTGTTGCTTGAGATTAAGTCCATGATGGCATCGGTGTTTGCGGTCTGGGAAACTGATGGCTTGAGTGAGTGATTTGTGTTGGTGTAGATGATGTTGTTTTCGCTGCCAATCAAGAGGCAGAGCATGTTTTCAAGCGGAACCGAGTCTATGATTTTTTTTATTGTCGCAAGGTTTATGTCCATGCCCACGATTCCGAGAAGCTGGCCCTGCTTGTAAATCGGGATTATGTAGGACATCATGACGATGTTGATGTTTTTGTTCTCGTAGGGATTGGTCCAGACAGGCTTTTTTGCCCAGACGGGGATGTAATACCAGCCGACATGCTCCGTATCGTTGGGAGAATATTCCAGAAGACTGGTGTTTTTGACTCGGATAAAGCCCTGTTTGCTGTTTCCGGTCAGAAAAATTCCCCTCGCATCCCCGAACCTGTCGTGCTCAAGTCGGAAATAAAGGGCAACGGCATCGCGGGTTCCCCGGGAAAAGCGGATCATCTCTTCTTCGAGTCGGTCCATGTATTCCTTTTCGTAGGCAAAGTCTTTTTCAATCCTCTTGTCGTCCAGGGTCTTTAAAATGAAATCTTCTGAAAGACGCACTGAGTTTTCGATTGCCTTTAGGGTGGCGGTCAAATCAAGCGACTTGTTTTCCTTTACAAGCTCAATCGTCCGCTCAAAGTCCGCCCGCTCTTTTTTAATTTCCGGGAAAAGGACTGCAAAGGCTGTGAGCCCGAAAGTCAGGAGAACAGTAGCGACGATTACAAAAATCATCCTGAATCTAAGAGAAGTTTTTATGATGCCTGTCATTGTTCAACCCTTACTCCGTTTCCGCCATCAATCTTAACTTCGTAACAAAGTTTGACTGCCCTGTGATAGTTGTTCTTAATGCTCTTTGAAAGATTTACTGCTGCAATTCCTACTGAAATTGTGACGTCGAGATTTTCTTTGACCATTGCGCAGAGCTCAGTGAACTGCTTTTCGGCCACTTCCAGCTCTTCCTCGTAGAAAATTACGAATTCGTCGCCGGCCCATCGGAACATGATTCCGTTTTCGCCGATGATTTTTTTTGTGTATTCAACGATTGAAAGCAGGATTTGGTCGCCCTCTTTTGATTCGTTTTCGATTTTAAATTTGTCGATGTCAAACATTACCAGCGTTTTGTAGCGGGTCGTGTTGAAAATTCCCATTTCGCCGAAAGATGTCTTGAGGTAGTTGCGGTTTGGAAGATGGGTGAAGGTGTCTTCGGAGAGGTTTACCTTTTCAAAATGATGCCCCTTGTCTTTTTTGCCGCCGATGAGGGCTGTTATAAGTAAAATGGCCAGGAAAATAAAGGCAAATGTGAGGGTAATGCTGGAACCGGCGGAATTTTTATTTTTATCGCCGAAATGCTGGACTACGAGGAACCATTCCAAATCAGCCATGTAGCGGGTCATTCGCCAGACTCCGGGCTTTTTTTCCGTGTAGGTGAAATCATCGGCCCCGGCCTTGTCAGCAATCGCTTCGTGGATGTAAGCGTTTTCGATATTTGCCGAATTTGAGTCAACCTGAACCAGTCCGTCCGGGTCAATCAGGTTGATTTTCACGCCGAATTCCTTTTCTGTGGCAGAAACCAGAGTCTGAAGCTCATCCATAAAAACGCCCACGCCGCAGACTCCGAGAAGCTCGCCGTTTTCACCGGTAATCCTGAAATTGATGAAAACAACCCAGCGGTAATCGTTTGTCTGGTCGCGGTCAGTGTCCAGGTCGTAAGTTTTGCCTGAATCGACGAAAATCTTGTACCAGACGTCGTAGGGGTCGCTCATTGGGTTCATGACTTTTGAAATTCCGTTCGGCGTGTAATATCTTTTGGTCTTGTGGGAAACGATAAATGCCGCCATGTAGCCGAATTCGTTGCGGATTTTTGTAAGATAGTCCGTAATCGCCTTTTCAGCGGCCTTTTCTGAAAGTTTTTCCTCTTTGTTCAGAAGATCGATAAGGAAGGAGTCAACTGAAATCGTCTGGGAAATCGTAATCGGCTTTTTTATGCTTGTTGAAAGGGAATCATAGAGGTGGGCGGCTATCAGATTGTTCTTTACCATTTCATCGTTTTTAGCGCAGTCCATTTTTATGATGTGCAGGATTAGAGAAATTCCAGTAAGAACGATAAGAAGGATTGTAACGATTTTTTTTGCCATGAAAAACTCCCCGATTTATAAATACCGAATGCCAACAGAAACAGTCCATTTAATTATAACATGGCTTCCGTGGCTTTTAAAGAAAAATTTAAGAATCTTTGATGAAAAAGCCTGTCTGACTTGCATTTCATCGGCCGGAGATTGCATCTTGTCGAAATTTAAGTTGCATATTGGGACTTCTGGTGTAAAATATTGAAATCTCTAAAAAGGAAGGAAAAAAATGAATTACATTTCTGCTGCTGTTTATGTTCTGCTTGCCTTTTCAATGGCGATTGGAATCAAAATTGCACGACCAAGGCAGTTCAACGAAGATGCCTTTTCTCTGGATGCCATGACCTGCTTAAAGGGCGTAATGGCACTTTTCGTCGTCTTTCACCATCTTTCACAAAAGAAGCTTTTTCAGGAAACAGGGACAATTTCTCTTTTTGAGCAAATCGGTTTCCTTTTTGTCGGAATTTTCTTCTTTACTTCGGGCTACGGACTTTACAAAAGCTTCGTGACCAGACCAAATTACCTCAACGGTTTTTTGAAGCGCCGCGTTCTTCCGATTTTGATTTCATATTATGTGATGATTGCAGTTTATGCCGTCTACCACATCATTTCAGGAAGCACTTTTACCCCGGTTGAGTGGATTTTCAAGCTTTCGGGCCTGATTCTGATTAACTCTCAGGGCTGGTTCGTTCCGGTCATCATCCTCATGTATCTTACATTCTACTTCGTCTTCAAAAGCGAGAAGCTGCGCAAATACGGAATCCCGATTCTGCTTGCAGTCACAATCATTCAGGGAGCGATTTTCTGCATTATGAATCACTTTGCCTGGTATTTGGGCGATGGAGCAGGCTGGTGGATGAAGGATGGCGCCTTTGACAATATTCCTTGGTGGGGCGGTTTCTGCGTTCTTCCATTTGAAGGAGAGTGGTGGGTCAACTCGACAATCGGCTTCGTCCTCGGAATTGCAATCGCAAAGCATGAAAAGTCTTTCCTTGAGTGGCTTTCAAAGAAATTCCCCTTGAAGCTGGCCGGAGCTGCCCTTCTTTTTGTTCTGGCGACTGTTCTCGGACTTTACTGCCTCTGGTTCGTCGGTTATTGGACAGAATTCGACGGAAGCGGTTCCCTCGGCGTTAAGAACAAGGTGATTTGCTATCTGGTTCAGTGCATTCAGGTTGTCGTCACAGACCTTTTCATCGTGATTTTGATGCGAAAAGTCTATGTTCACAACAGATTGTATTCTTTCTTCGGAAAACGTAGCCTTGAAATGTACCTCATGCAGGAAATTGCCCTCTTCAGTTGGCTTTTCCTGATTGAAGACAAGGGAGCGCCAATCTTAAAGCCACACAACTGGAACGTGATTGTTTACATGGTAGTTGTTTTGGCAACAGTCACCGCTTCGGCAACAATCTACAATCTGATTAACAAGACTCTAACAAAGCGGTTGAAAAAATAAAAAAAAGGGAGAAGTCTCTCCCTGTCTCCAATACCACTCACTACGCGAAAAGACCTGAGCAAGCTCGGTCACTTTCTCTCCGTTCGGGTATTTCCGACACCCTCTCTGCGGGGCAGATTAACTTGCTTTTTGCCCCGCAACGCCCCGGTTTTTTCTAAAATCCCATTTCTTTCAAGGCCTTTTCGGCTTCAGAGATTTCATCGTACGGCATCACGCGGTCTTTGAAGATGATGCTGTTCTCATGGGCTTTTCCGAGCAGGAGAACGATGTCGTCCTTGCCTGCCATTTTGAATGCCTGACGGATTGCAGTCGGTCGGTCCGGTGTGATGAACAAGTCTTTGTCCAGGACCTTGCCTGCCTTTTCAGCACCAACGGCAATGTCCTTTAACAGTGCAACGCTGTCTTCACCGCGAGGATCTTCGTCCGTCAAAATCACAACGTCACAGAATTTTGCCGCAATTTCTCCCTGGAGAGGGCGTTTTTTTGTGTCGCGCTCACCGCCGCTTCCGAAAAGCGAAATCATTTTGCCTGAGCAGCGTCGGCGGAGTGGCGGGAAGATTGTCTCGAAGCTTGAAGGAGTGTGGGCGTAGTCAACGATAAGCTCGAAAGGCTGGCCCTTGTCGATTACAGTCATGCGACCTTTTACCGGGACGAGTTTTTCGACCAGAGCGGCGATTTTTTCGATTTCAGTTCCTGTGAGGCGGCTTACTGCCTCAATCGCTGCCATGAGGTTGTATGTGTTGAAAGCGCCCGGCAGGCTGGATTTTACGTGGAAAACTTTCGGCGGAAGAGGCTTTGCGTTTGAATCGATGACATGAGGTTCTGTCATGTCAAAAGTAAGCCCGAAACGTGCCGAAGCGATGTTCCGTCCCAAAAGAACCGGGATTGAGTCAGGAATCTTCGGCAAAGGAAGTGCGTCTGCGCCCTCTGCGGCTGATTTTCCTGCCTTTCCTTCGGTAGTAAAGCCCAAAACCGGCTGCTTTGTCGCCTTGATGAAGTAAGTTGCGCTCGGGTCTTCAAGATTTACGATTCCAAATGAAGGAACCTTTACCTTTTTGCCGAGGATTGTTTTTTCGTGATTGTGCTCGTCCAGCTTGCGGAAAAGATTTGCCTTGTCATCGCGGTACTGCTCGAAAGTTCCGTGGAATTCAAGGTGCTCCAGCGTAACGTTCATGAAAATGCCGGCATCAAAAAGAAGGTTTCCAGTGCGGTTGAGCTTTGGTGAAAGTCCGTGGCTAGAAGTCTCAACGACAGCATATTCACAGCCGTTTTCGACCATTTCATAAAGCTGCCTCTGGATGATTGTAGCCTCTGGAGTAGTCTGGTGCTGGGGATTTGCGATTGCCTCGCCGCCAAGCGAATACTGAACCGTAGAAATGAATCCTGCCTTGTGGCCGGAAAGCTGCAAAAGCTGCCATACGAAAGAAACCGTTGAAGACTTGCCCTCAGTTCCGGTAACGCCGATTACGGCAAGTTTTGAAGAAGGATTGTCGTAGAATTGAGCCGCAACAGGTGCCATTACCTTGCGCGCATCGTCCACGCGGATGAAGACAATATTTTCCGGCAGGGACATGTTCTCGTCCAAGTCACCTTGAAATACAATTGCTGCTGCTCCGTTTTCAATTGCCTTTGGAATAAATACGTTTCCCGTAGTGTGAGTGCCCGGAAGCGCAAAGAAAAGAGAACCTGGCTTTACGTCGCGGCTGTCAAAAACAAGCGAGTTTATTTCCGGATTTGCAGATTTGTCTGATTCGATTGGAGTTTTTCCGTCACAAGCAACGACGGTGTAATTAATAGAAGATAATGCGTCAAAAAGATGTTTAGTCATGATTTTCCCCACCAAAATACAGTTTAATGCTTTGGGCGAGGAGTTGCAATAAAAAAAGTCCTATGAAAGTGGCGTTTAACACTCTCATAGGACTCTCTCTCCGATTAAAAGGATATTAGCCTAATGTGATCTCAACATTGACTTCTTTCTTTCCTTCTACGAATGGAACTACGCAGCCGTCAACTGCTTTGCCGTCTACAACCATGCTCTTTACGCCCTTGCAAACGTGGCTTGGGTTTTTGATTGTGATGTTGTACTTAGCACCGCGGAAGAGGCGTGTTGCTGTGAAGCCGTCCCAGTTAGCAGGAATTGAAGGATCTACTTTGAGACCGTCGAAGTCCGGCTGGATACCGAGGATGTACTGGCTGATTGCAACCATGTTCCATGCTGCTGTACCTGTGAGCCAAGAGTTTTTGCCCTGACCAAAGTTCTTTCCTGTTTGACCGATATCAGAACCTGCGTCCTTACCGCCAATCATCTGGCCGTAAACATAAGGCTCTGTCTTGTGGAGGTCAGAAGTTTCTTCTGTGTAAGCAGGAGCGATTTCTGAGTAGTATTTGAATGCCTGGTCACCTTCACCAGCGTAAGCGGCAGCACAGATAATCCATGCGTTGTTGTGGGTAAAGATACCAGCGTTTTCTTTGTATCCGCCCGGATATGTAGAGATTTCGCCGTACTGAACATAGTATTTTGTGAAAGCAGGGTTGTTGAGAACGAGACCGTGCTTTGTGTTCAAGCGCTCGTCGATTGCAGCAAGGGTTTTCTTTGTTGCGTCCTTGTCGATGTCAGACATGATTGCAAAGCCCTGTGGCTCGATGAAAATCTGTCCTTCTTCACATTCTTTTGAACCCATCTTCTTGCCGTAAGCGTCGTAAGCTCGCATGAACCAGTTTCCGTCCCAAGCTGAATCCATCATGACTTTCTTCATCTTGTCGATTTCTGCCTGAGCTTTTTTAGCCTCGTCTGCCTTGCCCAAGTGGTTCAAGATTCCTACGAAGTTTGGTCCAACGTAAGTGAAGAGGGCTGCAACGAATACAGATTCTGCAACCTTTGAGTAGCCGCCTTCTGCCTTGAATTTTGGGTTTGTGTATGTCTGGAAGCTTTCGCCCGGTGTGTCAGAGAAGCATGAAAGGTTGATACAGTCGTTCCAGTCTGCGCGCATTGCAAGTGGCAGGCCGTGTGGTCCGAGGTTGTTTACGATGTGGTAGAAGCTTACTGTAAGGTGGTCGAGCATTGATTTTGCTTTTGACTCATCGTTGTCGTAAGGAACTTTTGCGTCGAGGATTGACCAGTCGCCTGTTTCCTTGATGTAAGCAGAAACAGAGAGAATCATCCAGAGTGGGTCATCAGAGAAGTCACCGCCGATGTCAGCGTTACCTTTCTTTGTGAGTGGCTGATACTGGTGGTAGCATCCGCCGTCTTCAAGCTGTGTAGAAGCGATGTCGATGAGGCGCTCGCGTGCGCGGTCCGGAATCTGGTGTACGAAGCCGAGTATGTCCTGGTTTGAATCGCGGAAGCCCATTCCACGGCCAATTCCTGATTCGAAGTAAGAAGCTGAGCGAGAAAGGTTGAAAGTAACCATACACTGATACTGGTTCCAGATGTTTACCATGCGGTTTACTTTGTCTTCCGGTGTGTTTACGTTGAGGATGCCCAAAAGCTTGTCCCAGTAAGCACGGAGTTCTTTCATTCCGGCTGCGAATTTCTCAGGAGTGTTGTATTTTTCGATCATTGCAAGAGCTTTTTCTTTGTTGATTGTCTTGCCGTCAGCCTCGAATTTCTTTTCAACAGGCATTTCTACGTAGCCGAGAACGAATACGAGAGTCTTTGTTTCGCCTGCTTTGAGTGTGATTTCCTTGTAGTGTGAAGCGATTGGAGCCCAGCCGTCTGCGAGAGAGTTGCCGCATTTGCCGTCCAGAACCTGCTGAGGATTGTTGAATCCGTTGTAAAGACCGATGAATGTGTCGCGGTCTGTGTCGTAGCCGTCAATTTTGTCGTTTACTGAGTAGAATGCGAAGTGATTGCGGCGGTCGCGGTATTCTGTTTTGTGGTAGATTGTTGAGTCTTTGATTTCAACGCGGCCTGTTGAGAAGTTGCGCTGGAAGTTTGTGCAGTCGTCCTGTGCATCCCAGAGACACCATTCAGCGAAAGACCAGAATTTGAAAGTCTTGTCTGATTTGCTCTCGTTTGTGAGGACAACTTGCTGAACTTCGCCGTCGTAGTCCTGTGGAACGAAGAATGTAACTTCTGCCTTGAGGTCGTTCTTTTTACCGGTGATGACTGTGTAGCCCATACCGTGACGACATTCGTAAGCGTCAAGTTCTGTTTTTACTGGAGACCAGCCCGGATTCCAGATTGTGCCATTGTCGTTAATGTAGAAATAGCGGCCGCCCATGTCGATAGGTACGTTGTTGTAGCGGTAACGTGTAATGCGTCGGAGGCGAGCATCTTTATAGAAAGAATATCCTCCCGCTGTGTTGGAAATTAACGAGAAAAATCCCTGTGTTCCGAGGTAGTTAATCCAAGGATACGGTGTGCGAGGTGTTTCGATAACATACTCGCGGCGTGAATCATCAAAGTGACCGAACTTCATTTACATCTCCTATTTTCTTACGAAATCGTTGTAGTTAGATTATATTGTAGTATCAGAGATTATGCAAATGAAAAATAAAGAAAATTTGAAAATTATTTTAATTTTGCGACAGTTCCGCCCTTTAAAACGCGTCCGTCGATAAATTCTTTCTTGGGCGTGAATTGTGAACCCTTTTCAATCTGGTCAAAAAGGGCATCTGCCATTGCTTTTCCAATCAGCTTGCCGTTCTGCTCGTAGGTTGTGAGGGGAGGAATCATCATTGAAGTGAGGTTGATTCCGTCGTAGCCGACAATGCTGATGTCCTTGCCGAGGGTGAGGTGCAGTCTTGAGAGGGCACGCATTCCGCCAAGTGAAGCATAGTCGTCGGGGTAGAAAATGCAGGTGGGCGCTTCAGGGAGGGAAAGAAGTTTTTTGGTTGCTTCAGCACATCCGTCTGCATCATGATAGAGGACTTCGAGGAAATATTCTTCGGGAATCTTGATTCCGTGTTCTTTGCAGGTCTTTTTGAATGCTCCGACACGCTGCTGGGTTACCCATGTATCTTCACCATGAACAAAGGCAATCTTTGTATGTCCCATGGAAATTACGTACTCAGTGAGTTCCTTTACGCCGGCTGCAGAATCGCTGAGGACTGCCGAATGTTTGGAGTCAAAATAATAGTCTAGCGTGACGACCGGAACGTCACTTTTCAATAAGTCAACGATTCCCTGAGAATCAAAATCGCAGGAAAGGATTGCAACGCCGTCATAATTTCTGGCAAGGGCATGTGAAAAATAATCGTAGTTTTGAAGGGAATTTCCGCCTACGAAAGTGATGTCATATCCTTTTTGAAAGGCGACTTTTTGAATTCCTGAAATAACGCTGGCAAAATATTCGTGCTGAAGACCGACACCAGTTTTTTCCTCGAAGATGAGGCCGATGTCATAAGTCTTGTTGGTGCGGAGGGTTCTTGCGGCAAAATTCGGATGATAGCCGAGCTCGCGGGCTTTTTTCTGAACGAATTCGGTTGTCTCATGGCTGATTTCCGGGCTGCCTTTGAGAGCCTTGCTCACTGTTGAAAAAGAGACCTTACATTCCCGCGCTATGTCTTTTAAAGTGACCAAAATCCTCTCCTTAGCTTACTTTTTGCCATATACAACGTTTTCGCAAAATTATAACATGCTTTCTATCCAAAATAAAGAAAAATCGATATAATTTTTATGAAAATAGCGACATTCTGGGCAAGGCTCAGAACTTTTTTGGGGTAAAAATGGATAACGAAGAAATCAAACAGAAACTTTTGCAGATTGAAAATACTGATTTGGAATTCACGGTCACGATGACAGGCAAGGAGAGTACCCGCGTAAACGGTCTTTACAAACCTGAAACACATGAAATCCTTCTTCACAACAAAAATTTCAAGAGCGACATGCAGCTCATCTACACGGCAATCCATGAATACACACATCATCTTCTGACCGAGGAATTTTTGGCTGAAACCGGCGGAAAACTCCCTATGAAAGGAAGCAAAGTCCACACGGCAGCCTTTTGGGCAAAATTCCACACACTTTTGGAAAAGGCCGAGGAACTTGGAATCTACAAAATCGATCTTGAAGAATCTCCTGAGCTTAAGGAACTTACCGAAAAAATCCGCAAGGAGTATATGGAAGTAAACGGCAAGCTCATGCAGGAATTCGGAAAGTTGCTCGCCGAGGCCCATAAGCTCTGCGAAAAGGCAAATATCCGCTACGAAGACTATCTTGACCGAATCCTCTGCCTGCCGCGCAATTCCGCAAAGGACATCACAAAACTTGGTGCGGTTGAAGTTGACCCGGCTCTGGGCTTCGACAACATGAAAAAGGTCGCCATGCTCAAAAAACCGGAAGACCGTGCGGCCGCAACCCAGTCAATTTTGGGCGGAAAGGCGCCTGATACAGTCACCGAGCTCATGAAAAAATGCTCTTCAAACAACGACCCGCGCGCCAAGCTCGAAAAAGAAAAGAACCGTCTTACAAAGACGATTGAAGCCCTTCAGCAGAGGTTGCAGTATGTCGAAGAAAGTCTGGAACAGTTGTAAAAAGATTTTCATTTCAGCAATGATTTTCTGTGCATCAGCATTCAGTTTGCCTGCGCAGAAAAAAGCCGATGAAAAGCCGAATTCAGTCACCATGCCGTCGATGCCGAAAGGTCCGTCACTTTCCATGCCCAGCGTTGGAAGCGGCTTTTACTCTCCTGGGCGGAGTGACTTTTATTCCGGGGCAAAGCCTGTCGCACCAAAAACGCCAAAGACACCTTCTTCTCAGGCAGAAAATACGACTCAGAGCCACACGGTGACATCGACAAACGGCCAGAATCAGAGTACAGACCCTCAAAAAGCCCAGACAGAGGCAAAAAAGCTCAACACGCTTGCAAAGTCAGCTTCATCTTCACTCAACATGCTTTCTGCCGACGATATTTCTTCCTTGAGCAATCTTGGAGCATTCAGTCAGCTTTCTGGGCTTTTGGGACGGGGAAATTCCAATCTTGAGTCAAAACTCCTTGAGTCTCAGAATACAGTCACCGCTTCGACCGTGGATTCAGCAACCCTCAAGCAGATTCTTTCGGAGCTCACTGAACTTAAAAACCGCATGGCATCGGCAACAGGCGAAAGCGTTACAAAGACAAGCGAACGCAAGGACGACGCCGACGTCTTTTCAAATGTGACCAAAAAAGAGCCGAAAATCCTGCGCTTTGTGGTAAACGGCTACGACCTTCTTGCAACCTGCAAAAAAATTTATTTTTCCGATTTGGAGACAGACGGAACCTTCCTTATGACAGGCGACCGCAAGTACTTGTCCGAAAATAAAGTCCGCACTGAAACATTCTATTTTTACTTCCGGGCCAAAGCAAACGACAACGGAATCATAAAATACGCCGTAACGCCAGCCGTAAGCCAGGACTACGAAAACGAATATTCATACCTCTACCAGCTTACCAAAAAGACCGACCTGTCCGCCGACCGCACAGGAAACCTGGTCACAGTGCGCGTATCCGAAGGCAGCTGGAACATGGACCTGCTGATTTCTTTGGATAAGTAATTTTTTTTGCTTTTTCTACCATCGTTAATTTCCCGAAACGGAATTGGTATAAACCAAGTCTGCTTTCCCACTGCTCTTTTGTGCCTGCGAAGTTGATTTCCGTGAGAGCCTTACAATTGGCGAAAGCCTCTTCTCCTATTTACATCCTCCATGGCCTGCATTATGAATATAGATTCATTTAATTGCAATATATTTAAAAGATACCATGATTTATGCTACAATCATGACATGAACACACTTCACGAAGGACTTTTGCAGCTCGGTTTTGAGGCCGGAGAATTTTCTGGAATTCAGATTCTTCCGATTGATGAGCTTGAGGCAAAGATGGAAAAATACATTTCCATTCTGCAGGAATACAATGCCAAATTTGACTTGATTAACACTGACGGCCACGATGAAATTGCCGTTCGCCATATCCTGGACAGTCTTTCGGCCCTTCCAAAAATCTGCTCGATAATTTCTGGGCGTTTTGCTTCTCTTGCGGAAGACCAGCTTTCCCTTGCTGATATCGGGAGCGGGGCTGGTTTGCCGGGAATTCCACTTGCATCAGCCCTTCCTCAGTTTCACTTTACTTTGATCGAGCGCATGACAAAGCGCTGCGGATTTTTGAATCACTGTGCGGCTGAGCTTGGCTTAAAAAACGTCACCGTCGAAGAAAATCAGGCGGAGCGGCTTGAGCAGAAGCTTTTTGACCTCTGTGCCTTCCGGGCCTTCCGTCCTCTCGAAAAAAAGATGGCGAAAGTTCTCCTGCGCATTTTGAAAGATGGCGGCTGTCTCTGTGCCTACAAGGCAAAAAAAGCCAATATAATAGAAGAAATGGAAGCCCTTCCTCAAAAGCCGAAGTATGAGATTTTCCCTCTGGTCGTGCCGTTTTTGACCGAAAATGCCGGCACCGAAGAAGAACGTGAAAGAAATCTTGTTGTGATTGAAAAATGAGCAAGTTACCGCGTTAGGGATTGTAGGGGCGCGAAGCGTTGCCGAAGGCAATGAAACCCCGAAAAGCCCGACGGCGAAGCCGTAACGCCCATCGTTGTCGGCGTTACTTGAACGCCAGTCGTTGTCGGCGTTACTTGAACGCCCTAGCTGTCTAACCAGCCACGGAGTACGTTTGCCACGTCTTCTGGAGTTTTTGGGATTTCTCGCTTGAGGGCTTCGATTTTGTCGTCTACCATGAGGAAACCGCCGTTCTGAGGTGCGACTTCACGGTAGATTCCGCGCAACTGGCCGTATTCACGAACTTCTTCAAGGACTGAAGTTTCGCGCTGAACATGGAAAAGATTTCGCGGGTTGTAGCTGCCGAGGGAAAGAATCTGTTTGCTGATTTTGTTCATTTCGGCCGGTGAAAGCTTGAGGATGTGAAGGATTTTTTCGCTTGCCTCTGCGCCGAGTTCCGTTAAAAGAATAGCAATTTTTTCATATCCTGTCATTTTTTCCCACCTTTTTCAATTTTATATGATATAATAATTTCGGAGAAAATTCCATAAAAACTTAGTATTTCAAAAAATCGTGTCACTTCGGGTGCAAAGGAGGCATAAAATGAAAAAATATATCACAATCAGCCGCGAATATGGTTCTGGTGGCCGCCTCATCGGCAAAATGGTCGCTGAACAGCTGGGCTATGCTTTTTATGACAAGGAAATCATCGATATGGCAGCCGAGGAAAGCGGTCTTTCTGCCGAATTCATCAAAAAAACTGAGCAAAACCTTTCTTCGGGCTGGCTTTACAACCTTCTTTTGGGAACAAGTTATGCCGGAACCAGCGCGGGTGGCGTAGGGCAGCCTGTCGGTCAGGCTGTTCTTCCTCTTGCAGACCAGATTTTCAATGCCGAGCGCAAAATCATTCTGGGCCTCACAAAAGAGCCTTGCGTTATCGTTGGCCGCTGCGCTGACTACATTCTTTCAACTTCCGACCAGATTGACAACAAGGACCTGCTTAACGTCTTCATTTATGCTGACATCGAAGCAAAAATCAAGCGAATCGAAGAAATTTACAAAGAAACAGAGTCCTGTGCCAAAAAAACAATCATTCAAATTGACAAACGCCGTGCTAACCATTATAACACATTCACGGAAAATACTTGGGGAGATAGAAAAAACTACGACATGATGATTAACAGCTCAACTGCTGGAATCGAAGCCACTGCCAAGTGGATTGTCGAAATGGCAAAATATTAATCTTCATGTGTCGCCGATAAGGCTGAACAGGAAAACGATGTTCAAGAAATTTTTTAATCTCTGCTTTAACCTTTATTACATTTCCCCGCTGGATTTGGCCGATGCTGCGGAAACGAACAGGATTCATACTCTTTTCATGAGTGTCATTCTCTTTTTGTTCGGGCTTACCGGGCTGGTCATTCATAATTTCATTCAGGAAGTGAATCCCTTTAATTACCGCATTTATTTCGCCCTTTTTATGCTGGTAAGCCTCTGCGCATTTTTTATTTCTTTAAAAACGAAGAATGTCGAAAGAAAAAAGGCGTATATATGGAAGACTCTGCCTTTTTACATGGATTTTTGTCTTGGAATTTCTGCGGGCGTCTACAATTTCTATATCCTGGGCCAGCCTTTCAACGGCTTTATAGTTTTTTGTATCACAGGTTTCATCGCTTTGTGTGCATTTTCATTTTCGCCATTTCTGTTTTCTATTTGTCTGACTATTGGATTTGGCATCATGATTCCGGGGCTTTACGCAAATTTTGTCTTTACGGGCATATTTGATTCTGTTCTGGTTCTCTTTACCATGTATTTCCTTTCCCTCTATAAAAGGCGGGCAGAGAAGAAATTCATACTGATGCTCAAAAAGCAGAAGAAGAGCCTTGAAGCCAGAACATTCGGGAATTTCACGCTTTTGTACGAGAACAAGGTCATCAAATTTGCAAGAACCAAATCAACCGAGCTCATGGCCTACCTCATTTTCAAAAACGGAAGCTCTGTGCGCACCAAGGAATTGATTTCCGTGCTCTGGGGCGAATATGCTGATTCAGCACGTTACGGAGCAAGCCTTAGAAACCTTATCGTTGACATAAAGCACAGCCTGGCCGAGCTTGAGATTCAGCAGTTCTTTATTGCGGAGTACAACAACTTCCGAATCAACCCGGAAATCATCAAGTGCGACTACTATGATTTTCTGGCAAACGATCCCCAGGCGATAAAAAAATTTGCCGGTGAGTTCATGAACCAGTACAGCTGGGCGGAAGACGTTACCGGCTTCCTTGAGCGCAAGGTTTTGAAGTAGGCAAAAAAAATCGGGGGAGTCTGAAAAGCGCGAAGCTTCAAGACTCCCCCGAAAAAAGTTAATCTCTCCGATACAATGCATTGGCTAGCAATGTAGCAACTTTTTTAATTCGTTGATTATTCTACCCCACGAGCCGCACAAAATCAGCACAGAATGATAAAAAAACTAGCACAGAATCAGCACAAAGTGAAAAATAAGGAAAAAATATGACTTACACAGTAAATTCAAGCGATTCTCTTTCAGAAATTTTCTCTCAGATTGAAAAATCCGCTCTTCCGGCCAGCGAGGAAATCCGCATCCTTCTTTCGGACGGCGAGCATCATGGGCTGGAGCACGAAAGGCTTTTTTACAACCTGGCCAATCCCCTTTTGATTGAGGGACTTTCGGGCGATTCTTCAAAGTGCGCTCTGCGCTCAGAAAACTGCGAGGCTTTCCACAAGGACACCGAAAACCGGGCCGTCCTCACATTCGGCGAAAATTGCACTTCCGTCACCCTCAGGAATTTTACGATTGAAAACACCCACGTCAAAAGCTGCGACGACGCTTCTTTGGGCAATCAGGCTGAGGCAATCTGCTTTCACTGTCCGGCTGGAAAACTTTATTGCGAGGGAATGGCTTTTATAAGCCGCCAGGACACGATTCATGTCAAAGGTTTTTCCCGCTTTAAAAACTGCTATGTAACCGGCGACGTCGATTTTATCTGGGGCTATTGCGACACGGCCGTTTTTGAGGACTGTAAGATTCATACCCGCGAGGACAACCGGGGAATGGGGCGGCCGGCCTACGTTTTGCAGAGCCGGGCCCTTAACGGAAAACCGGGCTTCGTTTTCATCAACTGCGAATTTACGGCGGACGACAGGGGAGAGGGGGCTCAAATCTTTATCGGCCGTTCTCAGGGAACTGGAAAGCCAGCGAGCGTTGACAGATGGGACTCAATCGCCCTGATTGACTGCAAAATTTCCACAGAATACGACCCGGCTCTTTGGACTGACGAGGACGGAACTCGGGCCGTTTACCCGGAAAAAGGAAGCGCTTTGACCGGCTGGCGGCAGTTTGGAAGTCAGATTTTGCATAAAAACGGCACTCTTTCCGCCTATGATGAGGCTCTTCAGGAAAAGCACGGCTACACAATGTCTGAAAATGAAAAAAATCTTTTAATTTTGCGTATAAATGAATGAAAAGTACAAAATCATGGCATAATGCTTAATTGAGAAGTAATGAATCCTCTGTAAAATAGTCTTTGTAAAAAACAGAATGAGGATTGCTATGATGGAAATCAATTTAAAGGATTTTGGCGGAAAATGTAACGGAAATTTTGATAATACCAATTCCTTTAAGAAGGCTTTTGATAACCTTGCAAAAAATGGCGGCGGAAAACTTGTCGTTGATGCAGGAACTTGGAGAACCGGGCCTATTGATTTAGTTGATAATACAACGCTGGAACTCAAAGAAGGAGCGGAACTTTCTTTTGTTACCGATCCAAACGCATATCCTCCTGTCTTTACCCGCTGGGAAGGCGTTGAGTGTTATGCAATGCATGCACTTATCCGTGCTGATGGTTGCAAAAATGTCACTGTAACCGGAAAAGGAACAATTAACGGCAACGGAAATGACTGGTGGGGAATCCTCAAGGCCAAAAAATCAGTCGGCCAGTCAAAACCGATGGCATCTTACGAGCTTGCACTTGCAAAATTGAACCCGGATTACGAAAATCAGCCGGGCGGTGGCGGCGGACGCAACATTCAGTTCCTTCGCCCTTGTCTCGTTGAATTCAGAAACTGCCAGCACGTTGTTTTTGAGGGCGTCCAGCTTAAAAATTCTCCTTTCTGGACAGTCCATCCTCTTTATACAGATGATTTGATTCTCCGCGATTTGGTTATTGAAAATCCATATTCTGCACCGAACACAGACGGAATCGACGTTGACTCATGCACAAACGTACAGATTTTGAATTGTTCGGTAAGCGTTGGTGATGACGGAATCTGTCTCAAATCAGGTTCTGGTGCTGACGGAATCCGCGTAAACAAGCCTACTGCAAACGTTACGATTAAGGACTGCAAGGTCCGCTTTGCTCACGGTGGAATCGTCTTCGGTTCTGAGACAGCTGCCGGAATCCAGCACGTTCTCGCTGAAAACTGTGATTTGAGCGGAACTGACCGTGGAATCCGAATCAAGAGCCGCCGTGGTCGTGGCGGAGACCTTTATGACATCACACTCAGCAATCTTTTGATGGACGACACCCTCTGTCCGATTGCAATGAACATGTACTACAAGTGCGGAATCACTGACACAAAATCTCCTTTGTTCAGCCTGGAAAAACAGCCTGTCACAAGCGAAACTCCGCGAATCCATGACGTAAAAATCATTGGCTGTAAGGGCAAAAACTGTAAGGCCAGCGCCGGCTTCATCGTCGGTCTGCCGGAAATGCCAATCGACAACCTCGAAATCCGTGACTGCCACTTCACTACGGATGAGTCTTCAAACTGCTCACCGATGGAAAGCGACATGTTCTACGGATTGCCGGAAGTTACTGTCAAGAGTTTCCGCGTAAGAAATGCCCCTGATGCCAAATTTGAGAATGTAGTAATCGAAGGTCCAAAAGAAACATTCATCTACGAGTAAAAATTTGCCGACAATAAAAGTCGGGAGCAAATATGAAAAAATCGCTTAAATTTTTACTTTCTGTACTTTTATTGAACATCTTCGTTTTTGGAGCTTTGTTTGCTGAGGGCTATCACGTTTGTGTGGCTTCTTACAAAAACCTCAAAAATGCCGAAACCATGGTTCAAAAGCTTGAAAAGCAGAGCATGGCGGCATTCATCAGCGAAAGCAAAGTCAAAAATCAGAATTATTACCGTGTCCTTCTTTCCAAGGAATTCAAAAAAATTGAAGACGCACGAAAATATCGTGATGAAGTCAAAAAATATTCCTTTGTAAAAGAACTCGGTCTCAAGGGATTCTGGGTTTGTGAAGGTAAGAAAATGCCTGTCGCAAAGCCAGCCCCTCTTCCACCTCCACCGAAACAGGCTCCAAAGCCAGCGCCGAAACCTGAGCCAAAGGTTATTCCTGCACCGGAGCCACTTCCTCCGCCACCAGCACCTCTTCCAGAACCTATTCCTGAGCCTCCTGTTGTTGAAGTTGCGCCAGAACCTGAGCCAGCTCCTGCCCCAGTGCCGGAAGTTCCTGTTGAAGCCGCTGAGCCTGCGCCAGAAGTTCCGCCTGTAATCATTGTTGAGGAGCCGAAAACCCTCGACAAGAATGAAAAGGCTGTTCTCAGCGAGGAAACTCCATATTCAGTTTTGGTTCGTTCCTATAAATACAATCAGTTCGCAGAAAATGACAGCAGCCGACTCAAGGAACTTGGTTTCGAGCCATACCTGCTCAACACTTTTGACGAAAAATCATTCTTTGCCTTCAATATTCATGTAGGAGCTTTTGCAAACCGCGAGGAAGCAGAGGCTTTGTGCAGCCAGTTCACTGATGCCGGAATCGCTGACACCCAGGTTTCTGATTTCCGGGAAATTCAGGACAAAATCAAAAAATATGATGAAGTCATCGCAAATGAGAACGTTACTTTTGACGATGGACGAAAGGAAGTGCCGGCTGGTCTTTCGGAATCTGTTGAAAAGCTCGTAAAACTTTTCCCTGCCAACAAGAATTTCCCGATTCAGGACATTTTCATTCTTGATTTCGACAATTACCGCGTAAGTGACACAAAACCTGATGCAGCAAGTGCAATCATCGACTATTTTGACGGTGAGGAAGGAGTTCATGCGGCTTTGCTGGCAAAATACCGTGACGAATTGTACCGCAAGGAAGTCAGCGTTTTCCTCGCAGATGCAGAAAATTTCCCGAAAGACGAAGTTACTGGCGAAGTTGAGAACATGCAGTTCGGAGCAAATGACGGCGTATTTGAATGTGAGTTGTACGAAAATGCAGGCGAATGGATTCTCAGCGGCCAGAATATAGCCCAGAAACTCTTCGTTAAGGTTACGACAAAGGATTTCGTCAAGGAAGACTTCATCAACTTCCTGATTGATTCATTCAGCGACGGTTCTCTTTCACTTTATCCGCAGATGAGAAGGTCATTCTTCGTTCTCCCGGACAAAAATCCTGAGCTTGCAAGGGATTTTATCTGCTTCAGCTTCAAGAAAGTTGCTGAAGATTATGCCAGCGAGCGGGGAAATGTTGACTGGGCTCTTCCGATTGTCGGTCACTCACTTGCAAAAACATATTACGTTCAGAACAATAATCTCTTCTGCTTCGGTTTCTATGATTTGGACTATGATTTCAACGCAAGAAATGTTCACCGTCAGTTCATGGATGCTAAAAATAAAGTCGAGCTTTCTGACGTAAATCAGCCTGTCGAAGTGAATGGCATGGAGGGTTGGTATCTCGTTAATACAAGCCAGAAGGAAGTTTCTTTCTCAACTAAATCTTATGTAATCACAATTGACTCAGAGCCGACAAGCTCTTTCTCTAAGGAAGATTTAGTTCAGCAGGGAAAGGATTTGAAAATCTGGTAAAAAGTCTTGAAAAAAAGCGGCCTATCATCAGCTTAATGTGTTGATGATAAGGTTTGCTACTGCAATTTTTTTGGCGCCGGTGTCCATCGCTTCTTTTTCGATGTAGCGGTGGGCTTCGGCTTCCGTCATTCCCTTCACCTGCATCAAAAGCATTTTCGCACGGTTTACGATTCGGATTTCTTCCATCTTTTCCTTTAGTTTTGTAGTCTGGCTTGAAAGAACCTGTACCTTGTACTGAACCGCAATCGCCACTTTAATCATATTATAGAAGTAAAATTGATCGAACGGAGACGTGAGTGTAAGAATTCCGTAGCCTTCGACCTTGTAGCTGATCTGGTCAAAGTGCTCCTGGGGGGCAAAAAGCAGAATCGTGCTTGAGGCGTCGGAAATGTCAATGGCAAAATCCGTGCCTTCGCCCTCTGCAAAGTCGACCAGAACGATGCTGAAAACCCTTTCGTCACATTTGCGGCGGGCCTCGTTAAAATCCTGGCAGACTGAAAGCTCAAACATGGGCGGGAAAAGCATGGCGCTTACGAGAGTGGATATTTTTGTGTCTTTTGTCACAAGAAGGACTGAATAAGTGTCACCCGTCATTTGCTAGCACAAAATTCCTTTTACAAATTCACTGTTTTCTGCGATTGCCTTTGCTTCTTCGAGAGTGTCAGGAATTGTTTTGTAGCTCACTTTTTTAGCAACTTCCTTGTCGAAGAGGTTTTCTGTTGCGGCTTCACTTGCCCGCAGATTGTTTTTGATTCCGTCAATTGCGGCGTGAATCAAAAGGGTAAAGGCGATGTAGGGATTGCAGGTTGGATCCGGTGAACGGATTTCAATCCTTGGATTTTTGTCAGCAGGGATTCTTAAGAGGGCTGAGCGGTTTTCCCGGCCCCAGCAGATGAATTTCGGAGCCTTTGATTCTCCCAGCCTCTGATAAGAATTTTCAGTAGGGTTGAGGTAGTAGGTGATTTCCTCGATATGCTTGAGGATTCCGGCCATGATGTTCTCAGTTTTTGATTGATCAGAGCAGGAAATATTGATGTGCATCCCGCAGCCAGGTTTGTCCTGAAGGGGTTTTGGTGAAAAATCAGCGTAAAGGCCGCTTTCCTGAGCCTTTGTCCTTACAATCCATTTGAAAGTTGAGGCGTTGTCAGCTGAGGTGAGCGAGTCTGAATAGCGGAAATCAACTTCGTTCTGGCCCGGACCTTCCTCGTGGTGGCTTGACTCAGGTGTGATTCCCATCTGTTCGAGCGTAAAGCAAATGTTGCGGCGGATGTTCTCGCCCTTGTCTTCCGGAGCAAGGTCCATGTAGCCTGCGTTGTCGAATGGAATTTTTGTTGGCTCGCCGTTTTCGTCCAATTTAAAGAGATAGAATTCAAATTCTGTGCCGAACTGCAGGTCGATTCCACATTCAGCCTTGATTTTTGCAGCGGCTGTTTTGAGCAGATAGCGGCAGTCCTTTTTGTATGGTGTTCCGTCCGGGTGCTTGATGTCGCAGAACATGCGGATTACTTTGCCTGCACTTGGGCGCCATGGAAGGACAGAAAGTGTTGAAGCGTCAGGATATAAAATCAAATCAGAGTGATTGGCTTCCTCAAAATTTGGAATGGCAGAGGCATCGAAAGAAATTCCGTCTGCAAAAGCCCTTGGAAGCTCGCTTGCCATAATCGTGGCGTTCTTCTGCTTGCCCGAAAGGTCAAAGTAGGCAAGGCGCACGAATTTGACATCTTCTTCTTTTACATAATCCAAAACTTCTTCTTCTGTGTAATACATGCTTTTCTCCAGTAACAAAAAAGGCCGTAGACTTTGCGCCGATAAAAATAGCTCAAAACCTACGACCTCTTTGCCGTTATCCAAAATATTTTAGCTGATATTTCCTAGAATGTCCAGCATACGCCGATTGTCGGCTGGACTCGGAAATATCCGAACAAATCGGTGTGATCGGTCTTTTTGTCGGTGCGGTCAACTCTTGATGTGTGGTAAGAGTAGGAAGCCTCGTCTTCGCCCCAGCCGCCGATTATGTAGCGGGCAGAAAGGTTTGTGAAGACTCCGAAGTGCTCTCCCATTGTGTGGCGGACGAAAAAGTCAGCGCCGAAGTTCAGGGTAATCAGTGAGAGGGTGCGGTCGTAGTCAGCCTTTTTGTCCTCTACGTTTGAGTAATTGTATTCAACGTCGTCGTCTGAATCCTTGAAGATTGAAACGTCTGCACCGAACATTCCTGTGATTGAAATAAGCCATTTGTCTGCCGGCTCAAAAGAATATCCTGCGCCAAAACTTGTATTTGTGAGGAAACCGACGTTTGTCTTGTGATCCTGGATATGGATGTCCCTGGTGGTTGTGAGTGCGATGGCATAGTCTCCCTTGACGGTCAGACCATTTTCGTGGCGGCCGATGTAGAATCCTTCCAGACCGTAGCAGAGCTGGGTAATATCATCGACACCTTTTTTGTCAACTCCGATTCTTGAGACTGGAACTGTAAAACCAGCACAGACATTGCTTTCCCAGGTTTTTGCGAAAACATTCAAACCGAGAAGAGAAAGGGTAATAAAAATAGCAAATCTTTTCATATCATAACCTCGTTAATTATTAGACACCCTAAGCTATGAAATATGTTACTGAAAAATTCAATTTTGGTCATAAAGATTCAGAATAAATTTACTTTTTTTCTATTAAATTGCTGATTTTTAAGATGACGGCTAATTTTTATTGCTAAAAGGTATTGAAAGTTATCAATAGGTAATATATATTATTTTGTGATAATTATCAGAGGATAACAAAAGATAAGCTATGATACCATTAGTTTTTGCAAACTCAGGGGAAGAGCAGGTCATCAAGAAAATCGGTGGAAGCGAGGAAGTCCGTCATCATCTGGCAAACCTCGGTTTTAATGTAGGCGGCACGGTCATGGTAATCAACTCGCTTTGCGGAAACGTAATCGTCAAAGTCAAAGAGTCAAGAATCGGCATAAGCGAAGAAATGGCGCGAAAAATCATGGTTTAGAAAATGTCAGCAAACAATTGGAGGAAAATAAATGAAAACATTGCGTGATGTAAAAATCGGTGAGACTGTAAAAGTCGTCAAGCTGCACGGAGAAGGTGCGGTAAAGCGAAGGATTATGGACATGGGCGTGACGAAAGGCGTTGAAATCTTCGTCCGAAAAGTTGCCCCGCTCGGAGACCCTGTTGAAGTAACTGTCCGCGGCTACGAGCTTTCTCTTCGCAAAGCTGATGCAGAAATGATAGAAATCGAGTAAAAAAAGGGAGAAATTATAAAAAATGGCAGAAAATATTCGTATTGCACTTGCTGGAAACCCGAATGCGGGAAAAACTACGCTTTTTAATGCGCTCACAGGCTCAAATCAGTTTGTCGGAAACTGGCCTGGAGTTACTGTTGAAAAAAAGGAAGGAAAACTCAAGAAACATGACGGCGTTATCGTAACAGACCTTCCTGGTATTTACTCTCTTTCTCCATATACACTTGAAGAAGTTGTCGCAAGAAATTACCTGGTTGGCGAGCGGCCTGATGCAATCCTGAACATCGTTGATGCAACGAACCTGGAGCGAAACCTTTACCTTACAACACAGCTCGTTGAGCTTGGAATCCCGGTTGTAATTGCCCTCAACATGATGGATTTGGTTAAAAAGGCCGGAGACAAAATCAATGTTGCTGAACTGAGCCGCCAGCTTGGCTGCAAAATCATTGAAATTTCAGCCCTCAAAGGCACTAACGTAATGGAAGCGGCCGAAGAAGCAATCAAAGCCGCAGCACAGACAAAAACTGTGCCTCAGCATGTTTTCCCAGGTCCTGTTGAGCACGCAATTGCTCACATTGAGGAAGCTGTTGTTCACAATCTTCCGGAAGAGCAGCAGAGATGGTACGCAATCAAAGTCTTTGAGCGTGACGATAAAGTTCTTGAAATGCTTAAAATTGAAGCAAACACACTTGAGCACGTTGAGACTGATATAAAGGCTGCTGAAAAAGAGCTTGATGATGATGCAGAAAGTATCATCACGAATGAACGATATATCTACATTGCACAGATTCTCAAGTCAAGCTATAAAAAGGCAAACGCCGGCTCTCTTTCAAAATCTGACAAAATTGACCGTGTTGTAACAAACCGCTGGCTTGGTCTTCCGATTTTTGCCGTAATTATGTTCGCGGTTTATTGGATTGCAATGATTGGCGTTGGTGCTCCGGCTACTGACTGGGCAAACGACGGTCTTTTTGGTGACGGTTATCATCTTCTTGGAATCGGAAGCGCAGCTTATGAAGAGGCTGCAGAAGAATACGGTGATACACCGGCAATCCTTGAGGCTCTTGAAGCTGGCGAAAAATCTTATGTCACAGTAGATGACGAGACTCTTGAAACTTCTGATCCAATCGAAATCACAGACGAAATGGCAGAAGAAGCAAAAGCAATGGCAGAAAAATACGGCGAAGAAGGTCCGGATCCTGCAAATTACGGTGTTTGGGTTCCTGGTGTTCCGGCCGTTATCGGCGGATTGCTTGAAAAGCTCGGAACTTCTGAATGGTTGAGCGGCCTTATCCTCGACGGAATCGTTGCAGGTGTTGGTGCAGTTCTCGGATTTGTTCCTCAGATGCTCGTTCTCTTCCTCATGCTTGCCTTCCTTGAGGCTTGTGGTTACATGGCTCGAATTGCCTTCGTCCTTGACCGAATTTTCCGAAAATTCGGACTTTCAGGAAAATCATTTATTCCGATGCTTGTTGGCGTTGGTTGTGGTGTTCCTGGAATCATGGCAAGCCGTACAATTGAAAACGAGCGTGACCGCCGCATGACAATCATGACAACCACATTCATTCCTTGTGGCGCAAAAGTTCCTTTCATCGCGATGATTGCAGGCGCAATTTTTGGCGGAGCCGCTTGGGTCGCAACATCCGCTTACTTCATCGGTATGGCAGCAATCATCATCTCTGGCGTAATGCTCAAAAAGACAAAGATGTTCGCAGGAAATCCTGCTCCGTTCGTAATGGAACTTCCGGCTTATCACATGCCGACTTTGGGTAATGTTCTTCGTTCAATGTGGGAACGCGGCTGGTCATTCATCAAAAAAGCAGGAACAATCATCTTGCTCTCAACGATTGTTGTCTGGTTCACATCTTTCTTCGGCTGGACAGAAGAAGGCTTCGGTATGCTTAGCGAAGAGCAGCTTGATTCTTCTATCCTTGCAAAAATTGGTTCTTGCATCGCATGGATTTTCGCACCTCTTGGATGGGGCAACTGGCAGGCTGCGGTCGCCTCAATCACAGGTCTTGTCGCAAAGGAAAACATCGTCGGTACAATGGGAATCTTGTACGGAAGCGGAGACGTTACGGCTTATCAGGCTCTTGCGCAGGCATTTACTACTGTTGCAGGCTTCTCATTCCTCGTATTCAACCTTTTGTGCGCTCCATGTTTTGCGGCAATCGGTGCAATCAAGCGCGAGATGAACAACACAAAATGGTTCTGGTTTGCAATCGGCTATCAGTGTGGTTTCGCATATCTCGTTGCATTCATAATCAACCAGTTTGGAAAACTCTTCACAGGAAATGTGAATATCATTGGGTTTGCTCTTTCAGTAGTCGCTCTTGTTGGAATCATTTACATGCTTTTCATCAAAAAGTATACTGAGGCAGATAAACTCACTGTCAATGTAGGGAAATAACCGGGATTAGATTGAGTCGGAATGCCGGAATGTGCTTCCGGCTCAGTTCAATCACCTCAAACACTGGAGGATAAAATGGGAAATATCATTGTCGGTTCCATTTTGCTTGTGGTCGTTGCTGCCGTAATCGTACGACTCATAAAAAACAAACTTAGCGGAAAATCTTCCTGTTCATGCGGCTGCGGAGGTGGAAGCTGCCCGCATTGTGCAGGCGGCTCTTGCAAGACTGATGTATAAACTGGGAAATCCTGCTATAATGCCTGTATGACATTGCAGGATTTACAGTTGAATACCGAGGCGGAGATTGTCAAGGTTGGTGGAAATGGCGAGCTTCGTCAGCATTTTCTTGATATGGGCGTTATCCCGGGCGCTAGCGTAAAAAAAATTAAGCTTGCTCCTATGGGCGACCCTATGGAAATTCAAATCCACGGCTACGAGCTCACAATGCGGCTTGCCGATGCTGCCAAAATCGAAGTTAAACTTTCCGACGGCTCTCTTTCCGGCAAAAATAATTCTTCTGTAGAGCAATCTTCTGACAAAGAATCACATCCTGGTCTTGGCGAGGAGGGCAAATTCCATTCAAAAGGTGACGGAAATCCTCTGCCTGACGACGCTTTGCTCACTTATGCCCTTGTTGGCAATCAGAATGCCGGCAAAACTACTCTTTTTAATCAGCTCACAGGTTCAAATCAGCATGTCGGAAACTTCCCGGGCGTTACAGTAGACCGAAAAAGCGGCCAGATCCGTGGAAATCCGCGCACTCTGGTAACGGATTTGCCCGGAATCTATTCAATGTCGCCGTACACGAGCGAAGAGCTTATATCACGCAATTTTGTTTTAAATGAAACTCCCTGCGGAATCATAAACATCGTTGACGCCA
This sequence comes from Treponema ruminis, assembly GCF_014201975.1. Classification (NCBI taxonomy): domain Bacteria; kingdom Pseudomonadati; phylum Spirochaetota; class Spirochaetia; order Treponematales; family Treponemataceae; genus Treponema; species Treponema ruminis. The sequence continues at coordinate 361,255 of NZ_JACHFQ010000001.1, read as the reverse complement.
CAAACATCGAGCGCAACCTTTACCTTACGATGCAGCTTCTGGAGCTTGATATTCCTATGGTAATCGCCCTGAACATGATGGATGAGGTTGTCGGAAATGGCGGTTCTGTTGATGTAAATAAAATGGAGCGACTTTTGGGCGTGCCTGTCGTTCCAATCTCAGCGGCAAAAAATCAGGGCGTGGATGAGCTTGTAAAGCACGCGCTTCATGTTGCCCATTATCAGGAAAGGCCTCTCTGGCAGGATTTTTGTGATGAAAATGAAAAGGGCGGTGCGGTTCACCGGGCTCTGCACGCGGTAATCCACCTGATTCAAGACCATGCTGAAAGGGCAAAAATTCCTGTCCGCTTTGCGGCAAGCAAACTTCTCGAAGATGACAAGCGGATCCTCCATCAGCTTGATTTGGATGTAAACGAAAAGCAGATTCTGGAGCACATTCTGATTCAGATGGAAAAAGAGCGTGGCCTGGACAGAAGTGCGGCAATGGCAGACATGCGATTCTCTTTTATCAGGAAGGTCTGCGAAAAATCAGTTAAAAAGCCCCGAGAATCCAAGGAAAGAATCCGCTCCCAGAAAATTGACCGCGTCCTTACCGGGCGTTTTACGGCGATTCCAGTTTTTTTTGCGGTGATGGCGGCTGTTTTCTTCCTTACATTCAATGTAATCGGAGCCTTTTTCCAAGGCCTGCTCGAAAGCGGAATTGGTCTGCTTACAGATCTCACTGATTCTGGGCTCACTTCGCTTGGAATCAACCCGGTCCTCCACGATCTGGTCATAGACGGCATTTTCTCCGGCGTTGGAAGCGTTCTTTCCTTCCTTCCGGTTATCGTCACCCTCTTTTTCTTCCTTTCTTTGCTCGAAGATTCGGGTTATATTGCCCGCGTTGCCTTTGTGATGGATTCTCTTTTGCGCAAAATCGGGCTTTCGGGGCGGAGCATTGTGCCTTTGCTTATCGGCTTTGGCTGCACGGTTCCGGCCGTTATGTCCACGCGTACCTTACCTAGCGAGCGTGACCGTCGCATGACAATCCTTCTCACGCCTTTTATGAGCTGTACGGCAAAACTTCCTGTTTACGCATTTTTTGTAAGCGCTTTTTTCCCCAAGCACGGCGGACTGATTATGACTTTGCTTTACCTTCTTGGAATCGTCACGGGAATTGTAATCGCCCTTTTTTACCGAAAGACTTTGTTCAAGGGTGAGGCCGTTCCTTTTGTCATGGAGCTTCCTGATTACAGGCTTCCGGGCCTGCGTAACGTTTCCCAGCTTTTGTGGGAAAAGGCAAAGGACTTTTTGCAGCGGGCCTTTACGGTAATTTTTATTGCGACAATTGTTGTCTGGTTCCTGCAGAGCTTTGACTTGCACCTGAATCTGGTTGATGATTCTGCCCAGAGCATTCTTGCAAAACTCGCAGGTCTTTTGGAGCCCCTTTTCCGGCCCATTGGACTTGGTGACTGGAGAATCTGTACTTCCTTTATCAGCGGATTTATTGCAAAGGAAAGCGTTATTTCTACCCTCGGCGTCCTTTATCCGGAGGGAATTTCTGATGTTTTGACTTCTGCTGCTGTGGCAAGCCTGCTTGTCTTTAGCCTTTTGTACACGCCATGTGTTGCGGCAGTTGCTTCAATCAAGAGGGAACTTGGCGGAAAATGGGCCGCTGCCCTTGTATTCTGGCAGTGTGCCGTGGCCTGGCTGGTGGCATTTCTGGCCCGCCTTGTGATGCTTTTATTTTGAGACAAATTCGATAGCGGAATCAGCTGCGATTTTACCGAAGATACAGATGTCTGCAACTGCATTTCCGCCCAGACGTTGACCTCCGTGTACTCCGCCCGTAACTTCTCCAGCTGCAAAAAGGCCTGGAATCGGCAGTCCAAGCTTGTTCAGCACCTGAGCCCTTGTGTTGATTTTGAGACCGCCCATTGTGTGATGGATTGCAGGCTCGATTTCGATTGCATAGAACGGCGGATTTGAAAGAGTCCTTTCCATGCTTTCCGGGTTTCGGCCAAAATCCGGGTCTTTTTTTGCCTGTACGGCCTTATTGTATTGGTCAACCGTGTATTCAAGGGCGACGGCATCAACTGCAATTGCCCTGGACAGTTCGACGAGATTTGCACCTTCCGAAAGAAGATTCTGATTTGCGTAAGTTTCAACTGCCTTCAGCGAGTCGCGGACACTCTGGTCAAAAAGAAGGTAGGCTGACCTTTCTGGATTTTTCAGAACTGCGGCCGAAACGATGTCACGGGTTTCCATTTCATTGACGAATCTGCGGCCAGCCTTGTTGACGAGAATTGCTCCGTTTCCGCGAAGGGCTTCCGTAATCATGATGCCGGTTCCCTTTACGACCGTAGGATGAATCTGAATCTGCTCCATCTGAATCAGCTGGGCATCAAATTTTTCGACCATTTTAAAGGCGTCGCCGGTGGCACCCTTGTGATTTGTCGTGGCGAATCCTGCAAGTGAGGCCTGATAAAATTCAATCATTTCTGGATTGGCACCAAAGCCGCCTGTCGCAACGATGACAGCCTTTGAGTGGACTGTGTATTCGCCGCCCTCGTAGGCAACCCTTACGCCGCAAGCCCTTCCGTTGTTAGAAAGAATATCAATTACCTTGTTGTTGAGACGAATTTCTGCCCCTTGTTTAAGAGCCGCTTTTTGAAGCAGCGGAATGAGATGTGCACCGATTGCGCCACCGCCTTTGGGCCTGTGAATACGTTTGTTCGTAGCACCGCCAAAAGCCCCGACATCGCTCAAATCCGCTCCAATCATCGGAGTCTGAAGCCATTCCACCATAGCAGCTGAATTATCAATCAAAGTGCGGACAAGATCAGGATCGTTGAGATACTGACCGCCCCTCATCGTGTCGTTGAAAAAGACTTCTTTTGAATCTTTGATGCCCAGTCTTTCCTGCTCTTTTGTGTAGCAGGCGTTGATTCCGCCGGTTGAGAAATTTGAATTTCCGCCGACAATAGGCATTTTTTCCAGGACCAGGACTTTTGCTCCCCTGCTGGCCGCTTCTGTTGCTGCCGTGAGACCAGCCCCGCCTGCTCCGATGATTACAATGTCACATTCGCTGTCTTTGTAGATGATGGAAGTTTTTTTGATTCCCTGGGAAATTGCGATTGCTTCATCCAGGGCGTCGAGGATTGCGTTTGAAGTGATTGTGGCTCCGCTTACCGCATCAATCATTGAGGTTGAGCCGTCTCTGAGGAATTTTTCGATAATTCTTTTTTTGGCAATCTCGGCAATATTTGGGCTTTCGATGTCCTTGATGATTTCGGCGTCAATGATTTTGCCGCCGCTTACGGTGATTGAAACTTCGACCGTGCCGTTCCTGCCGTGGCCCTTGCCGATGAACATGCCGTCACGGAGAGAACTCTGCTCTTTTTCACAGGAGACGAATAAAAATAAAATGCTTAAAAATAATGAAAAAATTTTAGATAACTTCATCATAAATATTGTAAATTCAAATATCTGCTTTTGCAAATTATTTGCTCTTGAAAATTATGCTGGAATTTGCTTAAATGATATCAATTTGGGAATCATTTGCAAATTATGACTTATAATACCGAACAGCGTACTTCATTGCTTTCTTTTTTGACTGAAAATCCAGACAAAACTTTTTCTGCAAAGGAAATTGCGGTGGCTCTCGAGGGCAAAAACATCAGCAAGAGTTCCGTTTACCGCAATCTGGCAGAGCTTGAAGCCGAGCAGAAAATCAAGCGGGTCACAAAGGCCGGAAGCAAGGAGTCCTTCTATCAGTTTTACGACAATTCCGAGTGCAAGAATCACATTCATCTTTCCTGCACCAAATGCGGCAAAATCTTCCACCTCGAAAGCGAACAGACTGAAAAGCTAGTGAGTGAGGTCGAGCAGGCCGACGGATTTGAAATCAGCAGGGCAGAGACAACGCTGTACGGAGTCTGCAAGGATTGTGGAATTAAGAATTAGGCGTTACCGCGCTTCGCACGGTCGGGCTTTCCGGGGTTGCGCTATCGCTCCATTGCCTTCGGCAACTTACGCCCCTACAATCCCTAACGCTTTGCTAAATGGAGATTATATTTATATGAAAAAATTATTCGGTTTTGTTTTGAGTTTTGTTCTTTTATTTTCTCTTTTGAGCTGTCAGAAAAAATCCGGCTCGGAGAAGGCTTCTTCGGAAGGGAAAATCACTGTGCTTGCCACGATTTTCCCGGCTTACGACTGGGCCAAAAATCTTACGGTCGGCTGTGATTCAGTTTATGTCGACCTGCTTTTGAAAGACGGCGTTGACATGCACAGTTTTCAACCCTCTGCAGCGGACATCGTAAAAATCTCCACGGCTGACATTTTCATTTACGTCGGCGGCGAATCTGACGCCTGGGTTGAGAACGCCCTCAAAAACGCCGGCAATGAAAAGATGATTATTATCAATCTCATGGACAAACTCAAAGGCTTTATCAAGCAGGAAGAGCTTGTCGAAGGAATGCAGCATGATGAGCACGAACACGAAGAACACGGCCACGAGGAGCACGACGACCATGACGAGGAAATCGAGAATGACGAGCACGTCTGGCTTTCCCTGAACAACGCGATTGCATCTTCAAACGAAATTGCCCGAGCCTTAATGGAAAAAGACGAAGCACATTCTTCTATATATATGGCAAATCTGGTCTTTTATGTTGACAAGCTTGCTGCCCTCAAGCAGGAATATGCAAACTCATTCGGCGAAAAGACAATCATCGTCTGTGACCGCTATCCCTTCCTTTACCTCACAGACGAATTCGGAATCAAATATTATGCGGCTTTCAACGGCTGTTCTGCCGAAAGCGAGGCTAGTTTCGACACAATCGCCTTTCTTTCAGTCAAACTGCACGAGTTAAAGTCTCCGTCAGTTTTCGTAACAGAAAGTTCGGACAAAAAAATCGCAAAAACCGTAATTTCAAGCGCTGGCATAAAGGATTGCAAAATCATCGCACTCGATTCAATGCAGTCAACCACTTTAAAACAGGCCCAGAAAGGCAAGAACTACTATGACGTCATGCGCGCAAACCTTGAGGCATTAAAATAGAAGGAAAAAATGGCACAGCTTACTTGTGAAAATCTTACTTTGGGCTACGACTCAAAGGTTATAATCAGAAACCTCTCTTTCAGCGTCAATGCGGGCGACTATCTCTGCATCCTCGGCGAAAACGGTTCCGGAAAATCAACGCTGATGAAGACGATTTTGCATCTTATCAAGCCAATCGAGGGCAAAATCATGACCGGTGACGGTCTTCTCGCAGACGAAATCGGCTACCTGCCCCAGCAGACCATGATTCAAAAAGACTTCCCTGCCAGCGTGCGTGAAATCGTACTTTCCGGCTGCCAGTCCCGATGCGGCCGCCGTCCCTTCTATATAAAAGAAGAAAAACTTCTGGCTGCCCGGGCAATGGCAAAGATGGGAATCACCGACCTTGCCAAAAAATGCTACCGGGAGCTTTCAGGCGGACAGCAGCAGCGAGTCTTGCTGGCACGAGCCCTTTGTGCAACTCAGAAAATGCTCTTCCTTGACGAGCCTGTCAGCGCCCTTGACCCTGCTGCCCAGGAAGAAATGTATTCTTTGATTGAAGGTCTTCACAACGAGGGAATTACAATCATCATGATCAGCCACGACGTCGAAGCCGCTTTAAAATACGCAACCCACGTGCTCCACATCGGCGAAAGCATTTTCTTCGGAACAAAAGCCGAATTCATCCACAAGAGCACCTGCCCGGACTGCAACGGACAGATTAAAAAGATCTTCGGAAGACCGCAGCTGTAGGAGGACAAAATGTTACAGGATTTCATCTCTTTCTTTCACCTTAACTTTCCTTTCGTGCAGCGTGCCTTTATCGTCGGCATTCTGGTTGCACTCTGCTCGTCTTTGCTTGGAGTCACTCTGGTCCTCAAGCGATTCAGCTTTATCGGTGACGGACTCAGCCATGTTGCTTTCGGAGCCATGTCAGTAGCCGCCGTCCTCAACCTCACCAACAACATGTACCTGGTTCTTCCGGTCACGGTAATCGCTGCAATCCTTCTTCTCCGCACAGGCAAAAACACCAAGATTCAGGGAGATGCCGCCGTTGCAATGATTTCCGTGGCATCCCTCGCCCTAGGCTACCTGATTATGAACATCTTCAAGCCGTCCAATAATCTTTCGGGCGACGTCTGTACCACGCTTTTCGGCTCATATTCAATCCTCACGCTCACACCGGGCGAAGTCTGGCTCTGCGTAGGCCTTTCAATTGCCGTAATCGCCGCATTCATCGTCTTCTACAACAAGATTTTCGCCGTCACCTTCGATGAATCCTTTGCCCAGGCAGTCGGAACCCACGCTTCTGTCTACAACCTCGTAATTGCAATCATAATCGCAGTAATCATCGTGCTGGCAATGAATCTGGTCGGCTCCCTTTTGATTTCCGCCCTGGTAATTTTTCCGGCACTTTCGGCAATGCGGGTCTTCAAAAGTTTCCGCTCGGTCACAATCTGCTCGGTCATCATAAGCGTAACATGCTCACTGGCCGGACTTTTGATTTCGGTTCCAGCAGGCACCCCGGTAGGCTCAACAATAGTCGCCGCCGACCTGCTGGCATTCCTGACCTTCTACATCTGGGGAAAAGTAAGGAGTTAATATGAAAAAAATATATTTAATATGTATTCTTTTCGTTTTTATTTCCTGTAAAGGAAAATCTGCGGTTGAGACCAGCTTTGCCATTCCTGAAAACGCCATCACTCCCGAAGAAGCAGCCGTCGCCCAGAACGAAGCGACTTCCGCTAAATCCGCCCTTGCTGCAGACGGCTCCAAAATCGACTACGATCTTTCCGAGATGAACTCAAACATGGTCTATTCCCAGGTTTTCAACATGATGATAGAACCTGAAATCTACGATGACAAAGTAATCAAAATGAGGGGCAATTTCGCCGTCTATCCAAACTCGCCAACTGCAAACGGCGGTACATCCTATGCCGTCATAATTTCCGATGCGCTCGCATGCTGTCAGCAGGGAATCGAATTCAAATACGACTTCGGCGACAAGCTTCCAAAAGAGGGCGACATCATCACTGTTACAGGAGTTTACGTCACAGCCATGCTCCCCGGCGACATGGTCTTCAATTATGTAAAAGCCGATTCAGTGGAAATGTAGTTTTTTTCTGCCGATAATCAAAGCATGAAGAGATTTGCTTTTTTTATCGGATTTTTTTTGCTTTTTTCAGGATTTGTTTTTTCTCAGACTAAAATCGCTTATTCAGGTGACTCCGGCTACACTCTTGTCGAGCGCACCAATCTCCGCCGCTATGTGAACGGAAAATATTCTGGCCTGACCAGCCGAGAGGTACGCTCTTTTATCAGCCGCTCTTTTGCTCCGGAAGGGGTACGTTCTTTGCGCAGCGACCGCTGGTACGACGGCAATTTCTTTGTAATCGAGGAAACTTTGCGCAATTCCAAGGCGACGATGGCCGGAATCCACGAAGCAATTCCTTCCGTTTTCAAGATTTCCGCTGACGGCAAGATGACTATGTTCCAGGACAACGGATATCCGACTTTCCGAAGCTTCCCTTCATACTCGACAGAGCAGCTTAAGCCCGGCGATTCATGGAAGGGTGAGGGAGAGCGGGCTGTTGACCCGATGAATAAGGGCATTTTCACGAGGATGCCGATTCTTGTCCTTTATACTTTTGTGGGCGAAGAAAACTACCGCGGTGAGCAGGTTTACCGCATAAAGGCAATCTGGCAGACAAATTACGGATTTTCCAACTTTAATTTTGACCCCAAGGGCGATTCGACTTTGAAAAAGGCAACCGGCGGCCACAAGGCAGACATAATCGTGCGGGCATCGACCGGCGAGGCTATTTTAATCAATGACAATGTTGACGAAACTTTTGCCTACTCGGACGGAAGTCAGGTCAACTTGAAGGGTACAATCACCCTCTTTACCGAATATCCTCCTGCAATCGACCACGATAAGCTGATTTTCGCGCTTAACAGAATCGCTAAGGCAGACACTGGAGCGACTTCAAAAGCTGTGAAAGCGGATAGAAAGGCGGGCGGAAGTTCCGGGGCTGGAGAGAAAGTTGCTTCTGCAAAAGGTAATGGAACAGATGAGCGCGACTCTCTGGCTTGGGGCGGTAATTCTCAGAAAGGCGGAAATTCTACGGAAACCGACACTGCTTCTGTCTCTGGTGCTGGCACAGGCTTTGGTTCAATTTCAAGCAAAAAGGAAAAGTCTGGAAGTTCCGGGTCTAAGAACGTAAAATCCCGCCTGGATGAAAAATTCGCCTCTGCTAAAGGGGGGGCCGGCTCTCAAGGAAGCGGTTCTGACGGGAATGGCAGGGGCATCGACGGCTCAGTCTCAGACTCTTCATCTTCCGGCACGGACAAGAACAACATGGTTTACGAAGAAACGCCTGCCGGAATCCGACTTTCCGTGCGTGACATAAAATTCAAGCCTGACAGCGACCAGGTTCTTCCGGGCGAAAAATCCCGCCTCGATGAAATTGCCGAGGTCTTAAAGCTGGCCCCGAATTCTCAGTTCCTGATTGAAGGTCATACCGCGAGTGTAGGAAAACCTGCCGGCGAACAGAAGCTTTCGGAAGAGCGTGCAAAAAACATCGCAACCGAGCTCGCAAAACGCGGAATTCCTGCCGACAGGTTCATCTGTAAAGGTCACGGCGGCAACAAGCCAATCGCAAGTAACAGCACCGACTCAGGCCGGGCTCAAAACCGCCGTGTAGAAATCACGATACTGGAATAAAGTTTTTACTTTCGTTTTCCGGAGATTGTGATTGTCGCAACTGTTGGCGATTTTCCGCCTGCGATTGCACATTCACCGTTTCCGTCACGACCGTAGAGGGTTACGCGGATATTTACCGTGCTTCCCTTTTCAATTGTGTATGAAGCCTCGTAGCTCTTCTTTGCTGAGCGGGCGCTTCTTGACTCGTCGAGGACGATTTCCTCTTTCTTTGAGCCCTTGATTCCTTCAATCAGGACTGCCACGTTGCTTGTTCCGTGATTTCCGTATGCGGCATCAATCTGTGTGATTTCGATTGTTTCGTTTGCGGTAATCGGGAAGTCAACGTAAACTACATCTTTTCCTTCGATTGTTCCAGAATATCCTGTGTAGCTGATTCCACCCTTTGCGAAAGTTGCGTTGATTTTTCCAGAGTTGTAAGCCCAGTTTCCTTTTGACGGAAGGGCTTTTCCTGCTGCGGCGAGGGCATCGTTATCAGTCTTTCCTTCGAGGGAATTGCTTGCCTCAAGACTGTCCAGCCATGTTACAGCGAAAGAATTTGGATCCGGCTTCAAAATCTGGAGCTTGAATTCTGCGGAAGCGGCTTTTTCGTCCTTTGAAGTGGCCTTTACGAGAACTTCTGTGTCTTCAGCGACGTTTCCTGCCGTGAGGAAGCCGTTTGAGTCGATTGATGCCAGGCTTGAATCAGAAACGCTCCATTCATAGTCAGCATTTGTCGGGCGAGCCGGATTGAGTTTTGCGGCAAACTGGAGGCTCTTTCTTCCGTATATTGTCTTTACGTCATCTTCAGAAGAGATTTCGATTTTTTCAACCGGAATGAATTTTGCGGCTTTGTCAGATTCAACTGCAATTTTAGCGATTGTTGTCTTTTTTGAAGCTGTGATTGTAACTTCTTTTGCGCCAGTATAGACGACGTATGCTTTTTCTGTGAATTTTGCGCCTGAACCTGTGTTGAAGTCGTAGAATGCTTCTCCCTGTTTTCCAGCTTTTACAGTACCGTTTCCTGAAAGGCAGCCTGTTACGCTTACGACAGATTTTCCTTTAACCGGAACTGTGATTTTGCTTCCTGCCTCACCGACGAGCTTTCCTTCTGATACTGTGAATCCCTCAAGCTTGATGCCCTTGAAGTTCTTTTCGTCGTCAAAAGTGTAGACAGTGAGTTTTGCCTTTTCTTCGCCTGAAAGAACGGCTTTTGAAGAGTCTTTTGAAACTTTCCAGCCGTGTTCCTTTGCGAATGAAGCGACATCCCAGTAAGTTGCGATGTCTTTTTTGAATTTCAGTGTTGAAAGGTCGTAGTGGCGGTTGAGGATTGATTCACGTCCGCTGAATTCCTTTTTTACCTCGTCATCAGAGAGGATTCCTTCAGTTTCTTCCGGCTTCATTCCCATGCTTTCAACAGTTTTTCGGTCGATTTTCCATCCGATTACTGTTTCCGGGATTCCGTTTGCTGTGAGGGCGCTTCCTTTCCAGAGGGCAGCGTCGATGTTCTCGGCTGTGTTTCCGATGAATGCAACCTGATTGTAGTAACCTGAATTCCAGGGTGTGCGGGCAAGGTAAGTTGTCTGGTCTTCGTGTGAAGAAATTTTTGAATTGAAGATGACGAGACCCTTTGCGGCTGTATTGCTCATTTCCATTCGTGGAGCACCGATGTAAGAAACGTGAGTCTTGTTGTTTGAGTCAAAAACCGAGTAAATCTCACATTCCTCAAAGAGAGCGACTTTTCCAGAGTATTCCATCCAGATGAAGTCAGTGTCGCCCTCAACGTAGCACTGATAGAACCAGGATTTTCCAGTCATGCGGAGTGTGTCCTGGTGGCTCTTGAAAGCACAGTTGTAGGCTGCAAGGGTTCCTGTTGAATCGAATCCGATTGTCTCAGCCTGAGTGTTTGAGCCTTTTACAGAACCGCGGACAAATGTGTTCTGGAAGGTGATGTTTTCAAGAGTAAGGTTTCCAGTGCCCTCAAATTCGAAGACACAGCGGTTTTTCTGACCAGAAGAACGCTTGCATTTGAGTAAATCGCCTGAATTTGCAGCTGCTATAAGAACGTCCTCGCCGTATTTTGCGCTAGTATCGCCCGAAAGAGTGATGTCAGCAGGACCGTTGTAGTAAAGGATTTCCTCGTAAGTTCCCTTTGGAAGCGTGATTTTGTAAGAACCTGAGTTTGAACCGATAGAGTCCAGTGCTTCCTGAATAGTGGCGAAAGTCTGAGCTTTAACGTCCTTTCCAGAAAGCGTAACTTCAGCAGAAAGATTCTGAAGGGCAAAAGCAGAAATCAAAGCTGCCCCCAGAAAACCAGTTATTTTTTTCATTAAATATCCTCCATATAAATGATTCATAATTGTAGGAGAGGATATTTGAAAAAGAAATGGAAAATTAAAACAAGAATTTGATTAAAATTGTCATTTTTGGACAAAAGCGAGGCGCGCGAGATTGTCTTAAAATCCCGAAAATTCTGCATAAAGCTAATAAAATACAAAAAGGCGGTCGGGAGACCGCCTTTTTGTGTTATCTATTAAACCTTATGCCTGAATGTTAGTGTTTTTTACGACAACATCGTGTGCCGAGCCTTCGCTGATAGTCGTTGCACTTACCAGCGTAAGCTTTGCCTTTTCCTGCAGCTCAGGAATTGAAAGCGCGCCGCAGTTACACATTGTGTGAGTTACCTTGCGGAGAGTCATTCCGAGGCCGTCATGCAGGTGGCCGGCGTATGGAACGTAAGAATCAACGCCCTCTTCGAAAGCCATTGATTTTTTGCCGCCCAAATCGTAGCGCTGCCAGTTGCGGGCACGGTTGCTTCCTTCGCCCCAGTATTCTTTGACGTAGTTGCCGTTTACGACGAGTTTGTTTGAAGGAGATTCGTCGAATCGTGCGAAGTAGCGGCCGAGCATTACGAAATCTGAGCCCATTGCAAGAGCCAGTGTGATGTGATAGTCGTGAACGATACCGCCGTCAGAACAGATTGGAATGTAAATGCCAGTCTTCTTATAGTATTCATCGCGGGCCTTAGCAACTTCGATTGTAGCTGTAGCCTGACCGCGGCCGATACCCTTCTGCTCGCGAGTGATACAGATTGAACCGCCGCCGATACCGATTTTAATGAAGTCAGCGCCTGCTTCTGCGAGGAAGTTGAATCCGTCTGCGTCAACAACGTTTCCTGCACCAACCTTTACGTCCTTGCCGAATTTTTCGTGGATGTCCTTGAGGGCCTTTTCCTGCCAGTAAGAATATCCTTCGCTTGAATCGAGAACGAAAACGTCTGCGCCTGCTTCGAGAAGGGCCGGAACACGCTCCATGTAGTCGCGAGTGTTGATTCCGGCACCAACGATATAGCGGTGCTGTGAGTCCAAAAGCTCAAGCGGATGTGTTTCGTGAGTTGCGTAGTCCTTTCGGAAGATGAGTGAAACGAGGTTGCCGTTTTTATCAACGACAGGGAGCTGGTTGACCTTTTTGTCCCAGATAATCTCGTTTGCTTCGCTCAAAGTGATTCCTTCCTGACCTGTTACCATGTCAGCGAGCGGAGTCATGTATTCAGAAACTTTTGCACCCGGCTTGCAGTGAGAGATGCGGAAATCTTTTGAAGTGATGATGCCGACCAGCTTTCCGTGAGCAGAACCGTCTTCAGTAACGGCACATGTTGAGTGACCAGTCTTTTCGCTCAAAGCGATTACTTCTTCGAGAGTCTGGTCCGGGCGGACATTTGAATCAGAAGTTACGAAACCAGCCTTGTAAGCCTTAACACGGGCAATCATTGCAGCCTGGTCTTCGATTGACTGGCTTCCATAAATAAAGCTGATTCCGCCTTCTTTTGCGAGGGCGATTGCCATTTTGTCGTCAGAAACTGCCTGCATTACGGCAGAAACCATCGGGATGTTCATTGAAATCGGAGATACTTCGCCGGCTTTTTTATTGTATTTAACCAGCGGAGTACGCAAGCTAACATTGTCAGGAATACATTCCGCGCTAGAATAGCCCGGAACCAAAAGGTACTCACCGAAAGTGTGAGACGGCTCAGAAAAATAAAATGCCATGATTTTCTCCTGTTTTTTCACCAAATAAAATTGAAACAGTATAGCAAAAAAACATGGGAGGGGGAAGTCTCCCCCTACGCCCGCACTTCGTTGCGTTCTACCCTCTCTGCGGGCTCAAACGCCGCCCGCAACGCCCGCTTACTCGTGCCAGAATATCATTCCTTGCCAGTTTACTAAAACCTTTTCGTTTGTTTTGTATGGTCGCATAAACAATTCTTGTCAGTTGAGGTTACAAAGTGAGCGGTAAAGTGCAAAAATCTCCGTTGACCGCACAATAAAGTAGTGTTATTCTTTCACGGAAAAGGAAAAGAAACCGTCGGTTTAAATTTCCTTATACCCTAAGGAGGATAATATTATGAAAAAAATCGTAAGTGCAGTAGCATTGGCAGCCGCAGCAGCTTCTTTGGTAACTGCAGAAGTTAAGATTACAATGAACGGACGTTTGCGCCCAACTGTCTATGGTCAGCAGACTGTAGAAGGCGACGCAAAAGGTAAAACAGATACAAAAGCAGTAACAAAGAACTGGATGAGCCTCGACGGATACGCTGCATTTGAGGATACTCTCAAATTCGCTTTCAACAACGAGGACAAAACTGCAGGTCTTACATTCTCTGTAAACGTAAAGAACGGAAATGATACTACAAACACATCAAAGATTGCAAAAAAATCAGTTGATGGAACAAATCCTGAGAAAGATATCCAGTTGACTGAATCCAATAACAAACTTGGCAACTTCCTCACCCTCAACCAGTATGACATCTGGTCTACAGTATTCGGCACAGACCTCAAGCTCGGTGCTGGTAGCTGGAAAGATGGTAACGCAGACGGTGCTTACCGCGTAAAGAAAGACGTTGACGCTGGTAACTCAGAAGGCGTTGATTTTGAGCGATTCAAACTCGGTTCTGCTTTCAAAAATGCTCCATCTTTGTTCGTAGATGATATCGTAAACTTCAACGGTGGTTCAAATGCTCTCGCAGCTTATGCAGAGTACCCAATCGCCCTCAACGACGATATGTCTCTCAAACTTACAGCTGTTGCAATCAAAGCTGGTTACTGGTCAGGAACAGATGACGACACAACTACAAGCCACAATGCAGGTTTTGCGGGCCGTGCTCAGTTCAACGTTGCAGATTTGTTCAACTCTGAGTTGATTGTTAAAAAGCCTGTCGCAGGAATCACAACTTTCGCTTTCTATGCTATGCCAACTTTGCTTCCACAGCTCACAGCTACAATCGGTGGTTCTTACACAATGGATTCTACATCAGCTGAGACATGGAATGGTGCATGGGACTTCGACTTGCGAGCACGCTATCAGGTTACTCCAGAGCTTTCAATCACAACTTTCAACAAGATTGCTGGCCTCAAAGAGTCTGATGATGAAACAAAAAACAAAGCAGAGGCTGTTGTTAACGCAGGTATCGCAGGTCTTGACGGAAAAGCTGGTCAGTTGGTTGCTGGAAAAGACATCACAATGGTTATGTGGAACAACATTTCTGCCCGCTACAAGGTTAACGATTTTGTAACAGCTACTGTAAACGTTGGTTTGATGAACGTTCTTGGAACAGCTGGAAAGAGCGATTCTGACTACGGAATCAACTACCGTGTTACACCAGGTGCTCAGCTCTACCTCTCAAAGCCAGCAACATTGTGGGTTGGCTTCTCATACAGCGGAGCAAAATACAACGCAGGAACAAAAGATGCAAAAGATTTCACTGTATCTTCAATCTCTATCCCTGCAATCCTTCGTGTAAAACTGTAAGCCTAGTCTAAGCTAGAAAACAAAAATCCCGCTTCATTCACATGGAGCGGGATTTTTTTGTGTTACGCCTTTATTTGTGAAGCCAGCTCTTCCTTCAAAGCGATCACCTCGTCAAGCGGAAGAGAAACAGCCTGAGAAATTTGTTCAGGTGTACCAAGATTCATGAGCAGAAGGTTCTTCGCATTTGCAATGGCAGTTTCACGGGCACCCAATTCACGACCTTCTTCACGTCCCGCCTCGCGTGCGATGTCCTTTTCTTCGTCTATTGTCTGCTGCCATGTCATATACTGCCTCCTCCATGCCGCGTTCTTTTTTGCGAACTCAACTTTTTCCTCGATGCTGCGTGAAAGGCTTGTCTCGGCATTTTCGCCCTTCAGAAAATGGAAGAAATCACGCTCTTCCTTTGTTTTCAGTTTATCACACTCGGCCGCGTTGAAAAAGACTTTATAAGTCCTGTCGTTCAATTTTGTCTTTTTGTCCTCGCGGCAGATATTCTCGAAGGTGTAGACCGGCAGTGCCTTGTGGAAGATGTCGTCCAGGCAGAGGAAGATGACGTAGCTGTCCTTGAGTTTTGTGTAGTTCTCGCCTTTTGAAAGATTGTCCATGTCGATGATGCTCTGGTAGTAGCGCGCTCGTTTGGGCAGGTTTTTCGTGTCGGTGGTCTGGATTTCCAGGTCGAAAATCTGCCTGTCGTTCTTGGTATATACGTCGAACCGCACGCTTTTTGCCTCAATCGTTTCCTGCAAGGTCTTCTCGGCCTGCGGACTTTCCAGATGATCAATCTCGACGTGAAGAAGAAGCTCCAGAAGCTGACGGCAAATCTCCGGTTCACTTTCCAAGATTTTACAAAAAAGAAAGTTGTCCGCGAAAGTCAGTTCGTCCCATGATTTTGTTTTTCTTGTGTTTTCAGTCATAAATTATAAATGCCTCCATTTTTGGAATAAATTTATGTGAGACTCTTTTTGGATTTCACTACATATTTATTTCAAAAAAAAATCGATTTTCGGCAATGCAAATGAAAAAAAGTCAGAAAAATACAAAAATATTTTTCCTTGTAACCTCACTATCTGATTTTTATTTGGTATAATTAGATGAGGAAAATATGAAAAAATTTAACACTCTTTCTTTAGCTTTGGTGAGTATCGCTTTTGTTTTGACCAGCTGCGCTTCAACAAAAATTTCTTTGCAGGAATCTTCTCCTGTTGCCGTAATTTCTATCATTGGAAATACGCAGGTTCCATGGATTGACGAAGACGATCAGACGGTCCTTGCAACTGATGAACCTGAGGCCGAAAGCCTTCTTACCAGCATGGCAAGTCGAATCATTGACTCAAACAATCCCGAAATTCTTACTGCTGTTGACCGCCTTGATTACGCTTTTGACAGTGCCAGCATGAATATTCTTGAAATGACAGGTTGTGCGGTTCTTCCTAAGGAAGAAGTTCTTTCTTCTGAAGCCTACAGTTACATGGCGCCAAGTTATTTCAATTCACTTACTCCTACTAAAACTGCGACAGGTTTTAAAGATTTGACTACAATTGGAGCGAAAAATTCTCGCTACCTCATGGACTCAATCGGAGCAAAATCGCTTCTCATCCTTTCATTCACCTTCCAGAAAGATGTTGTAAAAGGAACAAAAACAAACGGAGCAATTGGTGGCCTTGTAACAATGAAGGCAAAATTGCTCAATAACCGGGGGCGAGAAGTTCTAAATAAGATTTTCGTTGCAAAAACATCCGAGCCGATTAAAATCATGCGAGGCCAATACAACAAAGATTCTCTGGTTGAGCAGCTTGAAAATACAATTGATGATGTGATGCGTCAGTTCTGTATGGAACTTTCAAAAATGTCCTCGGACGAACCTGTTTTGAAGGAGTCTGAAACCACTGAGATTCAAGCAACACCAATAAAATTGCGCACTGCCGAATAATTTCACAATTCGCAGCAAATTCTTTTTATATGACGTCTTAACGTTGCCGGTGCGACCCCAAGTTCTGCCGCAAGAGAAGATTTGCTGCGACCTTTTAAGAATTCTTCCTTGATATAATCATCGAAACGACTTAATTTGTAGTAAGTTGATTTTTGGCCAGGCCTGCGACCAACTTTCTTTCCTTCTGCTTTTGCCCGAACGAGTCCCTGTTTTGTTCGCTCTGAAATAAGTTGCCGTTCAATTTCTGCTGAAAGACCAAAAGCAAATGCCAGAACTTTTGACTGAATATCATTTCCGAGCCTGTAATTGTCCTTTATAGTCCAAACTTTAATATTTCGTTCTAAGAAATACTGCAGAATATTCATAATCATAATAAGTGACCGCCCGAATCGTGAAATTTCCGTTGATATTACTAAGTCACCTTCCTTACATTGATTCATTAAAATCTTTCCAAGCTTACGAAGCTCAGGTTTTTTCGTTCCGCTGATTTTTTCTTCAATCCATTTATCGATATGAATTCCGTTCTGAGCTGCAAATCGTTCAATTTCAAGTTGCTGATTTTCTAAATTCTGATGGGCCGTAGAAACCCGAATGTAACCGTAGACCATAATTTCCTCCTGCAATTGTTACTGAAGGGAGTATAACAAAAAAATCCCGCTCCATGTGAATGAAGCGGGATTTTTGTTGCTAGCTTAGGCTAGGATTACATCTTTACACGGAAGATGACTGGAACCTGAACAGCGAATACTGAAATATCTTTGTCAGATACTTTTGCAGAAGCACCGCTAAGAGCAATACCACCCCAGATTGAAGCGTTAGATGCTGCATAAACCTGAACAGCAGGTGTTACGCGCCACTCTGGAGAGTAGCTGTTGTCGTCGTTCTCAGCTTTTGAAAGTGGTGTGATAAGACCAACATTCAATGTAAGGGCGAGCAAATCGCTTACTTTGTAGCGAGCTGAGAGATTGTTCCACATAGCAGTTTTGAATTTTGGCTGTGTTGATCCATCAATTTTTGCAGCCAATCCTTCAGCACCTTTGTGTCCGGCAACACCTGCAGAAAGATTGCGGCCTGCCTTGAGATTTGTTCCAGAAAGGTTTGTGAAGAATGTGATTGAGAGCTCGTCTGTAGCCTGATAGCGGGCACGTACATCAAATGCCCAGTCTGTGTATCCGCCGTCATCTTCTTCATGGTTGTCGATTTCAGCTGCACCACCGATGTTGAGTGTAAGACCGTCAACAACTTTTGGCATAAAGTAAGCACCGAAGTCCATTACATGTGGAGCTGGTTTTTTGAAAATCAACTCAGCGTTAAGAGCTTCCATAGCCAACTGAACGCGTGATACGAAGAATGCGTCGTAGTATGTAGTTGTGTCGTCATCTACAACTGTATCGAATTTGTTGTAAACAGAGCCGAGCAAAACATTAACTTTTGCAGCGTCTCCAGCCTGGAAACCGTAGTCTGCATAGCTGAAAAGAGCTGAGTTGTTTCCGCCAGCTGCCAAATCGTCAATAAATGCAAGTTTATTGCTTCCTTTGAGAATTGAACCGAGTTTAAATCGCTCGAAGTCCATGCCTTCTGCGTTCTGTGCGTCTACATCTTTCTTTACACGGTAAGCACCATCTGCATAACCATCTTTCCAGTTACCAGAACCGATTTTGAGCTCGCCTTCTCCGAGTTCCCATTTCATCCATGCAGAGTACTCGTTGAGAGTATAAGAAGAAGCATTTGTGTTAAGGTTTGCTGCAAAAGTTGTACCGGCTTTATCGCCATTCAAAACAAATTTGAATGTGTCACTTGGGTTTGTTGCTTCCTGTTTACCTTTACCGTCATAGCCTTCCCAGTCAAGCCATTCTTTGTATACAGTTTTTGTGCCATCGTTATCTGTGCTTACCTGAGAGAAAGCGTCCAACTTTGTACGATAGTTCAATGTGATTTTAGCATCTGCTGCAAAAGCTGCACCGGCAACCATAGAAGCAACTAATGCTGCACTTACGATTTTTTTCATAATATTATCCTCCTTAGGGTATAAGGAAATTTAAACCGACGGTTTCTTTTACATTCATTTTCTGGTGGTTGATTTGGACATTTCCGTTTTTTTGGGTTTTTGTATTGATAAAAGGTCGAATTATGCTTAAAATAGTGAATAAGTTTATGCGTATTCGCACTGCTTTTAAAGGAGCATTAATATGGAAGAAAAATTCGATTTTACTGTTGAACAGCTTGGCGAGTGTAAAGTTCCTTCGCCAATCGAACTTTCAAAGGAACATGGTGATTTCCGTGCAAACTATGTAAAGGACACTTCTTTTGTTCGCTATAAGGTAAATGTTTTTGATGCAGACTCTACAGAAAATGAAAGAACAAAAGGCAATCTCATGCAGAAAGCCGGCCCTCGTGAATTTATTTACTTCAACCCGGCTCATGTAAACGCAGGTATCTGTACTTGTGGCGGCCTCTGTCCTGGTCTCAACGACGTTATTCGTGCCGTAGTTCGCTGTTTGTGGTATCGCTATGGTGTAAAACGAATTCGTGGTTTCCGCTATGGTTTCAAAGGTTTCTTCCCAGAATCAAATTATGACACAATCGAACTCACTCCAAAAGTAGTTGATGATATCCACAAGAACGGTGGTACATTCCTCGGAACAAGCCGTGGCGGTGGCAACCGTGTTGCTGACATCGTAGACGCAGTTGAGTCTTTGAGCATCAACATGCTTTTCATCGTTGGTGGTGACGGTACTCAGCGTGGTGCTCTCGACATCGCCCGCGAAGTAGAAAAACGCGGTCTTAAAGTTGCTGTTGTTGGTATTCCAAAAACTGTTGATAACGACCTTCTCTTCATCGACCGCTCATTCGGTTTCGAAACAGCTGTTGAAAAGGCTCGCGAGGCAGTAAATGCAATCCACATGGAAGCTGAGTCACAGATTAACGGTATCGGTGTTGTAAAACTCATGGGCCGTGAATCAGGCTTCATCGCTACTTCTACAGCACTTGCAAGCCACGAGACAAACTTCTGTCTTATCCCGGAAGTTCCTTTCGATATGGACGGACCAAACGGCTTCCTTGCTCACCTCGAAAAACGTCTTGAAAAACGCGGTCATGCAGTTATCATCGTTGCTGAGGGTGCAGGTCAGGAGCACTTGCAGTCAACAAACGAAACAGATGCTTCTGGAAACAAAAAACTTTCAGACATCGGCGTATTCCTCTGCAACAAAATCAACGAATACTTCGCTAACAAGCATATTCACGTCAACCTCAAATACGTTGACCCAAGCTACCAGGTTCGTTCAGCTGTTACAACTGCAAACGACTCTGTTTACTGCGAACGATTGGGTAACAATGCCGTTCACGCAGCAATGGCTGGTAAAACAAAGTGCGTAGTTGGTCTCGTTCATGACAAATACGTCATCATCCCAACAGAAATGGTAACACGCAAGCGAAACACAGTCGATCCAGAAGGTGCTTTGTGGCGTGACGCTCTTGATGCTACTGGTCAGCCAATTCTCATGGTTAACAACATCCAGTCAGTTATCGAGCACATGAAGAAAACTGCTGAAGAAGAAGAGAAAAAGGCTCAGGCAAAGAGCAAATAATCAATCTTAAGCTGTAAATGAAAAAGCTGTCCGAAAGGACAGCTTTTTTTGTGCATAAGGATTGTTTGGATAAGTCAGATAATGATATTTCTTGTTATCGTGATAGCCTGCATGTCATTACCTGTTTGACCCGGTAATTTTTTACAGCTTGTCAATCAGCATAGAACACTTGCCTGAAGGAATTGGAAGTGTCTTTTTCTTTTGATCCAGAATATTGATTGTGAAGTAGTAAAGCTTTTCGCTTTCCATCTGAATTTCCCAGCCGCGTGTACTTTTGTGGCTGAGGATTGTGATGAGGTTGCGTTTGAGCGAGAGCTTTTCGATACCCATGATTTCGAGGTTTGGAATAATCCAGTCAACAGTTTTGCGTGGGAGGGAAATAGAAAGTCCGATAACGTTTTCTATCATGAGGGCAACAGTTGAAAGGCCTACAGAAATCATGCAGCGTTTGTAAGGGAAGTTTTCGTCGCCGGTTTTTGATGCCGGTCCTTCTTTGTTTGGAAGGTATGCTTCGTACAAATCGCCCTTGCTTCCGTCGGCAGGCTGGAGTGCTTCGAGGATGAAGTAGAGGTGGCGGATTGCACATTCGCGAGCCAGGTCGAAGCGCTGGTACTTTTCGAGACCCTTGATGATTACAAAGTTCATTGCCGGATAGACAGAACCGTGATATCCCTCGCCGTTTTCGCTGTATTCAGGATGATCAACGCTCAAAGACGGGAATGGGTGCTCTGTGCCGAAAGTGGCAGGATTTGAAAGGTGAGCAACCAGTGCGTCTGCTTTGTCGGCGTTTGGAATTTCTGCGAGCAAAGGCCAGAATCCTGCAACTGTTTTGTGAGGAAGCTGCTGTTCGTCTTTATCAAGGTCGTGGTAGAAGCCTGTTTCTGCGTTCCACATGTACGAATTGATGCGGGTTTTGAGGCTGAAATACATGCGCTTGTACTGGAAGCTGAGGTCCTTGTCGTTGAGGATGTCTCCCAGAGAACTCATGTTGAGCGCGTTGATTGCCATGCAGGCGTTGAAGTCGATTGGATAGCAAGTGCCGCCTCGTGGAGAATCTTCCATGCCACATGCTTTTGCCGGAACTGCGTAAAGACCGTTTTCTTTTTTGAAGTTGGCGTCAATCCAGTCCATGTATTTTTGGAGAACCGGCATGATTTCCTTGACGCGGCGTTTGTTTGCGAGTTTGTGATAAAGATTGAATTCGGCCCATGCGAAAAGTGGCAGACCGATTCCTTCCGGGTTTTCGCCGTCTACAACTGGAGCTCCTGTTTTGAGGTCATACTTCCAGCGGATTGCACCAGATGCTTCCTGTTTGTCGTAGATATAATCGAGACTTTTCTCGGCGGCATAATTCTTGTTTGAATAAACCAAAAAGAAGGTTGAGAAAATTGATTCTGCTTGACCAATTACCGGCTGTGTTTTGTTGGGGTAAATGAAATAACCGTCAGGAGATACCTCGCCTGATTTTGGGTCTACCCATGAGTCTGCCAGCCAGTTCCATGTCTTGTCGTAAATGTCGACAAAATCCTGGTCATAAAAGTGAATCTTAGGAAAATCTTTCTTGCTCACAAAAACTCCACGGCTCTTTAAAAGAGCGACTAATTATATTATAGCATATATTTTTAAAAAATGTGCATAAATTTAGAAAAAATTGAGATTTTTATTATAAAGCTTATACTATTGCCCGTAGGTCAGCCGGACAATTTCTGTTTCTGATTTATGCCGTGATTTGAGGAAAAGCGCATTCTTGGTGTCATCGTAGATGAAGCCCGAAGAATTGTATGATTCAAATCGTGGGTCAGAATGGAATGAAAGGCCGTAAATTTCAATTTCACTGAATGAAATGATTCCGTTGACGATGATGTAGTTTATCTCGTTCTTTGGGAAGTTGATTGAAATTGTAGCGCTGTTGGCCTGTGCTGAGTAAGAAATTGAAGGAGCGCAGGTCCATGCCCAGATTACGCCGCCTGGAGTTCGTGAAAGAACCTTGTTATGCGGGTAGAAGGGGTTGTCCACAAGGATCGGGTAAACGTCGGCCATCGTAATTGAATCAAGGGAATTCAAGGAAAGAATTGAGTTGATGATTGCATAGCCGGCCTGTGAATATTCAGAAGCGTTGTTGAAATCACCCCAGCGGATAAGGGAATTGCCTGTCAAAATTGCCAGATAATTTGAAATCGTTACGTCTTTTGCGGTGAGGGTTAAGAGCGAGTCATTAAGGACGCAGGCTGACTCGATGATTTTGAGACACTTTTCGACTGAAGGCAAAAGAATGTCAGCATAGCTTGAGTGAAGTGAAGAAAGGCGGAGGTAAGTGTTCAAGACTCCTGTTGCCTGAGACAATTTTACCTGAGCGGCGGTCGATTCATCTTCGAAAATTCGTGACGGAAGGGCGAGCAGGCTTCGGAGATTTGAGCTGTCAGGAAGAATATTGATGTAGTCTGCCAGCTCGTTCACGCTGAAAATTGAAAGTGATGAAGACTCGATTGCGTTTGCGACCATTTCTGCCATGTTGTTTGTGTACATTTCAAGAGTAGGGTACATACTTGTGAGGGTGTTGAAATATGGTGCAGAAAGATAGGTGCGTTTGTTGCCCTTTTTGAATGAATCAGGTACATTTTCCACGGCTTCGGTATAGCGGCCCTGGGAAGCCATCTCTGCGACGTAGGCAATGACGCTTTTTTCTGATAAAGTTTGATTGTTTTTGATTGATTCGCTTACGGAAGTGACAAGATTGCTGCGCAAAGACCGGATGTTTGTATCATAAGTTGATTTTTGTGCTATAATCATGTCCGAATCTATGCTTTCAAAGCTGAACTCTATAGAAGGATTGTAAGCCACATAATTTGCAACAAAATTCTTTGATGAAAGGAAAATCGCGTGCTCATCAATTGATGATGCGGTAAATGCATAAGTGAGATTCTTTGAGTTGAGAATGAGTTTTGTGCGTGTTTTTTCAGTAACTGAAAAGCCCGAAGATGGTTTGTAATTTAAGTACAGGCCGGAAGATTCTGGCGGAAGACTTGCCGTGATTGAGAATGCGGCGGAAGAATCAGTTCCTGTGACTGCAAATGTGAGTGAAACCCCTTCCGTAAAATTAAAGGTATAGGAAAGCGGATTTCTTTGCTCGTAAGAAAGCAGGGTGAGGTTCTTTTTGGTCTGGAAGCCTTCTTCCGGGGACAGGTAAAGCTGTGCTGGATTTACTTCGTCGGCAATAAAAGAAATGCCTTTAAAAGCTACCTGGAGAGAGTTTTTGAGGGAAACTTCACCAGCTTCATTTTGCGACTGAGCGAATGAAATTGAAAGTAAGCCGATATTTTTGGAAACAACAGATTCATTTCTAAATTGGAGTACGAAAATTCCGATAATTATAATACTATAAAGAACGATAAGCCCGAACGATTTTCTAAATGGATGTCTGTACATTTTATTTATTTTATCAGATTGGGCACTGAATGTCGAGTTTAAGGAAGAAAAATGAAATTTACAAAAAAAACAGCCCTCTTTATCCTGATTGCTTTTTTTGCTTTTGCTGGCAGTCACGCTGCCCTTGCGGCCTCAAATGCTGAGGTTCAGTTCGTGCAGAAGCTGGAATCAGTTCTTTCAAAGGGGAGCCTCGAGGACGCCCTCGCACTTTTTGATACCATGCCGGCAAATCTTCAGGAAGACGTTGATTTGAACAGCCTTCACGCTTCCCTTCTTCTTTCTGCCGGAAAAACTGGTGATGCCGAGAAAATCGCAGTCAATCTTCTTACAAAAGACCCAAAAAATATCGACGTTCTCCTGCTCAATGCGATGATTGCAAAACAAAAAAGGAACAATGTCAAAAAGCAGCAGTACCTCAAGCAGATTCTTGCAATTCAGCCTTATAATCCCGACGCCAATATTGAACTCGGAAACGAGCAGGCTGTAAAACGAAATTACCGTAATGCCCGCGACTATTACCTCAAGGCCATCAAGGGTGACCCGAACAACATCGAGGCACTTTTTGGCCACGGAAAAATGTCTTATTACCTTCAGCGCGATGATGATTCAAAAAAGAGCTTCAATAAAATTCTTTCTTTGGATCCTAACAATGCTCCTGCCTGGTCATATCTTGCAAAATTCGAGTCTGAGTCCCGACATTTCAAAAAGGCCGTGGAATATGTCTCAAAGGCAATCGAAATCGACCCGACAAACAGCGATTATTACTTTGATTTGGGAAATTTCAACCGCGAGGCCGGAAAATACTCTGAGGCAGAAAAAGCCTGGACAAAGGCAACCCAGCTTGATCCGGACTATTTTTTGGGCTACGCATATCTTGCCGGCGTTTATGACGAGCAGAACAAATTTGATTTAGCCTACGAGAACTACAAAAAAGTCATTCAGAAAAATCCGAACTACTACTACGCCTATGAATCAATCGGAATGCTGGCCTGGCACTCTGGAAATTACCCTGAATCACGACAGGCTTTTGAAGCGGCCTACAATGCAAATCCAAACAACACTTCTTACGCCCTCATGATTGCGGCCTGCCTGCAAAAAGAAAAAAAAGTACAGGACTGTAAGAAATTCACTGAAAAAGCCATGAAGCCTTTGGACAGGAATTCTTTTGAATATCTTTCTTTGCGTCTGATTCACGACATGACAGGCGAGTCAACTTTGACCCTCAAAATCCAAAACGAAGAAAGCAAAAAGAAAAAGGGAAAATATCTTTATTATCTGGCGCTTTATTGGGCACTCAAGGGAAATGACAGCCTGGCTCAGAAATATTATTCCGAAGTAACAGAAATAAAGGGCGCTGACTTCTTTGAATTCCGTCTGGCTGAATGGGAACAGATGGCGAAATAGTTAAAAATGACGGAGAAAAAAAGTGTCTCAAATAAATTTGAATCTTAACGGAAAAGAAATTGTTTTGCTGGGGACGGCGCATGTTTCTCAG
The DNA here is from genome assembly GCF_014201975.1 of Treponema ruminis. NCBI lineage: Bacteria > Pseudomonadati > Spirochaetota > Spirochaetia > Treponematales > Treponemataceae > Treponema > Treponema ruminis. Next base: position 336,284 of record NZ_JACHFQ010000001.1, on the reverse strand, counting down.
CAGAGTTGTGATGAAGTAAAGGCCGCTATTGCCGCTAAAAAGCCTGACTGCGTGGCCATTGAGCTTGATGAGCAGCGTTATGCTTCCTTGAATGACAGTGAGGCCTGGAAAAATCTCGACATCATTAAAGTTTTGCGTGAAAAGAAGGGCTTCTTGCTCCTTGCAAACATAGTGCTTTCAAGCTTCCAGAAGAGGATGGGCGCGAACGTGGGCGTAAAGCCTGGCGATGAAATGCGGGCTGGAATTGATGCCGCAAAAGAACTTGGAATTCCCTGCGAAATGGTTGACCGTCCGATTCAGACGACACTCCGCCGTGCATGGGCAAAAAACTCGGGCTACGGAAGGATAAAGCTCCTTTCGGCTTTGTTTGCGAGTGCGGCTTCAAAAGAAGAAGTGAGCGGCGATGAAATTGAAAACCTCAAGAACAAGAGCGAAATGGACGGAATGATGGCTGAGCTTGCGGACTTCATGCCGGGCGTAAAGGAAGTTTTGATTGACGAGCGTGATTTTTATCTTGCGGCCCACATCTGGGAAGCCGTTCAGAAGGAAGAGCGCAAAAGCGTAGTCGCAGTTTTGGGCGCAGGACATTTGCCGGGAGTTCAGGCACATCTTGAAAAGATTGCGGCAGGAAGTGAAAACACTGACACAGAAGAAATAAGCTCTCTTCCAAAAAAGAAGGTCGGGGCAAAAATAATCGGCTGGGCAATCCCGGTTGTTATCGTAGGCTTGATTGCAGCAGGATTTGTATTCGGCGGCATGAAAAAGGGCGCTGACTTGCTTAGTGCCTGGGTAATCTGGAATGCGGTTCTTGCGGGAATCGGTGCGCTGGTTGCAGGTGGACATCCGCTCACGATTTTGATGGCGGCAGTTGGAGCTCCCTTTACTTCGCTCTGTCCGCTTGTCGGCGTGGGAATGTTTGCCGGAATCGTTCAGGCCTTTGTCTGCAAGCCGAAAGTAGCCGACATGGAAAGCATGATGGACGACGTTTCAAGCGTAAAGGGCTTTTACAAAAACCGTCTGCTCCGGGTTTTGCTGGTCTTATTCCTTTCAAGCATCGGAAGCTCAATCGGCACCTTCGTTGGCGGTTCTTCGATTGTGGTGAGCATAGTTTCCTTTTTCAAGGGATTGTTTGGAAAGTAAACCGAAAATTTGAAAGTCGACAAAAAAGCCCCGCAGGATTTATTCCTTTCGGGGCCTTTTTGTGTCATTTTCTAATATGAGTAGTTAGATAATGTGACTTCCTTGTCTTTATATGAAGAAAGTTCGTCTGGCATCTCTGTGAATGTGAGGATTATTTTGCAGTTTTCTGTGCCAGTTCCCTCAGTTTTGTAAGTGCCCTTGATTGTACCGATTTTTTTGTATGTTTTATTACGGTTACTATCTCGTTCTACCTTAAAAATTGTAACTTCGAATGAGTCAGTGGTAAAAGTCGGACAGCCTACGTATTTTAGACTGCTATCATTTTTTTCGATTTCAATTTCAAGCTGGTTTTCATCAAGATAGATATAAAGTCCAGACGTGTAGTAGTAGAAATTCCCATTTGTTGGAAGCTGACCGTTGAAGTATGCGTCAAGTTCAATTTTATTACCAGAGATTTTGTATTTGTAGGTGCGAGGCAGAGAGAATTCGTTGTTCATCATTGCCACTTCATATTCTGTTGCATTGAATCCATACTGTTTTATTTTGCTAATGTATTCGCTGGAGCTTGACCACGAAACTTCTTGGTTGCCATTGCTTGTTTTTATTTTTGTAAGGGCAAGATAAATCAGGGATTTGTCAGCATCATAGGTGTAAGTGTGTGTTTCTGTGCCTTCATTAACTCCATTGTATGTGTCAATTGCTTCTACTGATGTGCCGTTGTCACTGAATTTGTATGTCTTAGTGTGACTTGACCCATAACCCCTATCAAGAGTGAAAGTCTTTCCTTTGAATGGGTTTTCACCACTTGATTCTGGAAGTTTGACTGGAGAAACCTGAGTACCGCCAGAACCAGAGCCACCACCAGAACCAGAGCCTGAGCTGTCACCGTCGCCACTTGAACATGCGGCGAAATTGAAGAGGATTGCAGCTGAGAGCAGTGCAAATGAAATTTTCTTAAATGTTTTTTTCATATTAGTCTCCTGTTGTTAAAAGCGGACTTAACTCTCAACTTTAAACTTACTATACAAAAAAAAAGCATTTTGCCAACGTTCCCTTTAAGAGATTCCTTACTTTTAAATAATTTTCGTAACGATAAGATTTTATCTTGTTTCTATAGATGAAAACTTAAATGATTTTTGGTAGAATGCAGCTATGAAAAAAGTTTTTTTGGCAGGGATTTTTTCTTTTTTCACAATTTTCTCAGGTTTTGCAGAGTCAAATCTGCCGGCCCTTCTTTTCGGCTATCTTAAAAACGACCTCACCCTTCAAAAATACACGCTGACGGCTCAGAGCAAGGCGCTTGATTACGATTCAACAAAAATTTCAAACGGCATCGCCCTTACCCTTTCGACAGGCACGGTAAAGATTCAGTCTTCGGCGAACGGAACAAAATACACTTTCACCCCTTCTGCTTCCCTCGCTCTTCCCGAACTGAACGACACAAAACTTACCGCAAGTCTTCCGATGACCAAAAAATCCGGCTATGAATCAGCAAATAATATAGAAGAAAATGGCACATTCCTTGACAACGGCAGCGTAAAGCTCAGCACGGGAATCGTCACTTCGGCTCCCCTCAAGCGGAAGGTCACGCTTTTGCAGGCTGAGCGCGCCTACATTGAGGCTGAGCGGGCTGCCCAGAATCAGGCTCTTACGGTCGAAAATGAATTCTACACGAACCTTAAAAACCTTTACAATTATGCGACAAAAGTCCTCACTGCAAGAAATGACCTCTACGACGACGAAATTGACTTGAAAGTCCTGACGGCTCAGGGCTACAGCAAGACGAGCGCTTCTTACCGGCGGAAATATCTTGAAATTCAGAGCGACAGGCGGAATGTCTTTGAGTCGCTTCGAAAACTTGAGAGGGAGACGGCGATTTTTGCAGTAAAGTGCGGTGCCGAATACGAGCAGGTCTTTAGTCCTGAAAATTTTGAGAAAATGAAGCCCGAGGAAATCGGAAATGCTGCTTTTGAGTCGGTAATGGCTTTTCTTCCGGCGGAAATTCCAGGCGTTGAAATGGAAGACGTGCTTTCCTACAAATCAGAAGACTACACAAAGACTGAAAATGCCGTTTGGTCAAAATATATCAGCGACATGAAGCGAAAAAGTGACTATTCTCTCGAAGTGGGGGCTTACGGCGGCTACACTTTCAACGAGACCAGCTCAAAATTCGACACGGTTGACGGCGGAATCACTTTTGACTGGCGGGGAATTTCTGCGAGTGCAGGCGTTTCACTTCCGACCGGGCAGAATCTTTTTCCTTTGAACGCAAGCACAAGCGGTCAGACTTCAAAATCACCGGTCTACACATTTTCACTCACGCTCACACCGAACACATGGCGGCTTGCCTCAATCGACAAAAAGCAGGACGAGCTGAACGAAAAAATCGATGAAATTACGGTAAAATCAGCGGCAGACGATTACGATACTGCGGTTTTGGACAAACTCACCGAGCGGGGGGATTTGCGCTGGTCTGGAAAATCCTATGCCGAAGAATACGAAATGTACTCGCAGCTTGAATACGACATGGACAAATGGCTGGCACAGGGCAGCGTAACAGAAAGCGACTACCTTGATGCCGCAAACAGCCGTGAAAAGGCAAGAATGAATCTTCTGATAAACGCGGTTGAAAAAATCATCTATAATAATAATGTTAAACTGATGTTCGTAAGGGAAAATGAAAACGGAAAAGCTAAAAATGAAAATTAAACTTGATAAGAAAAAAAAGATTATTCTCGGCATTGGAATTGCGCTTTTGCTTTTGATTGTGATTCTTAAAATTTCACGGCGCGCAATGGAAAAGAGGGCTGCTTCTTCTCAGGCGGTTTACCGGGTCCGAAAGGAAACTTACGAAAACGTGATTGAAATCGCAGGAACTGTTGCGGCGGCAAAATCACAGACCTTGAAGTCACTCAATGACGGAACGGTCGTTGGCGTTTACAAAAAAGAGGGCGACCACGTTAAGGCTGGCGACCTGATTGTCCAGCTGGACGACACAGAGCAGCAGTACAATCTTGCAAACCTGGACTACGAAATTTCGGTTGCAAGGCAGAATCAGACGGCGGGAAAGCTCAAGCTAATGGAAACCCACAGAACTTCGCTTGTCCGCAAGGTCGAGGACAGGAAAATCGTCGCCACTTTTGACGGAATAATCGCAAGCCTGGACGTTGATCCCGGCGATTATCTTGAGGCAAAGGACTCAATCGGCACGCTGGTTGACACAAGCTATCTCACCGCTGATGTAGAAATTGCCGAAACCGACGTTTCAAAGCTCAAAGTGGGTCAGAAGGTTGATTTCACCTTCCCGGCTTACAGCGAAAAAGTTGAGGGCTATCTTGTTTCATTCCCGGCAATCGGTGAAGTGACCAGCCGAGGGGCGACAATCGTAAAGGCAAAGGTCCGGATTGACAACGTTCCGTCGGGTGTCCTGCCGAATTTCAGTTTTTCGGGCAAAATCCAGATTACGGAGCCGGAAAACAAGCTCGTGGTCGAGCGTTACGCAATCGGACGTGATAAGGGCGTGGCATTCGCAGAGATTATAGGTCGTGACGGAAAGACGACAAAGGTTGAAGTCACGGTTGAGCCATACGGACTTGAATATGTAAACGTAATTTCGGGGCTTTCCGGTGGTGAAATGCTCAAGGCCCAGAGTGATTCGTCAAAGAGCGGCAGAATGAGCGTAACGAAGAAGGGGCAGAAAGCCGGCAATAACAACAGGAACAACAGAAATCAGGGCGGAATGATGGGACCGCCACCGTTCTAAATTGAAAGTTGAAAATTGAGGAGGGGGAAGTCTCCCCCTGCGCGTCCACTTCGTTGGCCGCTACCCTCTCTGCGGGCTCAGACGCCGCCCGCAACGCCCGCTTTTCAGGAGATTTATGTCAGAGCCGGTAATATTCATGGAAGATGTCAGAAAGATTTACTCGATGGGGGAGCAGGAAGTTCATGCCTTGCGCGGGATTTCTTTTTCCGTGGAGCAGGGGGAATTCATGTCGATAATGGGTCCTTCCGGCTCGGGTAAGTCGACTTGCATGAACATGATTGGATGCCTTGACCGGCCCACAAGCGGAATCGTTAAAATCGGCGGGCGGGAAACGGCAAAAATGACTGAAAAGAAACTGGCGGAGCTGCGCAACAAGACAATCGGTTTTGTTTTTCAGCAGTACCATCTTCTGCCGACCATGACAGTGCTTGAAAATGTAATGGTTCCGCTCCGCTATCAGGGAATTGAGCGTGCCTTGCGACGTGACATGGCACTTTCTGCCCTTGAAAAAGTGGGCTTGAGCGACAGAATCAACCACCTTCCGAACGAGCTTTCAGGCGGTCAGAAGCAGCGTGTCGCAATCGCGCGGGCTACGGTCACAAAACCTGCGATAATCTTAGCCGACGAGCCGACCGGAGCCCTGGACTCAGCGACAGGCAAAGCGGTTCTGGAACTCTTCGGCGAAATCAACAGCACAGGAACGACAATCGTAATCGTCACCCACGACCCGGGAATCGGAGCCAGCACAAGGCGGTGCGTTCGCATTCTGGACGGAATGATTCAGGGGGATGAAAAACGGTAAGTATTTGACACAGATAAACACGGATGGACACAGATGGGGCGTTGCGGGGTTGCCCCGCAGAAGGGGTAGCGACCAACGAAGTGGGCGCGTAGGGGAAGGCTTTCCCCTTCCCAATGGAGATTTTTTATGCTGGAAGATTTTTGCGACATCCATGTCGTGACGAGTTTTCGACAAGCAAAAACTCGCGGTCAACTTGCTTTTCGCCACATCCGTGTGGCAGTTTAGGTAGATATGATTGAAGATTTTATAGATGCGTTAAAAAATTTTGCGCGGTCTAAGACGCGGACTTTTCTCTCTTTGCTGGGCGTTATTATTGGCGTGGCTAGCGTTATTATCATTACTAGTATTGGGGCCAGTTCTACTAAGCAGATTCAGAATCAGTTCGGCTCTTCGGGGCTTGATTTGGTAAGCGTGAGTTCGGGCGGCTGGATGAGGCGGAATCGGGATGCCGTTAGCGTGAAATTTGACGAAGCGCTTCGTAAGGACATGTTCGACAGTGTTAAGAACATCAAAAAAATCTGGTACAAAAATTCCGTGAACTTTTCGGTTTCTTATGGCGAAACGACCGTTTCTTCAAATGCGACGGCGATTGAACCGGGATATCTTGAAATGTACAGTCTGGAACTCGATACGGGCAGCTATTTTACCGTGACCGACGACGTTGCGGGCAGTCAGAAAATGATTATCGGAAGCGAGGTGGCATCGTCTCTTTTTCCGGACGGAAATGCCGTGGGCAAGGGCGTGATTGTCTCGGCTTCGAAGGTGCCCTTTGCTTTTACTGTCGTTGGCGTGCTTAAGGAGCAGTCGGCGGGAATGGAATCCACAACAACAGGAATCTACATTCCTCGCGGATTTTACTCAAAGAAAATCAAGCCGAATCCAACGGCGGACACAATCATGGTTCAGGCGACCGACACGAGCCGTTGTTCCCAGCTTGTGACGGACATAACTTCTTATATGACAGAGAAATCCGGAACTGAAGGAAGCGTGAGCGTAAATTCGATGCAGACCATGATCGAGCAGATAAACAAGGCAATGGCGACCCTTTCACTCATGCTTTCGGGAATCGCCACGATTTCGCTTTTAGTCGGCGGAATCGGAATTATGAACATCATGATAGTCACTGTGACGGAACGCAAGCAGGAAATCGGCATCAGAAAGGCGCTGGGAGCAAGTCCATTTGCAATCTGCCGGCAGTTTCTGGTAGAAAGCGCAAGCATCACTCTTTTAGGTGGCGCCCTGGGAATCTTACTCGGAATCGCGCTGAGCCTTGCAATTGAATATGTGTCTACGGAGCTGCCCTACGCAATCAAAGTCTCGGCGTGTTTTGTTTCCTTTGTGTTCAGCGTGTTCGTAGGAATTTTCTTTGGACTGAGCCCCGCGGTAAAGGCAAGCAAACTGGACCCGGTGGAGGCACTGGCGGGGTAGGATTCTTTCTGCTATACTTCGCTCATGAAAGAGTTCACTTACCAGACAAATGGCACATGTGCCAGAGTAATTCATTTTGAAAAAGACGACGAAAACAGAGTTTATAACATTTCGTTTGAAGGCGGCTGCAACGGCAATCTAAAGGCAATCGCCAAACTCTGCGAGGGCATGAAAGCCGAGGAAATTTCTGCAAAACTGGCCGGCAACCTCTGCGGAAACAAAGGTACATCCTGCGCCGACCAGCTGGCAAAAGCGGTGATGGAGTAAGAGGTCTTTAGGCCAGTTTCTTCAGCAGCTCCAGTTCTTTTGCGTACATTTCGATTCCGCTTTTCCAGAAATCTTTTGTCGTGATGTCAAAGCCGGCTTTTCGGCAGAGATCTTCACAGCTCATGTTTCCTGTGTTTGAGAGAAGTTCTGCGTAGGTTTTTGCGAATTCGCTTCCTTCTTTCTGGTAGCGCGCGTACAGTCCAGCGGCAAAAAGCTGTCCGAATGCGTACGGGAAGTTGTAGAAATCGAGTCCGGTTGAATAATAGTGAGACTTTACTGCCCACATGTATTCGTGACGTTCGCTATTGAGGCCGCTTCCGTATGATTTTTCCTGGGCATCTTTCATTAAGCGGCAGAAATCTTCTGAATTTAGCTCGCCCTTTTCTCGTTCCTCAAAGACGCTTCTTTCAAAGTAGAAGCGGCAGAGGATGTCGACTAAAACCTGGCTTACATCTTGCAAATCCAAGTCAAGAATCTGAATCTTTTCGCTTTCCGTGCACTTTGAAATCATGTCCTGCTTTACGATTGTTTCGGCAAAGGTTGAGGCGGTTTCGGCAAGTGTCATCGGATATGAGAAAAATGCACTTGGTTTTCCCTTCATGCATGAAAAGTGGTATGCATGTCCGAGCTCATGTGCCAGCGTGATGATGTCGCTGAATGCGCCAGTGAAGTTTGTCATGATTCGGCTCTGGTGACCGAATGCAAAATCCTCGTCGTAGGCACCGCCGACTTTTCCGGCACGGACTTCTGCGTCAATCCATTTTTCTGCGAAGGCTTTTCTGGCAAAGTCACCCATTTCCTGGCTGAAAGAAGAATATCGTTCGATTATGTAATCGCGTGCCTCGTCGAAAGACCATTCTTTTGAAAGAAGTGAGTCCCCGGATTTTTCAGAAGTTTTTGACATGGGGGCAAAAAGGTCGTAGAAGGCAAGACCATTTTTGTCGCTGCTTTCTGTGAGCCCGTTTTTGTGAAGATAGTCCGCTTTGAGTCTGAAATATTCGCGCCACATCGGAAAGCTTTCTTCGATTGCACCAATAAGGGCGTCCAGAGTCTTTTGAGAAAGGCGGGCAGATGAGAGCGAGCGGTCGAGTGCTTTCTGCCATTTTCGGCGGCGGTTGAGGGTGAGCGTTTCGCCCTTGAGGTTGTTGAGGCAGGCTGCAAAAGCGATTTCATTCTGCTTGAGAAGGGTAATTTCCTTTTCGTAAGAAGATTTTCGGGTTACGGCGTCTGCTGAATAGGCATCATTACGAAGTTCGTTGAAAGTTTTGCCAGTTTCTGAGTCCTTGAGGTTTGAAATCAGCTGTTCATGAAGCCTGTCCCATGCGTCTCCGCCTGTCTGCTGAAGCTCGCCTGCAAGTTTTTCACATTCCGCGCTCATCTGATGCTTTGTTTCTTCGAGAGTTTCGTTCAAAAGGTAGCGGTAGTCTTCAAATTCCGGGAAGCGCTTGTAAAAGTCTTCGAGACGACCGGAATTTGCAAGCAGAACTGACTTAAAGCTCAAATCCAGTTGCCTGTAACGGAGTGTGAGGTTGTCAATCTGCGCGATGTTGTTGAGGAAAGCCGTGTTCGTGGTGTCTACGGAATAAATTATGTAGGCGTAGGCGTTCAAAGTGCCGCAGAGGGATGAAACTTTTTCGTCTGCTTCCAGAAAGCCCTTGAGCCAGACCGGAAAATCAAAATGCTCGTTCGCCTGAGTGATGAAAGTGCGAGCCGATTCCAAAAGTGACTCAAGGTTTTCCATGCCGGAAGTGAATTCCGCAAGAGCCGACTTGTATTCAGAAGAATTTATAGAAGAAAAAAGTGAGTCCAAGTTCCAGCGGGGAACTGGATTTCGGGAATTTGTGCTGTTCATAAGGGTATTTTAGCACAAAACTGGCGGAATTACACAAGAAACACGGATCAGATTCCTGCATTTTTCAGCATGCCGCGGAGTTCCTGCTTCCAGCGTTCAACAAAAGATTCCGGTGCGATTGGTTTTGCGTTTACCCCTTGTGAAAGAACCCATTCAAGAACTTTTGTTGATTGGGATGAAGAGAAGCAGATTGTCGTTGTATTCTCTTCTTCGATTTCGTAGAATTCCTGATCATCAGCCCAAATGCAGTCTTTTACAAACTGGCGGGCATCATCATAAAAATCGATTTCATATTTGACTTTTTCCGCTTCCTTGAATGCACCGAATCTTCCGCCGCCACAGCGTGAGGCAAATTCAAAATCTTCCGGCAGCTCAAAAGTCCGTCCGGTGTTTTCAAGATTCTTCATCCGGGAAAGATTAAAAAGTCTTTCGCCACCTTTTCCGCCGTCCGAATTTTCATCAAAACCGAAGACAAAATACATTCCTTCCTGCAACAGAACCTGATATGGCCTCAGCATTCTGTGCGTGGTCTCAGTTCTCCATCTTCCGTTGTAATCAAATTTTATGATACTGTTTTCCTGCAAACATTCAATCACGATGTTCCAAGCATCTTCATTCATCACAGCTTTTGGAAGAGGCGGGGCGGCTACTCGTTTCAAAAAATCTGACTTTCCGATTCCCTGTGAGTCAGAAAGCATATTTATAATAGAAGAAATTTCCTTGTAAATCGGGCTACCTTCATATTGCGAAAGAAGCTGCTTTGTAAGGGAAAGAGTCAACAGGTCTTTTTGAGAGACCATGTTGAGCGGCATGTCAAAGTTCTTCGAATAATAGTAGCCCCGGTGTGCGGCATCGTATTCAATCGGGGCTTCGAACCTGTCCCTCAAGAATTCTATGTCGCGGCTGATGGTCGGAACGGAAACTTCGTTGTCATAAGCAAGCTGATGAGTATTCGGGTAACAGCCTGATTTTATCTTCGTATGGATTTTTGATAGTCTTTCAAGCATCAAATGATTGTCGATACGGCGTTTTTTTGTAGGCATAGTTTCTTCCCCCATTAGAGTTGATTTAGTTCACATTATAGCACAGGCGGTCTATCAAGGCATGATAGATATTTTGTTTTAAATTGGTATTTCCTGATAATCAACTTTTTTAATTAAAAAAATGAGATGTCTATCACGCTTTGATAGTTCTATAGTGCTACACTATATCCAAGAGGTGAAATTATGGAATATTTTGCAATTGATTTTGAGACAGCCAACCAGTATTCAAACAGTGCGTGTTCGATTGGTGTCGTCCGTTTTGTTGACGGAGAGGAAAAGGACAGCGTTTATTCCCTCATCAAGCCTGCGAAAATGTATTTCAGACCAGATTTTATCGACATTCACCACATCAGCTATGAAGATGTTCGTGACAAGCCGTACTTCCCGGAGGTCTGGCAGAAAATTATTGAACCTTTTCTGGGAGCGGCCAAAGACAAGCAAATCAATTTTGTCGCTCATAATGCCCGCTTTGACATGGGCGTAATCAAAGGTTGCTGCGAGTATTTCGGAATGCCTTTGCCACAGGCGAATTATGCCTGCACCCTTCAAGCCGCCCGAAAAGCATGGAGCGAATTAGACTGTCACAGACTCACTTTTTTAGCCGATCACTTCGGAATTGAATACGATGCTCACAATGCCCTGGACGATGCCCGAACCTGCGGAAAGATTTTTTCAATGGCGGCAGAAAAATTGAATTGCAGCTGTGAAGATTTGTTTTTTCAGCAGGGATTCTGCAAGGTGCTGGGGGAGGAGTGAGATTTTTAAAATAGTAAATTGGTCAATCGCAGTTTGATAGTTCTGTTATGTATAATTTTTTCTGGAGACTAACTATGGAAAAAGAAAATGAAATTACGGAAATTGCAAAAACAGAATCAGGATTCTGTACTTCTATAAATGAAGCTCTGAATGCGACTCTAGATTGTATAGAGAAAAAAGCAAAAAAACGTGATATGAGTGAAACATTGCAAACAGGTTTTGGTAATTTAGATTTTCATAAAGGAGAGTTGATTATTTTAGGAGCCTGGCCATATATTGGAAAATCAACATTTGCGATTAGTTTAATAAAACAGATTGCTGTAGATAATAAGAATGCAGTTGGATTGATAATACCAGGAAACTTTGATAACTCACAAGTAAGTGAACGAATGATTTCGATGTGTTCTTATATACCGATTGAAAAAATACATAACGCAAAATTAGAAGACTCAGATATAAAAAAAATACACGATGCAGCAACCAAAATATATGATTCTCCACTCTATTTCATGAATACCCCCAACTGTAGCTTAATAGATATTAAGATTGCTATAGAAAGCATGGTTAAAAAAAAGGCAAAGCTTATTGTAATAGAGGGTTTTGAATTTTTGGAAGAATTAGTTGATTCTGAACCAGAATGGTATCGAGCTTCAATAGAAAGTATCCTTAACAACCTAAAAGCTTTAGCGATGGAATTTGATGTTCCAATTATGATTGTAATGGATTTACCACGCCCTGAAGACGCTTGCGAACCACGCCTAACAGATTTCAAGAAATATATGATTATTCCAAGAATCGCTGATAAGGTTTTATTTATCAATAGATATAGAAATAAAGATAACTTCATATGTCAAGAAGCTAAACTTATTATTGCAAAGAATAACAATGGTTCAACTGGAAATATCGCTTTATTGTATCAAATACGGACAGGCCTATTTCTTGATAGAGCTAGAGATTTAGAAGCTGTATAACATGTGTGCTTTTGTACAGTCTTTACTTGCACGTACTTTAAGTACACCAACTTTATTTTGCTTTTAAGAAAGACAGGTTGTATTATAAAAGGAGAAGGAAAATTATGAGTAATTTGATTTATTCCGTAAAAGAGATTTTTACTGACTATCTAAATGACAATAACTTCAATATTCCTGAGTATCAGCGGGGGTATAAGTGGACAAAAGAAGATGCAAAGAATCTTCTTGACGATTTGGAAAAATTTGAAGCTGCTAACAAAGATTCCAATTCTTTCTATTGCTTACAGAATATAACCATAGTGCCCGAAAAAAATATACTTAATGTTGTTGACGGCCAGCAGCGTCTTACAACTTTGTATATTTTGTTGTCATATTTGAAATATGGTATAGAAAAAAATGAAATTCCAGAGTTTAAGGGAAAACTTGAATACTCAATACGAAAAACAACAGGGGATTTTCTTAAAACCGACCTTATAACGAATAATTTTTGGAATAATGAGGTAGACCCTTCAAAAAGCAAATATCGTGACGAATACTACATCCGTGAAGTTGCAAAAGCCATAAAAGATTGGTTTGCTTTGCACTCTTTGTCTACAAACACAATCTTGAACCGCTTAAAGCTGATTGTAAATAAGCTTGATGGAAAAGCAGAAGAAACGATTTTTGCAAATATCAACGGTGGTAAAGTTCCTCTTGATGGAGCTGATTTGGTTCGTGCTATTCTTATGACAAAATCAGCAAAAGAGAAATTTGCCGAATTTAAGTCTATTGAAAAGACAAATGAATTCAGAGTCCGAATGGGAATGGAACTCGATGAGATAAACAGATGGTGGAGTAATAAAGATGTAAAAACATATTTTGAACAGTTTTTGCCAAACTCAACTGAAAATGACACAAATTTCAATCAGGACAACTTCCCTATCAATCTGCTTTACAAACTCTTTTATGAAATTTATAAGAATCAGATAAAAGATGAAAAAGGGAAAACTTTAGAAACGCAAACAGCATTCTCTTTCAAGTTCTTTGAATATGGAACTAATTTTGATGATAATTCAAAAAATGACTATTACGAAATGTATCAGAAGATTCTTTCCCTGCATCTGACATTAAAAGACTGGTACAATCATCAGCAGATTTATCATCTTTTAGGTTATTTGGTTTTCAATTTTAAGGAAAATGGTGTTTCATTAAAACTAATCTGGGAAATCTGGAATAATTCTTCTACAAAACAAAAGTTCATTCAGTCATTAAAGAATCTTATAACAGAAAAACTCCTGAACCTTTCGGATCAGAAAAATAAAAATCAAGAAATAGATAATTTAAAAAAACAGATAACAAGCATAGATTCTGATTGGTATGACAGCAATTTAACTGAAAAACTGCTTCCTCTGATGGATGTAATTCATTATTTAGAACCCAAAAGAACTGAAAGATTACGAGTAGATTATTTCAGACTTGCAGATGAAGACAAAGAACATATTATGTGTCAGCATCCGCGTAATGATAAAAATGAAATCATCACTAGAAGTAAATCAGAGGTTGAAAAATATCTAGATTCTTTATTTAAAAACGGAAGTGATGAAAAAAAAGATACGGAAAAATTGGATGAACTAAAAAAATTACTACCAATTAATAATAATGATGAAGTATCTATTGAAATCCAAGAAGAAATAGATAAAGAGTTGCATAAATACTGTTTGAATTCAATTGGAAACATAGTTCTCTTAAATAATAGTGTAAACAGAAGTTATAGCAATGCATTATATAACGAAAAAGTTACACGGATTGTTTCCGAGTTTTTCAATCCAAAAGTATACATTCGTCCATTCACAGCCAGTGTATTCCTGCAAAAGGATAGTAAAACTATAAAAGACAATTGGCATTGGGGAATAAAAGAAATCCAAGAAAACGCAAACAACATCAGCAAAAAAATATCAGAATTTTTAGGATGGGAGAACAAATAATGGAACTTAAAGAATTTACTATAAAAGAATTACTGAGCAATTATAAACTTATTATCCCGGAGATTCAGCGCGAATATGTCTGGGGAAGAAATGAAGCAGTTCTTGGAAAATTTCTATCAGAATTGAACAATAGTTTATCGAAGTCCGTATACTCGAAATCATTAGAAATTACGTCCCAAACTAACATTTATGATTTGAAAAAGCAGCTGGAAACAGCTTTAACGGAAGTAAATGGCGTTTATGAAACAAACATCGGTTTTCTATATTCTTACGATGCCGGAAATGACGAGCATTATATTATTGATGGACAGCAGCGTTTGACAACAATTGTCTTATTGCTCTTTTTCTATTCTGTGAAAGAAGATAAAAAATCAGATTTTATAAATTTACTTAACACTTCTAGAACTCTTATGAATTTTTCATATCGAGTCCGACCTTTGACAGAGCAGTTTCTGATTACATTGTTTAATGATGAAAACATAACTGAAGAATCTTTCAAAAATCTAAAGGATTCAAAGTGGTATGTTTCTGATTATGACGGAGATACCACAATTACATCGATTTGCAAATTATATGAATGGCTGTCTACTAAATGTATTGAAAAGGAATTTCAAAACCTCAATTACAATTCTTTGCTTAACCGCGTCAAGTTTTACTATTTCGATGTTCAACAGACATCACAGGGTGAAGAATTATACATCACAATGAACAGCCGTGGCGAACAGCTCAAAGACAACGAACAGATAAAGCCTTATATCCTCGAAAAAGTAGAAAACGAAAAAACAAAAGCTTGTGCAAAAGAATGGGAAGATTGGGAAGAGTTCTTCTTTGAAAGACGTGGTGAAAACTCTGTTGAGTCAATAGATATAGCAATAGAAAATATCATCAAAATCGCTTTGGAATTAAAAAAGTGTAGAGAATATGATAAAATAAACGCGGCAGAAGACTCAAAAACTGTTTCCTTTGAAGAAATAAAAAATGTCTATGTACCAATATCGGAAGTGATAAACTCAAGTAGTGATAAAATTGATGGAATCAAAAATCTTGGAGTGAAATCAGACAAAGATGAAAACAAAACACCTGAAATAATTAACTTTCTCTTTTCTAAAAACAGACAAGAACGAAAGTTGTTTGCTGTTGAAGCCGTCATTCGTATGTTACAGCTTGGTTATAAACTTGAAAATGAAGATGATGTTAAGAATATATATCGAATGCTACGTTTGATACATAATTCTTTGAATTACGGTGTTATGAATCATATACCACTGTTGATTTTTTTGAATAATTTGAAAAAGGATGAAAACCTTTATAATTATCTTTTTGGCTTATCTGAAGAAGAAATAAAGAATGTATTTATAAATGAAAACAACAAAGAAGAACTTTATAAGCTACAGGCAATAGTAAATAGGGATGCCTTAGAGGAAAAAATTAAAGAAGCAGAATCTCTAAATGTTTTTGATGGAAAAATTCATTTGCTTTATCGAGATTCATCTCGAAATATTTCATGGAAGAATTTAAGTGAAAAGATTACAAAGGCAAAAGAATTATTCAATGAATTTGGCAATGAAACAGTGAAAAAAGAAAAATACATTGATTTTGTTTACACCTTTATCCGATCATTTGATAATTGGGGACAATTGTATGGCTCTTTCTTTTTTAATAATAGTTTGAAGGATTATTGGCATAAATATCTCACAGATTATAAATATCTCGTTCCATTGACAAATATACTTCTGAACGAAAAAAATATCGTAAATGGTTATTCCGATGAAAATACACAGCCCATTCTTGATTTTTTCACTAATAAGGACAATATCATTTCCATCATAAACCAAATGCCGGGAGGTAGACTAAACTGGTATTCAGGGCGACTTGCCTTTTATCCTTATGGTGGTAGTTATGATGCAATTCTTTTTGATTGGGGAAATTTCAAAAGAAATCAAGATTTGAATGATTTACTTAATAAAAAAATAATTTCATTAAATGATGGAAAAATAAGGATAGGAAATTTTTTCAAAGGATGGAATATTACTTTTTCATATAATAATAAAGAATATGTCTGGACTTGGCAAAATGAAATAAAATGTGGCTCAGATGTTGTTCTTAAAATAACTGATGATAAGGATGTCAAAAACTTTTTCAAGTTATAAAATAAAAATATTTTAATATCTATTTATGGGCTATCTATCCTTCTATCACGATTTGATAGAGCAAATGATTTAAAATCATTACAAAGCTTGAGCTTTTTCGAGAATGACTGACGGTTGAACAGAAAGAGAGACTGCGAGTTTTTCAAGAGTTTTGACTGTTGGACTTGCGAGATTGTTTTCGAGGCGATACATGAAATGGCGGGAAATACCTGACTCAAAAGCGAGCTGCTCCTGACTGAGTCCCTTTTCTTTTCTTAAATTGATAATGGCTTGTCCGACATTCATGTTTATCAGTATATGATAGAGGGAAATATAATTACACACTGTTTACTTTCACGCATTATAGTTTTATTTATTTGCATGAAAAAATTAATGGTGGTAGAATTTAAATAAATGAATCTAAATCTGAGGAAAAAATGACAAAAGAAGAGTTGCAAAATAATTCCTGCAAAATATTTTGATGAATAAAATAAGCCAAAAAAAAGGAGGAAAGTTTTATGGCGAATTATTATTGTAAGTGCTGTGGTTCAAAATACAGCTCCATTTCTTCATTGACGGCAAATCATTGTTCGAGAAGTCCAAGTGGAAAGCATGTACTTTATGAGGGAGAAGAGCAATCAAATTATTATTGTGAATATTGTGGTTCAAAATACAGTTCACTTTCTTCACTAACTGCAAATCATTGTTCAAAAAGTCCGACAGAAAAACATGTTCCGTATGAGGGAAGCGAAAAATCCCAGTATTTCTGTGAGTACTGTGGTTCAAAATATAGTTCACTTTCTTCATTAACTGCAAATCATTGCACAAAAAGTCCAACAGGGAAGCATCACCCAGCAAGGTAATATATCATTTTGACGGTATTGTAATGATGCCGCCAGATTTTATTTAAATCGAGGTATTTATGAAAAACAAAAAGAAAAGCAATACAAAACTTTGGGCAATTCTTACGGCAGTTTTTGCATTTATCGCTCTCATTTATGTTGTAATTATTCACTCTAACATATTATCTAATTCTGAATTACCACTTCAATTGATTGGCACAATCATTGGAATGATTTTGTCGGCATTCATAACTGTTTTGCTTTTAAAAGGACAGACAGAAGTAGAGGAAGAAAATGACTTAGGGCTGCGTGTTTTTGAGAAGAAACAGGAAGTGTATTTTGAATTTATTGAGACTCTTGAAAAAATAACACAAGATGGACGGATAAATGTTCCGGGAATTGAGGGGTATGTTGCACCTAAAGCTGAAAATGAAATAAACGATGAACTTCAGCATCTTATTTATCAGCTGGGAAAACTTCGTATGACGGCTTCTGTAACTACAGCGAATGATGTAACTAGCTTGTTAGGTAAAATTATTGGTACGATTAATAATAAATCATCTATAAGAATTGCAGATAAATATTCGGGCTTTGCTGGGCAAATTTTTCAACTTGTTTCTATTCTACGAAGTGATATGTACAACGAGCCTAATGAGGAACAAACTGCATCTGATTCAGACAAAATGAAAGATGTTTTACAACTTGCAGGGTTTGATATAAAACCAAGTGAACCTGACGAGAATGTTCTTGCTAATTATCTTGATTTGTTGGTCGCGGAGTTTAAGGAAACTTATCATGCAATAGCAACGCATATCAACTTAAACGGCAAAGAGTCTACATCTTTTGATGCTGCAAAAGCATTCTTAAAACCAAACAGAGCATATATTCAGATAAGAACACCATTGAATGGAAGAGAAATCTTTGATTTTGAATTGGTTAATGATTCAAAATATCCTACAGTGCAAAATCAAGCAGGATTGAGGTCTGATTGGTCAAGTTGGCATAATGTTAAGCCGATTAATTTTATTATAAAAGATGCTGCCTTCTATGAATTTAGAGATGCAGATGAAAACGGCAGAAAGAAAATCGTCAAAGAAACTTTACATGCAATGGAAGGACTTGAAGAATTTTTCAAAAAATAAAACGCTTAATCCCTTATTCGTTGGATAAATATTCAGTGTGTAAATAGTTTTTCCCTCCCCAATCACCCTTTGATAGACCGCCTGTATTAATGTAATTGAACTTTGGTACAACTACGGCGAAGGTCTGTCTGAAGAGGAAGACGAACATTGGGGAAAGTCGGTGCGATGAGTTTTTATTAATAATTCCAAACCTTTAAATCAGGAGAAAAAAGATGCCAGAACACTCAAGAGAATATTTTGAAAACAACGATCTTTCTCATAAAGAAAAGACTCCATCTGTAGGGATTTTCTGGTTTTACAACGGTTCGCCTGTTTTCGTGCACGCTGTTCCAGTCAAGGAAGGGCTCCGCTATGACAAGGCAATTACCGGCATAAAAGACCACGCTGATTATTGGGAAGAACTTAAATCAACAGGACAGCTGGGAATATTGCCCGAAAATCTGAGGGAAGAATACTTTTCAATTCCACGCGGTCGGGTCGTTTATCATGAGGACAGGGATTTTTTCACGCTTTATCACGGGAACAATCTGACTAAGCGCGATTTGCAGAAGGTTGCAGCGGCTTTCTGCCTGCCAAAAGAAAAGACTCGCTTTGAAAAGGACATACATTATTGCGATTTGCAGGATGATGAATGGGAGCAGATGTTTTTATAAGTCGGCGAATAATGCTCATTCGTCTGACTTGTTTTACTAGGCAAGGGGGTTGCCGTATTCGTAAATTGAATCACTTGCGAGGTCAATGAAATCATTCCAAAAAACACATGTACGACTTTTATCAAGAGAATATTGTTTCCATAAGCCATGGATATTTACAAGGTCCTTAAATGACTCAAGCGTTTTAATATCATCCATGACATCATAGAGAACTTTTTTACCGTCATCAAAGAGGACTTCTAATTTGTAATCATCCCTATCAGAAAGGGATTTTATTCTTGGAATCATAGCTTACTCCAAAGCATCTAAATTATAACACAGATCACATCTTTTTAAGCAATAATTTTAAGTCTGTATAATCCGCATAATTAATTACTTGTATCAAAAATATTATCTTGACGGACGCACAACATTCTTTAATCAATCTATCATGATTTGATACCCATTCCGTGCTAAACTTTCTTTACGAGGTGAAACATGAAGAAACTGCTGTGGCTTGATGATTTTAGAAATCCTGCTGACTATGTTGTCGGTGACTATGAAATTTCTTGGGCAAAGAATTATGATGATTTCTGCAAGTTTATCTCAGAAAACGGATTGCCCGATATCATCTGTTTTGATCATGACCTCGGTGAAGAAAAGTCCGGCTATGACTGTGCAAAGTTTGTCGTAAATTACTGCCAGGAACACAACCTTGATATTCCGTCTTATGACATCCAAAGTTCTAATTCTGTAGGCAAGGATAATATCAGAAGCCTGATGAACAACTGGCATCGGGTGTTTGTGAGTAGATTTTGATACTCGTTTACCATTCTTTCTTTTTTAGGGCTTTCAGGTAGTTTTGCTTTAAATCACGCATATTACCAAAGAAAGTCATTTCGGAGTTGGAAAAAGTATTATTTTCAATTTTGAGCCTTATAAGTTCCATGGTGCAGATAAAGTCTGCAACCTGAAAGAGTTTATAATCAGAAGGCATTACTTTCCGAAATATTGGATTTTGCAAAAGGGCATTGAACACGGAAGAAAGAAGTCTGCTTACCTGAATCTGACCATTATCGTAATAAATCTTGACATCATCAAAAGTAAGAAAATCATTGTAATGCTCGCGGATAAACTGTGAAATTTGCTTTGAAAGTTTACCAGTAGCTTCAACAGAATCTTCAATATGCTTTTTTTCTATATAAAAGCATTTGTAATGAAGATCAATCGAACGAATAAAAGCCATCATTTTGTTGAAGATTCTACGGCGTTCAACTACATCCATATTCTTATATATTTCTTCTTTGCGGATAATAGGGCCTGTATGAATACAAAGATTGCTAAGACCTAAATAAGAAAGTTCATTATCAAGATGTTCAATACTCTTCGTGATATCTACAGCCTGATCATGGAAAACCATTGTAATGATGTAGTATGGAGAATGAAAACTGTATTCGCCAAAATCTCCGGATTCGTCTATAAAAATGCTCAATTCTTTCAAATCAGTTTCTCCAAAAAAAATGGCGAGGAACTTCCTCGCCGGTAGATGGACCTGGGTCTTTCGACCAGCCCTATAGTTATATTTTAGGTTATTTTGACTTTTTGTCAAGGTAACAAATTTCGTATTGCAGAAAATAAAGGCAAAATTTGTTATCTATAATTATTCGCACAAGGGATAGTAGCAGCGCGGGGCGTTGCCGTAGGCAATGGAGTGCGGTTAGCACGGAACTGCGGATAGCCCGACCGACTGCCGTAAGGCAGGCGGATGTGCCCTTAGAAAACTTTTTCTAAACATTTCCTATTTTTCTGTCACTCCGCAAATTCCTCATCTATGTATGCAATAAAATTCTTTCGCGTTACGGCGTCTTTGTTATTCTTGTACCACTCGTATGACTTCACCAGTCCTTCCTTCATGCTTGTAGTTTCTGGAAGAAGTTCTTTTTGAATCGTGACGTCGAGTTTGTATTCGTAATCGTAGAACGGAAAATACTTTCTTTGTTCGATATTGTCCCTTACATTTTTAATTTTCAGGGGAGATTTTGCTACGTCATAGCAAAGTTTTACCCAGTCGAGCGCGGAGAGGCATTCTTCGTTACCGACGTTGATAATGTGCTGCGGAATCTTCTTTTCGATTATCCTTTCGATGATTTTGCACAGGTCTTCTATGTAAAAGAACTGCAATTTCAGCGAACCGTCTTTTGGCAGGTAAAAGGGGCGGGAGTTTTCGGCACATTCAAAGACAAAGGCTTCTTCTGCTTTTTTAACGAGCATGCCTGCGATTCCCTCGCGGCTGTCATCAACAGGATTCAATGCCCGCCTTGACTGCCCCTATATATTATTCGCCAATTTCGTAGTCTTCCCAGTCGTCCTCGCTTACATCGCATTCGTGGACGGCATTTTTAATCATGATTCCGCTTTCTTTTACGCTTTCGGTTCTTCCTGTCACCAGCGGATGCCACTCTGGCAGGGGATTTTTGTAGTAAAGGCGGCGGTATGCGCAGGTTTCGGGGAGCCAGTCGCATTTTCCGACGTTGTTTTTGGTGAGGCGGGAACATTCTGCCTGCTTTTTGAAGCGGTTTTCGTAGTCACTGCAGCGGCAGGTCTTTAAGTCGAGAAGGTCACAGGCGATTCTTGTGAAGTGGATTTTTGTATTTTTGCCCCGCCCGGTGATGAATTTCCGGAAGCAGCAGAGCCCGCAGCCGTCGCACAGGGCTTCCCACTCTTCTTCGGTCATCTGGGCGAGAGGTTTTATTTTGTAAAAATCGTCTGAGAGAGCCATTGATTAGAAGAAAATCAATCCGAGTATGCCGAGCGGAATCAGGTAGCAGGCGAACCACTCGAGCTTGCCCTTGCGGATAAGCTTCATCAGAATCGAAAGTGAAAGGTAGCCCCATGCAAAGGAAGCAAGGCAGCCGCAGAGGACCGGGAGTACGCCGATTTGCGAGCCGACTTCGCCCAAATCCTTTGCCTCAAGCACGAAAGCGCCCAGAATTGCCGGAATTGATACGATGAAAGAAAATTCTCCGGCTGCGGCCCGGTTTACGCCTGCAAGCTGGGCTCCGGCGATTGTTGAACCAGAACGGCTTACACCAGGCAGAGTTCCGATTCCCTGCATGAAGCCGATGAAAAGTGACTGACGGATTGAGATTCCTTTTGCTTCGAGAGGCCGGTCGTGCTTTTTTGCCCATAGAGAGCTGAAAATCAAAAGACATGCCGTAAAAAGGAAACCCGCGCATGTGACTTTAATCGGCATTTCCGGAATCATTTTGCTTGTAACGATTCCCATTGCTCCGGTCACGACAGTCGCAAAAATCACCGCAAGAATTGTTTTTCTGCCAAGTTCGTCATTGCCTGCGAGAAGGTCGGTTTCGTCCCCGGCATTCTGTTCAGCCGGTTTTCTCATTACCCATCTGAATAAAATCACGAACAGGCGGGCGATTTTCTTTCTGAAATACAAAATTACCGCCGCCAGAGTTGCCAGATGCAGCATTACGTCAAAAAGAAGGGGAACATCGCTGAGGCCGAAAAGCTTTTGCGCTACGGCAAGATGACCGCTTGAAGAAATCGGCAGGAATTCCGCGATTCCCTGCAGGACACCAAGAATAATTGCTTGAAAGACAGACATTTTATACTCCTATGAAATCATTGGCTTGAGCCAGTTTATGAATAATTCGGGCCATACGGCACATTCTTTTTCGATATGGGAACCGTCGGCTTTTGCGCTTTCCTCATTTGCAAGTGAGAGTGCGTGCTTTCCGCGGTTAAAGAGGTGATATTCGCAGTCTATTCCCTTTTCGTAGAGGGCGTCCGCGAGCAGAAGTGTGTTTTTGGCTGGAACGGCTTCGTCCTGAAGCGTGTGCCAGATAAACGACGGCGGGAAATCATTTGTGACGTTCTTTTCGATTGAAACGACATCCCTCATGCTTGTGTGACCCAGCGACTTGCAGATTTTTTCGCCAGCTTCTTTTGAAATTGAACCGATTACATTTTGAATTGACTCTTCGTGGCAGTATTTTTCGTCCGCGGTAATCACAGGATAAGAGAGGCAGAGATAGTTTGGCCGGATTTCTTCGCTTGTGTGATTTACGTAGTCTTTTAAAAAGGAAGAATTCCAGAAGGCTCCGAGACTTGCCGCAAGATGTCCGCCAGCAGAAAAGCCGCAGAGAATGATTTTTGAAGGATCGACTCTCCATTCTTCTGCATTTTTTCGGATTAAGGCGACTGCGTTTGCGAGGTCTGTCAGGGCGTCAGGAAAGCGCATGGGGGCGATTGAATAGCATAAAACCGCCGCATGAAAACCGAGTGCGTTCATTCTGACTGCGACAGGCTCACGCTCGCGCTCGCCGAAATGATTGTAGCTTCCGCCCGGGATTACAAGGACCAGAGGCCGCTTTCGCTCCGGGTTATAGGAATTTTTTCCGAGAAGGTATGTTTGGATAAAGACTGAAGAATTTTCCCGATTCGGCAGGCCAAGTGTTTCGTAAACCATGATTGTATTATAGAATATTAAAAATAAAAAATCATCCTGTGTTTAAAAAGGAAAACCCCCGCTTAAAGGAGGAGAAAAGGCGGGGGCTTTGGGTGACATCTTCCAACGGAAGTGTCTGTTTCTTGCTGCTGATAATAATATAGACTTTTTAGAGATTTTAATCAATACTTTTTGATTGAAAATCGTTGAAAAATTTGGAGTTTTTTGCGAAAATCTTTGAAAATCTCGCAAAATGTGACATAAAGGAGCGTAAAATGAAGAAAATTGGAATTATTGGAGCGATGGAAGTAGAAGTTGACTTCCTCCGCAAGCTCATGGGCGACGGAATTAAAAAGACTGAAGCCGGCGGAATCACCTTCAATGAGGGAAAAATTCACGGCCTTGACGTTGTTCTAGTCCGGTCTGGAATCGGCAAGGTCAATGCCGCTTTGTGTGCCCAGAGGCTTGCCCTTCAGTTTGGATGCACGAATGTTATCAACACAGGAATTGCGGGCGCAATGGCTCATGGTCTTGGAGTCATGGATTTCGTTGTTTCAACTGATGCCGTATATCACGACATGAATGCGACAGGTTTCGGCTACAAACTGGGTCAGGTTCCTCAGATGCCGGTTTTCTCTTTTGAAGCTGACAAGGCTATGATTGAGACTGCTAAAAAGGCTTTTGAATCTTCCGAGCTTTCAAAAGGTCATAAGCTGATTGCAGGAAGAATTGCGACCGGCGACCAGTTCATCAGCGAAAAGGAAGTAAAATCACGGATTGCTAAAGAATTTGATCCTGCCTGCGTTGAAATGGAAGGCGCTGCAATCGCACATGCCTGCTACCTCAACAAAGTTCCTTTCGTAATTTTAAGATGTATGAGTGACGAGGCTGACGAATTGAGTAACAACGGCTACCAATTCAACGAGCCGGTTGCCGCAGAGATGAGTGCCCGCGTTGTAGAAAAAATGATTCAGTTGATATAAAATCAAAAAAGATTTTTTTTAGGAGAACCGTCATTTTATGGAAGTAGTTCAGAGTTTTACAATTGATCATAGACATTTAAAGCCGGGAATTTACATTTCCCGCGAGGACAAGGGATTCACAACTTACGATTTGCGAATCACAGAGCCAAACAAGGAGCCGGCTGTCGCACCTTCTGCGATTCACAGTCTTGAGCACCTCATGGCAACTTGGTTCCGTAATTCAGAAGTAAAGGACGATGTCGTATACGTCGGACCAATGGGCTGTCTCACAGGCATGTACATCATCATGCTTGGAAAATATTCCGTTGAGGACATGCGCCAGCTCACAATCCGCTGCCTGGAATGGATTATCACTCAGACTGAAGTTCCTGCAACCAAGCCGGAAGCATGCGGCAACTATCTCCTTCACGACCTTCCGATGTGTATCTGGGAAAGCAAGCGCTATCTCGACCGTCTCAAAAATGACTTCCACTGCGAGTACACAAAACTCCAGGTTACTCTTGATGACGGAAAAGTTTTTGCTGACGCATAATGGTCATCATAATAAATGAACATCTTCGCGAAATTTAAGGAAACTGCTTTTTCCGTCCTTCCGGTGATGCTTGTCGTGCTTCTTCTGGGGCTTACGATTGCCCCCCTGCATTTTGGCACGATGACACGTTTTGTGCTGGGCGGAATTCTTGTTATTTTTGGACTTACTCTCTTTTTGCTGGGCGTTGACATCGGAATCCTGCCGATTGGCGAGCGGAGCGGTGCGGCCCTTACTGCCAAACGAAATCTCAGGCTTTTGCTGGCGGCTGCTTTCTTGATCGGCTTTATCGTCACTGTTGCCGAGCCTGATGTTCAGGTTCTTGCCGACCAGGTTCGGGGAATTGCGCCGGGAGTCAGCAAATGGGGACTGATTTTCATGATTGCCGTGGGCGTAG
This sequence comes from Treponema ruminis, assembly GCF_014201975.1. NCBI lineage: Bacteria > Pseudomonadati > Spirochaetota > Spirochaetia > Treponematales > Treponemataceae > Treponema > Treponema ruminis. The sequence continues at coordinate 311,176 of NZ_JACHFQ010000001.1, read as the reverse complement.
GACTTTTCGTTGCCCTGGGAATTTTGCGCACTGTCCTTTCGATTCCTCTGAATATTCTGCTGACAATTTCCTACATTGGTGTCTTTGCCCTTGCCTTTTGTACGCCTGCAACTTTTCAGGGCGTTGCCTTTGATTCGGGCGGAGCTACCACAGGACCGATGACAGTTCCTTTCATCATGGCTCTGGGCGTTGGTGTTGCTGCGGTTCGTTCAAAGACCGGCAAAAACGGCAAAATCGCTTCATCTGCCGAGGATTCTTTCGGCCTCACGGGAATTGCTTCAATCGGGCCTGTTCTTGCGGTCATCGTTTACGGAATCATCCTTCATACTGAACCTGCTGTGGCTTCTGCTTCTGAAGCTGCTGGCGGTCACGGTCTTTCAGGCCATGGAATTTTCGTCTTTTTGAATCTTCTTCCTTCGATTTTCAAGGAAGTTTCGGCTGCCCTGGCTCCACTGGCGGCAATGGCTATAATTTTTCAGATTTTCCTTCTTAAAATGCCTCCCATGCAGGTCGTCCGAATGGTCCGAGGCTTTGTCTTCAGTTTTGTGGGCCTTCTTCTCTTTCTCTGCGGTGCTCACGGCGGTTTTATGCCGGCCGGTGAGGCTTTGGGCCAGGTTCTTGGCGGGGCAAGCTTGCAGGGGCCTTTCTGGACTACACTTTTAGTCGCTGTCGGAGTCGTTTTTGGTGCTATTGTCGTTTGTGCTGAGCCTGCTGTCTGGGTTTTGACGGATCAGGTTGAATCGATTTCCGGTGGCACAATCAAGCGTCGCGTAATGCTGGGGGCTTTGAGCGCTGGCGTTGCAATTTCAATCGGAATCTCAATGTGCCGCGTCCTTTTCGGATTTTCCCTCTGGTACATCCTGATTCCGGGTTACGCACTGGCACTCATTCTGTCTTTTATTTCCCCAAAATTGTTCACGGCAATTGCCTTTGACTCTGGCGGAGTTGCTTCGGGGCCAATGACAAGCACTTTTATCCTTTCTTTCACACTGGGAGCTTCTCAGGCAAGCGGCGGGAATCCAGCAGTTGATGCTTTCGGCGTGATTGCTCTGGTTGCCATGACTCCGCTGATTGCCATTCAGATTTTGGGAATCCTTTTCAAAGTAAAGTCAAAGCGTGCAGAAAAAGCAAAAATAAGGGCTGGAGGTGAAGAATGAGCAAATTTTCACTGATAATAAGCATAGTTCCTCACGATAAAGGCGAAAAACTTACAAAAGCAGCAGTTCAGGCTGGCTCTGGCGGCGGTTCCGTCATGATGGGGCGGGGCCTTGCAAAGTCAAACTTGAATGCGATTCTGGGAACTGGCGAAACTACGAAAGATTTGATTTTCATGGTCGTTGAATCCGAAAAAAAATCAGCGATATTAAATGCAGTTCTTCAGGCAGCAGAAAATGAAAAATCCGGGTTTGGAGAGATTTTTACGCTTGATGTTGACAATCTGATGAAAGCCGGCACAATCGCCGGAAACCTTGACGGAGGGAATGATATGAGCGAAGAAAATAAGAATTTGAATGAAATTCCGCGGGACATGATTACCGTTATCGTGAACAAGGGGTATGCCGACGACGTTATGTTTGCGGCACGAAAAGCGGGGGCGACCGGCGGCACTGTAATCAACGCTCGTGGAACTGCCCGCGAGGATGATGAAAAATTCTTCGGCGTCCACATCGTTCCCGAAAAGGACATGCTGGTAATTGTAGTCGAGCACTATAAAAAACAGTCCGTCCTGAAGGCAATCGGCGAGCTCAAATGCCTGAAAGAACCGGGCATGGGAATAGCCTTCTCATCTCCGGTCAGCGATTTCAGTCTTTTAGGAAAGAAAAAATAATGTCCACAAAAAACAGCGTCCTTCAAGCTCTAAATTCTCTCGGTGTCGGCGAATTTCTTTCCGGCGAGGAACTTGCTTCTTCCTGCTCGGTTTCACGCACGGCCATCTGGAAGGCGATTAAGTCCCTTGAGGATGACGGCTACAAAATCGAGGCTGTCACAAACCGTGGCTACAGAATTCTTTCTGCTCCCGACAAGCTTGATTCTTCAAAAATTTCTTCACTGATTAAAGAATCTTGTGGCGCAGAAGTTAAAACGCTCGCTTTTGACGAAATAGACTCGACCAACTCCGAGGCTAAAAGGCGGGCTGTTGAAGTCGGTTCTTTCCGTGATGCGGCTGGAAAGCTCACTGAAAAAGGAAAAGCCGCCCATCTTTCGCTTTTTGCGGCAGAAAGACAGACCGGCGGAAAGGGAAGGCTGGGGCGCACTTTTGTCTCACCCAGGGACTGCGGCGTTTATTTTTCCCTTTTGTACTCTCCGCGTGGCGGCGTAAAAAATCCTGCCCTTTATACGGCTGCGGCTGCTGTTTCTGTGGCCCGCGCGGTAAAAAAACTTTACGGCGAAGATTCTTCAATAAAATGGGTGAATGACCTCTTTCTGGCCGGCAAAAAAATCTGCGGAATTCTGGTCGAGGGAATCGCAAATTTTGAGACTGGCTCTATTGATGCGGCTGTCGTCGGAATCGGAATCAATATCCGCAAAAATCCGGAGCTTTCGGGCGAAATCACAAAAATCGCGGGCAGCATCGAGGAAGCAAAATCGCTGAAAGGCGAAAAAATGCCCCTTCTTTCAAAAAATGCCCTGATTGCCGAAGTCGTGAGCAATCTGATTGAATTTTACGGGGCCTTTGAAAACGAGGACGAATCAAAAATTAGCGAGATGATTTTTGAATATCGAAACGCCTCACTTTTGAACGGAAAAAGCGTTACTGTTAATCCTGTTGCCGGAACAAGCGGACAAAGTTACCGGGCAATTGTAAAAGATATTGATGAAGAAATGAGGCTGGTCGTCGAGACCGAAGCTGGCCAAATCCAAAAACTTTCCAGCGGAGAAGTCAGCCTGCACAGCTACGATTTCGTTTGAGCCGGAAGAAATCCTGCGCCAGGATTGGAGTGCCGAAGTAGCCGGAGGATATGAGCGTTAGCGAAGCACGGAAAGCCTGCAGCAAGGTGATTGCGCTAAAATAAAAAAAATTAATGAAAAATTTTAGACCCTGTGTTATAATTTAAATGAATTTTTATATTTTTTTTCGAGGATCGACAGATGACAGATCAAGATTTGGACCCAACGATTGCGGCTTTGCTTGCAGAAACTCAGGCTGACGCCGGACCTAGCGATGACTTGCCTTCTTTTAAGGATATTTCTGATTCACCTGCAGATAAAAGGGCAAATGAACCTGCTGATTCTGCTCACAAAGTCGATTTGTCTCTAACCGGCTTTAAGGAAATCACAAAATTTTACGAGGAAGAGTCAAATCACATTTTTGATGACAAGGCTTACTATAAAACCGCTCTTGGCGGCGAGGGAGACCAGGCTCAGCGAGTCCACAAAATCCTCTCGAAATACCTCACTTGTCAGGACCCTAAAGACCGCACCGTCTATCGTCAGCAGATTGTTACTTCATGGTGGGAACTTATCCGCGTAATGTGTCCCAAAACTGCGGACCGCAACCTGGAAAAACCAAAGCAGATGCTCCTGCGTTTCGGCGTTGTCCTGCCGTCACTTTTTACACCTGAGCAAAAGCAGCTTTTCTCAACCGTAATTCTGAACAACAACACAGGCGAGCCTGTTTATTACATGGACGAATGGTTCAAGGAAATTGCAACCGGCCGTCTCAGCCTTTCTGCAACCGACGAAGCCCGCACTCCGCGCAAAAATGATCCGGGTGCAGAGGCCCAGCGAATTCAACAGCTCAAAAACAAAAATGACGGCAAATTGCAGAACGCCGAAAGCCTGCTCAATTCAAAAGAAACAGAGCGCCAGATGCTCGAAAACGAACTTCGTAACCGAATCGATTCCTTGTGCGAGCACAGCCCGGTTCTCGGTCTTGAGCCCCACAAGCAGGGCTATACCGACGGTCAGAAGCGCCTCTTTGGAGAAATCCAGGAAAAACTCCGTGCCTTGCAGAAGGTCGATAAGGAACTGGTCGGCTACATGAAGGAATTTGAAGAGGCTAAGGCAATCGGTTCTTCCCTCGAAAGCAAGATGACCGACCAGCCTGAGGCAATCGAAGTAAATTCCGGCGATTTGATGATTGAATTTCAGACTGTCCGCCAGATGGCAAAGATGACTTGTGGCCGCCAGGGTAACCAGTTCCCTGTTTTCACACGCGAATTCTATCATTGTGTTCCTCGTCTCACAGGTTTCCGCGAAAATGTACTCAACATCCTCAAATGGGTCGAGGACAATGACCCTGAGTGCTTCGTCCGAATCCACAAAAATGCAAAGAACCGCATCGTTCCATATGTCCTCTGTCTGCCGACTTACGGCGACTTCGGATTCTGCTGGGAGCCTTTCGACCGCTACAACCGCGTAACAAGCCGTGGCCGTATCGTAATCCCTATGTACCCGCGCGACCTCAAAATCGCCATCCTCATGGCTGTAGCAGACTTGCGCTGGCAGGTTGCAAAGGAAAAGGCCAGCTACTACTGGATGGAAGAAGGCCTAACAGGTCAGTATTACCAGTGGATTGAGCGACAGAAGCTCAAGGGCGACCTCAAATCTTACTTCATCGCCGACTACGTTCTCTGGATGACAAAGGAGCTCGACGGTATTCAGCGAATGGACAAGGAACTTCGTGCTGTATTCTGGCGTTTCGTTCCGTTCAACCAGGCAAAGAAGGACGACCTCAAGATGCGAAGTCCGGTCTACGCCGAGCTTTACCAGCGTGATCTTAACCGTGCAATGAGCGACGGATATTAATCACAGAAAATGCAAAAAAATGTAGGAATTTTTTATTGATTCTCTTTGCAAAAAGACTAAAATAAAAAGGTCAATAAATTTTTATATATAATCGAGGCTAAAAATGGATTTTGTAAAAGAACTCCGTGCCAAGGCAAAAGCTGCCGGCAAAACAATCGTTCTTTGTGAAGGTGAAGACAAGCGCGTTGTAGAAGCTGCTTCACGCATCGTAAAAGAGGGCATTGCAAAAATCACCCTCCTCGGAAACAAGGCTGAAATCGAGAAATTCGGTTTTGACATGACTGGCGTTAACATCGTTGACCCAACAATTGATTCAAACGCTGACAAATATGCAGAAATCCTCTACAAGGCTCGCGAAGGCAAACTCAACAAAAAAACTGGTCTCCCGGAATACGCTGACGTTGCCGCTGCAAAAGCCGCAGCCCTCAAAGACTACACAATGTACGGCGCCCTTATCCTCAAGGCTGGAGACGCTGACGGATTCGTTTCAGGTGCCTGCCACTCAACAGCAAACACTCTCCGCCCGGGACTTCAGGTTATCAAGACAGCTCCTGGCTGCAGCACAGTTTCTTCATGCTTCATCATGGTAGCTCCAGAGAACAGCAACAAATACCTTCCAAACGGAATCGCAGTTTTCGGTGACTGTGCTATCAACATCAACCCGACAGAAGAGCAGCTCGCTGACATCGCAATTGCTTCTGCAAACACTGCAAAAGTAATCGCTGGTATCGAGCCAAAAGTTGCAATGCTTTCATTCTCAACAAAGGGTTCTGGTGCAGATCCAAAAGACGGCGACACAGTAGGCAAAGTTTCACGCGCTACAATCATCGCTCATGAAAAGGCTCCGGAGCTTGCTCTTGACGGTGAATTCCAGTTCGACGCTGCAATCGCTCCAGAAGTTGGCGAGCTCAAGGCTCCAGGCAGCTCAGTTGCAGGTCACGCAAACACATTCATCTTCCCAAACATCAACGCAGGAAACATCGGTTACAAAATCGCTGCACGCATGGGCGGATGGAAGGCAATCGGTCCTGTATGCCAGGGCTTCGCAAAGCCTCTCAATGACCTTTCACGCGGCTGCAACGTAGACGAAATCGTCGACACTGTTGCTGTAACAGCGCTCCAGGCATAATAAACTAGAAATATTTGCTGAAGCAAAAAAAAGACGGCCTCCCGTCGGAAACCTGTCCCGAACCTCGCAGTGAGCAAAGCTCAGGCGAGGTCGTGCCAGAACTCCGACTACTCCGGCCGTCTTTTTTTATGTCTATCGACTATGTTTAGTTTATTGTGCCTGCATCGTCTTTTTTGTAGTGGTCGATGACTTTTTTATCTAACTTGTCTTCCAAGTGGAATTTCCTGATGAACCAGCCTACTGTTTTTGTTGAAAGCATGATTGCCATGATTAGGCCTACGAGCATCATTACCGGGAGGGCGATCTGAATGTAGATGCTTTCGCCCATGTTCTGATTGTTGGTTTTGGCGATAAAGAGCAGGAAGAGGAAGAAGAAAATGCCTTCGATAATCAGGCCCAGCAAAATATTGTAGAGAATTACGCAGATATTAAAGAGAAAAGTACGTTCTTTAGTCGTCATTATTCATCACTCCCGCTGTTTTTAGCTTTTTTCATTGCAACCAAGAATGAAAGTACGAGTAAAATTCCGCAGACTACGACAGCCGCATCTGCAACGTTGAAGGTTGGCCAGCGCTCCCATCTCAAGAATTTGAAAGGAGATTTTTCGATACCGAACCATTTTACGTCGATGAAGTCAACTACGCCCTCTGAGCGGAAGAAGCGGTCGATAAGGTTTCCAAAGCCGCCGCCAGCGATTCCGGCTATTGCCCATCTCTGTAGTCTGGAAAAATCATCGTTACGCATGTAAACTCCGAGCACTACGATGATAACAATGAGGGGGATAATTCTGAAAAGAATGCTTCGGACTGCAATAGACCAGCCCTGCCCGATGCTGAAAGCAATTCCGGGATTGTTGATGTGAACGATTCGCAAAAATCCGCCGAAAAAAGATGCTCCCATTCCATAGAGCGGGATTGTGTCCGTGACAATGAGTTTTGTGAGCTGATCAAGAAGTATAACGACAAGCACAAGAATCAGCGGAATAAGTTTTTTAGATGTAAAATATTTTGGTTTAAATGCAACTTCGATTGTAGCGTCTGACATAGATTTATTATTATACTACAAACCGGTAGGAATGTCGATAAAAACAGTCTGTAAGCCCTTGTCTTCCTCCAGCCGCTTCTGAACGAGCTGAACTCCCACCGTTTCAGTGTTGTAGTGGCCGCCCGCAATTACGTTTATTCCTGATTCTTCGATTCCGTGATAATCTTCGTGAGAAACTTCGCCTGTAATGTAGGCATCTGCACCGATTCTGGCCGCCTGATCAAAATCTTCGCCCGCACCGCCAGAAATTACGGCAACTTTTTTAATTATTTCTTTGCCGAATGGGAAAATTTTTGAAGGCTTTTCGCCGTTTGGAAAGAGTTTTTTTGCCAGCTCGTCGATTTTGACTTCCTGGGGCAGTTCGCCGATTGCGCCCAGAGTCATTCCCCGCCATTTGCCGAAAGGACGGACTTTTTCAAGACCGATTCTCTTTGCGATTCCAAAGTTGTTGCCCACGAATTCATTTGCATCAAGGGGAATGTGATATGCAATCAGAGCCAGGTCATTTTTGATGAAAGCCGCAACCCTCTTGTAGTGATTGCCTGTAATGGTCTCGCAGTGTCCCCAGAAAAGGCCGTGATGTACGAAAAGAACCTGGGCTCCGGCCTCAGCCGCCTTTAATGCCGTGGCCTGGCATGCATCTACGGCAAAAGCCACCTTTGTAATTTCTTTTTCATTTGGGGCCGAATTCGAAATCTGAATGCCGTTGAGGGAAATGTCAGAATCGTAGTCTTCTTTGTGAAGGAAAGAATTGAAATAGCGGTTGAGTTCCGTCAGTGTCATAAAAGCCCCCTTATTTGCTTTCTGTGATTGATTTTATCGTTTTGTTTGCGACATATCTTGGAATAAAGAATTTGTTTTCCCTTTCGATTCCCATGCCGCGGGCAAGAAGCACGTCCGTCTGTTCGATGAAGCCGTAACCGCTGCTTGTGTATTCGTCGACCCGGTTCATTGAGAAAAAGCCCTTTGCGTTTGAGAATGGCTCCGTGTTGAATTCATCGATAACGGAATAAATTGAATCAAAATCAACTCCGTCTACTATATAGAAGACTTTGCAGTCGTCCCCGAAAATCTCAAGGGCCAGGTGGGTGAGGGCTGAATACTTTTTGCTGGCAGCCTTCTGTTCTTCGGAAAGAATCTGCTTGAAGCGCTCTGGATTGCTTCTTTCTTCCTTTAATGCCATGAATCTGCGAAGGAATTTTGACTCAACTAGATACTGGCCGACCTTGCCCTCTGAATATTTTGATAGGAATTTTAACTCCGGAACGTATAAATCTGCGGCCATGACCGTGTAGCCTTTCTGGGCGAGAAGCATGAAATATGGCTCGTAATTCTGGACGCTTGCTCGAAGGCCAGAGGCAAAAATCAGGACTGGATTTTCAGAATAAAGGGAGCGGGTGATTTCATCAGTTATGACCGGCTCGTAAATAAAAAGTGTGCCCGAAAAGCGTTCGCCTGTAAAAAAACTTTCCCGGACCTGGAGGGTTGAGAGGTTTCCGGTGAGGGTATGTTCTTCTTTAATTGCGTTGAAGTCACTGGCAGAGTATTTGACCGGGCGCACGAGGACAACGATGACGGCAAGGGCAATAACTAAAAGCAGGTTGAGAAGGGAAAAAATAATGAAAACGGCGTTGTAAGTATCAACGAGAAGTTTTGCGGAAAGCCTGAGCACGGCACGGAAATTTGTCGTAAAGACCAAACATGAAAGAGCGAAAAGGGCCAGGTTCAAAAGTGAAAATCCAAAGCAGAAGAAAATGCATACTGAAACAAGCAGGGAAAGGGGAGCAAAAGCGGCGAATGAATCAACCCGGGAATTTTTGATGAATAAAACGCGGACACTGCATAAAAACAGCATGATTAAGACAAGTATTTGCGCAAGAAAACAATCAAACATGTCTTATATTCTGATGAATTACAAGGATTTTTTCAATTGTATTTAATTATGTTTCCCAAAATTGAAAAAGTGTGATATAATCTTAAAAGTATGCAGCATGAGCAGAAGAATCAAAAAGTCAGTCTAGATAACTCAAAAATAAAGATGGCAATCCGTGCAGGAATTCCGCTGTCTATTACAACCTATACCCTGCCTCGTGAAATGTCAGAGTATATGGAACAGGTTCTCGCTGCATTCTTGAATGAACTTGGCCAGGAACACATGGGCACATACCTCAAGTACTGCCTCAACGAGCTGGTTACCAATGCCAAAAAGGCCAACACAAAGCGCATTTACTTCAAAGAAAAGAATCTTGACTTGTTTGACGACTCCGACTACGAAATCGGCATGAAGACCTTCAAGGACGAAACCCTCGGAAACATCCGGCATTACCTTGCAATGCAAAAACTTACCGGCCTTTACGTTAAGCTTATCCTGCAAACCCGCAACAACCGCATCAAAATCGAAGTCCGCAACAATTCTGTCCTTACTTTCCGCGAATACAAGCGAATGCATGACAAGCTCAGCCGGGCCCAGCAATATACTTCCGTAGACCAGGCAATGACTCAGGTCGTTGATTTGTCAGAGGGTGCAGGCCTTGGCATCATCATCATGATTCTCATGCTCGAAAAAATCGGCCTCACCGAAGAAAATTTCCAGATTCTCTGTGAAAACGGCGAGACAATCACGCGAATCATCCTGCCAATCAACGAAAAAACTCAGCGCAAGCTCAATTCCGCTTCCCACGAATTCATCAAGATTATCGATGAAATTCCTCAGTTCCCGGAAAGCATCATGAGGGTCAACCGCCTCATCAACGACTCAAACACCAAGATGAGCGAAATCGCAATGGCCATTTCAAGCGACGTTTCCCTCACAACGGACTTGCTCCGTCTTGTCAACTCTGTCACTTTTGCGCTTGCTTCCCCTTGCCGCAGCATTGCCGACGCCGTAAAGCTTGTTGGAATCCGCGGAATCAAAAACATGATTCTTTCAGTCGGCTCGGTCAATCATCTTCAGGGCTTGGGCGGCGACTCTCAAAAAACGCTTTTCATGCACGCCTATCGGGTTGCCTTCTATTCTTACAATCTGGCCCACAATTTCTGTGCTTCCGAGCGTGACATTATCGATGATTCTTACATCTGCGGTCTGCTTCATGACATGGGCAAGCTTGTTTTTGCAACTGCTCACCCGGGCTTCATTGATAACATCCGCGACATTTGTCGTCAGCGCAATATTTCCCAGGATATTTTCGAAAAACTTCTTGCAGGCGTAAACCACAGTGAAATCGGTGCCCTGATTGCCGAAAAATGGAATTTCCCGGACATAATTATTTCAGTAATCCGCCACCACCACGAGCCGGACATGGCGCCGCCGTCAAGCAAAAAGCTCTCTTCACTGGTTTATCTAGCGGATATGCTTGCTCATTACCAGACCAACGAGGTCGATTACTATCAGTTTGATTTGGATGTCTTAAAGCTCTTCGGAATCGGAAGTGAAAATCAGCTGCGGAAAATTTCAGACAAACTGGCCGCAGCTTTTAAAGAAGATTAGAGGGAAGATGCCTCTTCCCTGCGCCGCATTTCATTGCGCCGCACCCATCTCTGCGGACTCAAACGCCGTCCGCAACGCCTGCTTCAATGCTTTCCACCCATTTCTGCATCAAAATCCCATAAGCAACGCCCACGTTCAGCGAGGCTTTAAGGCCTTTCATTGGGATTGTAACCCGGCCGTAAGTCGCCTTGCTTAATGCCTGCGGACTGACGCCAAGCTCTTCGGAGCCGATGATGCAGATTCCTTTCTGAGGAAATTTAAATTCTTCGATTGAAGTTCCGCCCGTTTCAAGTACGAAAATCGGCAAATCACGTTCACGGGCAAATTCTTCGAGTTCTTCTACGCTTTTTCGTTCAAAACCGATTGTCTCGATGCAGCCCATACCGCTTCGCAATGCTTTTGGGTGGTTGGGATCAATGCACATGGGCGAAATCAGGACTTTTTCGGCTCCCATTGCTTCAGCCGTGCGGAAAATTGAGCCGCAGTTGAAGGGAGATCGGATATCTTCTGCGTAAACATAAACATCCGGGTAAAAATCACGCTGCTTTACGACTCCGTTTTCGTCAAGCGGGGAAGCATGCGGCGCGATAATCAAATCCCACTCGGCAGGGAAAGTTCCGATAATTGCGAGAAGATTGTTGCGTGCAAGATTGCAGGCCCGCTTTTCATTGAAAGGCTCAGTTTTCAGAACTTCTTCGAGCTGTTTTTTGCTGGCTTCGGGGAGTTCCTGGTCCTGAATCACGATGGAAATGAGTTTTTTGATGTATTCTGGGCGCGGAATGCTTTTAAAATTGTATTCGTTGCCTTTTTCGGGAATACCGTCAACATCACGCTCCAGGGCACCAAAAGTAAGCGCCAATTTCCGCCGTTTTTGTCCCGGCTGCAGCTGGTTGAGTTTATGCGGTTCAATCATAGTGTCTGCTTAGAACGCCGTTTTAATCAGTCCGAAGAGGTCATCGCTGTTCATGCTTCGTGGAAGATTGTTCACGATGTCCAGCTGGCCTGCGTCTTCTGCGGCGAGGGCTAGCTGTTCAAGCGAAATCGACAAATCCTTGAGGCGGGCAGGAAGGTTTGCCTTGGCGATTCTCTGGCGGATATTTTCTGCGAAAGCGTGGGCTGCTTCTTCGTCAGTCTGTTCCGGCTGGGCAATATTCATTTTTTTAGCGAGATAGGCGATTCTGTCTGCCTTGAATTTTGCACATTCTTCGACCATGTAAGGGAAGAGGATTGTTGTGACCAGGGAACGTGAAATCTTATAGCGGGCGTTGATGCACATTGCAAGGAGTGTCGCGATTCCGATTGAAGAAGTTGCGGCAGAAAGGCTTGCCATGCAGCCTGCCTGAGAAAGAAGTTCTTCCTTTGGAGTGGTGACTGTAAGCGTTTGTGAGCCGTCGAGGGCAAAGGCGAAAAGCTCGATTGATTTTTCGGCAATCATGTCGCTGAAGAAATTCTCGCGCTGAGAAAGATAGCTTTCGGTTGCGATACAGAGTGTTTCGAGTGACATTGAATCAAGCTGATTTTCTGTGAGGGTAGCCGTTAAAGTGGGGTCAAAGAGAACAAGTTTTGCGATTCCTGACTGGGCCTTCAGCAGCTTGAGGGTTGAGCTTCTGGCATCAACAAGTGGAATTGAATCCGTAAAGATAAAGGCGTCACGGATTGTAGTTGGAATACAAATCAAGGGTAGAGGCGATGTTTTTGGAGTTGCCCCGTCCAAAAAGTCGTAGAGGTCGTGAATTTCATTGTAAAGGGCACAGGTTCCGCGGGCAACGCTGATTGGTTTGCCGCCGCCGATTGCGATTATGCCGTGAACGTGGGCTTCGCGGGCCAGCTTGAGGCAGCGTTCAAGAATTTCTGAGTCTCCGCCCTTTGAAAGCTCGTCAAAAATGAAATAATCGATTTTTTTGTCGTCGAGAGCTTTTGTGATTTTTTCGGCAGCTCCGTTTTCGCGTAAAATCGGGTCAACGATGACCATGAATTTTGTTCCATAAGAAAGAACCGAAGAACCGATTCTGCTTGCTGTGTAAGAGCCTAAAAGAATGTTTGGTGAAACCTTAAATGAAAAATCAGCCATTTTGAAATCCTTATGAATAGATTACCGGGCTCCCCCGATAATGACAAGTAACTAAAAAAAAAGACGGAAAAAATCCGTCTTCTGTAAGCGACACCGTTGCCGGCAATTAAAGTCCATAGCTTGCAAGAATTCTGTCTGCTGTTGATGCGATAACAGCCTGATTCAAGTAGTTTGGATCCTTAATCTTTTCTTTGATGGCGGCAACGAGATCCTGACGAATATCCGGAGTGTCTGCCGCAACCTGATTGAGGTAGTAAGCTTCTGCTGCTGCCTTTGCCTCATCAGATACGCTTACTGAATCTGCTGTAGAATATGTATTATCTTTAGCCTGTGTGCGACGAACATTCTGAACATTGTTAAGAGGATTTACATTGTCAATTCTTCCAATCATCATAGCTAACCTGCCTTTTACTCTTTAAATATCGGCATCCTCATCAAATTCTTTAGAATTTTTTGAAGATTTTGAGATAAATACTGCAAATTCGCCCTGAATTTTACTCCTTGACGTAAAATCCTCGAGCAGTGTTTGAGCAGTCCCCTCTACTATCTCTTCGTGCAGCTTGGTAAGCTCGCGGCCTACGACTACACGCCGTTCACTATCAATATCGGCAATATCCGCCAGAAGTTTAGTGATTCTGAACGGAGATTCGTACAAAACAATTGCAGCCTCCATTTCCATGAGCTCGCGAAGCCTTGAACGACGGCGGCCAGGTTTGGGTGAAAGAAAACCTTCAAAAACCAGAGTTTTGCCGCCAGCTCCTGCAACGCTGACCAAAGAAGCAAATGCACTTGCTCCCGGAATTGGAACTACAGTGTGACCAGCCTTACGCGCCAATCCTGCTAAGATAGCTCCAGGATCTGAAATGCCCGGAGTGCCCGCATCACTGGCATAGGCTACTGTCTGCCCTTCGTCGAGCATTTTGATAATCTTCTGGCTCGCAAATTCCTCGTTCTGGGAACGGCAGGAAACGAGCGGTTTTTTGATTTCGAGGTGATTCAAAAGCTGAAGAGTGTGGCGAGTGTCCTCTGCCGCAACTACATCAACTGATTTGAATGTTTCAACAGCCCGAAATGTAATGTCACCGAGATTACCAATCGGTGTTCCAACGATGTATAAGGTAGACATCTTCTTATATTATACCAAGTTCCTTAAAAAGTCAAAAAAAACTAGCGAAGCATCGAGCAGAATGTTGTGATAAGGCCGTTGATTTCGCTGTAATCAGATTCGCTGTTGTTTTCGAAGAGTGAGCCTTCGCCGCTTTCCGGATTTGAGCGGATTTCAATCTTCTTTTTGGTGAGATAGTCATCAAGATTTGAAATCGTGAGGGCTGCGAACATTTTCGAGAGTGATTCGAGGTCGTTTTCTTCCAAATCGATGATTTTACCGGCTTTTGCAAGACAGCGGAGTGCAGTTTTTGACTGATTTACGAGTTTTTCGCGTGTTTCCTGGGCGATTTTTGCCGCAGCGGTTGAGATGTACTTTTCGCTCTCGATGAAGGAATAAATCTGTACGAGAGGCTCTTTTTCGTTCATCTTGAACCAGCGGTTTACGATGGCCTTCATTACGTTTTCGGCCGGGTAACGCTGAGAGATTGATTCAATATCCGTTGGAATGAAGTAAGTTTTGCGGTAGTAGTCGCCGCACCAGCGGATGCAGTCCTCGACCATTGCATCACGGCTTTCGTAGTGATTGTAGAGAGAGGCTTTTTTGATGCCAAGCCTTTCCGCAACGTCTGAAAGTGAAGTTCCGCCTGCATTTTTTGCAAAGCAGGAATCCAAGAATGCGAGGATAATCTTCTCGCGAGTAACTTTTTCTGATTTAGCCATTTTCCCACCCATTTTAAATAACTAACAAACATTAGTTTATTCTTGATATTGAAAATTGTCAACTTGAAAAAATTATTTTAAAAAACTACCCATTTGGGGAGTGGTTTTTTAACTTTTTCCTATGCTAATATCATTGCAGAGAGTTTATGAATCGGAGGGAAAATCGGGGAGAGTTTATGTTTTTCTTTGCTGATTTATAGGCGGCATCGGAGATACTGTTTTTCGAGAGGGATTCGTCCCTCTTTTTTTATTTGTAAATAATCCAGCGCCCGCTATGGAGTGGTGACGGCTTTAGCCGGCAGTGCGGCAGCACCGAGGGCACCGAGCCACGGAACAGCGGTAGCCCGTTGACTGCGCCCATATTTTCAATATTCTTGGATTTTGATATAATATACGACTATGGATTTATTGAAGAAACTCAAAGAATTGGACGCTCGTTTTGTTGAAGTCAGCGAGTTGGTTCAGGACCCGAACTTGGTAAAGGACCAGAAGAAATACAAGGACGTTATGCGTGAACATGGTCATTTGACGGCTGTCCTTGAAGTTGGCAACGAGTACCGAAAGTGTCTGCAGGGCATTGAAGACGCAAAAATGATGATTACGGCAGAAGATGATGCCGAAATGAAGGAAATGGCCCGCGAAGAGCTCAAAGAACTCGAAGAAAAGGTGCCACAGCTTGAGGAAGACATTAAGCTCAAGCTCATTCCGCCGGATCCTCTCGACGAAAAGAACATTATTCTTGAAATCCGTTCGGCTGCGGGTGGTGACGAGGCTTCACTCTTCGTCCGCGACATGTGGGAAATGTACATTCATCTTTGTGAGCGCAAGGGCTGGAAGTACGAGAACGTCGAGGCTCAGGAAACAGAAGTCGGCGGTTTCAACAAAATTGTCACTCAGATTACAGGAAAATTCGTTTACGGAACTCTGCGCTGGGAATCTGGCGTTCACCGTGTTCAGCGTGTTCCTGCTACAGAATCTCAGGGACGCTTGCAGACTTCTACAGTTACGGTCGCAGTTTTGCCTGAAGCTGAGGAAGCAGACATTAAAATCAATCCGGGCGATGTCCGCGTAGACGTAATGCGTGCCGGCGGTCCTGGCGGCCAGTGTGTCAACACAACAGACTCAGCCGTACGACTCACACACATTCCGACTGGTATTGTCGTTATCCAGCAGGATCAGAAATCTCAGATTAAGAACAAGGAAAAGGCATGGGAAGTTTTGCGTGCCCGACTCTTTGACTTTGAGCAGTCTAAGCTTGATGCAGAACGTTCTTCTGCACGAAAGAGCATGGTCGGAAACGGTGACCGCTCAGAAAAAATCCGCACCTACAACTATCCGCAGGACCGCGTAACTGACCACCGAATCAACCTTTCCCTCCACAACCTTCCGGGCTTCATGATGGGCAACATGGACGAAATGCTCGACGCCCTCAACGTTTATGCCAAGGAAGAAGAGTTCAAGGCTCTGGACGCATAAATTTTAATTGAGCAGAATAGGCGGGATTTTTCCCGCTTTTTTTATCTCCGGCTTACTTTTGAAAACAGCCAGTAAATCCCATATCCGGCAAAGGTGCAGATCAGGCGGTCTAGCACGGTGATGGGGATTCGCGGAAGAAGGAATGAAAGAAAATTCCCGAAATTGAAGTGCTGGAAGACATATGAAAAATCTTCGATGGGACCGAAAGGTGACGGTTTTCCGAAAAGCGGGCGGATAAAGGTGTCGAGGATGCTGGCTGAAATGCAGCTCACGAATGCCGAGGCGATGGAAATGGCCAGCAGATAAAGAATCGTTATCAGGCTGCTGGAGTGAAATTCCTTTTTGTTGCGGCTGAATACCCATGTGATAAGAACAATCAGCATCCCGCATATTAAATAGAGGAAATCGTAATAAAAGACCTGGGTTCCGTTTTCAGCGCAGTAAATTAAGGTCATAATCGGATTGTAAACTGCGGCAACAATGAGGCCTGGAAGAAGACCTGAATAAAAAGTGATTGCAACCGTGAAAATCGTGTCCAAAAAGACGATGAGGTGTAATTTTGAAACGGCATAAACAAATAGGACATTCAGCAGAATTGTAGTTAAATATAAAGACTTTTGTAAACGGGCAGATGGGGAAATTCGGGGAAAATTAATAAAATATTAAAATTATCAAAAATAGACCTTAAAATAAGTTGATATTTAGAAATTTCCATTATAGAATAAGTATATCTTTATTTTATATGAGGAAGTCTATGAAAAAACGTTCATTCTATTCTATTCTATTCTATTCTATTCTATTCTTTGCTGTAATTCCATTCTTTTCATGTTCGGATAGCGGAAGTGATGATTCAAGCGACAACAAATCAGAAGAAAAGTTCGATGTCGCTCTTTCGGATGTCAATTTTGATTTGTCGAAACTGACGCTTACAGCGAAAGTTCCCCTTGCAAACGGAACAGTTGTTACAGCTGCCTGCAACGGTTTTTCAAAAGAAGCTCAGGTAGATGAAGGTGTAATTTCATGGGATCTTGCGCAGGCATTTACAGCCAGTGTTCGAGCCGGAAAAGAATATAAAGTCAGTTTTTCAGCACCGAAATGTAAATTCAAAGATGAAAGCGTCTGGTATTTCACAGACATAAGCTACAAAATCAACTGCAATGACGAAATAGTGGTTTTTACGGATACGATTGATTCTTTTGTATTGCCTGTAATAAAAGTTAATAATTATGACGAAGCTGACGTTGAGATAAATGCAACCCTTAAAGCGAAGGGGTCAACTTTAGACCTTGAGCAGTTCAAAGCTTTGGTTAAGCAGGAACTTCAGAATCCCCCTGAAGATGAAACTGAGTTCAACAATGCACTTTCGGCTTCTTGCTATTGCACAATCACTCCCAAAAATGTAACAGATTCAGCTATAAAGTCAAAGTTATCCATTAGAAAAGAAATTGTCATAACATTCAAATACCAAGTCCAGGTTAAGTCTGTTAAAGCCGAGATCTATGATAACAGTTTGGAAGCGCTTTGTTTTGCGGAAGAAACTCCCCTTGAAGAAGGTGGTGAAACCGCTGGTGGAAAACTCAGCTATCAGTGGCAGTCTTCAACTACAGGAACAGTAAATTCTGCTAACATCGAGGAAGGTTGGAGCGACATTTCAGGTGCGACATCAAAATCCTATAACATAACTCAGGATACATTTGGAAAATACTTACGTGTAAAAGTAGTTCAGGCCTGGAACGATGTAAGTTCTGGGGCACAGACATTGGCACCAGTCTATTCTGCACCAACGGCAAAAATTTCGAACTTCGTAAACACATCATTTACATCGCTTGCTTATGACGGAGTCGTTCTTAAAGGAGAGAGCCCGGATTCATCAAAACTCAGCGGAACCATAATTGATATTTTGGGAAAAGAATTTAAGCCATCTGATTTTACTATTGAAGTAAAAAATAAAGACGGACTTAATTCCTCTGGTGAATGTATTTTTATACTTTCTAAAGCTGGCTATGAGAACAGCGAAGTGGGTGTTTTTGTTACGGTTCAGAATGTAATTTCAGAAAGTAATCTTCCGAAACTCTCAACTCAAACAGATGAAATTTCAGCAGGATTTATAAAATTTGATGGAATTGATTCTGGCTTGGAGTACTCGCTTTATAACAGTGGCAACTGGAAGGCAATTGATAGCGGCGAAATTTCTGCACAGGAAGGGCTCGTCTTCTATTTCCGTTATCCGGTAAAGGGCACTCCAAATACAGCCGGCTACATAAAAGAAAGTGAAGTCCTCAGCCTTACAGTCAGCAAGGATAATATTGGAAAGAAACCTAAGGCAATCGTACTCACGGATGTAAATTTTGATTTGACGAAGTTGACTCTCTCGGCTAAGACAAGTCTCGAAAAAGGAACCGTCATCAAAGCAACTTGCAGCAGCAATAATCATTTCGAAGAGGCTCATGTAGAAAACGGTACAATCTCTTGGAATCTTACTCAGGCATTCCCAGCAAATGTTCTTGCCGGAAAGCAGTATAAAGTTACTTTGACAGCCGACGGATACAGTTCAAAAGAAGAAAATATCTGGTATTACACAACCATAAACTACAAAATTAACTGTGATGACGAAATTGTGATTTTCACGGACTCAATCGAAACATTTGAATTGCCAGAAATCAAAGTCACTAATTATGATGCGGAAGATGTTACGATTGATAGTTCGTTCAGGGCGCAAGGGGCAAATCTCGGTCTTGAAGAATTTAAAGAACTGGTAGAAGAGGAATTGGGTGAGCGACCGGATCAAGAGTCTGATTTCAGCGAAGGACTCAGTGCAATTTACCGATACTCAATCAGCCCGAAAAATGTCAACGACCGCGACTTAAAGTCAAAGTTGACTATTGAAAAAGAAATCTCCATTACATTCAAATATCAGAAGCGTGTTAATTCTGTCGGTGTTGCTTGGTACGATGACACTTTGGAAGCTCTTTGTTTTGAAGAAAAATCTGTTCCAGATTCTGAAATCGAAACCGCAGGTGGAAAACTTAGCTATCAGTGGCAGTCTTCAACTAACAGCGAGGACGGCTGGTCTGATATTTCAGGTGCGACAGCAAAAACATTCCAGCTTACTTCTTCTTCATTTGGAAAATATTACCGTGTAAAAGTCGTTCAGACTTGGACCGATGTAAGTTCTGGTTCAAAAGTTTTGGATCCAATCTACTCTGCACCAACGGCAAAAATTTCTAACTATGTAAACACATCATTTACAACCCTTGTTTACGACGGGGTTGTTCTTAAAGGTGAAACCCCGGATTCATCAAAAATCAGCGGAACCATATTTGATATTTCGGGAAATGAATTACAGCCATCTGACTTTACTATTGAATTGAAGAATAAAGCTGGGCTTAATTCTTCTGGTGAATGTGCCTTTAAGCTTTCGAAAGAAGGTTATGAAAAAAGCGAAGTAAATGTTTTCGTTACGGTTCAGAATAAAATCGCAGAAAATAATCTTCCAAAACTCTCAACTCAAACAGATGAAATTTCTGCAAGGTTCATAAAATTTGATAAAGTTGATTCTGCTTTGGAATACTCGCTTTACAACAATGGCAACTGGAAACCATTTGAAAGCGGTGAGATTCCTGCACAGGAAGGGCTTGTCTTATATTTCCGCTATCCAGCAAACGGCACTCCAAACACAGCCGGCTACATAAAGGAAAGCGAAGCTCTCAGTCTTACCGTCAGCAAGGCAAATATCGGAACAAAACTTAAGAACATCATTCTTACGGATGTAAATTTTGATTTGTCAAACCTTACTCTTTCGGCGAAGACAAGTCTCGAAAACGGAATTGTCATCAAAGCAACTTGCAGCAGCAATAATTATTCCGTAGAAGCTCAGGTAGAAAACGGCGTAATCGCTTGGAATCTTGCGCAGGCATTCCCGGTCAATGTTCTTGCCGGAAAGCAGTATAAAGTTACTTTGACAGCCGACGGATACAATTCAAAAGAAGAAAATGTCTGGTATTTCGCAAATGTAAAATACAACATCAACTGTGAGAGACAATTATTGCTGTTTACGAACGCAATCGACATATTTGAATTGCCAGAAATTAAAGTCTTCAATTATGATGCGGAAGATATTACGATTGAGGCAAGTCTCAGGGCACAGGGGGCTAACCTTACACTTGAAGACTTCAAAGCTCTTGTTAAAGAAGAACTTGCAAATTCACCGGATAGTGAATCAGATTTCAACGACGGACTCAGTGCCGTTTATCGGTACACAATCACACCAAAACATGTTGAAGATTCTGAGTTACTCGCATCACTGACTGTTTCGGAAGAAATCGATATCACTTTCAAATATCAGGTTATGGTAGGCTCAGTCGGAATCAACCGCTATGATGAATATCTGACTGCACTTTGCTTTGAGGAGGAAACTGCTCCAGATTCTGATATAGAAAACGCAGGTGGAAAAATCACCTATCAGTGGCAGTGGTCACTAGACGGGTCTGACAACTGGCGTAACATTGAAGGTGCAACAACAAAAGACTTACTGCTTACTAGTAATTACAATTTTGTTGCTGCTCCAGATGCTAATTCCTGCTATGGAAAATTCTTCCGTGTAAAAGTCGTTCAGGAATGGATGGTGGCAGACGGAACTTACAGTGCTATGCCACCTCTTTTCTCTGAGTCGACTGCAAAAATTGTGAAGTATGTAAACACTTCTAAGTCAACGCTTACTTATGACGGAATTGTCATGAAGGGTGAAAAAGTTGATTTGTCAAAACTTAAAGGCGAAATCGTCGATATTAACGGAACAACGCTAGCTCTTTCTGATTTTATCATCACGCCAAAATACGATGAAGTCCTCAACTGCTCTTCTAAATGTGTATTTGTACTTTCAAAAACTGGGTATGAAGATGCAGAAATGACTGTCTTTGTTACAGTTCAGAATGTAATCAAAGAAGATAATATTCCAAACTTTGACAATGCTATCGATAAAATTTCTGCAGGCAACATAAAATTCGCTCAGCTTAATTATGACATGGAATATTCGAGGTTCTATCAGGGCAACTGGAAGCAAATCAGCGATGAGGAAGTTCCTGCATACGACGGCCTTAAGCTTTACTTCCGTTATGCAGCAGTCGGCACTCCAAACACAGTCGGCTACATAAAGGAAAGTGAAGCACTCTGCAGAACCGTCACACAGGAGTATATCGGAACGAAAACTTCTGGCTCTGGCATAATCGACGGCATTGAGAACACAAAACTCGTACTCTCTAAGAAAACGGACAGTCAAGGCAACATTACAATCAGTCCAATTATCAAAAATGAACCTTTGTTTGAAGGAGCTTACACATTTGATTACATGATTGACGACATGAAGTACTCTGCCTCAATCTACAGCGACAAAAACATCCGAATGTCAGAAAACGCCCTTGTTATTCCGGCAGGTGTGCTTGCAAGCGACACATATCAGATTTTGTGCACGGCAACGGTCAGTGTTAATGGACAGCTGGTAAAAGTTTTGTCTACCGTTTATTCACTTAAAATTAAATAACAGGAGGCATTTATGTTTTTCAAGAAATTACTTCCTTTAATTATTGCCGCTTCTTTGTTTAGCGCCTGTTCAGACTTTTCTTCGGACAATTCTCCTGCCGAAGAAAAAACGATGACAGAATCTTCTTCAAACGAAGTTTCTCTCAAAATCAATTTTGACAAGGCTGATGAGAGAACGGCCTTGCCACAAGTTGATACAAGTTCCCTCATTTACATCGCCCTGAGATGCAATTTCGACGAGAACACTTCAAAGATTCTTGGTGAATGGAGTTCCGAAGAAGAAATGAAGGCTAGCTCGATTGAATTTCAGACTGGAAAATATAAGTTTGACCTTATCGCAATGAACAGTGGTGTTGCATTGTATGACACACGGACAGCAGAAATCAAAGCTGGTGTAAACAGCCTGAGTTTTACGCCTAAATTGCAGATAGTCGATTTTTCTAATGGAACCGGAAGCCTCAATGTAAAAATCTCTTTTGATGGCACAAACGTCAAGAAAGTAACAGGCGGACTTTACGACCTCGACGGCGAAGCGTGCCCAGGCTACAACGATGAAGAACTTGAAATTGCAAGCGGCGGCGAATGCACCTATTCAAAAACTGGTGAGAATGCAATTAACGCTGGAAACTATATCGTAATCTTTAAGTTCTATGCGGATGAAGCAAAAACAAAGCAGCTTGGCAGTTACCGTGAGTACGCTTCAATTGCTGGCGGTTTGACAAGTGTTTCTAGCTGCCAGGTTTCTTCTCTTGCATCGCTTTACAACATTGAATACGAGCTGGACGGCGGAGTTTTCAAGGGCAGCTATACCGCTCCTGGAAACTACACGAGACGCAACCCTACAATCACTCTTCCAAAAGCCGAAAACATTGCCAAAGCAAATAATCAGTTCGGCGGATGGTATGACAATCAGGATTTTAACGGTGAGGCAATAACAGAAATACCTTCAGGTTCTACGGGAAACAAAAAATTCTATGCAAAATGGCTTGAAGAAGCAACAATTGTTTTCAATCTGAATGGCAAAGGAAGCATGGATGAGACAAGAAAATCTTTGACTGTTCTCAAAGGTTCAATAGCACTCATTCCTCCGTCAAGCGAACTTAAAATCATCAATCCAACTGATTCTTATTTCCACGGCTGGAGTATAAAATCTAGCTCTCAAACTGTTGAGTACGACGATTGGGATCAGATAACAGTAAATGAAAACACCACTCTTTACGCAGTTTGGGCGGTCACGTCGATTGACCCAAAAGATAAGACAGACAAAAAAGATTATGACGGTGACGGTCTTACCGATTACGAGGAAGTTTACATATATCATACAGACCCTTCCAGCAAGGACACAGACGGTGATGGCTGGACGGACTATGAAGAACGGGAACTTTACGCCGAAAACACTAAAATGTTCAGTCCTCTCATTGCAGACACTCCAGACCTCAAAGTCTACATTATAGGGGAACCTAGCGTAAGCTACTCATATTCAATTGGTAAAAGCGATACTGATACCGTAAATGAAAGCATGAGCGGTGGAAACACGGGAAGCAGCAGCTCTTCGAAGGCTAGCACAACCTCTGAGTCAGCGACAAGTCAGTGGAGCGAAAAATTTGGTGGTTCCAAGACTATTGGACTTAAGTCTGGTTTTGAAATCCACGGAGAAGTTGGAAAAACTAACACCGAAACAAACGGTGATTCCTATACTTATTCACAGAGTCAGAGTGAAGGCTGGTCAAAGAACTGGTCGAACGGAAAAACCAAAAGTGAAACCCGCACAAAGACCCTTACAGCCGCTTCAATCAAAGTGCCTATAAAACTCAAAAACCCAAGTGCAATCTCATACAACATAAGGAGCGTGACCCTATCGATTAGCCGGCTCGCAAACAATTCCGTACGCGCTTCTGGTCCTGTGGCAACGATTCAGAAAACCGATATCGGAGTCCTAGCCCCTGGCGGTGAAACCGGAGCTTTCGATATTAGCGCAACTCTTCCGAACACTGATGTCGGCACGGAGCTTGAAAAAGTTTTGAAGTATTCAGACGGTCTCAAAGTTGAAATTGTCGGATACACAATCACTGCGTTCAAGAGCGGTTCTAATATTGCGAATGACTTTACACATGAGCTGACAAAAGTAAAGGCAAAGACTGCTTCGGTCTACATTGATTGCGGAAAAGACAGCGGTCGCTCTCCAGAACTTTACAATGTTTCTGTAAAAAACCTTTACAATCCTCATGCTTCAAGCCTTGAAGACTTATACAAACCACTTACCCTCAAATATATTTTTGACAATGTTCTTAATCTTACGGAAAACTCTGCTTCGGGTTATGAACTTACTGACACAGGTTTCATAAAGTCAATTCACGGAGTTTCCAATAAGTCAGATTTGAAAAATGGCGCATGGTATGTAGGCATTAAGACCATCAAAGACGACAAGAAATGGATGTACCTTTATACGCCACACGCTGATGACCACGAAAAATTAGAAGACATAGTGGTTAAGGCTGGCGACTCAGTTTCCATAATCTACGATGTAGATAAGGACGAAGACTGTCTTTTGCGTAACGAAGAGCTTTTGCACGGCACAAGCGACGACAATAAAGACACTGACGGTGACGGACTTACCGATTACGAAGAAATTTACGGCTGGTTCAAGTCTGGCATAGGGCTTGTTGACACTTACTCAGAATCAAACAAGGTCTATACAAACCCGCGTCTCAAAGACACCGACGGCGATGACTATGTTGATTACAAGGCCTCTTCTGATAGCACAGAAACGCAAGACGCAGACCCAATGAAAACCAAATACAACACGGATACATCTTTGAAATCCGGCAAGTATTCTTTGGACGGCACTAATTTCACTTCTTTTGATGTGTCAAAAGTTGCTCCAGATAATGCGTTTGATACAGTTTACAAAGATTCCATTTATTTCGATATTGAGGCGAAAAATCCTTTGGCAATAATTGAAATAAGCACAGACAATGTAAAGTTTGTTGAACTAAAAAAAACCGACAAAATAGTTCCCAAAATTGGAGTAAATAATATCTATGTAAAATGCAAGGTTCCGAATGGGCCGAGTACCTATGCGGAAAAAGTATACCAATATGCATATAAATCAGATTTCGCTAATTTAAGTAATATTCAATATAAATTTAATGCAGACGGAGAAACGATATTCACATGGGACCAGTATATAGACAGTCGGGCGGAAATGGATAATTCCGGCTATGTTCTTGCATGTTCTCGTGGTGGGCTCATGATGCCTAAGTATGACAGATCTGTAAACGCCGTGGCTCAGAAGGAATTAAAGGATACTGATTCTCAAACAAAAGAGATTTTCTTTGTAAAACTGTCGAAAGAAACTCTTAAAACAGGCTTGTATAAGGTAAAACTTGCACCAGATACTAAGTATAATTTTACTCTGTGGGCTTACACAGGTAATTTTAATTCAAAAAGTCTTACCTGGCTTACAGATAAAACAACCGGAAAATCTTCTGAAGCCACACTGGTTTTCTGGGCACATTACATTGAAGATTTGGAAGATCATGACGCAGGATATGATTCGAGATATTACTGGACCTTCCAAGAATCAGAGTCAATTTTTGGGCTTAAAGTTTTGAATCTAGATCGAGACAGTAGCAAAGATATGGATGTTAAAGATGAAAAGTACTGGGAATTTGGTGGTAACGACAGACGAGACAAATCAAATCCGCCTATACCATTCTCAAGCACATCCAAGAGCTTTTCGAAGAACTTTAGCAGAAATGCGGACCACGACTTTACGATTTGGTTTACAGCTAATGAAAGAGATGCTTCTACTGATGATGATCATCTTGGAACTGAAAAGGCAGTATTCCATTACGATCATTACAGTGACACATGGACTTGCAAATGCAAAATAAGCCACCACGGAGATTCCAAACAATGTTATGAGGACAACCATAGTTATACCCTCGGTGCTGGACAGCGTTCAGAAAATTGCCGCATGGATGTTCGGTGCCCTGAAAATGGTGAGGTACGGTTCAGATGGGACTGGAGCTGGGATTACAAGGAAAAATAACATTAGAGGAAACGGCTTATGAAAATAAAGAAAACAATTGCACTGCTTACGGCTCTTTTTGCCCTGCTGGTTTCTTGTTCAGATGAATTTTTGAGCAAGGAAGAATCCTCTGGTAATGGCGGCAAGGCGGTTACGATTAAACTCTCGATGGATAATGGCAGCTCGCGCACGGCTCTGCCAGAAGTCAATATTGAGAGTCTTTCATATCTTATTCTCCGCTATTCAGATTCAAATGATTCTGAAAGCAAAAACATTATCGGAGAGTGGAACAGTGTTGCTGAAATGACGGCAAAATCACTGAGCTTCACGACAGGAACATACACATTCTCATTCTATGCCACAAACGGAGCATCTGTTTTTACCGACACAAAAGAATATGAAATAAAGGAAGGCGAAAACAACCTTTACTTTACTCCTAAACTGAGCATCACCGGAACGGAAAACAACGGAAAGGGAAACCTTGAGATTACGATGAACTGCAGTCCGATGAAGGGAACGGAACAGGTTATCAATCTTGTGACCTGCGCCCTCTACACGCTTGAAGGAAATATAGTCCCCGGCTGTAGCGAGACAGCTCTTGATTTTACTTCGGCAGGAAAATGCAAATACTCAAAGAATGACATTCAGAGCGGAATCTATGTCGCAGTTTTCAGGTTCTTCGGCGATACCGAAAAAACACTTCCTCTCGCAACTTACCGTGAATATGCGTCAATTGCCAATGGCTTTACGAGCAAGTCAACATGTACTCTAAGTTCAACAAGCGAAATCTTCTCGATAAACTATG
Organism: Treponema ruminis; assembly: GCF_014201975.1. NCBI lineage: Bacteria > Pseudomonadati > Spirochaetota > Spirochaetia > Treponematales > Treponemataceae > Treponema > Treponema ruminis. Next base: position 285,017 of record NZ_JACHFQ010000001.1, on the reverse strand, counting down.
AGCTTAACGACGGTCAATTTGCAGAAGGCTACACAACTCGTGGTTCATACACAAGAAAAGGCGAAGAAATTCTTCTTCCCAAAGAAGAAAATATCTCAAATACAGTCGGAAACAGAGAGTATAAGTTTTACGGCTGGTATGACAATCCAGAATTTGAAGGACCGGCCGTAACTTCAATTCCTGCTGGCTCAACGGGCGACAAAACTTTCTATGCAAAATGGCGCAAAGTCCTGACAATTACCTTTGTCAAAAATGACGGGGACGACACTCAGAAAACTCAGAACGTCTTGGAAGGAGAGCCTGTCGCTCTTGAAACTTTGGAAAAACTTGGATTTGCAGGTTCAAAAAAATTCTTAGGCTGGATACAGCGTCAAAATGCTCAGTCAACAGAAGAAACGACTCTTTACGGAGACGGAGACCCTGTTACAATCTATGATGATTCGATTTTCTATGCCACATGGGGAGCACTCGACATAGAAGCGGATAAAACAAAAGATACAGATGGTGATGGGCTTACCGATTACGAAGAAATCGAAATCTATCATACAGACCCAGCAAGCAAGGACACGGACGGTGACGGCTGGACGGACAAGGAAGAACTGAGCCTTTACAACGAAAACACAAAAACTTTCAGTCCTCTCATTGCTGATATTCCTAAGCTTGACATTGCAATCTCCGGTGAGCCAACGATTGAGTACAAGTTTACGAGCGGCACTTCTGAGGGCGACTCAGTAAGCGAAAGCATATCGGGAGGCTCTAGCGGAAGCCAGTCAAATTCAAAGTCCAACGCACACTCTCATTCACAAACCTACACATGGAGCGAAAAAGTTTCTGTAAAGCTATCACACGAATGTAGCGTAACGAAAGGTCCGAGTTTCGGCCTTACAATAGGCGGAGAACAGTCTTATGATCGCAAATCAACAAACGGAGACTCACGCACATATTCAGAAAGCCAGAGCGATGGCTGGTCTAAGTCCTGGTCGAACGGAAAGAGCAAAAGTTCTGGCAAATCAAAGACAGTTTCGGGCGGAACGCTGACAATTCCTATAAAATTCAAAAACCCAGGAAATATAGCCTATACGATAAAGAATGCCACGATAAGCATTTACCGCATTCCGACAAACAAGGCCGTTCCACATGAAATGACCTCAACCGTAGCAGGCTCTTATAACATAACGCTTGCTCCGGGTGAAGAAACAAGAGAATACAACCTTGTGGCGACTTTTTCTAATCCCGATAAGATTGAGCAGCTTTTGAAGTACTCAAACGGATTTTTTGTAAGTCTTGCGGCCTACAATATCACAATGATCAAGGATAAAAATTCGGCACTAAGGGTTAATGACTTCACGGAAGCACTCACGGAAGTAAATGCAAAGACAGCCACAATTTACATTGATTGGGGCCTTAATAGCGGACGCACACCAAAGACATACAATGTCGCAGTCAAAAGCCTTTACAATACAAAGGCAACCGGGCTTGACGACCAGTATAAGAAAACTTCTCTGGAATATGTCCTGAAGAAAATTCTAAAGGTGCCGGAATCTGAAGGAAACGGCTATACCATCGGTCAAAGAGGCCTCATAAATTCCTTTTACGGAATCAAGAACAATAGTGCTCCAAGAGATGGAATCTGGCTCATAGGTCACACAAGACCCCTAAGTTCCGAGGAAAAGCATGTTGATTTTTACAGCACCCCATACTCCGACCAGAAAATGAGCGATATCATACTCCAAGCTGGAGATGAAATCTCAATAATCTATACAGTGGATAGTGACGGTGACGGTGTGCCACTCCATGAAGAGAGTCTCAGAAATACAAGCGACGAAAAAGCTGACACTGATGGGGATGGAATCAACGACTACGATGAGATTCACGGCTGGTATAAAGAAAATCTCGACTCAACGAAATACAGCCCGGAAAACAAGGTCTACACAAACCCTGCTTTAAGAGACTCGGACGGAGACGGTAAACCTGACTATCAGGATTCAGACCCGATGATGCCAGAACTCAGCAACGATGCAACTCTTAAAACAATAAGCTATTCAACAAAGGCAAACGCAAGTTTCAGCGAAATCAAAATCAGCACGGCGGAAACAACTGAGGTTACTGTGCCGGGTACTGTCGAGGCAGCCTATATTTATCTTGATGCTCAGTCAACACAGCTTTTTACGGAAGTAAAGTACAGTCTTACTGGGACAGAGTTCGCAGTCTTGAAGAAGGACACTGCGATTCCACTCAAAATTGGACAGAACAAAGTGTACTTAAAATGCATAGCCCCTGATGAAAGGACGGAAAAAGAATACACAGTAAATGTCAATTCCAACTTCCTTCCGCTCGAAAAGTTCTCAATGAATGTCGGCGACAGCAAAAACAATGGTGTTTCTGGAGAGGTATCGTTTTCTTGGAATCGTTACACGGATGACCGTTGTGACGCTGAAAAATATAACGGAGGCTATCTTCTCTACATCAAAAGAGAATATTCTGCAAAAGAGTTTGACCCTCCGATTGAAGATGCCAGAAACACGATAACGACTAAACTGACTACAGATTTTACAGGCAAAACTCTTAAGGATAAAAAAGAATTTGTCTTCAGGCTGGATAATAAATACTTACAGGATGGTGGCTTTGCGTTCACTCTTCTGCCAGGAAAGTATTACAGCATTTACTTGTATGCCTTCACAGGAAGCAATTATAGAGATACCTATAAATACAAGTGCCTTGTCTCAAAAAATATCCAGACACCTAAAAGCGCTAAAGGAAAACTCACATTCTACGCCCATTATGTTGAAGATGTACGTGATCCGAGAGAATCGCATGTAGGGTCATATTACTGGACTATAACAGACACTTCCAATATTGGAATTTCGGCCTGTGCGCTTAACAAAAAGGATACAAAGAAATGGGATTCTCAAAGTGATACAAAGCCAAAATACTACGCATTTGGTGATAGTGTAAATAAGTTCCACACTGCTTATTCACGGCCTTTAAAATTTTCTGAGAACACAAAAAAAATTACTGGTGAATTTTCCCGATATGATAATTCAAGCTTCTCTGTTACTTGGTGTTGTAAAGACGATATCTTTTCTGTAGGAATAATCAAAACAGAATTTTACCATTCAGCTGAGAAAGATGAGTGGACTTGTAAATGTTTTTTGACGGAGCTAGGGATCGATTCAAAGAACGAATTACAAGAAGAATTTACAATAAAAAGCGGCCAGCGATCTGAAGGGAAAAAATGGGTTATTCATAAAAACGATTACGAAGGCAAAAACAATTTACCTTGGATTGAGTTCAACTGGGATTTAGGCTGGGATTACGAAGAAGAGTAACCAGCAATAATCATAAATTATTTTAAAGGAGGCTCATATGAGCAAATTTTCAAAAACACTGGCAGTAATTTCTGCCCTTGCAATTTTCATCGCAGGCTTTACATCTTGCAAAAACAACGACGATGATGACGACAACAAAACCCCAGCAGTAAACACAGGCTTCGAGGGAAAGTATTTTAATGTGCACGTCATCAATAAATTGAAAACCGGTGCGTACAGTGAGAATACAATTCCGTACGCACAATGTTCCGTCGAGGAAATCATCTTCAACTCAGACGGCTCCGGAACTTATAAAGTTGTGCATGAGGAATACGATGGAGAAGAAGGATCATGTTCAACAACTATCATTTCTGAATACATTGCTTATACAAAATCAGACTCGTCATTAAAATTCAAGCTTAATGACTATGGTGAATTGGAGTTCACTATTGAGTCTGATGATAAACTGTCTGGTAACGGAAGAACCTATGAAAAATACGAAATAGAAGAAATCTATGCCTATGTAAATATGACTGGTATGAGCAATGATGATACTTCAAGCAAAAAAGTAACAAGTAAAGCCATCATTTTAGGAAAAGACGGCTCAGCCTTTATAAGAAACATTGAGTCTGGTTTTGTATCTTTCGCTAGGGAACCAACTATTGAGACTCAAGACATACCTGGAACATACAAAAAAGAAGGAAAAAGCTTCACTTTCACAGGAGAAAAATCAAATACTGTAATAACAGGAAAATTTTCTGAAAGCGATGGCCGAACATATTTAAAAATTGGCGAAGAAAAATATCGCAAGCTCTAATTCCCTCTTCGTATGAAAATAAACGAGAAAGCAGGAAGCAAATTCCTGCTTTTTTTTATCATCTGCAAGTATTTTATTACAGAATTATAGTATTCTTGCGCTGATTTCAGGGGCTGTAATTTACCAAGCGGCTCAAAAAATGCTAAATTAGACTGATGACCATCCAGCAGGCAAAAATCTACGGAAAAAACGAACTTACTTCTTCTCCAAGCCCCGAGCTTGATGTGGCGGTTTTGCTTCAGCATATTACCGGCTTTGACAAAACGCACCTGCTTTTGAACCGTGATTATGAATTGACTTCGGAGCAGGAAGGGGATTTTCAGTCTGCGATAGAAAGGCGAAAGACCGGCTTCCCGATTGCCTACATCACCGGTCACAAGGAATTTTTCGGGCTGGATTTTTACGTTACGCCCGATGTTTTAATCCCCAAGCCTGACACGGAACTTTTAGTAGAACTTGCACTTGACGCTCTTGAAGACAAATTCCGGGCAAAGCCTGATATGATTCCGACCGTATGCGACATGTGCACAGGAAGTGGATGTGTTGCTTTGTCTATCGCCAAAGCAAGTGAGAAATTAGCAGGTAGCAATGAGCAGCTGGAAAATCAGCGTGCTGAAATAAAATTTACCCTCGTTGATATTAGTGAGAAAGCACTGGTAGTAGCACGAAAGAATGCCGAGCGACTTCTAGGGACGAGTGAAACGATGTCCCGAAAAGGATCGGACGAGCGAAACAATGTCCAGTCTTCAGGAGGACGAGCGAAGCAAAGTCCCGAAAATACTTTCCGCTTTCCACTTTCCACTTTCCACTTTATCCGCTCGAATCTTTTTGAGAACGTGTTGCCGACTTTCGACTTAATTGTGACTAATCCGCCTTATGTGCCTCATTCGGAGTCGGTGGAGCTTTTGAAGGACGGACGGAGCGAACCCCTTCTTGCCCTTGACGGCGATGTTGACTTGGACGGCAAGCCGAGCGGAAGTGACGACGGACTTGGGCTTATCCGCCATCTTGTGCCCCAGTGCTGGGAACACTTGAACAGGAACGGCGTTCTGATTATGGAAACCGGCGAGTACAACGCGGAAGAGACGGCAGAGCTTTTTAAGCAGGCTGGATTTCGCAACGTAAGAATAGAATACGACATGAATGAAATGATGAGAGATGTCGTGGGAGTAAAATAGATGACCCCTTTGGAAAAATACTACAACAAATTCAAGGAAGACCACCGGCTGACCACGCGGCATGGAATTGTGGAATTTACGGTTTCGATGAAGCATATCCACGACTGCATTGAGCTTGTACGCGCCGGACGGGAAAATTCTTCGGTCAAGCTGCTTGATGTCGGGGCTGGGACCGGGCGCTATTCCGTTGCGCTGGCCCGCGAAGGCTTTGACGTGACTGCGGTTGAACTTGTTGCCCATAATCTTGAGATTTTACGGGGCAAGCACGAAAACGTGAAGAGCTGGCAGGGCGATGCGCGGGACTTGCATTTTTTGCCGGACGAAACTTTCGACGTGACCCTACTTTTTGGCCCCATGTATCATCTTCACTCGGATGAAGAGCGTGGGGCGGCTTTGAGTGAGGCAAAACGGGTCACAAAAAAAGGCGGATTTATCCTTGTCGCCTACCTGATGAACGAATATGCGGTTTTAAGCTACTGTTTCCGCGAAGGAAAAATCAAGGAAGTGCTGGCAAAAGGCACGCTGACGGCTGATTTCCACACAATTACAAACATCAACGACGACTTGTACAGCTACACACGCCTTGAAGACACGGCTCGCCTGAACGAAAAGGCGGGGCTTGAGCGGGTAAAGATTTTTGCCCCGGACGGAGCGGCGGATTACATGAGGCGGGAACTTAACGCGCTGGACGAAGAAAGTTTCGCGCATTTTATAGAATATCAGATGGCGGTGTGTGAGCGCCCTGATTTGCTGGGGGCAAGCTCTCACACGGTGGATGTGCTGAGGAAAAATTAAATAATTCAGAAAATTATCAAGGAAACGCCCACACGGATGTGGGCAAAAGCAAGTTGACCCGCAAGAATTTTAGACCGTAGAGCGGTCTAAAATTCTTGTCACGACAGGATGTCGATCATTTCCCTAAAATAGTGATTTTCAATTCTGGCCTCGTTCATGAATTCTCCGAACGAGGCATATTTTTTGCCCTGGAAGCGCTCGCCGAAGACGATTAAGTCGTTGCCCTTGTCATCGCGGTCATAGGTGAGGTTGTAATTCTTTCCGTGGTAAGAGAATTCAAATTCCTTCTTCGTGTTTATCAGAAAAATCAAATCGTCTTTTGTCATTTTTTCAATTTCTCGCTGATTTTTGCCGCTACTTTCTCTCCGTCCATTGCCGAGCTTCCGATGCCGCCTGAATAGCCTGAGCCTTCGCCGCTTGGGTAGAGGTTTGCGATTCCCTCGCACTCCAGGCTTTCCTTGCTGCGGACGATTCTGACCGGCGTTGAGGTGCGGGTTTCGCTTGCTATCAAAAGTGCGTCGTCACAGATGAAGCCGTGCATGTTCTTGTCGAAGTCCTTGAAGCCCTGTGCCAGTCTTGAACTGATTTCTTCAGGGAGCCACTGGTCGAGGCGGCTTGCGACTATTCCCGGCTTGTAGCTTGTTTCCGGCAATTCTGTTGAATCTTTGTGACTTAAAAAATCCGTGAGTTTTTGTGCCGGAGCGAACTGTCCCCGGCCGTTTTTTAACGTTTCTTCTTCGAGCCAGGTTCGCCAGTAAAGGCCTGCCAGGGCAGGGCAGCCGTCTTTTTGTGCCTGTTCGCGGAATTTTTCTGGAATGTCTTCCGGGCGGCGTTCAACTACGATTGCCGCGTTGCTCCACTGGCTGTTTCGGCCGGAAGCTGACATGCCGTTGATTACGATTTGATTTTCTGCCGTTGCGCATGGAACGACGTAGCCGCCCGGGCACATGCAGAAGCTGTAAACGCCGCGGTCTTCGACCTGAGTTGTGAGCCTGTATTCCGCAGCCTGTGGCATTGTCTTTCCGTGGAACTGAATTGAGTCGATGAGGGCGCGTGGATGTTCGACCCGCACTCCGACTGCGAAAGTTTTTGCTTCGAGGCTGGCTGGCGAGATTTTTGCAAGCATCTGGTAGATGTCGACTGCGGAATGTCCTGTCGCAAGAATTACAGCGTCTCCTGTGAGGGATTTTTCTTCGCCGGAACGAAGGTTTTTAATTTTAACGCCTTTTGCCGTTGCATTTTCAACGATTAAATCAGTGCAGAGGGTGTCGAAGTGGAATTCTCCGCCGAGTTCGATGATTTTATTGCGCATTCCGCTGATGATTTCTGGCAGTTTGTCCGTGCCGATATGGGGATGTGCGTCCGTCATGATTTTTTCCGGGGCACCGAATTCAACGAAAATGCGGTAGATTTTACCGATGTCGCCGCGCTTGTTGCTTCTTGTGTAAAGCTTTCCGTCTGAGAATGTGCCGGCTCCGCCTTCACCAAAGCAGAAATTTGACTGGGCGTTGAGTTTTCCTGATTTTTCAAGTTCTTCGACGTCGCCCTTGCGTTCATCTGTGCAGCTTCCGCGTTCGATAACTACAGGCTTGATTCCGTCTTCGAGCAGGCGGAAGGCAGCGTAAAGACCAGCCGGTCCTGAGCCTACGATGATGACCTGATGCTTTCCGTCTGCCTTTTTCCAGACCGGGAGCATTTCTCCGTCTCCGTTCGGCTTTTCACCGATGTAAACTTTGTATCTGAGCAGGATTTTTATCTGTCCGTGGCGTGCGTCAATCGATTTTTTTACAAAAACAGAAATGACTTCTTCTTTTGGAGCGCGGATTCCCTTTTTTTCAAGTGCGCGCAGGATTTCTGAGTCAATCAGCTTCTGATTTTTTTCGTCATTTGGCTTGACGGTAATCGAAATGTCTGTAGTCATGCTTTTAATTATAGTAAAAAAAATCTGGGAAGTCTCCCCCTCTTTTGCAATCAGCCGCAGCGGAAGACTTTTCTTTCATCACTTTTCAGGAATTTGTAATTTAGTATGATTTTAATTGTAACAAAAGGGATATAAAATTCGTAAAAGGAAAAAATTCACAAAAAAAATTTGACAAAGGGAAAAAACTGAAACATAATGAGAAAAAAGAGTATGGAAACGTTTCCAAAATAAATAAAAGAGGAACCTTTCCCCACCCATCGCTAACAATTTTAGTTTTTAAAAGGAGTTCATCATGAAAAAATTGAACAAAATCGCATCAGTCATCGCTGGTGGCATGATGCTTGCTGGAACTGCAGGATTATTCACATCTTGTGGTGCAAAAAAAGCTGCTACAGTCCGCTTCCTCAACTTCAAGCCAGAGGTAACTGAGCAGTACAAAACACTGGCTGCCGAGTACGAAAAGGCAACAGGTGTAAAAGTCATCGTTGAGACTGCCGCAAACAACTCTTACGAGCAGACCCTCATGTCAAAAATGGCTACAAAAGAAGCTCCGACTCTCTTCCAGATTAACGGACCAAAAGGTTATGCACGCTGGAAGGATTACTGTGCTGACCTCAAAAATACTGACCTTTACAAACATTTGAGCGACAAATCAATCGCAGTTTCTGTTGGCGACGGTGTTTACGGAATCCCATACGCTATCGAAGGCTACGGAATCATTTACAACAAGGCCCTCACAGACAAATATTTTGCCCTCGCAGAGAAGGCTACAAGCTACAGCAGCATGGACGAAATCAACAATTTTGCAAAACTCAAGGAAATTGTTGTTGACATGCAGAAAAACGCTGAAAAGCTCGGAATCAAAGGTGTTTTCGCTTCAACATCACTCAAAGCCGGAGAAGACTGGCGCTGGCAGACACACCTCGCAAACCTTCCTGTTTACTATGAATTCAAAACAAACAAAACTGACCTTGCATCAGATGCTACAAACAAAATCGACTTCTCATTTGGTGACAACTTCCGCAATATCCTCGACTTGTATCTTGACTATTCTGTAGTTGACCGCAAAACTGTAGGTACAAAAACAGTTGTTGATTCAATGTCTGAGTTCGCTCTTGAAAACTGTGTTATGGTTCAGAACGGAAACTGGGCTTGGGGACAGATTGCAGGCGTTCAGGGAAACAAAGTTCTTCCAGAGAACGTAAAATATCTTCCTATTTACACAGGTGCTGACGGAGAAGAATCTCAGGGCTTGTGCGTTGGTACAGAAAACTTCTTCTCTATCAACTCAACAGCTTCAGAGGCTGAGCAGAAAGCTGCCGCAGACTTCGTTTACTGGATGTTCTCTAGCGACATGGGCAAAAACTATGTCACAAACGAATTCCACTTCATTGCTCCGTTCGACACATTCTCTGAAACAGAGCGCCCGACTGACCCATTGGCAAAAGAAGTTATCGCATGGACTTCAAAACCTGGAATCAATTCTGTACCTTGGAACTTCACTTTGTTCCCGTCACAGAAATTCAAGGATGACTTTGGCGCATCTTTGCTCCGCTACGCTCAGGGTTCAAAAGAATGGAGCGCAGTTGCTTCAGAAGTTGCTTCAAGCTGGGCAAAAGAAAGCGCAGCTGCTCAATAATATAGTAAAATAAATAAAAAGGAGTCGGTTGTATGAGAAAGTCTATAAGATATTTTCCAATTTTCGTACTTCCGACCCTGCTTGCGTTCACATTGTTTTTTGTCGTTCCGTTTTTGATGGGCATTGGTTTGTCATTCACGAAATTCACTACGGTCACGAATGCAAAATGGGTCGGTTTTGAAAACTACATTAAGGCTTTTACCTTTGATAAGGAATTCCTTCATGCTTTAGCTTTCACTTCTATGTTCACCCTTGTTTCGATGATTACGGTAAACGTGTTTTCATTTGCCCTTGCCCTCATGCTTGTCCGCAAGCTGCGTGGAACGACTTTCTTCCGCTCGGTCTTCTTCCTTCCGAACCTGATCGGCGGAATCGTACTGGGATATATCTGGAACCTGATGATTAACGGCGTCCTTTCAAAGTTCGGCGTTGACATCACTTTTAAGACTGAATACGGCTTCTGGGGTCTGGTCGTGCTTACAAACTGGCAGCTCATCGGCTACATGATGGTAATTTACATCGCCGGTTTGCAAAACGTACCTGACGAACTTCTGGAAGCGGCACAAATTGACGGAGCTTCGCCGCTTACGACTTTGTTTAAGGTCAAGCTCCCGATTGTAATGCCTTCCGTAACGATTTGTATGTTCCTTACTCTGGCCAACACATTTAAGATGTTCGACCAGAACCTGGCCCTCACAGCGGGTGCACCGGAAAATACGACTGAAATGCTGGCCCTCAACATTTACAACACTTTCTATGGTCGCGTAGGCTGGCAGGGCGTCGGTCAGGCTAAGGCGGTAGTTTTCTTCCTTATCGTTGCACTGATTGCCTTCCTTCAGCTCAAACTGACTTCAAGAAAGGAGATTGAACAATGAAAAAAAACAGACTTCCTTTGATGAATACTTTCCTTTTCGATTTTCTTGTTCTTCTGTCAGTTTTGTTTTTCGTGCCGATCGGACTGGTTTTCATCAATTCCTTTAAGTCGCGGCTTTTCATCTCTAGCAATCCATTTGCACTTCCAAAAGGAGAGATGTTTGTCGGCTTGTCGAATTATATCGCCGGTCTTTCAACTGCGGGATTCTTTCAGGCATTTTTGCGCTCGGCTTTCATAACTTTGATGTCTGTGGGCCTGATTCTGGTCTGCACTTCGATGACATCTTGGTTCATTGCCCGGGTCCGCAACAAGTTTACAAAGGGACTCTACTATCTCTTTGCTTTCAGTATGATTGTTCCCTTCCAGATGGTCATGTATACGATGACTTATGTTGTGAACATGCTGAATTTCGACAATATTCTGGGTATCAATTTCGTTTACCTGGGATTTGGCGCCGGACTTTCAGTATTTATGTTCACCGGTTTCGTAAAATCAGTTCCTCTGGATTTGGAAGAGGCTGCTGAAATTGACGGTTGTAATCCTTTGCAGACTTTCTTCCTTATTATATTCCCGGTTTTAAAACCGACTACAATTACTGTGGCTATCCTCAATGCAATGTGGATTTGGAACGATTATCTTCTTCCTTATCTCGTGCTTGGAACAGATGACAAAACCGTTCCTGTTGCGATTCAGATTGCGATGCAGGGAGCCTATGGTGCAACAGATTATGGCGGATTTATGGCCATGCTTGTTCTGGCAATAATTCCGATTATCACCTTTTATCTTTTTGCTCAGAAGTATATTATTAGTGGCGTTATTTCTGGTGCCGTAAAGGGTTGATATGACTATAAAAGATATTGCGAAAGAAAGTGGAGTAGGGCTTGGAACAGTTTCCCGGGTGCTTAACGAACAGAATGGTGTAAGTGAGGCTACTCGTGAAAAGGTTCAGGCCGTAATCGATAAATATGGCTTTGTACTCAATCAGAATGCAAAGCTTTTGAAAACGCAGGAGCGAAGAACTATTGTCATTCTGATAAAGGGTTCTTCAAGCATTTTCCTTAATTCTCTTTTGGAAGAAATTCAGAAACGCCTTGAGCCTTTGCCTTACACAACTGATGTTGTTGTACTTGATGAATATGACAATGAAGCTCAGTGTGCCTGCAGGTGTTTTTACGAACGCAAGCCTGCCGGTATGATTTTCTTGGGCGGAAATCCTGACATCCACAAAGACGATTTTGCGAAAGTTCAGATTCCATGCGTGATTATTTCCAACTTCGCATATTCTGTTGATAATCCAAATCTTTCCAGTGTCAGCATCGATGACCGTGAGGCTGCTGCCGCTATGGCGGAATACCTGCTCAAAAAAGGGCACAGAAAATTCGGTATCATCGGTGGAAACATGGATTCTCCGGAGCCTGCTCGCCGCCGTTTCGAGCATTTTACAAAGACTCTCGCTAAACACGGCCTTGTTTTTGACAGCGAAAAGAATTTCGTTGCCGCAAAGTACATGTTTGAGGACAGCGCACGGGCTGCAAAAACATTACTTAAGCAAGCGCCTGATATAACGGCAATTTTTACGATGGCTGATGTTATGGCCATTGGTGCAATACGAGCTTTAAAAGACATGGGATATTCTGTTCCTGAAGATATTTCTGTAACTGGTTTCGACGGACTGGACCTGGCAAAATTCTCTTGCCCGAGCCTGACGACGATTCAGCAAAAAAAAGACCTTCTGGTGGAGCAGGGGCTTTCCCTTCTTCTGGACCGTATGGAGCACCACAAGCCTTGCAAGCATATTTTGGTTCCTTTTGAATTTATTGAAGGAGAAAGTGTGCGAAACATAGGCGACTAATTCAACAAAAAGGTCTCTTTATGTCAGAACTAAAAAATCGTGCTTCGGGTGTACTCATGCACATCTCATCTTTGCCGGGATCGTGCGGAATCGGTACACTTGGAAAAGACGCATACGCTTTTATTGACAAACTTTGTATAGCGGGGCAGTCATATTGGCAGCTGCTTCCGATTTGTCCTACTGGTTACGGTGATTCGCCATATCAGAGTTTTTCGACTTCGGCAGGAAATCCATATTTCATCGACTTTGAGGAATTGGTTAAGGCCGGCTTCCTGGATTATTCTGATTACGAGCTTATAAACTGGGGCAAGGATGATCAGAAGGTTGATTACGGCCTGCTTTATGTCAATCGAAAAATCGTTTTTGAAAAGGTTCAGAAGAAATTCTTTGCCCACAAGCCGAATGACTATGATTCTTTCTGCATTGAAAACGAAGCCTGGCTCGATGACTACGCGCTTTTTATGGCCATCAAAGACGCACACGGCGGAGTCGCAATGTCTCAGTGGGAAGATGAAATTCGTTTCCGAAAGGAAGGAGCCCTTGCGGCTTTCTCTGCGGCTCACGAAAAGGAAATTTCCTACTATAAAATGCTCCAGTATTTGTTCTTCACTCAGTGGAATAGGGTAAAAAACTATGCCAATGACCATGGAATAAAAATTATTGGTGACTTGCCGATTTATGTTTCAAGCGACAGTGTTGACGTTTGGGCGGCTCCAAAAAACTTCATGCTGGATGACAATCTCAATCCGATTGAAGTTGCCGGCTGTCCTCCAGATTGCTTTGCCGCTACAGGTCAGCTCTGGGGAAACCCTGTCTATAACTGGAAGTATCTCAAGGAAACTGACTATGAATGGTGGAAAGCCCGCCTGGACCGCAGTTTCAAAATGTATGACATCATTCGAATCGATCATTTCCGCGGATTTGAGTCGTTCTATTGCATTCCAGCTCAGGACAAAACCGCTGAGCATGGTGTGTGGCGCGAAGGCCCGGGAATGGATTTTTTTGAGAAAACTGGAATCGTTTCCAAACCTGTCATTGCAGAAGATTTGGGCTTCCTGACTGATGGTGTCCGAAATCTCTTGAAAGCTACAGGTTTCCCTGGAATGAACGTGCTTCAGTTTGCCTTTGATACCCGCGATGAAAATGACTATCTTCCGGAGCATTACATCGATAATTCAGTGGTCTACACAGGCACTCATGATAACGACACGATTCTCGGTTGGACAAAATCTGCCCCTCAGAAAGATGTCGGAAATGCACTTGATTATTTCTCTCTTGAAGCACCGGAAAAACTTCCTGTCGCAATGATGGAAGCGGCTTTGAGAAGTAAGTCAAACACCTGTATCCTCACAATGCAGGACTTAATCGGAAAGAATGAGTCCGGCAGAATGAATACGCCATCGACCCAGAGCGGTAACTGGCAGTGGCGTGCTACAGAGCGCGAAATCGACAGCGTTGACTGGAAATGGCTTAGAAGCGTCACGGAAAGCGCAGAGCGATTGTCGTAAAAATAGAAGGAGAAACTTCGAGTTTTACCCGGAGTTTCTCCATTTACGAATTTTTCTTAAAATTTCTTTTAATCTAAGAAAAACTGATGTATAATATAGCATCATGGACAGCTTTTTTAGAGAAAATGAAGTTAAAACAGATTTACTCACAAAGGCTTATTCCCAGGAAGCCATTTTGGACTATGCCTCTTTTTTAATTGATAATAAACAGCCTTTCAGCTATGTTTTGCTTAATCTCGACAATTTTTCATACATAAAAGATGCTTTTGGTTCGGACATTGCCGATAAAGTCCTGAACAGCATTTCCCTTGAAATCATGGATATTATCGATGAGCAGGGAGTTCTTGGCCGGGGAGTCGATGATGACTTTAGCATCATTTTCAAAGGCCTCACGGAATACGATGAGCTTTGGAACGTCTGCCACACGATTCTTGTTAAGATAAATGAGCTCCAGATTGCAGAAATTGCCGACCAGACCCTCACGCTCACAATCGGTCTTTCCCGCTACCCTGAAAATGCCGAAACCGCCCAGGATTTGCAGTTCTGTGCCGAAAAGGCCCTTTACCGGGGCAAGACAAAAGGCCGCAATTGCTTTGTAATTTACATTCCCGAAAAGCATGCCAATATCATTCCCAAGGACGAAAAGCAGCGGGCTTTGGGCGCAATGAGCCTTCATTCAAACGTATTCAGATTCCTCACGGCAAACGAGGATTTGAGGCTGGGCATCATTTCCCTTTTCAATTTCATCAGTTCTTATTTTGAAGTTGACCACCTCTGCATCCAGACCGAAAAAAAAATCTGCATGCAGAAAATTCATCCTCTTTCAAAAAACAAGGATTTCAGGTACATCCGTCATGATTTGATCCGCTCAAACATGAACAAGCTCACCGAAGTCCTCTACATAAGCGACACCAAAAACCTTATCCGTGCCCACCATGATGACCTTTACGGCGTTCTTGCTGAGCAGGGAATTTCTTCCACCTGTTTCTGCGAAATTTCCTATCGCAATGAAGTATACGGAATGCTGCGTGCCGACATGACCTGTTCTGAGAACGAAAAACGCATGTGGCGCTATTCTGAGATGGACTTGCTGCTTACGGCGGCAAAAACGATAGCTCTTATTTTGCATTACACCGGCAAAAAAATAGAAAACTTATAAACTGGAGCGGTTTTATGAATGAGGATCAGAGAGAACACATTATCGAAGGTCGCAAAACTTTCTTTATTGTACCTGATGCAACTCTTATGCCTGAGACTTTCCTCGAAGACTTTATGGCCCGCGGCTATGAAACTTATATTGTCGGTGACGACCGATACTGTCCGCTCAAGGCTAAAGTTGAAGTAATCATCGAAACTTTCACGGATTCAATTCTTTTCTTCTATATAGATATGCCGATTAAGGGCATCAAATGGGAAAAATACATCAAGGAGCTCCAGGAAAAATACATGGGGCGAATCCTGATTGGTGTCCTTTACGCAAAGCGCCAGTCTGATGAAGAAAAGGCCTGGCTTGAAAAATATTATCTTTTTGACGTAGGAATTCAGTGCGGCTGTATCGCCCTCGAATATCAGAAGAATAAAAATTTCGCCCTGATTGATAAGGTCATGTACGCAAATCAGGCTTGTGGCCGCCGTAAAAACATCCGCGCGATTTGCGATACCCGAAGCAAAGTCAGTTTTGTAACAAAGCACGGCCAGATCAAGGGCAGCATCCTCGACGTCAGCCTCAGCCATTTTTCATGCATTTTCGAAAAGACCCTGGACATCCAGATGTACGAAAAAGTCCCGAAAATGCTCATAAACATCAACGGCCTCCATTTCGTTTCCGATGCCATTTTAATCATGCAGCGTAAAAAGAACGGCGTCATGCTCAATGTCTTCGTTTTCTCAAATTCCATGGGCCAGCAGGGAGTTGAAAGTGACTTGCAGCCGCGTCTTCTGGAGCGCATCTATCAGATGACGAGCGACAAGGCCAAATCCCTCATGCGCTTCAAATTTGAGGAAGCCCGCAAGGACTTAAAGAAATATATGAGCGACGATGATTTGTGGGAAGCAGGCTTCCGCGACTTCGAGCTTTAGCAGATTTTGTTTGAACAGGGCGTTGATTTTCAGTAAAATAGTTCTACTATGGAATTTACACAGGAATCAATCGACGCTCTCGTTGTAAACGAAGTCGAGATTATGAAAAGAATCGCTGCCGAGCTTAATATCCGTATTCAGCAGGTCAGCGCAGTTATCAGTCTGGTGAATGAAGGATGTACAATCCCTTTCATTTCTCGTTACCGCAAAGAAAAGCATGACAACTTGAACGAAGTCCAGGTCACAGACTGCGACCACTTGTTCAAATCCTATAAAAATCTTGAAGAACGCCGCCTTGAAATCGTAAAAGGCATTTTCGCACAGAACAAACTCACAGAATCCCTCTACAATGCCGTAATGAACGCAAAAACACTCACAGAGTTGGAAGACTTGTGGGCACCGTTCAAAAAGAAGAAGAAGACCCGCGGTATGGTCGCTGCAGAAAAGGGCTTGGAGCCATTGGCAGACTTCATCATCGCAGAAAACGACGACGCTGCTGTTGAAGCAGAAGCCGAAAAATACATCAAAACTGACAACGAAGACCCTGCCCTCAATGTTGAAAGCGCAAAAGACGCAATCGCCGGAGCTGAGGACATCATCGCTGAGCGCACAAGCCAGGATACAGACAACCGCGCTGCCGTTCACGACCTTTACATGTCAGCCGGCACAATCCAGACTAAGGGTATCGTTCCTGAAGGTCAGGATGCAACTGTCGCAGAAAACACATCAACTTACAAAATGTACTGGGACTACTCAGAGCCTCTCAATCAGGTTAAGCCACACCGAATTCTTGCAATCAACCGTGCAGAGCGCGAGAATGCTTTGAGCGTTACAATCGACGTTCCTGTTGATGATGCAGTAGCATTGCTCCAGAAACGCGTAAAAATCTCAAACAAATATCATTCTGAGGCAATCGAGGACGGTTTGGTTCGTCTTCTTTCACCGGCTGTTGTCCGCGAAATCCGAAGCGACGAAACAGACGAAGCTGACGATCACGGAATCGGCATTTTCAGCGAGAACCTCAAGAACCTTTTGATGACTCAGCCAATCAAGGGAAGCCGCGTTCTCGGTATCGACCCTGGTATCCGAACAGGTACAAAATGTGCCGCTTTGGACGAAACAGGAAAATACCTGGGCTACTTCAAAATCTATCAGGTTCAGCAGGCTGACGAGGCTTACAACCTTCTTAACGAAGCAATCGACAAGTACGACATTCAGGTTGTTGCAGTCGGAAACGGAACTGGCTCACCTGAGGTTCAGGCTTTGGTTTCAAAAGTCATCAGCGAAAACTATGCTGATTCAGACGTAAAATACACCGTCGTTGACGAATCTGGCGCTTCAGTTTACTCAGCAAGTCCTGTCGCAACAGAAGAATTCCCTGAGCTTGACCTTACAATCCGTGGTGCAATCTCAATGGGCCGCCGCTTGCAGGACCCGCTCGCCGAGCTTGTAAAAATCGACCCGAAGGCTATCGGTGTTGGTCTCTATCAGCACGACGTAAACCAGAAAAAACTTGCCGAGCAGCTTGATGAAGTCGTTGGCCGCGTTGTAAACCAGGTCGGCGTAAACTTGAACACAGCAAGCTACATGCTCCTTAAATACGTTTCTGGAATCAACATGAGCACCGCAAAGAAAATCGTTGCTTACCGTGACCAGAACGGCAAAATCACAAGCCGCGAAGAACTCAAAAAAGTTCCAGGCTTGGGACCAAAGGCATTCGAGCAGTGCGCAGGCTTCCTTAAAATCGCAGAAAGCTCTGACCCTCTCGATAACACCTGGGTTCACCCTGAAAACTATGATGTTGCCCGAGAAGTTCTTGATTTCGTAAAGAGCGGAAAACAGGTTCCGGCAGATACAAAAAAAGCCCTCATCGAAAAATACAACATCGGTGAGACAACTTTGAACGACATCATCGAAGAGCTTGGAAAACCAAACCGTGACCCACGTGACGGATATCCGGCTCCAATCATGCAGAAAGGCGTAGTTAAATTCGAAGATTTGACAGTCGGCATGAAAGTCACAGGCAAAATCAAGAACGTCGTTGACTTCGGTGCATTCGTTGACATAGGCCTGCACGAGACAGCCTTGATTCACGTTTCAGAGCTCAGCGATTCATTCGTTTCTGACCCGATGGACGTAATCAAAGTCGGTGATGTAAAGGAATTCACAATCATCGCGCTCGACAAAGACCGAATGCGAATTAGCCTCTCTCTCAAGAGCGACGCAAATACCCGCCTTGGCCAGACAAACGAAGGCAAAAAGCCGGTTTCTGGTGACGGAAAAAAACGCGTAGTAGTCGTAAAGAAGGGAACTGGAGCCGCAGCAGGCGACAAAAAGCCAGCATTCCAGAGCGATCGCCCGCGCAATAACGGCGGAAACCGCAACTTCGGTTCAGACGACGGAATGTCATACAACCCATTCGCTGCTCTTTTGAAACGATAATCGGCACACGGATGTGCCGCAAAGCCAGTTGACCCGCGAGTTTTGCCAAAGCAAAACTCGTCACGACATGGATGTCGAAGCTTTTGCTAAAATGAAAAAATAGACTGCCGCACGGTCGTGGCGAAAAGCAAGTTGACCCGCAAGGATTCCCAGATCGTTTTTCGGTCTGGGAATTTTTTTTGCGACACGATGTCGCAAAAATTCTCAAAAATCTCCATTTCCTACTAGATAATTGTCGATAATGAGTTATAATTGAGACGTATTCAAAAAGTCTCTATGGTTTTGGATTAAGCATTTTATGGGAGACGAAAAAAATGAAAAAAAAATTATTTTTCATTGGAATCTTTTTTTCACTGTTTTTTTTCAGTTGTTATGACTTTACCAACATTGAAACTCCTGAAACTGTGTCAATTTCAAGTGACGCAAAATATCAGCTTCCTGCAGGAAAAATTTCATTTACTTTAAAAGACAAAATCGATGTCAAAAAACTGAGGGAAATCATCGATAAAAACGCCGGCAGTTCTGCTACTGATGAAGCTTCTTCTGCAAAGGCATCCGCTGCGGCCAAGGCAATCGAGATTTACGATTACAATCCTACTCAAAAAGATGACGCCTTGCTTCAGTTCATCCTCAATTACCCGATCAAGGAAATTTCTCCATTTACTTCGCTAAATTCTGATTTGGGCGACTTCACCTTTGAGCGCAAATTCGACGTTCCTGATTTTAATCAGAGCATTAATTCAAATTTGAGCATTGATAATCAGACTGTTATGGTTCCGGAAGGAATTCCGGGGTCACTCACGGAAATAAACGAAGGGGAGCCTCTTTCTGCCTGGTTTAAAATTACTTCCCCGGATTTTAAGACAATGAAGCTTCGAACCGGAGCCTTGAATATTTCCATTAAAAAGCACGAGGGCACAAGTCCAAGTGAAGATTTTTCTTTGCTGGTTCAGTTTTCTCTGGTCGATAAGACAAATCATGCTCATGTAATTTCCAAGTCGTCTCAGGTTGACTGTGCGAACGGAGCTACAATTAAACTCAACCTGGCAAACGCTGACTTGCTTCCTGAAATGGAAATCCTTATTGACGGCACTCTTTCCGGCGGAACTTTTGCCGTACCGCCAAAAATAAACACTTACGACCTTTCTTTTAGCTTTGACGAGCTGAAACTTTCAGAAATCACCGGCCTCAATATGGATTTGGGCCCGGCTTCCCACATTGACATTTCACAGACCTTCCCTCTGTCAGGCATAAACAGCACATTCAAGCGGGCTTCAATTAAAAAGGGAAGCATGGCTTTTGCCTGTGTACTGCCCGACAACTGGAGCGGAATCAGCTGCAAGAATTCAGAATTCGTGATGAACGGCGGAATTACGATTCCAAAGGAGAATTTCAAAAACACGACTTCGGGTTCAGATTTCTTGAGGCAGGAAGCTGCTCTTGACGGTCTGGTAATTACTCCCAATGACGTCTCGCCAGAGGGAAGTTTCATCGAGTTTGAAGTCAAAGATGCCCATATCATTTTCCATGAGGAAGGGGATGCCCTCACTTTGAGCGGTGCCTGTAAGATTGATGAAGTTGAAGAAGTCATCCTTGATTTGAGCGCGGCTGGAATCGACATCAACCATACTGACGTCGTGGACACCGGCTTGAACATTTCAACGCTTTTGGGCGATTTTTTGGACGGTAACGATTCTTCAAATCTTATCAATAACATCAAATTCCCGGAAATTCCGGCTTATCTTTAC
The DNA here is from genome assembly GCF_014201975.1 of Treponema ruminis. Classification (NCBI taxonomy): domain Bacteria; kingdom Pseudomonadati; phylum Spirochaetota; class Spirochaetia; order Treponematales; family Treponemataceae; genus Treponema; species Treponema ruminis. The sequence goes on along the minus strand of NZ_JACHFQ010000001.1, from coordinate 264,856 downwards.
ATTACTCAGCCGTCGGATAACGAGGCTTTGAAGGCCCTGAGTCTGAAGGGCAAGGTTGACGCCCTCTATACGGCAAACGGCGAAGAAAAGGAATTGAATCTTGCGACCATCGATGAAGAAGGTCTTCCGGTCAAAAACACAAAGACTACTTTTGCAGGCCTAGCCGACGAAAATTTCATGGTGACTTCGGACACTCTTTTTACGCGGGAAAATTATTCCTGCAAGATTGAGGGAATGTCTGAGGTCTTTAATGCCCATCCTGAAAGCCTGAAATTCCGCTATGCGGTCGGTCTTTTGGGCGACAATTCTGAAATCAGGCTCACCAATGATGACTTCCAGATTTTCAAGACTCTTGGATTCAGGATTTCCCTTGCCCTTGTATTTCCTCTCCAGATTATTTTTGATGATGTCACGGATACAAATTCGGAAAGCCAGGGAGTACGTGATAATGTAATTACGATTCCAAACGTCCTTGAGCTTACCGGCAACACTTTTGACGAAGACATGCTCAAGCGCGAAAAATCTTCCGAGGGCGAAGACTGGCTGGATTATACGAAGATTATCGAATACATCGGCTTGGTTTATGAACTGGACAACGAAACTCCTCTGGAAAATATGAAGATCACTTTTGATTTGCAGACCAATCAGTCTTCGGAAGCTGAGGCTGAGCCGGTAAAAATTATCGAGCCGAAAGCCCTGGAAACGAGTGATGGAGAGCATGTCCTCAAATTCACGAACGAGGAAATAGAAAGTATTTGCAAGACTTACCCTGTTATGCCTCTTGTAAAAGTTGAGCTTTGTGATGCAGACGGTACAAGCCTCAGAAGTTTTAACCGTAATGCGCATATAGATTTTAAGGCTTCCCTTGAAATACAGACCAGCGGCCAGATGGTTAAAATCTGGGACAAAAATAAATAAAGTGGAGACGGGACTATGAAAAAGATTTTAACAACTTCACTTTTTGCATTTATTTTCTCTTTAGGGGCAATTTCACTGGGGCATTCCATCGAATTTTCCGGGGATTTGCTGTCTAAGCCGCACCGAGTCTTTGAAATTGGATTTGATTCTGATGCAAAATTTGCGAACAACACTCTGGGCTTAAAGGACATTCTTACAAAAAATGTTGAGATTGATTTGCAGAAAATGGCCAGCGACATGCCCAAATCAGGCTTTGACCTCGGCTTTTATGATTATGAAAAGGGCTTCGTGAATTTAAATATCAGCAGCCGCTTCAGGTTCTCTTTCTTTACGGAACTTGAATCTTCCATGAACCTGAACATTTCAAAAGACCTCTTCGATATTCTTGGTTCCGGAATTGAACTGGACGAGACAAATACCGTTGACGTTAATGCCTGTGCTGACGTTTTCTATACCATGGGAGCCTCATTCCAGACAATCATCAGTGGCTACGGAATCAGATTTACGCCCACTTACTTTGTTCCAATCATGTATGTGCCAAAGACTACGGCAACTGCAAAAACGACCATGACTTCCGAGGGCGTGATTGAGGCTTCGGCTACTGCAAACGTAGATGTTTACACGGCCGTAAATATGAAGGAATACAAGGAAGACAATAAATCTGTCAGCGACGAGGATATCGGGAATGTTCTTTCAAACGGCGGATTCGATTTTTCTTTTGAAATTGAGCGAAACTGGATGCACGGCTTGAACGCAGGCCTCTATACGAGAATTCCTCTGGTGGCCGGAACCCTCAACTATAAAATGAGCACGGTTGCCTATGCCAACTTCTACGAAGACAATCTTCTGGAGTTTGTTACTGACAAGGAAAAGGCAAAGCCTGAGCCAAAGCACGGCCACATAAAGCCCAGCACTTATGGAACTGATAAGGAAGAAGAAGGATTTGAATATTCCGAAGAATCATACAAGGCTTATCGCCCGCTCAAATTCGGTTTGAATGCTACTTATATGCCATGGGGCAAGTGGTTAAAGATTCAGCCGGCAGTCGGTTTTGCCATCAGAAATCCCTATACAAGCGATGCAATTTTCTACATGGAATACGCACTTGACTGTAAGCTTTCTCTGCTGAAGGAGATTTTCAACTTCAACTTTGGCACGGCTTATCAGAATCAGATTTTCCAGCACCGCTTTGGACTGGGCCTGAATATCCGTGCAATCGAAGTTCTGGCACAGGTCAGCATGTGTGGAACGAGCTTCCTTTCTACATTCCACACAAGAGGCTACGGTGTCTATGCCGGTGCAAGAATAGGCTTCTAGGACTTTTTAGAAGACCTGTTTTCCTGCAAAGAAAGTCGCATGGACTTTGCCGCAGAGTTTTTTGCCTTCGAGCGGGGTAGACTTGCCCTTGCTCGCAAAATTTTCGCTGTTTACAATCCATTCCTCATCAGGATTTACAAGAACCAAGTCCGCATTGTAATCTACGGCCAGTCTTCCTGCCTTGAGGCGGAGCATTTTTGCCGCATTTTCGCTCATGAGGCGGGAAACCTGCTTTAATGTGAATCCTTCTTTTTTGACTAAAACCGTATTGCATACAGCAAAAGCCGTTTCGATTCCGCTGAAGCCAGGAGCCCCGGCCGCCTTGTCGTCCTGGGTGTGGGGAGCATGGTCTGTGGCGATTGTATCAACAGTGCCGTCGCGCAGGGCTTCGATTATTGCCCGGCGGTCGTCTTCGCTGCGGAGTGGCGGATTTACAAGGGCCCGGATATTTGGAGCGTCTGTTCCGACAAGTCCCAGATGATGCGGCGTGACTTCAACTGTACAGTCAAAGCCCTCGCTTGTGTTGCCAAGTGCAATTTCTTCTTTTGCACGGCGGACGGCATCCATGCTTGCTTTTGTCGAACAGTGGCAGATGTGCACATGGCAGCCGGCTGTCTTTGCAATCTCAATGTTTCGGATTGTGGCAGTGTCTTCGGCCAGCGCGAGAAGTGAATTTGCCCGAGTGAGGTTGCCGTCAATCTCAAAATTTACGGCTGCAGGAACGTTTGGCGTTTCGATGTGGATTTTTCCGGCAGGGATTCCGTATTGCTTCATAAAGCTGAGTGCCCGCTGGCGGTAAGGTTTTGCCGCCTGAGCCAGAGAAGGATCCTCACAGTGGCAGCTTACGATTATTCCCTTTTCACCGGCCTTTTTCATGGCTTCGAGCATGACGGCTGCTGAAAGTACGTCGTGTCCGTCTTCGGTGATTACAGGAAATTCTTTGCCCTGGAGGTTGTTCAAGCCGCTTGTATCGTTGCCCTCAAAGTTTTTGGTGATGCTGACTGTCTGGAAAACGCGGGCAAGATTTTTGTCATTTGCCTCGTCCATAACTTTTTTGGCAGAGTCAGAATCAGAAATTACCGGGCTTGTGTTGGGCATGAGGACGACGCTTGTGTAGCCGCCCGCAATTGCCGCATGGAGGCCGGAATCCAGGTCTTCTTTTTGAGTCTGGCCGGGATAGCGAAAGTGAACGTGCATGTCGATGAAGCCCGGCATGACTGTCATTCCCTTGGCATCGTAAAATTCTGGCTTGGTGTCGGCCGGAGTTTCAGCCAGAAAGGCAGAAGCGTACATGATTGCAGTTTTTGCAGTCTTGCATTCTCCCAGAAAAACGCCGCGGATTTTACCGTCACCTATAATCAGCGTTCCCGGGCTGTCGATGTTTGAGTCTACGAGCCTGGCATTATAAATAATCAGAATTGAAGAGTCGGCCATAATTTTCTCCTGATATGTTGTCTAGTCGATTGACCCTGCTGTGTAAAGGGCATCGCAGTATTCACACGCATACTGGGCCTTTTCGCGGTTGACCAGTCTGAATGACGGCGTGACATAGTGCTCTGTGACAGTGATGCAGCGAGGATTTTTGCAGTGGATTACGTTCTCGACCTTTTCGGGAAGCTCCATCTTGATTTTGCGGACGATTTTTTCGTCTTTGATTACGTTGATTGAGATGTTGGGGTCGATAAAGCCCAGAACCGAGTAATCGATGTTGATGATATTGTCGATTTTGATGATGTCTTTTTTGCCGGTCTTTTTTGAGGCTACGTTCATAATCAGAGCGCAGGAAAAATCAGCCTTGTCCAGTCCCAGAAAGTGGAAAATCTGAGGACCGAAGCCAGCCTTGATGTGGTCGATTACAAGACCGTTTTTGATTGTATCTACGTTTAGCATAAAATCTCCTTACAGTACTCCGACAAGTTTTGCAATCAAGGCCATGCGGACGTACATGCCGTATTTGACCTGCTTGAAATATGCGGCCCTTGGGTCGTTGTCTACTTCCGGGGCGATTTCGTTAACGCGTGGAAGAGGGTGAAGTACAATCATGTTTTTGCGGGCGAGTGACATTTTCTGGTTGTCCAAAATATAACTGTCCTTGAGGCGGATGTAGTCCTGTTCGTTGAAGAAGCGCTCCTTTTGAACTCGGGTCATGTAAAGGATGTCCAGGTCGCCGATAACTGATTCCAGTCTTTCTGCCGTGGTGTATTCGATTCCTGCTTCGTCAAGTTCCTGGGTGACGTATTCGGGAACCTGAAGCTCGTTCGGGCTGATGAAAATATATCTGTTGTTTTTGTAGCGGCTCATTGCCTCTGCCAGTGAGTGAACCGTGCGTCCGAATTTGAGGTCGCCGCAGAAGCCGATTGTGTGTCCTTCAAAACCGCCCTGAAGTGCCCGGATTGTGAGCATGTCGGTGAGAGTTTGCGTGGGGTGATAGTGGCCGCCGTCGCCTGCATTGATAATCGGGCAGTTTGAGTACTGGCTTGCTACGAGGGCTGCACCTTCCTTGGGATTTCGCATTGCGATTACATCAACGTAAGAAGAGACCGTGCGGATTGTATCTGAAAGTGATTCGCCTTTTGCCGTGGAAGAATTTGCCGCGTCAGAAAAGCCTTCGACCGCACCGCCCAGGTGAAGCATTGCCGCCTCAAAAGAGAGCCTGGTTCTTGTGCTTGGCTCAAAAAAAAGTGTCGCAAGAATTTTCCCGCGACACACATCTGAAAATGAATTTGGGTCAACAATAATTTGTTCTGCAAGACCGCAGATTTCGTCGATTTCTGAAACGGTAAGATCGTTTGGTTTGATTAAATTTCTTCCCTTTAACATGATTCGATTTTAGCATATAATTTAATTTATGGAAATGGAAAATAAGAGCTATTATGAAGATAAAATTCGTGCAATAGATGCAAAAGTTGAGGCAATCAAAATCGCTTTTTCCCCGATGACTTTTCAGGCGATTCGAGCCTTGATTGAACTCGGCCTGCTGCAAAAGATTTCAGATGCCGGTGACAAAGGAATTTCAATCAAAGAACTTTCAGAAGCTTCCGGCATTTCAGAATACGGAGTCGGCGTGCTCGTAGAAATGGCTCTCGGTATGGGAGTCGTTAAAATTAATTCCACTTCTGATGAGGAAGCAGACGGAAAATCAGGACTTGGTAAGCTTGTCCTCGGTAAAATCGGCTGGTTCCTGCTCGAAGATGACTGCACCCGCGTCAATTTCAACTTTACCAACGATATCTGTTACAAGGGCGCTTTCAATCTGATTGATTCGGTCAAAAAGGGCAAGCCTGAAGGACTCAAAAACTTCGGCGACAAGTGGACTACGGTTTACGAGGCTCTTTCAACCCTTCCTGAGCGAGAGAAAAAATCATGGTTCGAATTCGACCATTTCTATTCTGACGTCGCTTTTCCGGAAGCCCTTCCTATTGTTTACGCCAAAAAGCCAAAAAATCTTTTTGACATCGGCGGAAACACAGCAAAATGGGCCATTACCAGCTGCAAATATGACCCGGACGTTCATGTTACAATCGTTGATTTGCCGGGTCAGACTGCTGTTGCCGAAAAAAACGCAAAAGATGCCGGTTTTGCCGACAGAATCAGCTTCGTGAGCGGGAACGTTCTGGACAGCGAGACAAAACTTCCTGCCGGAGCCAATGCCGTCTGGATGAGTCAGTTTTTGGACTGCTTCAGCCTGCATCAGATTACCAAAATCCTCACAAAAATCTACAACTCGGTTGATGAAAACTGCGACATTTTCGTGATGGAGCCTCTCTGGGACATGCAGAAATACGAGGGCGAAAGCTACGCTCTGCAGGCCACCAGCCTTTACTTCACCTGCATTGCAAACGGAAACAGCAAGATGTACCGCTACGGCGAGCTGGTCGAGGCAATCGAAAAGGCCGGATTCCAGCTTGTAACGGCACACCACAACCTGGGCAGCAATTTTTACTCAATCCTGAATTTTAGGAAGAAATAATGAAGGTTTATGTAACGAAATTTGCAAGTTATCAGCCTTCTCAGGAAAATCCGGGCGAAATGCCAAAACTTGAATATGTTGACGCTCTTTTCCGCCGCAGGCTCAGTCAGATCAGCCGCATGACCATTGAAGTTGTCCACTCTCTTCTTGAAGGTGATCCGGAAAGCTCAGGACTCAAGCTTGTCTTCGCTTCTTTTCGGGGCGAGATTGCCCGCCAGCTTAAAATCAACAAGGGCCTGGTCGAAGATGCCGACGTCATGCCGGCTCAGTTTTCGCTTTCTGTCTTTAACACGCCGCCTGCCGCCACTACGATTGCTTTGGGAATGAAGGCCGGCTACAATGCGATTTACCCCAGCGAGGATAATTTTTTATCCGCTTTGACTGCCGCCGCGAGTGGTATTTTAGCCGCTTCCGAAAAAAATGTGATTTTTGCCTACGCAGACGAAAAAATCCCCGAAGAATATTCCAAGTGCAGGGGCTACAGTCAGGATTTGCCGCTAGCCTTTGCCTGCCTGCTTTCTGCTGAAAAATCTGACGGCGCAATTGAAATTGATTTTGAGGACGAAAAGTTTTCTTCAATAAAGCCGCTTGAATTCCTTGATTATCTGAGAGTTTGTCAAAATGGACGAAAATAAAGAGCTTCTTTTCCCTGAAAAAAAAGTCACGAACTATCCTCTGTATTTTTACCGGATTTTCGGCAAGATTTTTGCCCTTGTGATTTTCGGCGTGGGAACGGTTTTGCTCGCCGCTCTTTGTTTTCCTATTTGCAAGCTGATTTTCCGGCCCAAGACTAAGTTCCGCTACCACACCCGCTATTTGATTTACATTCTTTTTAACGTCTTCATAAAATTCCTCTGGCTTCTGAGAGTGATTAGGATTAAAGTCGATAAAAAAAATTACCTCAACAAGCTGGAATCTGCCATTGTCGTTGCAAATCATTCGGCCTATCTTGATTCTTTTGTCATGCTGGCCCAGCTCAAGCACGCAACAATTATTCCAAAAGCTTCTCTTTCAGAAAGAAACGTCATGAAGCTGGTCATCAACGAGCTTTACACTCCAAATTCCGTGCCCTTTGACGAGATTGTCGAACGTGCAAAGGAAGATTTTGCCAACGGAAACACTCTGATTATGTTCCCGGAAGGTACCCGCAGCACGCCATACGGTCAGAATTACTACAAAAAAGGTGCCGCCCGCATTTCTCTTGCCACCGGAGTGCCTATAATTCCAGTTTACATCGGCGGAAACAGCAAAAAAGGTCTTGGAAAGGGCGATAAAATTTTCGAATACAATCATTCCAGCATCTATTCTTTTGACTTGCATATAAAGGAGCCGGTTTATCCCGATGAATTCAAGGATTTGCCAGGTCCGATTGCGGCAAAACGCCTGACTGACAAAATCCGGGACATTCTTTCGGACGAGGCGAACGCCCAATACCGCTATTAAAATCGTATTGCCTATAAAAAAACAAACCTTTATAATAGGAAGAATCTATCTTATTTGCAGGAATTTATCATGGACGAACTTAAACAGCAGATCAAAGAATGTATTATTTCTTCTCTCGAACTTGAGGATATTAAACCTGAGAATATCGTTGATTCTGAGCCACTTTTTGGAACTGGTCTTGGGCTCGATTCAATCGACGCATTGGAGCTTGGCGTTGCCCTCAAAAAGAAATTCGGCGTAAAATTTAATGCAGAGAATGCTGATACCCGCGAGCACTTTGCTTCTGTTGATGCTCTCGCCGCTTATATTTCTTCTGAGAGAGCAAAAGCCAACTAATTTAGACGGAAACAGCTATGACAAAAGACGAACTTTATTCAAAACTCAAAGAAATTCTCATTAATGATTTTGACATCGACGAAGATTTGATTAAGCCGGAAGCCCTCATTCAGGAAGATTTGGAGCTTGATTCCATTGATTCTGTCGACATGATTGTAAAAGTAAAGCCTCTCCTCAACAACAAGATTGAACCGGATGCTTTCAAGTCTGTCAAAACGGTGCAGGATGTCGTAGATATCCTTGAGCCGCTTACAAAGTAGTGAAACTTTTTTCAAAAATCCTTTTTGTAATCCTTTCAATTCTCTATCCGGCCGTGGTTTTTTCCTGTCTGGTGATTTTCCACGTGCCGCTTAAAGTCTTTTCTCTTTTCGTGGTTTTTATCGCCCTCGTCTACCTCTTGCTTGCAACTGGTGGCGGGGGAAATCTTTCTGCCCGGCTCAAAAAAAATCTTCGCCTGCTGGCCAGCGCGGGCCTGCTTCTTTTTGCAGGAATTTTCTGCCTTGCCACCGGAAAGACTCTTTTCATCAAGCTTTACCCGGTTCTGATGAACCTGATTTTTCTCTTTACTTTCGGCTCGACTTTGTTTTTGCCGCCCAACATCTGCTTCCGTTTTGCCTGTCTTGCCCAGAAAAATCTTTCAAAATCACACATAGCCCGCCGGGTCGAAAATTACTGCTTTAAGGTCACTCTGATCTGGTGTGTGTTTTTTTTCTTAAACGGAACTGTAGCTTTCTACACAGTTTTCTGGAAAAGTGATAAAATATGGTCCATATACAACGGCGGAATTTCCTATCTTCTGATGGGGCTTCTATTTACCGTTGAATTCATTGTCCGAATGGTGGTTAATTCAAAAATGCCTAAGCTTTCTTACATCACAAAATTTAATGCAAAATCTTATCCGCTTGAAAAAGTTGTCTGCTACGAGCACAAGTGGAGCGACAAAAAATATCTGACATGGGGCGATTTCCTTACTGAATCTGCAAAAATCCGAAACTTCATCAGGGATCAGGATTCTCAGTCTGGAACTTGCGAAAAGTGGATTCTTCATTGTGAGGATTACTGGCATTTTCTCTGCTCTTTCATCGCCCTTCTTCAGTGCAAAAAGGAAGTCCTGCTTACGGCCAACATCAGCCCGAAGTTTATCGAAGAAATTAAAGAGGGGGCTGGCGGAAAGGTCAATTTCTTTACCGACCAGACCGAAGTTGAAGGCAAAAAGATTGAAGATTCAATTTTCATCCCAAAGATTGTCGAAGAGGCAAAAGAGCCTTCTGAATCAGAAAAAATGAATGTACCGGAAATCATTTCCGACGAAACTAAAATCCTCATGTTCACTTCCGGTTCAACTGGTCATCCAAAGGCTGTTCACCAGCGCATGACCGAGTTTGAGCTTGATAACGCCTTTATCCTTTCAAAATGGTACGAGGAATTTGCTTCCCGCAAGGTTTGTGCGGTCAATTCCCAGCACCACATTTACGGCTTTTTGTTCACGATTTCTCTTCCATTCGCAGCCGGAGTTCCATTCCGAAGAAAGCGCGTGGAATTCCCGGAAGAATTTGAAGCCCTTGACGATGAATCTTACATGATTATCGCAGTTCCAGCTTTCTTAAAGAGAACCTGTGCCGAGATGGGCGAAAAACGCCTTCCCCTCAAAAATCCATGGATTTTCTCTTCGGGCGGAGCTGTCTCACCGGAACTTGCAGTCGATACAGAGCGGGTTTTCGGTTTCTGTCCGCTTGAAGTTTACGGCTCAACAGAGACTTCCGGCATCGCTTACCGCCAGCAGACAAAAAACGGCCTGGTCTGGACTCCTTTTGACAACGCAAAAATCTGGCTGGACAAGGACGACGGCTGCCTTACAATCATTTCGCCATACATCAAGGATCCGGCTGGCTTTAAAACCGGCGACCTTGCTGAAATGCACGAGGACGGCACCTTCCTTCTAAAAGGCCGGGCTGACTCAATCGTTAAAATCGAAGAAAAACGTATTTCCGTCACAGAAGTTGAAAACCGTCTGCTTTCAACAGGTCTTGTCGCTGACTGTTCAGTAGTTCCGATGTCGGACAGGCGGCAGTATCTTGCGGCGGCTCTCGTCCTCAACGCTGAGGGAAAGGCGAAATTCGAAGGAATGGAAAAATATCTGATTAACCGCTATTTCCACGACTATCTTTTGCAGTTCTTTGAAAATGTAGTCCTGCCAAAAAAATGGCGTTATCTTGAAAAGCTTCCGACCGATGTTCAGGGCAAAAAGCACAAGCCTGAAATTCAGGCCCTCTTTACTGGAGAAGAAAATTGATTCACGGAATCGGCGAAGAAGAAGTAATTGAAAAATCAGAAAGCTCAGTCTCACTCAGGGTAAAAATCCCTGCTGAAAGCGATTATTTTGACGGTCATTTCCCGGCTTTCAAGCTTCTTCCGGCTGTGGCCCAGATTGACTTGCTTGCTCATTACGCCCAAAAATATTTCGGCCTGCCCCTTTCAACGCCCAGCATCAAGCGCTTTAAATTTTCTGGCAAAATTTTGCCGGACACAGTGGTGATTTTCAGCATCCACTATGACAAAGAAAAGGGCAGGGTTACTTTTGAAGTGACTGACGCTTCAGACGGAAAATCTTATTCCAGCGGAGGATACAGTGTCTGACTTTAATCCAGTGATTTTGATTCCTGTTTACCGGCACGGAAAGGCTTGCGCCGAGGTCGTTGAGCAGATTCTTCAATATAATATCCCGATTATTCTCGTTGATGACGGAAACGCCGAGGAAACAAAGGCTTATCTCCGTCAGATTAAAGAAAAGCACGGCGAAATCGAGCTTGTCACCCTGGCAAAAAATCAGGGAAAGGGCGGGGCTTTCAAGGCTGGCACAATCCGTGCAAAGGAACTTGGCTATTCCCACATCCTTCAGGTTGACGCGGACGGTCAGCACGACAGCACAAAAATTCCCCTCTTCATTGAAAAGGCAAAGGCTTCTCCTGACAAAATGATTTGCGGCTATCCTGAATACGATGAAACGGCTCCCGGCCACCGCAAAAACGCCCACAAATTCGCAAATACCTGGTGTGCAATCGTAACATGGAGCGGAAAAATCGTAGATGCCCTGTGCGGCTTCCGGGCTTACCCGATTGAGCCGGCCTATCGCTTTGTTACAAAAAAAATTTTCGACAAGCGAATGGGCTTTGACGTCGAAATTCTTGTTCAGCTCATGCAGTCAGGCCTTGACGTTGAATTTTATCCGGTCAAAGTCACTTATCCGAGCGATGGAATCTCAAATTTCCACGCTTTCCGCGACAACGTGCGCATTTCCTGGGTCTTCACAAAACTCTGCCTCAAGATGTTCCTTCTTTCACCCGTCATGCTCTGGAGAAAACTGTTCCGATGAGCGAAAATACCCAGTGGTACGAAGTAAAGCAGAATCATAATCTCGGCTATGCACTCATGTTTTTTGTGCTCAAAATCTTTCCGGCAGGATTCATGCGTTTTCTCGCCTTTCCGATCGGATTTTTTTATTGGGCATTCGGAAAAAAGACGAGGCGGATCTCAAAAGATTATCTGCGCCGCGTTGCCACCGGCAAAACTTCAACTTTCAGGCACATTTCTTCCTTTGCGCTAAATCTTGTTGAAAACGTTCAGAGCTGGGCTGGAAAATTCTCCTTCAAGAACGTGACCTGGCAGGACGATGACGTTGGCGACCTAGTTGCAAACATCAACGCAGGAAGGGGCACTGTAATCGTCATCTCCCACCTGGGAAACGCCCAGATGATGAAGGGACTTGCCAGCATGGGCGAAAGCGGCACCGAGCGCAAGATGAACATCACCACGATTTCCGACGCAAAAATCTCCAGCGGATTCAACGCACTTTTGAATGAAATCAATCCGGATTCATCATTCAATCTGGTGAACTCAAACGACATCGGCCCGGAAACAATCCTGCTCCTTCAGGAAAGACTTGAAAAGGGCGGAGTTGTCGTAATTGCAGGCGACCGGGTGAGCGCGCACACAGACCGCAACCTTGAAATCGATTTCCTTGAGGCCAAAGCCCGCTTCCCATACGGAGTTTTCCTGCTGCTCGCCCTTTTGAAGGCCCCGACATATTTTGTAAACGGTCTTCGCCACAAGGATTTTACCCTCAGCCCCAAATATGACATGTTCGTAAAGAAAAATCCCCTTGATTTTGACTGCCCGCGAAAGGAACGTGAGGCCCGGATCCGGCAGACCGCAGAAAATTACGTGCAAAACCTCGAAAAACTCTGCAAAATGCATCCATATCAGTGGTACAACTTTTTTGATTTCTGGTCTGGAACGAATGATTGACGGCGTGTGATTGAATAAAACATTAAAATCTTCTAAAATACAGTCAATATGAACGATTTAATAACAGAATTTATTGAAAAAGATGCTATAGATTCCCTGAACCTCTTGCTTGCCAGCTCAGACAATGCAGAAATTGCAAAATCTGCGGCCGTCGTTGCTTCTCAGTTCGGCTCAGGATTTGACATTTCTACAGATGCAAGTGTTAAAAAGCTCATAACCAGTTTCAAAAAAAATCTTACACTTCTTATCCAGAAAACATGGGTTGACCACTCGGACGTTTCCCTCAAGGAAGAAATTCTGGTCAAACTCGAAAAATATATCGCATCCATCGAAGAAGACAAATGGGCCCAGGTTTCAGGCTCCTTCACAAAAATTCTTGACGACGTAATCTACCTCATGTTCGGTGCAATGGCAAAATCCCCCGATTTCCCAGAGTACGCCCTCCGAATCGACCCCGAATTCGGTATTTTCTGGTGGTACGTTAAAAGTCTCCCGGTCACAAACGACTGGTCAAACGAAAAGAACAAGGCGGTCATGTTAATCGCAATGTTCTTCCTGGCAAACTATTAGTAAATTGAAAAGGGGAGGGAGAAGTCTCTCCCTGCGCGCCCACTTCGTTGGTCGCTACCCTCTCACCTAAGGGGCTTCGCCCCTTAAAATCCCCGGATACGCCCCGATTGGAGGCTTTTATGAACATTAACGAGATTTCTGACAAACTTCGTGCCGGAAGCGAAATCCTTGCTCTTCAGACTGCTGCTCAAAAAAACATCGCTCTTTCAGCTGTAATTTCTTCTATAGACAAAAATCGTGCCGCAATTCTTGCGGCAAATGCTGAGGATGTCGCTCTTGCCCGCTCAAAAGGCACTTCAGAAGCACTCGTTGACCGCCTTTCCCTTAACGACAAGCGCATTGACGGCCTTATCGACTCAATCAAAATCATCATTTCCCAGACAGACCCGATTGGCGAGGAAATCACGGGCTGGAAGACACCAGCCGGCATGACAATCAGACAGGTTCGGGTTCCGCTCGGAGTTGTAGCAATCATCTACGAAAGCCGCCCGAACGTCACTGTTGATGCATTCGCACTCGCATACAAAAGCGGAAACTCAATCCTTCTCCGAGGCTCGTCAAGCGCACTCAAGTCAAACAAGGCAATTGTTGCTGCGATTAAGGAAGGTCTTGCTTCAAGCGAGGCTCAGGGCCTGGGTGTAGTTGATTCAATCGAACTTGCTCCATGCGAAAGCCACTCAGAAGTCGAAGAAATCCTCGGTGCAGTCGGCAAAATCGACATGGCACTTCCTCGTGGCAGTGCAAAACTCATCAACATGGTCGTAGAAAAGGCAAAAGTTCCTGTAATCGAAACCGGTGCCGGAATCTGCCACCTTTACGTTGACGAAACAGGCAACCTCGAAATGGCAGAAAACATAGCCTGGAACGCCAAAACCCAGCGACCTGGAGTCTGCAACGCAATCGAGTGCATCTTAGTTCACGAAAAAGTAGCTCAGGAATTCCTTCCGCGCCTTGCAAAACGATTTGCCGGTACAGTTGAAGTTCGTGCTGACGAAAAGGCATATAAAATCCTGGAATCTGCTTCAAAAGACTTAAAGCTCGTACACGCAGAAGAATCAGATTTCGGCTTTGAATTCCTTGATTTGATTTGCGCAGTCAAAGTTGTGCGAGACGTAAACGAAGCAATTTCTTACATCAACACCCACAACACAAAGCACTCAGAAAGCATCATCACGGAAACCCGCGCTACGGCACGACTTTTCCAGGCCAAAGTTGATGCAGCCTGTGTCTACGTAAACTGCTCAACCCGCTTCACGGACGGCGGCGAATTCGGCTTCGGTGCAGAACTCGGCATCTCAACCCAAAAACTCCACGCCCGCGGACCAATGGGAATCAAAGTCCTCACCACCACAAAATACCTCATAGACGGTGACGGTCAGGTTCGCTAGCCGTGGTTGCCATGTGGCAGGACATCAAAAAATATTTTCCTCATTGGTCATTAGATGACTACCCCCCCCGTTATAATAGTTTTAAATTTTATGAAAAAAGGGGGCTTTCAATGAAAGCAATTAAGAAAATTTTGGCAATCTTGCTTGCAGGAGCATTGGTTTTTGGCTTTGCAGCCTGTTCTAGCGATGATGATGGCGGAAACTCTAGCAGCGAAACAGTAAAAACAGATGAAAACTCTGGCAGCGAAACAGGAAAAACAGGCGGAAGCAGTGGCGACACGAAAGTTGAAAAGCCTGCTGCTTCTGAAATTCTGGCCAGCTTTAAGGGAACAATACCAACGAAAGGTGAATATGTCCTGTATTATCTAAAATCAAACCTTGCTGTTGTGGAAATCGTGGATAGGGAGATTTTTCTTAAAGGATCTTATACTGGTGACATTTCAAAAGACGGCGAAGGAACTGTTTATTTGAAAGCAGATGATGGTATTAATTATTTTTGGGAATTAACTGGAAATGACTTGAAGCTTTATGGAAAAGAAGCTGGCAGCACTTATGGAAAGAAACTGATTTCAACATTTACCAGAGTTTCTGAGAATAATTCAGATTCAGGAGAAACAAAAGAAAAGCCGAGTGAATCAGCTGCTTCTTCTCAGGACAATCCTTTTAAGGGAACTGAATGGATGTGCTATGATTTATCAAATGTGTATAATTCTGTTGACATTCAGATTGAAAAGGACAAACTCAAAGGGGTTATGATTTGCAGACTCTCGGACTATAAGGCGGACTATAAGGACAAGATTCTATCAGAATCTTACACAGTTACTAAAAACGGTGATTCCTATACTGCATCAAGTAAAGATTTTACTATTACAATAAATTCCAAAGACGCTAGGAATGGTGTTATTACCTGCAGTCACTTTGGCTTGAATAACGCACCAATTGCAAAACGATAGTGATAAGTGGCGGCAGGGGCTTTTCCTTGCCGCCGTTTTGAAATTCCTGCAAATCCGTGATATATTGCACACATGCCCGGTCACAAAACATCGCACACACAGCTTGAACGCTTCCGCCTGATTGATTCTCTCCTTTCTTCGGGTGAAACCATTTCCTTTGATGACATTCTTGAAAAGCTCCGTTCCATTCTTCGCGACCCGGCTCTTTCTGAAAGCACTCTCCGCCGGGATTTCCGCTACATGAAGAATGAGCTTGCCGCTCCCCTCGAATACGATGCAAAAAAGTATGGCTGGCATTACACAAAGACCTACAAACTTCCTTCATCCGGTTTTACTGATGATGAAATTCTTGCCCTGCATCTGGTTAAAAAATTGATTGGGCAACATTCTTCTGAGGATTTTATTTTCAAGTCAATTCAGACTCTTCTCGAAAAAATCAGTCCGTCATTGAATCTTGATGAAGAAAAGAAAGCCGAGCCTGTGAGAGAAGGTGAACTGGATTTTGAGGAAGCAGACTCAAAAGCTCTTACAATTTATGACCGGATTTTTGTTCCTACCCGTCCAAAGCCTGTTCTTGAAAAAGAGGCTTGTGAAAAAGTCCTTTTTGCGATTAAAAACAATTTTATGCTTGATTTTTATTACAACAGCAAATGGGAGCCGGAAGAACGCCACAGAAGAATCATGCCGTTTCAGCTTGTCCTTGATGAAGGTTCCCTTTATCTTTACGGAGCCAGACGCACAGAGCCGGATAATCCGCGCCTTTTCAACCTTTCCAAAATGCACGGCGTCGAAGTAATAACTTCCCGGAGTTTTGATCTTCCGCCGAATTTCCGCTTTCATGAAGAAACAGAGCAGGGCAGATTCGGGGCTTTTCAGTACGACGATTATTTTGACTTTAAAATTGAATTCTACGGTGATGCAAGAAAAATTGTCCGCGAATATGTCTGGTCGGACAATCAGATTCTGGAAGAAGATTCGGAACATGACAAATCGATTCTGACTTTCACGACTTCTCAGTGGCTCCCGGTTCAAAAATGGCTTCTTTCGTTTGGTGGAGAAGCAAAACCTCTTGAGCCTGACTGGTTCGTAGCCGAATGGAAGGAAATCGTAAGGAAAATGGCAAAAAATGCAGAATAATTCGAATATGTTGCTTGATATCCGTCGGTACGCCCCTCTTCTGGCCGCCGACGGGTTTTATTATCTTTTCACAGGTCTTTCATCTTCCGTAATCAACAAGGAAATCTACGCAGTTCTTTCTCCCCGGCTGCTTTCGCTTCAGAGCATAATCGGCTGGGGCGGCGGTGTTTTACTCGGCTTTATGTGGTCAAAATGGAACCGCAGGCTTCTTCCGCTCATGCTCCCGTTTTTTATGATGCAGGCAGCCGCAAGCATTCTCTATTTTGTCTATTCCGAAGCCACTTTGAACATGTTCATTTTCTGGATTTTGAGCATGGGAATGTACGTCTTTTTCGGCGGAATCAGCGACAAGATTTTTGAGGGCGCAAAAGCCTGGTTCTTCAAAAAAAGCGATGACCGGGCTTCCTACGACAACTTAATCGACATGACAGGCAGTATCGCAGGCTTTTCGGGCTATTTTATTTCGATGATTTACGTTCCGTCGTTAAGAGCCGCGATTTTCTTTAGTTTCATCGCAACTTTCAGCTGGTGCGCGGGAATCATTGCCTACACGCTTGCTCACAAGGGCGAATTGAAAACGGAACCCCAACATTTCTTGTAAAAGCCCTTCAAAATCAGCCATTATTATCTTATTTGCCCTCTCATACTTTAAGATTTTGTTTAGAGATTTTAAAGAATCGGGGATTTTAACTGATTTTTCTGCATTGACGAGTTAAGTTAAATTTGACCGAAAATAAGGGGGTATTATTTTGAAAAAATTAACAAAGATTTCTGTTTTGATTTCGATTCTTGGAGCTTTCTGTCTGAGTTCTTGTGCCACTGATGATGAGTCTGGAGATTCGGCTTCTTCCAGCTCAACTTCTGCTTCTGAGACGGATGAGGCTGCTGCTGCGGGACAGGAAAATTCCATTTCATCCATGCTTTATCTTGATTTGACAAATGGGAAAATTTCCTGCGACAATTCGCTTTGGTCAGAAATAACAAGCTCAAATTTAAAATTATATTCTGATACGATTTCTGTAAAATCCACAAAAACAGGTCTGATTAAAATTGATGCGACAGCTTTCACATCCGTTCTTTCCATAACCATTTCAGGAACGATGAATGCCGGTGGTATAAAAATTCAATCTAACGGAAGTGATTCGGTTACTGTAAATTTAAGCGGCGTAACAATCAATTCTTCAAATTATCCGTGTCTTGAAGTGACTAAAGGCTCGGCTGCAATCGTAAATCTAAGTGGAACGAACGTTTTTGTTGACGGAAGAAGCTACGGCTACGGCTACGGCGAGGAAGAATATGCGGAAACTTCACAGTATTATGTTGAAGACGGAAGTGATTCAAAAGGAAGTCTCTACAGCAAGGGAAACCTTACAATTTCTGGAAATGGCTCTCTTTCAGTCACACAGGCTTACAAAAACTGCATTGCCTCAAAAGACGGAATCCTTACGATTGAAAAGGGTACTTTAAATCTAAAAAATTATCTTTCGTCTTCTGAAACGGGAAAGAACGGCTTGTTCGGCGGTCAGGGAATTATCGTGAATGGCGGTACAATCACTTTTGATGGAAAAGGCATAATTTCGACAAGCGATGTCAGAAAAGCAAATGCATTTAAAACTGACGATGATGATTATCCGGAAAGCTATATCAAAATCAATGGCGGAACAATAAGTGCAACAGCTTACAATGGAAAGGGACTCAATGCCCCCTGCGTTTACATTGCCGGTGGTACAAATACATTTACTGTGAGCGGAGTAACTGGATTTACAGGCGATGACAACAGATCTGGTTCATGGTATGACGCGGATGGAGTTGCAGAGAGCGGAATCGTCAAATTTGCAGCTGAAGGAATCGAAGGCGAGTCCATCGTTGAAATTTCCGGCGGAAAAACTATTGTTTCAGCCCTCGATGACGGAATAAATGTAAGTGCTACCGGCGGAAATTTAAAGATTTCAGACGGATTCCTGCTCGTAAAGGCTCGGGGGGATGGTCTGGATTCAAACGGAAACATCGTGATTTCTGGAGGCACAGTTGTTGTAAGTCAGACCGGGGGCGGAAATTCTCCGATTGACTGCGGCGACGGAAGTTATTCTTTCAGCGTAACCGGCGGAACGGTCTTTGCCATGGGCTCATCGGATATGTTCAATGAATGTCTTCCTTCAAGCACAACCGTTCCTTATATTTATTCAACATCCTTTGGAAATTCGTCTTCATCGTTGGGCGTGAACGGAATAATTGCCCTGCTTTCCCCACAGACTTATTCTGCGGCCCTTTTAATCAGTTCTGAACTTGAAAATGGAAAGTCCTACAGCTTTGTAAAAGGCGGCTCTGTCAGTGGAACAGAAATTCTTTCCGGTTCAGGGCTTTACTTCCCTGCAAGCGTTTCAGGCGGTTCGAGCATTTCTGCAACTGCAACGACTCAGGCCTCTTCAATGGGCGGATTCGGTGGCGGCGGAAATCCAGGAGGCATGAATTCAGGAATGCCGGGCGGACGCAGGTAAAAATCTGCTGTAATTCAATAGGGTGCTGTTTCCAAATCCTCTGCAATTTGTTATTATCAAGAGTAACAAGGATTTATATGGACATCTCTCAAATCTTAAATGAATCACGCAAAATCGTAATCAAAATCGGTTCTAACACTCTTGCAAAGGAAGACGGCACCCAGAACACTGAGTTCATGCATTCCTTTGCCCGCCAGTGCAAGAACCTTATCGCAAAAGGCAAGCAGATTGTAGTCGTTTCTTCGGGAGCCCAGGTTTCTGGCGTTTCTACCCTCAAGGAATGGGCGCGCAAAAAGGACGTTCACTTCCGTCAGGCTTTGTGTGCTATCGGTCAGGTTGAGCTCATGGCTCAGTGGCGTAAGGCTTTTGCCGAGCAGGACCTTCACATCGGTCAGCTTCTCTTCACAAAAGAAGATTTTGAAGACAACCACCGCTCCCTCAACATCCGTAACACTCTTTTCACTCTGGTTGACGAGGGCGTAGTTCCAATCATCAACGAAAACGACTCGGTTTCCACCGACGAATTTGCAATCGGCGACAACGACAACCTGAGCGCAATCACTGCAATCCTTTGGAGCGCAGATTTGCTGATTCTTTTCAGCGACATTGACGGAATCTATACTGACAATCCAAAGACAAATCCTAAGGCTCAGCTGATTGAAAGCGTAAGTTCAATCGAAGACCTTCGCAAAAAAATCACAATCGGCGAAACAAACGCTTTCGGAACCGGCGGAATCGAAACCAAAATCCAGGCAGCTACAAAAAGCACAAAATACGGCATCCCGATGATTTTAGCCAACGGCGGCGCCGAAAATATTCTGGACAAGCTCGCCGACGGCACAGCCAAGGGCACTCTATTTTTGGCAGAATAAGAAAAACCTATGCTTTTTGGCACAAATTACACCAAAAAGCACATATCCGACTGATGCAAAGAACACAATAAACAGCAATGCCAAAAAAGTCGGAAGCGAGGTTGCGACAAAAACTCGCTTGAACTTGTTCACCGCGAGTTTTGTGGCGCGTTCTCGCTGGAAGACTTTTTTGACACAGCCGAAGATTTGTTCTTTGTGACAGCCAATAAATTCTTTTTGGAGTAAATTATGACAATATCTTGTATCGGAACTGGTGCTATGGGCGGCGCAATCATGCGTGCCGTTTGCAAAAAATTTGATAAAAATCAAATCAAAGTAACTGACAAAAACGCCGAAATGGGCAAAAAATTCGCCAAAGAAAACGGCTGTACTTTCGTTGAGACAAACAAAGAGGCACTCGCCGCAAAATACATTTTCCTTGCCGTAAAGCCTCAGTTTTTGGGTGATGTTTTTGATGAAATAAAGGACGCCATCGGTGCCGAATCAGTCGTAATTTCAATGGCAGCCGGAGTTAAAATCGAAAAATTGCAGAGCTATGCTCCGAACGCCCGCTTTGTGCGCATGATGCCCAACGTCTGCGCTCAGATTGGCGAGGCAATGACCGCCATCACCTGCAAGGACGACATCACAGAGCAGGAGCTTTCTCATGTAAAGGAAATCCTGGGAGCAGCCGGAAAGGTTGAAGAAGTGCCTGAAAAACTCATGGATTGCGTTACAGCCGTAAGCGGTTCAGGACCTGCCTTTGTATTCATGTTCATCGAAGCTCTCGCCGATGCCGCAGTCCGCTGTGGAATGCCGCGCGCCCAGGCTTACACTTACGCCGCCCAGACAGTCTACGGCTCAGCCGGAATGGTCTTGCAGAGCGGAACCCACCCGGCAGTTCTAAAAGATATGGTCTGTTCCCCTGCCGGCACAACAATCGAAGGCGTAGCCGCCCTCGAAAAGAACAATTTCCGCAACGCAGTAATCGAAGCCGTAACAGCCGCAAACAGCCGGTCCGTTGCTCTCGGAAAGTAAAACCCGCTCCGCCGTGTTCCGACATCCATGTCGTGACAAGAATTTTGCCTCGCAAAATTCTTGCGGATTTTCTAGCTTTTGCCCGCATCCGTGCGGGAATTTCTTAGTCTGCGTAACAGCGGCAGCCAGAAAAACTTGCGCCATTTTCTTTTATATAGCAAATGACAATTAAGCATATCCGTATAAGACAAAAAAGACGGCCGGAGTCGCGAGCACTTTCGTTATCGTGCTCGTTTGGATTCTGACACAAACTCGCCTGAGCTATGCTCACTGCGAGGTTTGGGGCAGGTTGTCGACGTAAGGCCGTCTTTTTTGATTTAAGCCGAATAATCCCTAATTGGTATTTGACTAGTTCTTTGCCTTGATTGTTACGATTCTTGAACCCTGAACGAGAATGCGGTAAGTTCCAGCTGGAGCGTTCTTCAATGTGATTGTTTTGATTGGGTCGTCCTGGTCAAGATTGTCGATTGCGAGGAGCTGTGTGTCGCCCTGTTTTACAACTACGCAGCGGCTTGGCTCTCTTCCACCGTTTCCTGTAACGCCGAATTCGATTGTTGCGGCGTCATCGATTGTGATTGCATACTCTGCCTTGCGTTTTTTCTCGATGTTTTCGATTCGTGCAGAAGAGCCGTTGTTGTGATAGATTGCAGTGATTCCGTCTTCAGTCTTGAATTTTGCCTCACCTTTAATCATTTCGAATTTTGCGCCTTTTACAGAACCTGTTCCGCTAGGAATCTCAAAAGCTTTTGCGAATACGTTCATATCCTCGCCGATTTTGCATCCTTTTGGTCGGCCGTTCCAAGCCCAAGTTGCGTCAACGCTGCCTGCAGAAGCTGCGCTTGCCTTCAAATCTGCTGATTCCTGAGCGAAAACCATGCCGCCAATCAACAATGCAGCGAGTGCGATACCAAATTTCTTAAACATTATATTCCTCCATGTCTGACAAATGTTTTTTTTAAGTATAAACGTTGTTACAATAAGAAAAATGCTGATTTTTTTGACAATTCCGATATACTGATGGTATGGATTTTTTCGAATTAAACGCTTTTTTAAACCTTTCTCAAACTTTGCACTTCGCCCACACCGCAGAAAAAGTCAACCTGAGCCCCTCAGCCTTGAGCCGCCTGATTTCTCGTCTTGAGGATGAAACCGGCACGACTTTGCTTGAGCGCAACAACCGCGAAGTCAAGCTCACTCCCCAGGGTTCGGAATTTGCCCATTTTGCAAAAAAATGCCTGGACGAGCAGGAAGATGTTCTTAATTCGTTTAAGTCTCAGGGCAGCGAGGTTGCCGGTTCCCTTCATGTTTACGCTTCTGTTACGGCCTGCTATTCGATTATGCCCCCGTTTTTAAAGGAACTTTCTGAAAAATATCCCCAGATTCATCTTGAAATTGAAACCGGTGA
Organism: Treponema ruminis; assembly: GCF_014201975.1. Lineage (NCBI taxonomy): Bacteria > Pseudomonadati > Spirochaetota > Spirochaetia > Treponematales > Treponemataceae > Treponema > Treponema ruminis. The sequence goes on along the minus strand of NZ_JACHFQ010000001.1, from coordinate 242,727 downwards.
TCCGGCTGGTGCAATCAATGCCGTAAAGGAGGGCAGGGCTGAGCTTGCAGTCGCCGCAATTCCAGAGACCGGGCTCAGCGGTTTTGACACCCTGCCAATCCGCCACACTCCGCTTGTTTTTGCCGCCAGTGTCGGTGGAAAGTACGAAAATGTTTCCGGCAGCCCCCAGGACATTGTTTCCTCAGTACCGCTGATTTTGCCCAAAACCGGTCTTGCTCGTGAACGTTTTGACACCTGGATTGCCAGCCGCAACGTAAAGCCTGTAATTGCCGCTGAAACCGAAGGAAACGAGGCAATCATGGCTCTTGTCCAGCTGGGAATCGGAATCGGCCTCATTCCCCACATCGTCCTCACAAACGGCCCCTACGACAAGGGCTTTACCTGCCTTTCTGCGGGCAATGCTCTTGGCTACTACGAAGTCGGCTTCATTCAGAAAAAGGAAATCACCGGCAGCGAATCACTCAAGCGAATCCGAAAGGCTGTGAACGAAATCTTGGATAAAATGCGCTAACTTTCTTCAAATCTTTTTCCGAAAATTAAAGAGAGAAAATTTATTTTTGGAGACCTCGAATGAAACGCTTCCGTCTTTTTTTGATTTCATTTCTTGCCTGTGCCATTTTGCCTCTTTCGGCTCAGAATAATAAACTTCGTGTTCCCGACTCATCTGTCATCCGAAAGGCTCTCGTCGAAAACTGGTTTGAGCAGCCTCTTGAAAATGTCCGCCAGAACCACACTGAACTCAGGGCCAACTCAATCGGGCAGGTTTTTCAGGTCCGCTTGGAAGAAACTCCTGAAATCTTTTCTATTATAGTAGCTCCGGAAACTGCAATTTCCGTTGACTTGTACACTCAGGACGGAATCCAAAAAAAGAAAGTGAACGAATATCCGCCTGACGCACCTGGAAGCTGGATTTTGATGAAGGATTCAGTTACTGGAAAGGCAATCCGAATCCGATATTATTTTGCCGCAGACAGCGACGTTTACGTTCAGTTCTATCCGGGTGGAAACAAGACCCTTGCCGACTATGTGATTCAGGGCTGTTTTGCTGCCCGCGGAGTTCCAATCGGAGTTTCCTTCGATTATTTTTACACCGCTTCGTTCGCATCAGTTCTTTCCCTGACAGAAAAATCCCTTCCATGGCAGTATGCTGATATTCATCCTGAGCAGTATCATGGAAATCTGGTCATGGTCAATGGAATCAAGAAAAACCTTGCAAGAATCAAGCAGGTTAAGGACGGCTGCTATGACGAGCAGGGAAAGCCTGTCTACATTGGCGGAAAACTTGCAGGAGAGCCCCGCGATGTTGATTTAGAAGATGTAAAAAATGACATCCTCACCATGAATCATTCAGGTTTTACAAAATGGGTCGTTGACGGAACGATCGTGCCTGTCTCTGGAACTTACACTTATCTTGCCCCTCTTCTCCGCCCGACAACTTCCGTCAGTCCTCTTGGAGTGGCAGGAATCAGGGGGCAGGACGAAAGTCTTTTCCATTCACTCGACTGGACCAGAAATCTGGCCGCAGCTAGCGTTTCCATCAAAACCCGGAGAAACTATCTTTACGAGCAGACCGGAGTTGACGTTAACATCGAGCCCTTCAGTGCTGAAGTTTCTGCAAAAGGAATTACGTCAGTTGCGGGCTACATTAAAAATTCCGGCTACGAAATCAAATACCTTAAGCCCTTGCTCTACGTTCTTGGCGTTAGCGAGCCGACTTATTTTTATCTTGCGGCCGTAAGAAGAACAGTCAAGGCTGGAGACGGACGGCCTGAGTTCAAGGTTTTCGACTCATCAGCAGTTATTTTCCCGTATTTTGACAAGAACTGTCAGTTTGGCTGCACTGTTTTCGAAAATGGTCAGGAAATGACGATTGCCCAGTTCACCAAAAAATATCCGGACTGCTTCATTCATTTGACGAGGGTGCTTTCTTCTGACCGCTTTTCTCCGCTATAATATTGCCGCTTATGAATAGAAGATTTAAATTTTCAGTAATTTTCCTGATTCTTACTTTTGTTTCTGAATTTGTCTTTTCTGAGAACAAAAATCTTTCTGCCCTCATGAAAGACAGTTACAAGGCAGGATTTTATCCGGGTGTCGTCCGATATGCCGAAGAAATCCTCCGCCACGAAAAAGATTCTTTGTCCGCTTTCCGGGCTGCGGTCTACGAGGGCGAAAGTCTTTTCAAAATGGGTCGCACCGAAGATTCAATCGCCATCCTTCAAAAATACCAGATGAAGGGCGAAAGCATAAATCCTGAGACCATCCAGCTCAACTCAGCAAAATTTTACTGGCTGGGCCGGGGATATTTCGTCCAGAGACAGTTTTCCAGTGCCCAGAAATGCTTTTTTTCATCCGCTGCGATTTTTAGGGAACTTGAAAAGGCAAGCTCAAAAACAGCCGAATCTTCCCTCGATTATTTTGCCCTTTCCATGCTTCACGGCGGAAAATCCTACATCGAATTAAAAGACTACAAAAATGCAATTCCCCTTTATGAATATGTGATTTCAAACGGCGGAAAATATTTCATCGAAGACTACAAGGATTCCGCGATTGCCCTGGCACAAAGCTACAATTTTACAGCTGATTCAAAAAATGCCCAGAAATGCGTAAAACTTGTCGCCTCTCTAGAAAACGCAAAATTCGATGACGAAACCAAATTCTCCCTGCTGATTCTGAAAGGCGAAGCTTACGAAATCCTCGGCTCTTACAAGGCCGCCTACGACGAATATTGCCGGGTAATCAAAAATGCTCCGGCTGCCCTGGCCGCAAGTGCCATGCAGAAAGCCTACGCTGTTTCTACGGCCCACCGGGATCAGGTTGGCTCTGAGGCTGGCGAAGTCCTTTCCCGCGCTGAATACCGTCTTGCAGAATTCCCGGATCTTCTTTCTGAATTCTGGACCCGACTTGCAGTTGACGCTTTTAACGCCAAGAATTACAAAAAATCACTGGAATATTTCAAGGACGCACAGAAAAACGCATCTTCCTCACAAAAAGAAATTGCCGCCGTTTACCGTGCCGAAATAGCCTACATCACAAACGAAGATAAAAATGCCGGAGCAAAGGCTGCGGTTGCCATTCTTGCAGAAGCCGCCCTTTCAAAGTCTGCTTCCAAAAACGAGACCATCCTGCTTTCAATTGCCCGCTTTAACGGCTACATCAAAAACTGGAAGGATTGCGAAAGCTACGCTTCAAAATGCCTCAAGTCCAGCAATCCGGAAATCGAAAAAAATGCAGTTTACTGGCTCGCCCTGGCAAAATACGAGACCGGCGAAGTTGCAAAGGCTTCTGCCGTAATCGAAAACTACAAAAAAGACAATAAAATCGAAGACAAGTCGCTCTTAAACCTTTACGCGAAAGCCCTTGCCAAGCAGGGAAAATACCACGATGCGGACCTGATTTTCTATTCGCTGGGTCAAAAAAATCAGCTTGATAATGACGGTCGACTCGACTATTCGCGCACCCTTTTGATTGCAGGCCACTACGTTTCAACCAAGCAGCAGGCTTCAAAGGCAAAGGGCGACGAGGCTGTCTATCTGAGTGCCCTGGCTTCATTCAACCAGCATAACTGGCGGGAGGCTCAGGCTTCATTTGCAAAAGTCCTTTCCTCAAAAACTCTGGACAAAGACTACGTTGCCTATGCTCAGTTTTATCACGGCTATGCCCTCTATCAGCTGGGAGAATACGAAAAATCCGTCTCCAGCCTCAACCATTTTATAGAAGAAAATCCAACCCACACCTTCATCTGGTCGGCTTACATGACGGTCGCTCGCGCAGCTGCCTTCTCAAAGAATGAAGGCCAGGCGGTTTCTGCCTCACAAAAGGCAATCAAAACTGCCAAAAACGAAAAGGACAAGCAGGAGTCAATTATTCTGGCCGCAGGAATCCTTTCAGACGGCAAGAAATTTGACGAGGCCCTCTCCCTTCTTTCTCCCCACATCAGCAAAAAAACTGAATTTGGCTGGGAGTGCAAGTACCGGAGCGCAGAAATCCTGGTTCAAAAGGGAAGTGCAGCCCAGGCCGACAGATATTTTGAGGAACTTGCTTCCCTCACAGAAAAAGAAGCGAATTTAATCGCCGAGGAATCTGCCTACCGCCGTGCCGAAATCGCTTACTCGGCCGGAGACTATTCAAATTCCGCAAGACTTTTCGAGTTCTACAGCAAAAACTGGGCGGACGGACGCTTTGCCTATGCCGCAATTTATTTTTCTGCTGATTCCCTTGCAAAATCAGGCAACGACGTAAAGGCAATCCTTCGTTACCAGCAGATTACTGATTCAAAAGCCGAAACTTCATACCGCTACGGTTCAGAAAAGAATCTCATCGAATTGTATCAGAAGACCGGCGACTACGTTTCAGCCCTGGAAATGGCCAACAGAATGATTGACGAGTACGGTTCTCAGGCTTTAAACGACGGAATCGGCAAAAAAGTCAGTGAATTAAAGAAACTTGGAGCGGGAAGCGCTGTTTCTATAGAAGACAAGGTAAAACTTGCAGAAAAATCGCTTGCAAAAACAAGGAATGATCCTTCAAAAAGCGAGGAAAGCATGAAGAACGCTATTTTCCTTGCTGATGCCTACAGGCTCAAAGGGGAGAACAAAAAATCTGCTGAAACCTATCTTGAGGCGGCAAAATTCTCCCGCCAGGCCGGAAATGACGAAAACGCAGCGAGAAGTTTTTACGGTGCCGTTGAATCTTTTGATGCGGCCGGGCTTTACGCTGACGAAAAAGCGACTTTCAAGGAAATGAAAAAACTTTACCCACAAAATAAATACACGCTTGATGCTGAAAAAATTGCGGGAGGACTTTAATAATGAAAAAAATATTACTGAATACAATTTTCTTTGCGGCGGCCTTTGCGCTTTCTGCACAGTCAAAAAATACGGCTCCAAATGAAATCATCGAGGAAGAAATCGAGCTTCCTGATGTAACAACCGTCGTAAACGGCAAGACTTTTACTGCCGGCAAGGACTCGGTTCCTGACTACACAAAGATTTTGCCGGAAAATTCTGCACCGGAAGTCCAGCTGCCGGAAATGGAAGGAGTTAAGACTCCCAAAAATCTGCCGGAAAACCACAACCGCCAGGAAGCACAGGCAAAGGACATTTACGCTCAGGGCGAGCTTGGAGCCGGCTATCCCTTCTATTTCAAGGGCGACTTTTCAATTTACCGGGCTTCGGGCAATTCTCCATTTGAAATTGACTTTAATCACGAAGGTTCTGAGGGCTTTGCCCGCAAAAAGGCTGACCAGGGCTATTTTGCCCGCGAGACATCCGTAAAGGGGAAAAAATCCCTCTTCGGTGAGCGAGGAACTCACCACGTTGAAGGCGAGTATAAAATGAGCGACGACGGCCTTCAGCTCAAGTCAGACTCATTCTCCGACATGGTTAAGCACACGATTTATGCAGATGCAGGCTCTGACTGGGAAACGGAAAAAGGCTTCCTCATTTCTTACGGGGCAAACGGCGCCTGGTTCAACCGCTACGGCGAAGTCATGCAGGACAGCGTAACCTACGAAAATTTCCTGGACAGTACAAAAATCGTTGACGTAAATCCTTATCTAGGCTTCGGCTGGACTGACGGCGACGGCTTTAAGGCCATGCTCACAGGCTTTTACGGCTTCCAGGGCAATCTGGCTCAAAAAGACAACCTCATGAAAATCGAAGAATCTTCCAGCTCGGAAAGGACACACCGCGGCCAGTTCAAGCTTGACGTCTCATGGGAAAACGACTTTATTTCCCTGGGCGCAGATGCTTCCCTGATTCTGGGAACTGCAATCGGCTCAAAATCTGTCCTTCCAGCCTGCACGGGCCGCCTCGATTTCAAGACAGAATCCTTCACCGACGACAGGTTCATCACAATCTCAGCCCGCGGCGGAATCGATTCATATCAGGAAAAAATCCGCAATCTTGAGAACAAATACAAATTTGCAGCCGCTCCGGCCCTTCCATGCGAAACAAGCGACTTCTTTACGACAGTCGACCTGAGCCTGCCGATCCTCACGGCTTTTGAGGCAAAAGCTGGCTTTGAATTCCGAAAAACTGCTTTTGAAAACGGATTCTGGCAGGTCAAATACAAGGAAGCCCTGCTTTCTCTTCCAAAAGAGGACGGAAACTTTACTCAAATCGGACTATACCAAATCGCTCCAGAAGAGCGCACCGAAATCAACACGAATCTTGCTTTCTATGCAGACATTTCAGCCTTCAAGCTCGGACTTCTGTGGAAATCATTCTGGAAAGACATTCCAAGCCTGGAAGACAGACAGAAAGTCACAGTCTCAGCTGAATACCAGAGCCTGAGCGCAAAATGGAACGCAGGAACCTCAATGGCAGTCGCTTTTGGCGAGGACGCCGACACTTGCCCCGACCTTTCAGCCTGGGCTGGAGTCCGTCTGGCACCGGCCTTGAGTCTTGCCTTTGAAGTCAATGATGTAATAAAATTAGCCAGTGGAAAAAGCCGCGACTGGGCACATTCCGAATTCATAACAACGTCTGGAAACGCGGTCTTGCTGGTAAAATTCCAATTCTAAAAGAGGAAAAATATGTTTAATTTGTTGAAATCTGGCGGAATCCTCATGATTCCAATTCTTATCTGTGGTCTTTTGGCGACTTACATCATCATCGAGCGACTCGTTTATTTCGCTTCAATCCAAAAAAAGGACCGCGAGCTCCGCAAAAATCTCGAGGAAGTTCTTGCTGGCGGAGATTTTTCTTCAGCAGAGGCATTCTGCATTCAGGCTGGCACGCCTCTTTCTCAGGTTGTCCGCAAGGCTCTCGGCTGCCGAAAGCTCACCGAAGACGACATGCGCGAAATCGTTCAGTGCGAAATCGATGCTGTAGCCCCACAGTTTGACCACTGGCTCACCCTTTTGAGCACAATCGCAAACATTTCTACTTTGCTGGGACTTTTCGGCACCGTAACAGGCAACATCAAGGCTTTCGGCGTTCTCGGCTCAGGCGGCACAATGGGAAACCCAGCCGTTCTCGCAAGCTCAATTTCCGAAGCCCTCATGACAACGGCTGCCGGTCTTTTCGTAGCAATTCCGTCGCTCATTTTCAGCAACGCTCTTTCCCGCAAGGCCGACAAATGCGTTTCCGAAATGGAAGGCACAGTCACAAAACTCATTCTCCGCCTCACAGGTCGTGTAATGTAGGCTGCCTATGAAAGTATCAAACCGAAAAAAGCGTGGCACGGCCGTTGACCTCACGCCGATGATTGACGTCGTATTTCAGCTGATTCTCTTCTTCCTGGTTTCGACCACTTTCGCGGTTCTTCCTGCAATCAACGTCAATTTGCCGGAAAGCGAAACGGCTCAGGGCGCGGACATAGCCGGAATCACAATCACAATCCAGTCAAACGGCAAAATGTGGTTCAATGACGAGCAGGTTTCATTCAGCACTTTGGGCAAAAAACTCGCCGCATTCGACACCGAGGGCAAAAAAAAGGAAGAATATCCGGTCACCCTCGAAGCCGACGAAAACGTAACCAATGGCTCAATCGTAAAAGTCTTTGACGTCCTCCGCACCGAAGGCTTTGTGAGCGTAAATCTTAGGACGACTGACAAATGAGAAAGGTCGAGCAGAAGCCGGCAATAGCAGGATTTGTCGGAACGATTCTAGTATGGATTTTACTTTTTCTCTTCTTTTATATTGGTGCCATTCTTTTTGCGCCCAAGCCTTTCAAGACAATTAAAATCCGTCTCGACGCTCCCACAAAATCTGAAAAACTGGTAAAAAAGACCGAAACATCAACTTCTCAGCCAAAAAAATCCGAGCAAAAGGGGGAAGTCTCCCCCTCACTACAGCCTGCTTCGCAGTCTTCCGCTACCCCCTATGCGGTGGACACTCCCGCAACGCCCCCGAAAGCAAAAGCGGCAGAGTCAAAGCCAAAGAGCGAGCCAAAGAAAACAGAAACTAAAAAGGCAGAAGCAAAGAAGGCCGAGCCTAAAAAGGCTGAGTCAAAGCCCGCTCCCAAAAAAGCTGAGCCTAAAAAATCCGAGCCGGCAAAATCTGCTTCTCAGCCGACAAAAAAAGCCCAGACCAAGCCGGTCGAGCATCCAAAAATGGTTGAACAGCAGCTTCAAAAGAGCATGGAAGAACTTTTGGCCGAACAGCAGGCTCCAAAAAAGGCTGCCAAAAAAGAATTCGACTGGTCACAGTTTGATGATATGGAAGGAAATTCTTCATCTTCAAATTCAAGCGCAGTCGCAAAGAATACATCTTCTGCATCTTCAAGCAAAAACGCCTTCTCTGGAAGTGCCGCCGCTTCTTCAAGCGAAAAATCAACGGCCGCAAGTTCGGCTTCAAGCTCTGCAAAATCAGCTTCAAGCCAAAAGGCAAGTTCGTCAACCGCCTCGGCCCTGGCTGGCGCAGTTTCAGCACATAAATTCTCTTCAAAATCAGGCGACGTTTCTTCAAATGTAACTGCAAATACAGGCACATCTTCTGACGGAAAAGTTTCCCTCCAGATGTCCGACGGCACTCCGCGAATCCTTTTGGAGCCGGCTGAGCCAAAAATCATCCTTTCAAAAGAAGCCGCAGCCCTGATTGACAGCACAAAACGCCTGACAGTCTCATTCACAGTCTCTGCAAGCGGAAATATTCCCGTCACAAGCGTAAAAATTTCCCCGGACATCCTTCCGTCTCTGGTTTCAATGGAAATCCGCGAGCAAATTTCCCGCTGGCGCTTCGCATCCGCACCTAATGACGGCCTCGCTCGCTTCGAGTACACCATCCAGAAGCAGTAATAGCGGCAAAAGGCACCCCAAAAAATTTCGAAAAAAAAACTTGACAAAGCGAAAACATGAGCTATACTTGAATTACAGTCTACAACGTTGTAGATTGTGTTGTTCAAAAAAAGGAGGAACAAAACATGAAAAAATTGTTGGCAGCCGCTTTGGCTATCACATGTGCGGCATCACTCTTCGCTGCAAAAAAACAGGGAAAAGTTCTTAACATTTACTGTTGGAACGAAGAATTCCAGAGCCGATTCAACAGCTACTATGCATCAAAACTTCCAGCTGATGTAAAAGTAAACTGGGTTATGACACCAAACCAGGGTGGCGCTTATCAGCAGAAACTCGACGAAGCTCTCTTGGCTCAGAAAAAGGCAAAAGCTGATGACAAAATCGACCTTTTCCTTGTAGAGGCTGACTACGCTCTCAAATATGTTGACACACCATACACATTGGATGTTAAGAAAGACATCGGTCTCAAAGATGCAGACCTTGCTAAACAGTACAAATACACTCAGGATGTTATGACTGACTCTAAAGGCAAACTCAAGGGTGTTTCTTGGCAGGCTTGTCCGGGCGGATTCATCTATCGTCGCTCAATCGCTAAAGACGTTATCGGTACAGATGATCCAGATGAAGTAGGAAAAGCACTTTCTGACTGGGATAAATTCGACAAAGTTGCAGCAGATGCAAAAGCAAAAGGATACTTCATGCTTTCTGGTTATGATGACGCATTCCGCGTATTCTCTGACAACATGAAATCAGCATGGGTAGACAAAAAAGGCAAGATCGTTATTGACCCACAGATCAAACGCTGGGTAACAATGACAAAAAAATACACAGACAACGGCTACAACAACAAAGCTAACCTCTGGTCAGCAGAAAGCTTCGCTGGTGCTACAAAAACAGGTAAAGTATTCGGATACTTCGGACCAGCTTGGTTCATCGACTTCTGTCTCGCTCCAGCAACTCTCGACAATCCAAACGGCGAGAAAGCTCTCGGAAACGGCTCATATGGTGACTGGGCATTCTGCAAAGGCCCACAGGGCTTCTCTTGGGGTGGCACTTGGATTTGTGGTGCAGCAGGTTCAGACAACATCGACTTGATCCGTGACATCATGAAGACATTGACATGTGACGGTGCAGTTGCAGAGAAAATCGCTAAAGAGGCTGGTGACTTCACAAACAACGAAGATGCAATGGCAAAAGTTGCTAACAGCTCTTACCAGAACCCATTCTTGGGCGGACAGAACCACATGAAGTTCTTCTTGGCTTCTGCTAAATCAATCAACAAGAACAACATGTCTATGTACGACCAGGGTATGGCTGAGACATTGCAGGCTGCAATGGCTGACTACTTCAACGGTAAAGTTGACGAGCAGAAAGCTTGGGACAACTTCTACATGTCAGTTACAGAGCGCTATCCAAACTTGAAAAAATAAGGATAGATAAAGTTCATTCAGATTGATGAACATTTTCTAAAAAAGCTGCCTTTCGAGGCGGCTTTTTTTTTGATTTATTCGGAAAAATACTGTATAATAGTTGCGTTATGCTCGGAAACATAAAAGTCGTGGCTTTTGATATTGACGGCACTCTTTATCCCTCTTTTTCTCTTTATATCCGCCTTATCCCATATATTATCCGGCATTTCAAATTTTATATTCATTACAATCGTGTGCGACGAATCATGCACAGAACGGCTCCCCTTCCTGATTTTTATGAGTATCAGGGCCGGCTCATGGCCGAAGAACTGGGCTGCTCTTCACTGAGGGCCAGGGCAATGATTAAGCTCATTGCTTACGACGGCCTCATTCCATATTTTGAAAAAATCAAGCCTTTCAAGCACGTTGATGAAACATTCAAAACCCTGCGCGAAAAAGGCTATAAAATCGCCCTTCTTTCTGATTTTCCTCCAAGCCAAAAGGGGGATATCTGGGGCCTTATTCCTTATTGTGACTTAATTCTTGGTTCCGAGGCTATTGGTGCTCTCAAACCGTCAAAATATCCTTTCGGTGTAATGGCAATGGCAATGGAAGTGGAGCCGAGTGAAATTCTTTATGTCGGCAACAGCGTTCATTTTGATGTCCGCGGCGCAAACAATGCCGGCATGAAAAGCGCCATAATTGCCTCTCCGCTAAAACGAATGTTCAGCAAAAAAATCAAAGAAGCTGATATTTCATTCTCGAACTATCGTCAATTTTTAAATAGTGTGTTATAATATATTTGACTAACTTTAAAAAAGTTTGGGTGGGGATAAAAAAGTGTTAGCTCTTGCAGTATTATTGTCTATTGTAGCATCTGCGTCCGTTTCATTTGTAATGCGAAAGTTGGGCGGCGGAAATCCAACAAATGATAACATCCGTGTCTTCGTCGAAAACAAAAAAAAGGAAATCGAGCGGCTGTTCGAGGAGCGCGGTCAGCGCTTAAATTCACTCTCAGCAAATCTTGAAACTCAGCAGGCTCAGGCTGTAGCGGCTGTCAAACGTCTTGACGGTCAAATAGAAGAATTTGACAAGGCCAGCTCCGAATTTGACAAGCAGTTTGAGGCCGTAGATACAATCAGTCAAAAAATAGACGCCTATGGCAAAGTCCTCTCTGAACTCATGGAAATGACTGAGAACGTCGAAGAGAACCTCATGAGGCTCAAAAAAGAGTCCGCCATCATCGAAAAACTCAATTCAAGGCTCAGCAGTCAGGAAAAGGCAGTCGACCGAATCGAAAACAAAATCCCCGAAATCAATTCTGCCTTCGAAAAACGAAACAACGAAAGCCTCAAGCTTATCGGAACAGAACTTCTCAATCAGTACAAGGAACAGGCTAAGTCCCTCGAAGAAGCTGCTAATGCGGCCGAGGCAAAGAGCCACGAACTTTTAAAGAATCTTGAAGATTCCATTCGCGAGGCATACCAGCAGGCTGCAAACCGCGCACAGACTCTGGAAGAAGCTTCATTCAATCAGCTGGCACAGGCTGCCGAAGCCCGCAAAAACTCAGTCCTCAAAACTCTCGGTGAGCAGGCTCAGAATCTTGCCGGTCAGATTGATTCTCAGATTCTTGCTTCTCAAAAAACAAGCGATGCCAAAATCACTGAGTTCGAGCAGGGAATCAATCAGAAAATCTCTACAATCACTTCTAATTTTGACAGCGAAGTCAACAAACTTGCCCAGGAGTCAAAGCAAAAGCTTACGGCCCTCACTGAAAACATCAACGGCGAAATCAGCAATTTTGAGCAGGACACAAAACAGAAAGTTTCTGCAATTACGGCAAATGTTGAAAACGATATTTCTGCAATCGATGCGGGAGTCAAGGAAAGGGCAAAGGCTCTCAATCAGCAGTTCACTCAGGGCAATGCGGAAATCCGTCAGATGCTGGGCGACGCTCTTTCTGCGGCAAAGGCTACGGCAAAGGAACTTGCGGCCGAAACAAGCGGAAACGGCAAAACTCTGGAATCTCTGCGGGCAAATCTCGGCAAGCAGATTCAGACCCTTCAGGAACGTTACGCCAAGCTTTATCAGAAGGCTATTGCAAATGCCGACGAAAAGGAATCTGCCGCTTACGAAAAATACCAGCAGATTTCAGACGAGCATCTTAATCTCTTTAAATCTCGCGTTGAAGAAAAAATCAACGGAATGCAGGGTGAAATCAATGAGCGCGTAACGAATTTCACCAGCGGAATCACTGAAAAACAGACCGAAGTTGAGTCAAAAGTTTCAGGTCTGGTCGAAAATGTCGAAAACCGCTTTACAAATTTCTCTACTGGAATCGAAAGCAAATTCAACGAGCTTGAGACAGGCGTTATTACAAAATTCAACGGTCTCACCCAGGGTGTCGAAGATCGGGTCACAGACTTGCAGCGTGACATGGTTACCAAAATCACCAACCTGCAGAACGAAGTCGACACAAAAGTCACCGATTTGCATGATTCTGTTGAGAACAGCGTCAACGAGATTCAGCGTGCAGTTAATGGAAGAGTTTCGAGTTTGCAGGGCGATGTTGATGTCCGCGTAACTAATTTCACCAACGATATTTTTGCCCGCCAGCAGGAAGTTGAAGATAAAGTTTCGGGCATGGCAGAAAGCGTTGAAAGCCGCCTTGCCAATCTTTCAGGCGGAATCGAAGGTAAATTCGAGGAATTGCAGTCTGGAGTCGTTTCAAAATTTGAAGGACTTGCACAGGGCGTCGAAACAAAGGTCAATGACTTGCAGCAGGAAGTTGTTTCAAAAATCACCGGCTTGCAGGGCGATGTTGACCAGAAAATCGAGTCAATCGAAAATTCAGTTCATGGTAAAATCGAAGAACTTAACGGTACTGTCGACGGCAAGGTAAATTCTCTTGTTCAGACGGTTGAAGACCGGGTCAACGGCCTTGATTACGATGTTGACGGCAAGGTTAACGAAATCGTCAGCGGAATCAACGAAAAGGTCGATTCTCTCCAGGGCCTTGTCGATTCAAAAGTTGACGGAATGGAAAACCGCGTAAACGAAAAAGTCTTCTCTCTTGAAAGTGCGGTCGATACAAAAATCAACGAGCTTGAGCAGAAGGTAAGCGATAAGGTCGCTGATCTTGATGATATCGTTGAATATAAAGTCAGCGGAATCGAAGAAAGCGTTACTCAGAAAGTTTCCGGCCTTGAGGGCGGTGTTGCACAGAAAGTCAATGACTTGCAGACGATTGTCGATTCAAAAGTCGGCGGCATGGAAACAGACGTTACTCAGCGCGTAAATAATTTGCAGAATATGGTAGATTCTGCCGTCTCTGGCCTTGAAAGCGGAGTCACCCAGAAGGTCAATGATTTGCAGTCAATGGTAGACACAAAGGTTTCTGGCCTTGAGGGCGGTGTTGCAGAAAAGGTCAACGACTTGCAGACAATGGTTGATTCAAAAGTTTCCGGTCTTGAAGAGGGCGTTACCCAGAAAGTCGAGAAATTGCAGGAAATCGTTGATTCAAAAGTCTCTGGCCTTGAAAACGGCGTTTCTCAGAAAGTCGGTGACTTGCAGTCAATGGTAGACTCAAAAGTTTCCGGTCTTGAAGGCGGCGTCACTCAGAAAGTCAATGACTTGCAGTCTATGGTTAATTCTACTGTTTCCGGCCTTGAAGACGGTGTCACTCAGAAAGTTAATGATTTGCAGACTATGGTTGATTCTACGGTTTCTGGTCTTGAAAACGGAGTTACCCAGAAAGTTGCAGATTTGCAGAATATCGTTGATTCAAAGGTCGCTGGTCTTGAATCCGGAGTTAACCAGCAGGTTACCAATTTGCAGTCAATGGTTGAGTCAAAAGTTGCCGGCCTCGACACTTCAGTTGCAGAAAAACTTGAAATCCTGCAGAACCTGGTCAACGGCAAGTCAACCAATCTTGAAGACGGCGTAATCGAAAAAATCACTGACCTGCAGCAGCGTGTTGAAAATTCAGTTTCAAGCCTCGAAGGTCAAGTTAACAACCGGGTCGTTGCCCTGCAGGACTTTGTTGAAGGCAGGGTCGGCGGTCTTGAAGGTGACGTAAAGGCAAAAGTCGACGAGCTCCAGGGAATCGTCCAGCAGAAAGTCGGCGGCCTGCAGAATATCGTAGAGTCAAAAGTCACTGTAATTGTCGATGGAGTTGCGCGAAAAGTTGCGGCTCTTGACGAAGAAGTTAATTCGAACGTTTCAAAACTGGACCAGGGCGTCGGTGAAAAGATGCAGCAGCTTCTTGATGCTGTTAACGGCAAGGTTTCTGAGATTCAGCAGAATGTCGTTGAGCAGGTTACTAATTTGCAGAACCGGGTTGATACAAAAGTCAACTCAATGCAGGAAGGCGTTCAGCAGATTGTCTCTGATTTGGAAGAGCAGGTTGATTCAAAAGTCAGCACCCTGCAGGAAAATGTTTCCGAAAAAGTTACTTTCCTTCAGGAAAATGTTGTTGATAAGGTCACTAATTTGCAGAGCGAGGTCATCGGAAAGGTCGAAAATCTTGAAAATGAGGTTGAGACCAGAATTTCTGCCCTCGAAAACAGTGTTGATACCCGCGTAACTGGCGCAAACGAAAAGGTTGAGACAACTCTGAGCGAAGTTAAGCGCAATCTTGAGGAATCAACGGAAGGTGCCAGCGAGGCTGCGGCTACAATCACAAAAACCGTTGCGGCTGCCACTGACCAGCTCAATTCTTTCAAATTGCAGTCTGACCAGCAGATTAAGTCAATCAACGAAATGCTCAAGGACATGCTTGAAAACATCGCGGCTTCTTACGATACCAAAAAATCAGAGCTTTTCACGGCTGTTGACCGTCAGCTCGAAGCCTATCAAAAGGAAATGCAGTACCGCTTTGACAAACTTGAGCAGACCGGTGCTGATTTCGATGCTCTTGAAGAAGAACTCAAGCAGGAACTTGCAAACACACAGAAGCGGGTTCTCGACGAATTCAATAAATTTACCGAGGAACAGGCTGTCCGCCACGGTCAGTTCCAGGATGCAATCCAGAAAGACTCAGAAATTGCGGAAGGCCGCCTGAACGAACTCGAAAGCTCGCTCAAAGTTCTTGAGGAATCGGCAAGTACAAACGTCAGCCAGGCCCTCAATGCCTTTGAAAAGAAATATGGCGAAGATTTGCGCCGACGAAGCGAAGAAATCGATGCCAATATTGATTCATGGCGCGAGAATTTCGATTCAAAAATGTCGATTTTGCAGTCTGACGAAGAAGAAAAACGCCGTCAGCTCGAAGTCAAATACGCCGAGGATTTGCGTACCCACACTACAAACCTCACTGAAAAGACACGCGAAACTCTTGAACGCTACGAGTCGATGATTAAAAAGACCAATGACGATTTGCAGGCTCAGATTATCGAAGTCGAGCAGAAAATGCATGACTTCCGTGAAAAGAACCGCTCTGATTTGGATGCCGCTACAACAAATTCGGATTCATACATCAAGGGCACACTCAAAACTTACGGCGAGCGACTCAACGAGCTCCTCACCAAATTTACTGATACAAACGAATCTAAAATCAAGGATTTGGAGCTGGACCTGCTCACCCGAAGCGAGGCAAACAAGGCCAACATCGATGCCATGGTCGGAGATTTCCGGGCATGGAGCACTCAGCTTAACAATCAGTTTGAGCAGTCAAAGGCTCTTTACGGCTCAAAATTCGAGAATATCAGCAAGTCAGCTGAGCAGGCTCTTACTGAACTCAAATCGAAATTCAATGCTGATTTCGAGGAATTCAAGCGTTCGGCAAATTCTGACCAGGAAGAAATCTCTGGAAATATCAGTCAGTTGAAGGACATGATTCAGAATTCTGTCGCTGGCTTCAAGGATGAATCAGAAAAACTGATTACCGACCAGCAGAAAGCATATCAGAAGATTCTTGCCGAAACCCAGGAGCGAATCAACTCACAGAATGCTGATTCCGCAAATGCAATCCGTGAGATTCAGACTCAGATTTCTCAGATGAAGGACAAGCTTGCTGAAAAGCAGGGCGAGACAATCATGCAGATGAACAATGCCGCCGATGCCCTTCAGAGCCGCTTCAGCGAAATCGACAGCCAGGTTAAGAATTTCGAAGCACGAATGCAGATTTATCAGAAAGCTGATGAATTGCAGGCCAGCCTCGAAAAGCAAATCGAAGGAATCAAGAGCGAGCTTGGCAGAATCGAAACATATCGTTCTGTCGTTAACGATCTTGAAAGTCAGTTCACCAATATCCAGAAAATCAACGGTGATATTGACCAGAAACTTGCCCGCTTTACGGCAGAAAAAGGTCAGATTGACTCAATCGAGCGTGATTTCAACCGTCTTGTTTCCCTCAGTGACAACATGGACCAGAAAATCAGTGAATTGCAGACAACGAACTCAGATTTGCAGTCTTTGCAGCTGACAGTCCGCAGCTTCCACGAGTCTCTGGATAAAATTTCCGGCCGCTGTGACAGCCTCGATAAGAAGCAGGCAATTCTGGAACAGATTTCCGGTGAAGTCGACAAAACATTTGATAACCTTAAGGATGTTGAAAGCCGTCTCGACAAAATCCAGAATCAGGCTGACAATCTTCCTTCAACAATCACAAGCATTCAGGCCCGCATCGATGAAATTACCGAAAATTCCGGCAAAATCAACGATGCCGTCGAGCAGATTACTTCCCTTCAGAAACTGCTTGAAGAGACCGAAAAGCGCACTGAGCAGGTTCAGAAGGCAAAAGAGGGAATCGTCAACACAGAAATCCGTCTCACAAATCTTTCTCAGGAAATCAACGAAAAGTTCGACATGCTTGAAAAGATTACAAAGACTGAAGTTGATGCTTCGATTGCTTCCGGCGGTACAACCGAAGTTGGAAATACCCGCCTTTCACCAAAAGACAAGGAAACAATCATTCAGCTTAAACGAATGGGCTGGAACGTCGATGAGATTGCAAAACGCCTCAAACGCAGCGTAGGCGAAGTTGAAATGGTAATCGAAATGGGGCTATAATTTTTCAAGAAGGCAGACCGACCAGACTTCTACGGCCCGGCTCTGGCCTACATCGCCAAGTTTCTCGCCGGTTTTGGCCTTTACGAAAATCTGATCTTTTGAAACTTCAAGAATATCTGCAATTGACTGACGAACCTGGTCACGGAAGGGCAGGAATTTGGGCTTTTCAAGGGCGATTACGCAGTCCAGGTTGCCAAGTGACCAGCCTGCTTTTTTTACATCCTGCCAGCATTTTTTGAGCAGCATCGCAGAGTCAGCGTCCTTCCACTGGGGATCCGAGGGCGGAAAATATGAGCCTATGTCGCCAAGACCTGCGGCTCCCAAAAGAGCGTCTGTGATTGCATGCAAAAGCACGTCACCATCTGAGTGGCCAGCCTCGCCTTTTTCATATGGAATTACTACTCCGCCTAAAATCAACTTGCGGCCTTCCGTGAGGACGTGCTTGTCGTAACCTAATCCAACTCGAATCATCTTAGTTTGTGAGTGATTTTAAATCTTCCGGGTAGGTGATTTTTTTGTTTTCCGGGTCGCCCAGAACGACTTTTACGCGGGAAAGAGACTCTCCGTTTTCGTTTTTGCGTTTGGCGGCAAATTCGTCCCAGATTTCAGTGTCGTCCGTGAAGACTTTTGTGCTTTCGGCTGCCTTTCGGTGAGCTTCAAGAATTGGTGTGAACTGGAAAACCTGTGGAGTCTGAACGGCTGTGAGGCTTGAGCGGACGAGATGCTTTGTGATAAAGCCGTTTTCGTCAATCTTTTTTTGTGTTTCAGTGGGCTGGAGGCCTGGAACTGAAGCACCGAATTCAAGGGCAGCGCGATATGTAAGTTCTACAGTTTCTGATTTTAGGAAAGGACGTGCTCCGTCGTGAATGAAGACCAGAGAGCAGTCCGGGTGCTTTTCTTCGATGGCTTCAAGGGCGTCATGAACTGATTCCTGACGGGTTTTGCCACCTGGTACAAAAATAAAATCTGCTTTGTAATTTTTAACGAAGTCGTCAGCGAACAAAGCTTCTCTGGACTTTTGCTCGCTGGCTTTTAGATCCTGGTCGTTGGAAGCGATTGGATAAGTAACAACTACTGTGCTGAAGTTGAGCGTGGACAGAAAAGCTTTTGCCGCACAAGAAAGTACCGTGCCGCCGTTCATGGCGAGGTATTCTTTTTTGATTTTTGAGCCAGTTTTGTCAAAACCGATTCGGGCAGAACTTCCTGCCGCAACAAGAATCAGCGCAAGTTCGTCGTTATTCGTCATCGTCACCTTCGTCTTCCATGTCATCGCCAGAATCAGACTCGTCTGAATCGTCATCATCATCAGAATCATCATTTTCTGATTCTTCTGAGTCGTTTATTTCATCGCCAAACTCGTCATCATCATCTTCGTCATCGTCGATAATTGGTGATTTTTTGGCAACAAGTGCTCCCAGCGGCTCCAGTTTGGCATGAAGCATGGCTTCAATTTCTTTGGATGGCTTGCCGAGGGCGAATGCGATTTCGTCTTCAAGAAGCTTTTTGGCATTGTCGTAAAGCTTGCGCTCCAAAATTGGCAGTTCCTTGACCTTTGAGCGGTGATAAAGACAGCGGACAATGCTTACGATATCGAAAATGCTTCCTTTTTTGAGCAAATCAAGGTTCATCTGGTAACGGAGCTTCCAGTCAGAAGTGACAGGTTCAATTGCTTCGCCAAGAATTTCGAGGGCCTTTTCTGCATCGGCTGCACAAACAATCGGACGAATTCCAATCATTGCTGCATTTGCAACCGGAATCATGACGATCATGTCGGAAACTTCAAGATAAATTTTGTAATATTTTACGGTATTTTCACCGACTTTCTTTTCGAAAATTTCTTTAATCTGACCGACACCCTGGCTTGGGTAAACAACACGCTGATCTACAGCGAATTCTACGATTTCTTCACTCATATTCATATATTATACCACCAATACTCTTAAAATTCAATCAAACAAGAAGGAACTTCATCGGCCATGAGCTGGCAGGCTTTTTCGCTCGGATGAAGATGGTCGCCTGAATCGCAGTCAGCGGCAAAGGATTCGCACTTTTTGGAATCGCGGACGGCCTTGTCAAAATCGATGCAGCCGTCAAAGTCTTTTGAAGTCCTGAGCCACTCATTGAATTCCTTTCGGACTTTCTCACGGTCTTCGTTGTAGGTTCGCCAGCCAAAAATCGGAAGCAGGGTTGCACTCCAGACCTTTAGGCCCATTTTTCTTGCTGGCTCGACGTAGATTTTTTTTACGCCGTCGATTAAATCCTGAACGGTCGGCATGTCGCTCCAGGGGCGGAATTTGTTGACTTCGACTCCGACCGGGTGGATTATGTCGTTGATTCCGTGGTGGATGATGATTCCGCTGGCTCCGGCGACCTTACTTTCGATTGGGAAGCGCTTTGAGCCCTTTAAGCCGTAAGCCTGATAGGTGATGCAGTCGTACTGGCGGAGGATTCTGGTTCCGCAGACGGCCCGGCGGATGATTGAGACATTACCGTTTCCATTTTTGAAAGCCCGCTCGCTCAGGAAATTCGGCCAGCTCAGGCAGGTGATTGAGTCTCCGTAGCAGATGAGGGCGTGATTTTTTTCTTCAGTAAAGACATCGATTGTGTTGAGGAAGTAAAAAATATTTGTGGACATTGAAAGGTCGTCCGGCAGTTCTTTTGACTCTGCCCAGTCACCGTAGGCAAAATATCCTTTTTCAAGATTTGTGAGAAGGGCTGTTCCGGCGTTCATCTGGGTAAAGCCTGCAAAATACATGCTGATTTCGACAGTGTCTCCGGCTGCCACTTCAATCGGAAGTTCGTCGCTTTCAATTTCCTTTCCGGCCGGGATTGTGAAAGATTTTGAGCTGTCTTTTGTGATGGCAAGAGGCTTGTATTCATTTGCCCCGCTTTTTGCACAGAAGGCTTTTGTGACTGTAACATCCTCGGTGCCAGTGAGGTTTGAAAACCTGAATCGGAGTTTTGAGCCCTTGAAGCAGATTTTTACCGGGTATCGCAAGGTGAGGTCTTTTGAATATGTGATTTCCGTTCGCCTGGTGATTGAAGTTGCGCTTCCCCAGCAGGCAACCCACTTTGAATATTTTGGATTATTAGCGGTCATGATTTACACCCTTCACAAAATTTGATTTGTTTTACTATTATAAAGATTTTTTTATGGGAAATAAAGGTTTATTTGATAAAGTTTGCGAAATATTCAAAAATATGCTTGCATTTTCAAAATAATTCCGATATAGTAGATTCCATTCTTAGGGGAGCAGAGGGCTCCCAATTTCTATGCGTGTCTACGCTTTTGTTTTCGCACAATAAAAATCCACTAACAGTACAGATTTTGCGATTCCCAAAGGCAAAGAACACGCCACAGGGGAACACAAATGGAAAATGAAGAACTTGACGGCACAGCTGTCATGAACGGAGAAGCTGTCTCTAATGCAGTTTCAGAGGAAGAGCCAAAATCGGCACTCGACAATTACATCGATAATTTAGACCGCGATTTTACTGACGAATCAGACGAGCCAGAGGAAGAAGACGACGGCGAAATTTCATTCGCTGACTTAGGTCTGGATGAAACAGTTCTTGCCGCAATCGAAAAGAAAGGCTTTAAGCATCCAAGTCCTATTCAGGTACTGGCAATCCCACGCCTTTTGAACGGAGACTCAAACATCATCGCTAAGGCCCGAACTGGTACAGGTAAAACAGCCGCATTCGGCTTGCCAATCGTTCAGCGCGTTCACGAAGAAAGCGACCATGTCCGCGCAGTCATTTTGGAGCCGACACGCGAGCTTGCAATCCAGACTTGTAACGAGCTTCAGACATTCACAAGCGGAAAATTCCCGCGAACTACAGTTTTGTACGGCGGTGCAAGCTACCGTGACCAGATCCGTGACTTAAAGCGCGGCTGTGAAATCGTAGTCGGAACACCTGGACGTATTCAGGATCACCTGGAGCGCGGAACTCTCAAGCTCGACCAGATTGACTACTTTATCCTCGACGAAGGCGACGAAATGCTCGACATGGGCTTCATCGACGACATCGAGCACATTTTCGAGCAGGCAAAACCTGACGCACGAATTCTTTTGTTCAGTGCGACAATGCCAAAACCAATCCTCCGCATTGCAGAGCAGTTTATGGGCGACTATGAAATCTGTGAGGAAGAGGGTTTTGTCGAAGAGCCGCTTTTGATTGAGCAGAAATACTGGTTTATCCGTGAAAGCGACAAAATTGAAGCTCTGGTCCGAATCATCGACATGAGCCCGAATTTCTACGGTCTTGTTTTCACACAGACAAAGAACGATGCGGACAACGTTACAAAAATGCTCGACGAAAAGGGCTATGATGTTGCGGCCTTGCACGGAGACATCCCACAGGGACAGCGAGAGAAGATTCTTGCCCGCTTCCGAAGCCGAAAAACCCGCGTTCTCGTTGCGACAGACGTTGCAGCCCGCGGTATCGACATCAACGGCCTTTCTCATGTAGTAAACTATTCCCTTCCATATGATGGAGCAACTTATATTCACCGAATCGGCCGAACAGGTCGTGCGGGAACAAGCGGAACGGCAATCACTTTCGTTCGACCAGAAGAGCGAAGAAAGCTTGAATTCCTCAAAAACACAGTCCGCAAGGCTGCAAAGGGCGAGCTCAACGAAGAAGAAGTTCCAAGCGTAAAGAAAGTTCTCGAAGTAAAACGCGAGCGAATGTTGGACACACTCAAAGTTCAGCTCGGACTTATGCGTGATCCTGCTGATGTAAAGGACGGAGTTGTCTACATCGGTGGCGGAAAGGCTCAGGTTGAGGGCGAAGACCTTGAAAAGCAGGATGATTTCGTTCCAGAGCTCAAATCAGTTGATGCAATCTACACAAAAATGGCGGCAGAACTTTGCGCCGGTCAGGATGCAGAGGCTGTTCTCGCTGGAATGCTAAGCGTAACTTACGGAAAATCACTCGACGAATCACACTACGGTGACATCACACCAATCCGACCAAAAGGCGACAGATTTGGTGACCGTGGCGGAAGAAGAGGCGAGCGTGGAATGGGCGGCCGTCGTGACCGATTCGAGGGCGAAGAGCGAAGCGACCAGAAGCGACTTTTCATCCAGCTTGGCCGCCGCGACGGATACAATGCCCGCGGAATCGCAGACTATTTCAGTGATTTGCTTCATATTCCGGGAAAACTTGTTGACCGCATCGACGTTTCAACAAACTTCTCTCTGGTAAGCCTGCCAATCGAAAGCGCGGACAAAGTTCTTGAGCTTTCAAAAATCGGACAGATTCCTCATGTTCACGTTGATTCAAAGAGCGGCGGGCGTGGCGGAAGAGACCGTGATTTCGATGATTTCGGTGGACGCGACCGTGGATTTGGCGGACGTCGTGACCGTGGCGGATTTGGCCGTGACAGAGACCGAGGATTCGGCAGAGACCGCGACCGTGGATTCGGTGGAAGAGACCGTGACCGCGGTTTTGGAAGAAAGACCCATGCTCAGACTGAGCGGACAGGAGCTTCTTCCTACAAAAAATCATCTCGGAAAGAGGAATTCTAGGAAGTGAAAAAATGGGGGAGACTTTCCCCCATTTTTTGTTTTATAATGACTCTGAGGACTATTGTGGCAGAAAAACTTTTGCGAATGGGAATCGATGTTGGTTCCACGACTGTTAAAATCTTAATTCTTGATACTGAAAAAAACGAAATTGTCTATAATCACTACGAGCGTCATCATGCGGAGCAGTGGAATACCTGTCAGCGTCTTTTGTGTGACGTTGCCGACAAATTTCCCGGCGCCCGCTTTAGAATCGCAATCTGCGGTTCAGGCGGAAAACCGATTTCGGATAAGATTGGCGCCCATTTCGTTCAGGAAGTCGTTGCAAATTCTTCTGCTGTCCGCGCGCTTTATCCTCAGAGCCGCACGGCAATCGAGCTTGGCGGTCAGGATGCCAAAATCATTTTCTTCTATAATGATGACGGTCGCCTTGTAACTTCTGACATGAGAATGAACGGAAGCTGTGCGGGCGGAACAGGAGCTTTTATCGACGAAATCGCCTCGCTGCTCAAAGTTCCGACCGAGCAGTTTGAAGGACTTGCGGCAGCAGGAAAGGAAGTTCATTCGATTTCCGGTCGCTGCGGTGTTTTTGCCAAAACTGACATTCAGTCCATGCTGAATCAGGGCGTTGCCCGCGAAGACATTGCCCTTTCGGCTTTTCATGCAATTGTAAAGCAGACTGTCGGTGGCCTTGCACAGGGCCTTGAGCTTAAACCGCCGATTATTTTTGAGGGCGGCCCCCTTACTTATGACCACACTCTCGTAAAGGCTTTCGCAGAAAAATTAAACCTTAAGCCAGAAGAAATTATCCGCCCGGAGCACCCGGAGACAATCGTTGCGCGGGGAGCTGCAATCGCTTTGGACGAACTTTTCCCCTGCGAAGAGGGTGAAGACGGAATTTTAATTGATGATGCAATCCACGCCCTCGATGGCGGAGTTGTTCGCGTTGAGCATGTCGGATCAAAAATCAAAAAGCCTTACTTTGAATCTGAAGAAGAATGCAGGGCCTGGAGACTGGCTCATAAATCCCCGGAACTTGCAAAAATTGACTTGAAAGCGGGTGACACTCTCAACGTTTACATCGGAATTGATGCCGGAAGTACGACCAGCAAAATGGTCTTGATGACCGAGGACGAAAAAGTCTTCGACCGTTACTATGCGAATAACCGGGGCGACCCGATCAATGTCGTTCGCCGTGGACTCATGGAACTTCATGCCAAATACGAGGCGATGGGCGTAAAACTCAACGTTCTCGGACTGGGCACGACAGGCTACGGTGAGCTTTTGATTGCAAAGGCTTACGGAGCAGACTATCACACAGTTGAGACAGTCGCACACGCAACCGCAGCCCGCCGCTTTGTTCCTGACGTAAGCTTTATTTTGGACATCGGTGGCCAGGACATGAAGGGAATCTGGGTTGCCGACGGAATCATCACGAACATTACGCTCAACGAAGCATGTTCTTCGGGTTGCGGCTCATTCCTTGAAAATTTCGCTTCTTCATTAAAGATTCCTACAGACAAAATTGCGGACGCGGCTTTCCGTTCAAAAAAGCCTGCTGACCTCGGAAGCCGATGTACGGTCTTCATGAACAGCACAATCATTACTGAGCAGAAAAACGGCTGCGGACCTGACGACATCATGGCTGGCCTTTGCCGTTCTATTATCGAAAACGTCTTTACAAAGGTCGTCCGCATTTCAAATACAAGCATACTCGGAAATAAAATCGTAGTTCAGGGCGGCACCTTTAAAAACGACGCCGTTCTCCGTTCTCTGGAGCAGTATCTCGGCGTGGACGTTCAGCGCGCTCCATACCCGGGCGAAATGGGCTGTATCGGTGCAGCACTTTTGACGAAAGAGAAGAGAGAAAATGCCGGGGTGTTGCGGGGTGTCCCCGCAGAGGGGGTAGCGGAAAACGGCGCTGGCGTTTGGAGCGAGGGGGAGACTTCCCCCATTCCAGCTTCAAACTTCATCGGATTTGACGCGCTCGAATCGCTTTCATATACACAGCGCGAAAACGTAATCTGCTCAAAGTGCGCGAACCACTGCTCACGAAGCCTGATTCAGTTCTCAAACGGCACGACCTACATCACCGGTAACCGCTGTGCGCGGGGCGAAGTTGTCCTGCCGGAAGAATTGAGCGACGAAGATAAAAATATCCGCCTTTCTGACGGAGACGAAGAGCAGGTTTCTGGACTTGGCGAGCCGGAAAAAACAAAGCCTGGCCTGATTCCTGAGTCAAAGACCCGCTATGTCCCGGACCTTTTTCTTATCCGCGAGCAGCTTCTTTTCAAAAAATGGGATTTCAAGCAGGTCTCAGAAAAGAAAAATATCACGATCGGTCTGCCTCGAACCCTGGAATTCTGGGATTCAATGCCTTTCTGGTCAACTTTCTTCCGTTCGCTGGGTTACGACGTAATTCTTTCCCACAAAAGCAACCGGGAAATGTTTGAAAACGGCATCCCTTTCGTTCCAAGCGACACAGTATGCTTCCCGGCCAAACTGGCTCACGGTCACATCCAGGATTTGGTTAAACAGTTCGAAAAAATCGAAGACAATTGTCGAATCTTTATGCCAATGGTCATGGAAATGCCTGCTACCGACAAGGCTAAGGCTTCAAATTATGTCTGTGCCGTCGTAAAGGGCTATCCGCTGATTATTTCCCACTCCGAAAATCCTGCGCGAAGGTGGAACGTGCCTTTTGACAACCCAATGTTCCACTGGTATTCGGAAAACGACCGCAAAAATCAGATCCTCAATTACTTTAGCTCAGCATACGGACTTGCAAAAAATGAAATCGAGGCCGCTTTTGAGCAGGGAGAAAATGCCCTTAATTCATTCCGGGCAAAAATGCGTGAGGAAGGTCAGAAAATCATCGACAAGGTGACAGAAGAAGGAAGTTTTGCCGTAGTTCTGGCCGGACGTCCTTATCACACGGATGCCCTCGTAAGCCACGACCTTTCGCGAGTCTTTACAAAGCAGTATATTCCTGTCCTTACGGTTGATTCCCTGCCGGAGCTCAACGACGTAAACCTGCGCTACACACGTGCTGAAGTTACGAACAACTTCCATACGCGAATGCTTTCGGGCGCTCTTCTTGCGGCAAAGTCACCGGTTCTCGAATATGTTCAGATTGTAAGCTTCGGCTGCGGTCATGACGCGATTCTTTCTGATGAAATTACCCGAATCATGACCGAAACCTCTCAGAAATCTCCGCTGATTCTCAAGCTTGACGAGGGCGGGGCGGCAAATTCACTGAATATCCGCGTAAAATCTTTCATTGAGACGATTACAGAAAGGCGGGCAAAAAAGGGAATCCTGCCGTTTAAGGATTTGGGCGACGCATACACTTCAAAATTCAGCAAGGAAGATTTGGAAATGCGCACCGTTCTGATTCCAAACGTCTCGGTCGCTTTCTGTAAGCTTCTTTCAGGCGTACTCCGCAAGCAGGGACTCAGGGCACTTCCTCTTTCACTGGGTGAAAACAGCCAGATTCAGGTGGGCAAAAAATACGTCCACAACGACACCTGCTTCCCGGCCCAGATGGTAATCGGCGAGGCAATTTCTGCCCTTCAAAGTGGAAAATATCCTCTCGACCGTGTTGCAATCGGCATGGCAAAATATCAGGGCGACTGCCGCCTTTCTCATTATTCGGCTCTGCTCCGTCGTGCGCTTGATGCGGCAGGCTTTAATCAGGTTCCAATCGTTTCGACTGACCCAGTTGACTCAAAGAACATGCATCCTGGATTCAGGCTGGGTGCCCTTTTCAATATCCGCTCCCTTTATGTCGTCACGATGATGGACATGCTGGAAGAATTGCGCCGTCAGATAAGGCCTTATGAGCTTAACAAGGGCGAGACAAATCGGGTTTTTGACCAAGTGATTGATGAAATTGCGGCTGGAATTGACAAGGGAATCCATGTGGCACTCAAAGCATTTAAGCGTGGAATCAAGAAATTCTGTCAGATTAAATATGACCGCTCAAATCCGCGACCGCGGGTTTTCGTGACCGGCGAATATCTCGTTACATTCCATCCGGGCTCAAATTTCCATGTCGAGCGATATCTTGAAGAGAATGGAATGGAAGTAATCCTGCCTCGAATGGCAAACGTATTCCGCAAGGATTTTTATGCCCGCGTTGTTGAGGCAAAAGATTTGAATGTCAAATTCAAGCCTGTGAACGCAATTTTCGACCGTGTGGCAGAAAAACTCTTTGCCCATGCAAACGCCGTCTGCGAAAAGGAAGCGGGCAAACATCCTCTCTTTGTAAAGGCAACTCCGCTCCCTCTTCTTGCAGCCGAAACCGACGAGATTATGAACCGAACCTTCCTTTCTGGTGAAGGCTGGTTAATTCCTGGTGAGATAAAGGAATACGCTCTTCGTGGCGTTCAGTCTTTCGTGATTTTGCAGCCTTTTGGATGCCTTCCGAACCACATTTGTGGCCGCGGAATCATGAAAAAGGTGAAGGAAGAATTCCCGGCCGTTCAGATTTTGCCTCTCGACCTTGACCCGGACACGAGTTTTGCCAACGTAGAAAACCGTCTGCAGATGCTGATTATGAACGAAAAATCGAGAAATTTATAAAAAGGAAATTTTATGATAAAAAAAGTTTTGAAATGGCTTCCGGCTCTTTTTGTTGCCTGTTGTAATATTTACCTTTCGAGTCAGGAACACATCAAGCAGATGCCGACTTTCTGGAATGCTGACAAGGCAGTGCATTTCTTTTGTTTTGCGGGATTTTCTTTTTGGGTTGCCTTTGCCTGCAACATCAAGTCTTACAAGATGACCTGGCTGCCCACGCTGATTATCAGTTTGTGGGCTGTGACCGATGAAATTCACCAGAGTTTTACGCCCGGCCGTGACGCTTCCGTTTTTGACTGGATTGCCGACACGACAGGCGCATTTTTGGGTGCCGTGATTTTTGTACTGCTCTTAACGAATGTTAAAGCCTTACTGGAACGCCGATTTTGTCCAAATCGCGTTTGATTCCGTCTACGGTGTAGCCCATTGAGTGAACCATGCTGGCGATGAGGGCTGCATCTGCCTTTCCCTCTGTGAGTACGTCAGCAAGGTGCTGGGGAGTTCCGCCGCCACCAGAAGCAATCACCGGAACGCTGACGTTTTCTGCAATCATTTTTGTGACTGTAAGCTCATAGCCCTGACGAACGCCGTCCGCATCGATTGAATTCAGGACGATTTCGCCTGCACCGAGGGAAACAGCTTTTTTTGCCCATTCAAGAGCATCCAAATCTGTTTTGACCCGGCCGCCGTTGATGTAAACGCGGTAGCCTGAAGGCATTTCGGCATCTTTTGCCGCATCCATTCCGAGGACGATGCACTGATTTCCGAAAATGCGGGCTCCATCGCGAATCAAATCAGGATTTTTGACAGCCTGAGAGTTGAGGCTGATTTTTTCTGCACCAGCAAGAATTGTCGAGCGGATGTCTTCGATTGTGCCGATTCCGCCGCCTACGCAGAAAGGAATGAAAACCTGCTCTGCAACGCGTGAAATCAGGTCGAGGATTGGGCCTCTTCCGCGGGCACTTGCCATGATGTCATAGAAAACAAGCTCATCAACGCCCTGCTCGTAATATTTTTTAGCCATCTCAACCGGGTCGCCGATGTCGATGTTGTTCTGAAATTTAACGCCTTTTGTAGTTCGTCCGTCCTTAACGTCGAGGCAGACGATTATTCGTTTTTTAAGCATAATTTTCTCTCATTTTTTATCCACAGATTCGCACAGATTAACACAGATGAAATACAAAATCTGTGTCTCATCTGTGTTAATCTGTGGATTTAATATAGTTCTCCAAAATCCTAAGTCCGGCTCTTCCGCTCTTTTCCGGGTGGAACTGGAATGCCGTGATGCTGCCGCTTGAAACGCAGGCCGGAACCTTGCATCCGTAGTCGGCGTAGGCCTTTACGATTGATGAATCACTTGGCTGAATCAGGTATGAATGTACGAAGTAGAAGTCGGATTTCGGGTCAACGCCATCGAAAAGGGGAGTAGAGCCGTTTACATATTCGAGGTTGTTCCAGCCCATGTGAGGAACTTTGAGGTTTGAAGCAATTTCTGAATCTTTCCACACGCTTTCAAAGTGGCGGATTGTGCCCTTGAGTAAGCCAAGACAGTCAACGTCGCCCTCTTCTGAATGCTCGAAGATAATCTGGCTGCCAAGGCAAATTCCAACCAGAGGTTTGCCTGCCTGTGCCCAATCGCGCAAGAAAGTGTCAAAACCTGTGAGTTTGAGCTGCTCCATGGCGTATTTTGCTTCACCAACACCAGGGAAAATCAGCCTGTCACACTTTTCTAAATCTGCCGGATTTTTTGAAAGCACATAATCAGCCTTCAAAAAGCCCAGCGCCCGCTCAACGCTCTTGATATTACCAGCGTTGTAATCAACGATTCCTACCATGCGAGAAAATGTAGCACAAAATTTGGAAAATAAAAAGAGCGCGAGAGAAAAAGAAACCTTTTTAAGGTTGCGTTTGCTCTCGTTTCTGCCGATAATCTTTTTATATGATGAATACACATGATTTTCTTCCTGTGATTAAGGCGGTTCTCTCAGACAAGCGCGTGATTATTACGGCTGTGATTGTGTTTGTCTTTATGGATTTGTGCGCGTACATTGTGCGTTACCGAAAAAAGCCAAAGGTCACTAAAGCTAAGAAAGTAATTGCCGCGCCCGCTCCTGCACCTGCAGAAAATTCCGACGAAGGTGGTGGAGACGATGCAGGTGGCGACGAGGAATAAGGGCAAGCAGATTTTTGCCTTTTTTCTTCTTTATAATATCCAGCCTGTCCTTCCAAAAGGTACCGCAGATTCTCAGCTTCTTTTCTGAAAAAAGTTGCGAGAGGATTTCTGCGGTGTCCTTTGCATCCCACACATTGATTCCAAAAATCCCCAGATTCCTTTTGTTGAAAAGTTCCGTAAGTTCGCCAGTGGCTTCCTGCCTGGTGTAAAGCCTGCGGTTTTTGCGGATAAAATTAAAGGCAAGTTCCGCATCCGGGGCTTTGTAGCTGATTTTTTGATTTTTCGCATTCACGTCACAGATGTCACAGCCTGAGCAGACGGTTTCTTCGCCTCCCAGATAGTCCAGAATCATCTGCCGGCGGCAAGTTTTGCTCAGGGCAAAGTCTCCCAGAGCTCGTTCCCGGCTCCCTTCCTCTGCCTGTCGCCAGCGCACAAAGTCCGCGTGATTCCAGATCAGCACGGAATTTACGTTCGCTCCGTTACGACCCGCGCGGCCGGCCTCCTGCACGAAGTTTTCAAGATGCTCGGGCGCGTCCAGGTGGATTACGCTTGCAATATCGGACTTATCGACGCCCATTCCGTAAGCACAGGTCGCCGTCAAAATTCCATCGGTTGAATTGAAAAACCATTCTTCAACGGCTCTTTTTTCTTCTCGGGTAAGGCCTGCATGATAGAAGCGGGTTTTTTCCCGACCGAAATATGACGAGCAGACATGGGCCATTTCCTCAGTGCGGCGGCGGCTTCCGCAGAAAATTATAAGGGGCTTTTTCATCGTGAGGGCAAGCTCAAGGGCCGCCTTTTTCTTGGCGTAGGCATAGCGGACGGCGTAGTGGATGTTGGCACGGTCGCTGGCTCCCCGCACAAGATGATAATTTCCGTCAAAAAGAATTTCGCCGATCCGGTCAAGGACAGGCTTGCTTGCGGTGGCGGTGAATGCCGTTATCAGCTTTACGCCCAGAGTTTTTATTACACGGCCAAGTTCAAGGTAGGAAGGGCGGAAGGAGTCGCCCCATTCAGAGACACAGTGGGCTTCATCAATCGAAATGTGAGAGATTTTGACTTTTGAAAGCCGTTCCAAAAGATTTTCGCCGCAGAGGACTTCCGGATTTGCGATGATTACTCGGGCAGGATTTTCCTTGTCTTCGAGGGCTGAAAAATTTTCCTCGCGCTCTTCGGCAGTCTGGCCGCCCTTAAAGACAACGCAGCGGATTCCGGCCTGCTCCATGCGGCGTTTCTGGTCGCTCATCAGGGCTAAAAGCGGATAAATTACGAGAGTCGCCCCTTCAAGAAGCAGGGCAGGCACCAGAAAGCACATGGACTTTCCAGCCCCGGTCGGAAGAAGGACAATCTGCCGGCCCCGGTATAAATCATCGTCGTCGTGGTTTTCAGAAAAATCTGAATCAGCCTGCAAAGCCGCCTCGCCGTCCATAATGTTTGCGATTACAATCCTCTGCCAGGGAAAAAGATAGCTGACATGAAAGCCAGCGCGGGCCGCCTGAACTGCCTTGTCCGCATCAAAAAGCTCGTCTGCACAGCCTTCAGCCACTCCTATCCCATCAAAGGAAACTTTCTCGTTTTCTGCCATAACTTTACTCCTACACATATATAGGAAAAATTTTTGCGTTTTCGGCAATGCAAAGGGAAAAAAAGTGAAAAATTTTGATTTTTTTTGGAATTTACTTGTCCAGAATCGTGATTTCTACCCGGCGGTTTTTGGCCTTGCCGGCTTCGGTGGCGTTTGAAGCGATTGGCACCCGTGCTCCGAATCCCTGGGTGAAGATGTGATACTTGTCCCTCAGACCGATTTTAATCATGTACTGGGCGACTGAATCCGCCCGCTCCTCACTGAGAATCTGGCAGCTTTCGGCACTTCCTGAAAGGGCTGTGTGGCCTGAAATCAGCAGGTCGTTGGGATAATTTTCGATGATTTTTGCAATCTTGTCGATTTTGGCTTTTTCGGAATCAAGGAGAAAGGCTGAGTTGGGCTTGAACTGGATGTTTTCAAGCGAAATTGTGAGGCCTTTTTCGCTCTTTGTAACGCTTACGTCCTGCAAATCCAGGTCCTTTACCTTTTCAAGAACCTGGGCAAGATTTTCGTCCGTGGCCGTGCGCTGAAAATCTGTTACCTCAGCGTGAGCCTTGCCGGTAAAGTCAAACTGATTTCCGAGATAGGTTTCCATGACGATGCGGAAATCTTCTGAATAATGGTCAATCTGGCCCTTTTCGTTGTCCCACCAGATTGTCTGATTTGAAAAGCCCATGGTCGTGACCGGGAAGTCGTCAATCATGCTTTCGGCGTTTTCTGGAATCGGACTTTCAAAGAAGAGGGAATATTTTACGCCAAGAACCTGAAATGTCTTTTTTTCATGCTTTGAGTCAGAAGAAACTCCTTCCTCGTCACGCAGATATGTGTATGAAGCTGTGAAAGGAACTTTGAAGGGCTCGTTGTTGGCAAAACTTCGCCGCAAATCGTGGGCTTCGTGACCGTTTGCAGTCCAGGTGTCGCCGGGTTTTACGGCTTTTTCCGGCAGAATCGGAACATCGCGCACGACAGGCATGAAATATTCCTTGCCGATTTCATAAATTCCCCGCTCGTCCCGCCAGTATTTGCTTTCGTATTCCTCGCCGTAAGTGAGGGCTCCGTTTGTGTCAGCTGATTTTGAATTTTCGAGGGTCACGAAAGTCGCTTCGTTCAGGCCCCGGCCGTCCTTGTCAATCGAGCTGATTCTGGCAGAAACGCGGTTTACGATTTCGGCTGTGTGATTTAGCTTGCCGTTGACTTTTACAGATTCGTTGACGGTGGAAAGAACGCGGTAATTGTCGCCTTCCTTGAATTTGAAGCGGAGAAATCTTTCGCCGGACTGTGATTGTGCAAAGCTTGAAAAAGCTGCTAAAAAGGAAAGAATTATAAATAATCTTCTCATAGAAATCTCCTTTCAGCAAAGGGCTAGGGATTGTAGCGGCTTGTTCGCGAAGCGAATGTAGCGATAGCGGAAACGCACTACAAATGATCCGCCAGCTCGTAGTTCCCGCCCAAAATCTGTTCACAGCGCTCTTTTGGCATCGGTTTGCCTTTCAAGAAGCCCTGAATGTTCTTACAGTTGATTTTTTTGAGGATGTCGAGCTGTTCCCGCTTTTCAACGCCCTCTGCAATCGTATCCAGCCCCATCTTCGTGACCATTGAAATGATTGAGTCCGTGATGTTTGCCTCGACGCCGCCCGCATCAGTAATGTTTGCGATGAAAGACTTGTCGATTTTGAGGGTTGTAATCGGAAGCATCTGCAGATAGCTCAAGCTTGAATAGCCTGTTCCGAAATCATCGAGGGAAAGACCGATTCCCAACTCGCGGATTTGCTTGAGCAGGTCAATCACTTCGTTTTTATTGTCAATGAAAACGCCTTCTGTGATTTCGATTTCGAGATTTTTGGTCGGAATGTTGTATTTTTTTACCAGCGAAATCAAATCGTAGAGGAAAGTCTGTTTTTTGAGCTGAACAGGGCTCACGTTGACGCTCATGATTCCGTCAAAGCCAAAGTCTTCAATCCATTCTTTGAGAGTTTTGATAGCTCTTTCTAAAATCCAATCGCCAAGAGGAATGACAAGCCGTGTTTCTTCTGCAATCGGAATGAACTGTTCCGGGCTGATCCAGCCTGTGTCCTCGTCGTACCAGCGCAGCAATGCCTCGAAGCCTCGCAATTTATTTGTTGCCACGTCAAACTGAGGCTGATAGTAAAGCTGGAAAAGATTTTCGTTTACGGCCGTGTTCAATTTTGTCTGAATGGCGATTTTTTCCATGAAACGCTCGCGCATTATGCTCTGGAAGAAGCAGACGTCGTTCTTTCCCTTGCGTTTTGCCTCGAACATAGCCATGTCGGCGTATTTTAAAAGGTCGCTGTAATTGTCTCCGTCGTCCGGACAGATTGCAATGCCGCCCGAAAAGTCAATTCCCTCTTCGTTCATGACTTCAAGAAGGAGGTCGCCTGCGTTCAGAATCGTGTCCTGTGAAATGATGTTGCGCATCATCACGATAAATTCATCGCCGCCGTATCTGTAGACCCGAAGGTCGTCTTTTTTAAAACGTTTTAGTATTTCAGCCGCGTGACAGATTATCTCGTCGCCCTCACCGTGCCCCTGGGCGTCGTTAATCAGCTTCATGTTGTCCAAATCCAGAAGAATCAGGCCGAATTTCTCATTTTTTGCCTTGGAATGTTCCAGCCAGTGCTCAAAATCCATCTTGAATTTCTGGCGGTTGCACAAATTCGTCATTCCGTCGTGATAGGCCATGTGCTCAAGCTGCTCGTTGAGGAAGGTGATGTTCTCAAGTTTGCTTTTTAATTCTTCTCGTGAGCTGGAAAGTTCGTCCGTGAGGGCTGCAAGGCGGAGGTTCTGCCTCAAAAGCTGCTGTTCCCTTTCCTTGTCCTTGCTGACGTTTACAATTGCGATGATGATGAAGCCGTTCTTGGTTGAGCTCATGTTGATTCGGAGCCAGGCTGAGCAGATTGTTGAATAGAAGGTTGTTTCCTGAAGTTCGCCGGTTTCGGTGCAGGCGCAGGCCATTTTGTACCATTCAACTTCTTTGGAAAGGCGCTCGACACATTGTTCCGTGGTGAATCCAACCTGAACTAAATCGCCGTAAGTTTTTACGAAAGTTTCGTTTACGAAGTGGACTGAGAATGAAGTCTTGAAGTCTGATTCGGTCGGAATCTTTTTGGAACTGTTTTCTTCAGAGAAATCCCCCTCATTTGATATTAATACAACTACGGGTGTTGATGTATTTTCGAGAACTTCTTTGTAGTCCCTATCCTTCATAAACGGCCTCTTTTTTAACTTTGGAATTTTTAGACGGTATTCCAATAACAATTATCGGCAGAATTCCTCTAAAAGTCCAAAATTATCGTGCAAAATGTTTGAAATAATCCTAATTTAAGTTATAATTAAACAAAAGGCTTTTTTGAAAATGGAGGCACTATGAAAAATTGTAATTCTAGAATTCCGAAAATACTTGTTCTTCTGTTCAGCGTAATGTTTCTTTTCTTTTCATGTTCGGATATTTTTTCAACCCGCGAAGAAACCGGTTCAGTCACATTCAGTCTGAGCCCGGAGCTTATTAAAGCCGTAGCTAATGCCTGCCGTGCTGCTGAGAACGACATTGCCCCTAGCGATGAACCCACTGTCACAGAGCAAGAAGGTGAAAAGAAAGACGGCAAATACAAATTGGAGATTGAGATTGGTGGAAAAGGCTATAACAAGTCTGATTTCAGAAGTGCTGACGACTTGAAAAAGCTGGAAGGCGAAGTTTTTCATTTTGATAAAATTCCTGTCGGTACAAAAATTCAGGCAGAAGCAAAGATTATAGTTGGTGAAGATCATCTCCAGTGGACTGTCATGAAAGGCAAGTCGGAAGAAAAAATAATTGAAGCCGGTGAGAACACGCTTTCATTCAATTTGCATCAGCTCGCAATGTGTAATGTTTACAATAATATTGATTCGGTTGAAACTCTTAGCGATATTGAGCGCATTTCCGTTTATGCCCTTCCAAGTGATTCTAAAGAGGCAACGGAAATTCTTGAACTTGTTGCTGCAGATACAGAATTGAACGATTTGAAGATAAAATCAAAACTTGAAAGCTACAAAGATATGCTCGTCGGAGATTATCACAATGACGCTGGTTCTGAATTGTCTCAATATTTTGCAGACGGATATGAACTTAAAGATGGCGGCGAATATTACTTCCTCAGCCTTGTTTACATCAAAAACGGTCCTGTTTATCTCGGTCAACCAGCAGCTACAGAAGAAGCTGTCACAAAAATTTCTTTCAATGGAATTAATTACATTACACTTTCTCTTACGGAAATTTTTTCAAATACTGAAAAAACCGTTTCTGTATCTGTAACATTAGACCTTAGTTCAGATCTTATCAGATCTGTGTCTAAAGCCTGCCCCGCGACTAATGATGGAGCCGACTCAAGTGAAGAAAACGCTGCCACTGAGCAGACTCAAGCCAAATACAAAGTTGAGATTGAGATTAATGGTGACTATAGAGCCTCTGATTTCAGAAGGGCTGATGATTTGGAAAAGCTAGATGGAAGAGTTTTCTGTTTTGATAATATTCCTGTTGGTTCAAAAATTTTTGCAGAAGCAAAAATTATTTTTGGTGAAGGTCATCTCCAGTGGACTGTTATAAAAGGTGAATCGAAAGAATTAACAGTCGAGAGCGGTGAAAACACACTTTTATTAAATTTGTATCAACTTGCTATGTGTAATATTTACAATAATACAGAATCAGTCGAACCTCTCAGCGATATTGAGCGCATTTCTGTTTATGCCCTTCCATGCGATTCTAGCGAGGCAACGGATATTCTTAAACTTGTTGCTATAGATAGTGAATTGAATGACTTTAGGATAAAATCAAAACTCGAAAGTTGCAAAGATATGCTCGTTGGGGATTATTACAAAGACGGTGATTCTGAATTGTCTCAATATTTTACGGGTAGCTATGAACTAAAAGATGGTGGTGAATATTACTTCCTCAGTCTTGTTTACATCAAGAAAGGTCCTGTCTATCTCGGTCATCCAGCATTTGAGGGCACAGATCCAGAACTTGCAGAAAAGGCTGTCACAAAGATTTCTTTCGATGAAATTAATTACATCTATCTTTCTCTCATGGAGATGCACCTTGAAAGTGAAGAGGTTGAAATCCGATTCCGATTCTGGGATGATGAAAAACAAGATTACGTAAAATTAGAGAAGTTCTCGGATCAGACAATGACGAACGATGATGACTTTGATGAAGAGTTTGACGAATTGGCAAAAACAGCTGTTGAACTTGGTTACACAATCAACGAAGATAAATCGGGCGAGATTGAATATGATGAAAAGGATGGAAAATACGTCATTTACGTCTATTTTGATAAAGATATTATTGAGGAATTGTTCTCGCTAAAAGGTACTGCGGTAGATACTGCAAAATATCCAGGTAGCTTCAAATTCGCGATTTACTCAAATTTAACATACGACATTACCTATAATTCAGACAGCATCAAAGATAAGATAGTTTCAAAAGGAACTATTTCAATTGCAGAGGATGATAGCAAACTTCCTTCTTCGATTATTAACTTCTCTATTACCGAAAAAGAATATTTTGCTTTCAAAGATATGTCATCAGATGTTTTGGAGACAGTAAAAGAGCCAAAAGAAAAGACCGTTGATTTGACAAACGGAAGCTTTGAATTTACTGGTGCATCAGGCGCAGTTATTAAATTCACAATTATGGATGAGCCAAAGATTGTTGAGCTTGAGCTTACAGATGGCGAAAAAAAAATTACTGCAGCAACACTCGCTCTAGGTGAAATTAAAAAAATTAAAGCTACACTCAAATATTCAGATGGAACAACGAAAGCAGCGACAATTTCGGAAGTTGTTAGCTCTAACAACAAGGTTGTGAAAGCAGGAGTTGTAGACGGCGCAGTTGCTCTCGAAGGTTTGGCTGTATCTACGGATGAAGAAATAGTAGTTAAGGTTTATTGTGAGGAAAATCCTGAGTTGACTGCTATTTGTAAAGTAACCGTTGAGGCGACAAGCACTTCAAGCGGAATTAAAGTCACGCTTGCGGAGTTTGACACAACAGATTTGGGTGCTAACTTCACAATGTCCGAAGAAACTGGTGCTGATGGCTCAATCACTTTGACTGCAACGCCAGAGGAAGTTGTATCAGGCTATTTATATCAGTGGTGGATTGATGGAAATCCTGTAGACGGTGCAACTACAATGTCATACAAATGGACAGCTGGAATGCTTGAAAATCTCGGAACTGGAGTCCACGATGTTATGCTTCAAATAACTGTTACTACAGATGCAGGCACTGAAACTTACTCAGCAACAACAACATTTACACTTACAGCGGAGTAAACAGAACCGCAAACAAAAAAAAACACCAGGCCATAGATTAAAAGGAGACCTGCACTATGAAGAACTTGATTACGATGTGGCGGAAGGCTTCGGCTCTGCTCACTTTGGTGGGAGTGCTGTTTGCCTCCTGTAATGACATTTCGGAAGAGGATTCCTCAGGTGCGGGTGGCTCCCAAAAGGCCCGCCTGTCATTTTCGTGCAATATTGATTCGCGAACGATTATGCCTGTGGACATGGCCGAGACCGACATCACGAAGATTGTGCTTAAGGCAGAAAAATCAGGCGAGTCAGCTTCCACGCAGATTGGAGAATGGCTTTCATCGGATGAAAAAAATGCTTTTTCCCTGATGGAAAGCGATGATTCTGTTGAGGTGGATGCAGGCTCTTACACATTCACGCTTGATTTGTACACTTCCAAAAATCCTAAATACAGGCTCACCCAGTCAGGCACTCTTTCAAAAACTGTCTCCGCTGGAACGAATTTCCTTTCTTTTTCGACATCTTATGTTCAGAGTGGAGATTTTTCTGTTGTTTTCACTTTTGCTGAAACTGCTAGAGTTGGCGCGATAAAGGCTGGGCTTTTCACAACTGAGAATTATGGCGAATCTCCGTTTGTGGACGGAGCTCAGTCATTTGATTTTGAAGAACTTGCATTTTCAGAAGGCGAGGACGGTACAATTTCCGCTGTTTATAGCAAAAATGAAGTGCCGAACGGAACTTATTACATCAAAATTGAAGTCTATGATTCTGATAAATCGACTGTCATCAATTCACTTATCGACGTCATCAAAGTTCACGGTTACAAAACCGAGGAAAATCTAAGACTATCAGAAATAAACACGCTTTATTCTATTAAATATAACACTGATGGCGGTGAATGGGAGACGGAATTTGTGCCTGTCACGAGCCGAAACGCAAACACAGGACTTCAGCTTCCGACAACTGTGCTTAGCAAAAGCGGACTGGTTTTTTCTGGCTGGTACACGGATTCTGCTCTCACAGAACGGATTGATTCAATCGGTACCGGCACTGAATATGCAAAAGATTTCACATTGTATGCCGGCTGGGTGGACGCTAATTTGTATGTCTCTGGCACAGGCGACGACACGGAAGGCGACGGAACGGAAGAAAATCCATTTGAATCAGTAGACAAAGCATGTGAAAAGATTATTGAGCTTGGAACGCCTTTGATTGACTGGACGATTTATGTGATGGGCGATGTCACAGGTCCGCATAGTTCTTCAAAAAAAGCGGGGGAACGTGGAACAGGCACAGCTGTAGAAAGAGATTATGGACGGAGCGTAATTCCTGCTGATATTACTTCTAAACATGCTAAATCAATTCTTCTTATTGGCTACCATGAGCTTGATGAAGATGGAAATCCACAGGATAAGATTAACCGAGGTATAATCGGAAACTCAACTTCAACCTCTACAACTGGAAATGTCCTTGCGGTTGCAACAGAAGTGCCTGTGACGATAAAAAATGTCCTGCTCACAGGTGGAAATACTTCTTCGACAAATCCTAATACTGATAATGATCCGTTCTATACAAGTGGTGGCGGCCTTTATGTTGCAAGCGGGGCAACGGTCACACTTGATGACGGTGTTATCATTACAAACAATAAAGCAATTAAAGGTGGCGGTGTTTATAACGCAGGCACACTTTATATCGTTGGTACTGCCGCTATTGGTGATAAAACAGTAGAAGAAGTAGCTAACGGTTATGTCAATAATGGAAAATGTTCTAATGAATACTCTACTGGTGGCGGTGTTTATAACACTGGAAAACTCTATCTTGGTACCACTGAAAGGGAATTGAGTGGCGGTATTTATTACAGTTATGGACTAACAGCTTCTGGTGGTGGTATTTACAACACAAATGACGGAATTACGGTAATGAGTTCCGGAAATATTGCGTATAATGACGGTGCGGCAAGCGGTGGTGGCGTTTATGTCAATTCTGGTACATTCACTATGACTGGCGGTACGATTGCCCACAATTCAACTGGCGGAATGGCTGGTGGTGTTTATGTTAATATAGATGCAACCTTCAACTTTAGCGGCGGAACAATCAGCGCGAACTGGGCTACAGGTGGTGGTGGTGGTGTCTTTGTTACTGCATCAGAAAGCAAAACTGGAATTATGTATATGTACGGTAGTGCTGTTGTCGGTGACGAAACTCAGACTTCTGCACCTTCTAACAGAGTTGGCGCAAATGCAACTGATGGGAACGGCGCGGGTATCTGTGTAAACGGCGGAAAGCTGTACATGGGCTATTCAAGCTATACGAGCGAATCTGTTAATGTTCCTGCGGAACTTACTGGCGGAATCTACTATAATTACTGTAATGGTTCAACCAGCCAGGGTGGTGGTCTTTTTGCAAGCGGATCTCAGGGACAGCCGGCATCTTCTTCCAGCGCAAATGCAACAGTGCGAATCCATAGCGGAACGATTGCAAACAACTATTGCGAACAGGGCGGTGCAATTTGTACTCCGAGCGGTGCAAAACCTCTTGTAATCGGTGGAAAAGTAAAAATTCCTTCCGGTTCAAATCATGGGAATGATGTGCTCATCTACGGAAACTATAACCGCTTATTCATAGAAGATTCTCTTGAAGGAATCTCTTCTGATGACCCGATTTATATAAAACTGTCTGCTTCTGATGGAAAATACTGGTCAAGTTCCGGCCTGATGCTTTCTCAAAATGCTTCAATTACCAGCCTTTCAGCAGTTTTGGATAAATTCGTTGTTGAACCTTTGGAAAATCCGTCAACAGGAATTGTCACGAACTGGGTTATTAACGCATCTGATGGTTTAGTCTATCAGAATACTTCAACTCTGTATGTAAGTGCGTCAGGCTCAACTGATAATGACGGACTTTCTGTTTCGACATCTCTTCCAACTCTTGAAGCTGCGGTTATGAAAATGACTGATGCATCGGTAGACTACACAATCATTCTTAACGGCGAGATTACAGGATGCCAGGCAATTTGTAACTGGGAAGAAACTTCCGCAAGCTCAATCACCGTTAAGGGAAAAACTGGCTCAACTACTGATATTATCAACGCAAATCTTGGTGATGATGAAGAAGGATCTGCCCTTTCAATTGAAACGGATGTTCCTGTAACTTTGAGCGGAATTACTGTCAAAGGCGGAAATGGTAAAATTGAATCTCCGACAGCTGTTTCTCCATGTGCAACTGAGGATACAATACTTGTGGGTGGAGGACTTTTCTTAGGCTATGGTGCAAAAGTTTCACTGGAGAGCAGTACAAAAATTATTGAAAATCATTCCTATTATGTATCAGATGGCGGTTGGTTAAGACCTGCTCCTGGCTGTGGTGCGGGTGCGTATGTTTCACAGGGCGCAAGTCTTTATATCGACAGTGGTTCAATAATATCTGACAATACCGGAACATGCTATGGCGCGGGTGTATATGTCGCACAGGGCGGTTACTTGCGAACTCAGGAAGGTTCTGGAAGCTACATTAAGGCCAACTCATTTAACGAAGAGTTTGTAGATTCAAGTAATGAACATGTTACTCCGTGTGGAGGTGGCGTTTACCTTGAAGACGGCTCAACTTTTGAAATGTACGGTTGCTACATCAGAGAAAACTCTGTAAATGGCGGATTAGGAAGCGGTATTTATGTAGGCAATGCTGGTTCTGATACTCCTGCCGTATTGAAAATGAGCGGTTATGGACAGATTAATTTGCCAAATGATGTTTACTTACAGGGAAATGCTCCGGTCTATATTGCGGGCAAAATTAATGCAGATCTCCCTGCACGCCTCACGCCGGAATCTTACGAAGAAGGTATCAGCCTTGTAGCACTTAGCGAGGAAGGTGAAGCCGCGAAAATCACTCTTTCAAGTTATGCAGGAAAATTTGAGGTTACGCCTCAGAATATTGACGATCAAACTCAGTATTGGTTTATCGATACTGCAAATTCATGCAAGCTCAGCAAGCAGACTGGTATGGCTGTGAGTGTTTCAATTCCAACAGGAGTCACGAATGATATTGAAGTCAGTGTGACTGCTGGCGGAACAGCCGTCGAAAACAACACAAAAATCACTGCAAAAGCGGCTCTTGTGTTCACTGCAACCACTGGCTATTCAAGCTACACATGGAAACTTGATGGTGTGGAGCAAACTGTTACAACCGAAAACATCCTTAGTCTCGATACATCAGATTGGAAGGCGGGCGTATACGACATTTACCTTGAAGCAAAAGATGCAGCCGGCAAGTATTATTCATACACCGCTCAGATTAGCCTTTCATCCAACTAAAGGGGGAGTTTATGAAGAATTATAAATCGATATTGATTGCAATAATATGTTTTTCTTTCACGCTTTTTTCATGTTCGGATATTCTGCAGGAGAAAACTGAGCAAAAATCAGATTCAAAAACATATCTCATGGTTCGTGCGGGCGGCGTTTCTTTGAATTCACGCTCCATTGATCCGAGCGAGGAATATGCCCTTGCAAATTTCAAGAACATCTATTTGTATGGAACAAAATCTGGCGGAAGCAAAAGGACTCTAGCTGGCGGTACCGGTGGTTTTGGAAGTCTTACGGATCTTTATAATTCGTTGATTCTTCTTGAAGATGGGGCGGGGACTTACAACTTTGAGCTAA
This sequence comes from Treponema ruminis, assembly GCF_014201975.1. NCBI lineage: Bacteria > Pseudomonadati > Spirochaetota > Spirochaetia > Treponematales > Treponemataceae > Treponema > Treponema ruminis. Next base: position 200,733 of record NZ_JACHFQ010000001.1, on the reverse strand, counting down.
AAGGTTCGGTTGATAGCGTTTATTTCTATCAGAAATTGGAAAATGTCACGATAGAAGCGAATAAAACGAATACAATTGAGTTCTCTCTTTCACCAGCGCAGGATTCATCACATCTTGATGCGGATTTCAGCGATGATGGCGGACTTTCCGTGACCGTAAAGTTCAACAAGACAAATATCAACAAAGTTACGGCCACTCTTTTCAATCTTGATAAAAATGAAGAAGTTCAGACAAAAGATTTCACTTCATTCAACTCAGTTTCCGATAGCATATATTCCGTCACTTACAAGCGCGTTGCTTCTTATTCAACGACGGCTTCTGACGGAAGAATCCCGACAGGCAATTATCGCCTCACATTTGACTTCTATGCTTATGATTCAAACAGCAAACTCTATATACTGGTCAATTCCATTCCATATGTCGTGCATGTTGTAAAAGGCTTCAATTCTATCGCCGAGCAGGAAATTGACCTCAATTCAGTTTACTCAATTACATATAACAAAAACGGTGGCTCGCTTGCAGCAGGTGAAGTTGAAATCAAAAAATACTCCCGCCGAAGCAACCTAAAACTTCCTGTCCTCACAAAGACAAATTGCACTTTCCTCGGTTGGTATAAAGATAGCGAGTTTAAAAATTTAGTCACGGAAGTTTCAAAGACTTGTGCGGAGAATCTTACCTTGTACGCAAGATTTGAGAATTCGGCATTTTATGTTGATTCAACCAGCGGAAAGGATGACGATACATCTTATGACGGCACATCTTCGGCAAAGGCATTCAAAACTCTCTCAAAAGCGATTGATGCGATAAAGATAAAAAATGAACCAGATAATGATTGGATAATCCATTTGAATGGAACGTTCACTGGAGCACAAACAATTTATGATATTTCAGAGACTGAGCCATTCCCTGCAAACTCACTTACTCTCGTAGGAGCTGATTTCTCAACAGAAGCCGATATGACTACGCTTGATGGCGGATTTACAGGAGACGCAAAAGGCTCTACGCTTTCAGTTGCAGCACAACCACCTGTCATCTTAAAGAAACTCAAAATCACTGGTGGCGATGCGACTTCTACTGATAATAGCGCGGGTGGTGGCATATATGCTTACAGAGGAAGCGTTGAAGCCCATGATGTTCTTATCACTGGAAATAGCGCAACTAGGGGTGGCGGTGTTTATGTAGGTAGCAATGCCACGTTCAGCATTAAGAGCGGAAGCATCGCTAACAATATTGCGGGAACTGGTAGCGGTGTCTGTGTTGATTCTAAATGGGATTCTACTCCTAAAAGTTATGGTACATTTATAATGAGCGGCTCGGCAGTTGTTGAGAGCGACAATGATGTGTACTTAAATAGAGGAACTCGTATTACAATTGGTGGGGCGCTTTCTGGAACACGCCCGGTAGCAAAAATCTTTTCGACAGTTTATGAAAACGGTACGGAAATTCTTGTTCTTGGCGAAGGAGCTGGAACGACAATCGAAGATGAGTATGAAAAATTTGACATTATTCAAAGAGATATTGAAGCTCAAATTACTAAAGAGGGAAAACTTTTACTGAATGTGGATTTGGAAGGTGTTACAAGCCAGATAACTTCTATGACAGAATCCGGCACTGTTGAAATTAGCGGCTATGTTGCTAACGGTGAAAGTTTTATTGCAAGTCTTTATTCGGCATTATTGACTTTGAAAACTTCTAGACCTTCTACGAAAGTCACAGAACTTGATATGCGCGGGGTTGTCGGCCTTACAACGCTTCCAGATGAGGCGTTCTGGGAAAATGGCACAACTAAGTCTGTTACAAATCTTGAGAGCATAATTTTGCCTGACAGTGTTACTTCTATTGGAAGCAGTGCATTTAGAGGTGCCGGACTTAAAACAATTTATATTCCAGCAAATCTTACTTCTATTAAGCCTGATGCATTCTTTGATTGCCAATATCTTTCAACTATAACCATTTCCGAAGAATGTAAGAATTTCAAGGTTGTTGATAATGTCCTATACTCAAAAGATGGCACAAAACTTGTAATGTATGGTGATAAAACTTCAGCAAGTGATTTCACAGTTCCTGCTTCTGTGACGGAAATTGGTACTTATGCGTTCTGCCAAACAAAAATTACAAGTCTATCATTTGAATCAGATTCGACTTTGAAAACTATCGGTTATAATGCATTTTATGGTTGTTCAGGACTCACCCAGCTGGAAATACCTGACAGTGTAACGACAATCGAATTATATGCATTTTATAGCTGTAGCAATCTTACAAGCGTAAAACTGCCTAATGGTACAACCTCATTACCTTATTGTTCTTTTGGTACCTGTTCAAAATTGGAATCCGTGATTATTCCTAAAACTTTAACTGAGATCGAAAGTGGTGCGTTCACTAATTGTAATGTGCTTAAAACCGTCTACTACTCAGGTACGGAAGCTGATAAAGCTAAGATGACTATCAGCGATACTGTGATTAAAGGAACGAGTGTGACTTGGACTTATCTTCACAAATCAGCTCCAGACACTGTGGGCGATATCGTGTTTAATGACGGCACTGCAATGACCTATATATCAGGTTTGACATTAACCGAAGAACAGAAAGCAGCCGCGGTTGCGGTAATTTTCTATGCGGGAAATGAAAGCGATATACTTGGAGAAAAGCTTCTAGGTATCGGACTTCATGAAAGCGAAGGAACTCTTGTATGGGCAAAGAGCGGTACTCTGGGATATTCAACTCAAATCACCAGCATAGCTATTAAGGGAAGCGAGTCTACAAACTTTGAGACAGAGGGCTCTGCTGCTTCATGGACATTTACATCTGACAGTGATTTGGATGGAAGCAACAACTGGGAAGAGATTTGCAAAATCGACTCTACCGCTTCTGAAAATGCAGCCGAAAATTATCCAGCATTCGATTGGGTGAATAAATATGCCTCTTCATATTCAATAGATGTAAACTCAGAAAAGAACTGGTATATGCCGACTATGGCGGAACATTCCATGCTTTACAGGGAAAAGACAACTGTTAATGCTGTCATTTCTTTGGCAGGCGGAAAAGCTTTGACTGGTCAATATTGGTCTTCAAATCAGTATAATGAGACCAGTGCAGGTAATGGCCCAACTTCCGCATGGAATATAAATATTGATAATGGCCGGGGATATTGGAGTAACAGCAACAAGGGCAAAGCTGGTAGCTTAAAGACCATCGCCATCCGCCAGTTCTAAAACAATCTCCTTAACCTGTTCTTCGCTCATCCCCAAAGATTTTGCGCAAGGGTATGTAGCCCCGAAGTTGCCGCTTGCGGCAATGAGCGTAGCGAAGGGCGGAACACCCGACCCGCCGAAGGCGGGATGCGCCCATAAATTTTAGAATCACTTCCAGTTCAAAAGATGTGGTAATTAATATTTGCTTAAAAAAAATTCTTCTCTTATAATGAAAGAAGCAGGAGAAATTATGCTTACAAATATCAAATCACTCAAAGATTACCTCGAAGAAGTTTTAAAACTTCCAGAAAAATGCATTAAGATACAAAACAAAGACGGTAGTGTTCCGGGGCCTAACAAAAGTATTCCGGCTTTTCTCAAAGAAGAATATGGAATTGAAAACGCTGACATCAAAGAGGGGCTTAAAAAGACGGCATCATTTAATGACAGCGTAACTGACATCATCGAGCGAATTGAAAAACTTTGCGGAGTTCCGGCTGCATGTATAAAATTCCTTGATGCAGATGGCAATGTCCTAAACGGAAACACTCACATCGATACTGTTCGAAAAAGTTTCGAAAAATAAAATTATAGCCGACTTTTAGAAAGGCTTTCTAAAACCTTATCTAAAGGTGCATTCATATCTTTTGCAGCTGATTCCGGCGAGACATTGTATTTTTGAACAAGGGTAATCGCATTCTCAACGGCCTTTTCATTTGCTCCTTCCTGCTTAGCGGCCCTGGTTATATCTCTGTCGTGTAAATTCATGGCGGCGTAGTCCCTCCTGAACTTTTCGTTGTCTTTAATCTGCTCAACCAGTGCGGAAAGACGGTTTGTAAAATCGTCCTTGCCTGGTTCGTTCGTGTGTATGAAGTGAAGGAAGGCTTTAACTTTCTCGTCCTTCTCTTCATTGTACGCACTTGCATTATAAATTACCTTCAACGATTTGTCATTCAAATTTACGGCCGGATTTTCTGAACATGTGTTTTTGAACGTGTAACAGGAGAGACCGTAGTGTTTCTCGCGCTCGTCCTTGAATGGGTCACGTTTGCAGATAAACAAGATGTAACTGTCCTTCAGTTCGGAATAATCCTGCCCTTTCATGAGACTGTCCATGTCTATCATGCTCTGGTAATATCGCGTGCGTTTTCGGCAATGCAAATGTGAATTTGTCAGAAAAATCCAAAAAAAATTGCCCATTTCTGATGTTCTGTTATCAAAAATGGGCAATCTAGTAAAATATGGAAAATTGGAATTTAGACCGTTACTTTTTGCTGCTCCAATTCTTCTTTAAGAGCAATAACTTGCTCCAGCGGGAGATTGCAACATCGAGCGATTTTTTCAGGGGGTAAATCTGTTTCCAAAAGAAAGTTCTTCGCATTTGCGATGGCGTTTTCTCGTGCACCGATTTGAATTCCTTCTATGCGGCCATCATTTCGGAGCGTCTCGTCATAAGATTCCTGATCGAACTCTGTATAAATGTCATCCAAAATCTTCATGCGCTTCTCCCGGAAAAATCCTTCCAGAAAGTCACCTTTGATTGCGAAGTCAACGGCCTCGTTTACCGCGCTATCAAATGTCATCCCTTGCGAAAGGTTTTCCTTCACTTGATTTACAAACTCACAATAATAATACAACGGCTCGCAGTTTTTTGAAAGACTTTCGTTGTGATTTTTATTGATATTTATCACAGTCGCCGTCCATTCAAAATCTGTAGCAAATGTTTTACCATCATTTTGAACCTGTTCATCCTTAATGAAAGCATCTGAGAGCCTGTATTTGATGATATCTTCCAGCTTCGTTTCACCGTTGTAGAATACGATAAACTGGGGAGCAGGAATCTTAACAAGCACGCTGCCGTAGAGGTTCTTCTTGTGTTTGTCGATGTATTGCTGATACAGTTGTGAGAAATACAACAATCCGCGGAGCGGCATGTTCGGATTCACCGTGCTCTGATGCTCGTACAGACACATCTGCGAGTGAATCAGGAACGACAAATCATTTTTCATCGAGACATAAATCACATCTTCGAGCGTGGTGATTTCCAAGTCTTCGATATTCGTGTGATTCTTCCCGCTCAGCGCATTGTACAAGGACAAAAGCCAGCGTTTACTTCGGTCATCTTTGCCACCGAAAATAGTTCTGAAAAGAGTGTCCCGGTAAGTACGCTTTGGCTCCCGTTTGCGCATTTTTCTGAACTGATTTTTCTTTTTGTTTCGAATTCGTTTTTTCATGAATTCCTCCAGATAAATAAGATTTGAGAAAAATCAGAAAACTTAGCGCGGCCGTCACAAAGTCTTCTTCAAGTTTCCATACCTATTTATTTCCTTTAAAAGTGCGTTTTCGGCAACGCAAATTCAAATTTGTCAGAAAAATCCAAAAAAATTTTCTCTACATTGAGCCATTTCGTTGTCCTGGCGATTTTTGTCGTGTTAAGCTGAAGATTTTGTAAATTTAATAGAAAAAAGGTTGAATTCATCGGAAAAAATGTCATAATAATAAACTAAGGATATTTTCAGTTTCCATTTAAAAAGGGGGAATTGTATGAAAAAGTTTTTTTGTGTTTCGCTGGTTGCGGCTCTGTCTTTGTTGCTTTTTTCTTGCAGCAATTTCTTTAGTTCTTCAAGTTCTGATAACGAGAGTGCGCCAAATGGCAAGGCTCGTGTTCACTTCTCCCTTGGCAAGACTGATGCACGCACGATAATGCCTGAGATTTATACCGAAGAGGACATTAGCTTGGTCGAGCTCACGGCGCAGAAGATTTCTGAAGGTGAGGCGATTGTCTACAAATTGGATGGCGAAAACGAAAAGCTTTCCTGGACTAGTCTTGATGATTTAGAAAATGTTTCTATTGATATTGATTACGGCACATATACTTTTGTCCTCAATCTTAGCATTGAAGATGGAGAAGAAAATAAAACAGTCTTGGTTCAGACCTGCACTCTTGAAAATCAAGAGATTAATGCTGGTACCAAAGAGCTTGTTTTCAATATGCAGGAAGATTCTGGCGATGTTTCAATTGCAGTTTCTTGGGAGCTTAGGGACGAAACGAACCGAATCGGCAAGATTAAAACTGGTCTTTATACAATTGCAAGCAATGGCGAAACCACAATTGGTATTTCTGATGCTGAAAAAACTCTTACGATAAAAGGTGCGGACACTTCGGTAACGGCGACAGGCTCGTATGCATCAGTTCCAAGCGGAAGCTACCTGATAAAACTATTCTTGTATGATAACGCAGATGCAACAAGTCCTTTCAATACAATCACGGACATCATCAAAGTTAACGGCTACAAAACAAATTACCGCCTTGATCTTGAATTTGCTAATTTGAATCTTCAATATAAAGTTACTTTCAACCCGAACGGCGGCCTTTGGGAAGGTGGCTCTGAAGACTCTATAACAACGACCCGCAACATGTATTCTGGCTTCATTCCTCCAAAAGAAGTTTCAAAGGATGGTTTTGTTTTGGTAGGCTGGTACTATTTTGAAGACGGCGAACTTTCCGCTGACCTTTCTCAAGGAATGTCTTCTGATGATATCATGGTTGGCCCTGAAATGGGTGCAAGAGACTACACTTTTTACGCAATCTGGGGCAAACAAGCGGGCGGAAATCTCAGCACTGACAACCGCGCGCTCATAATCAAAACCGACGCAGGGGATACGATTTATCAGAACAGCAAAATCAATCTCAGCGTAACAGATTCTGCTGGCGAGCCTGTTACGGATGGTGTTACATACGCTGCCAAGATTTTGTACAAGGGCGAGGATATTAACGACCTGGGTGGAAAGACGTATTATTCTGTAGAGGGTGGCGTTATCACATTGAACGGCATGACAACCCCGCTCCCAGAGGCAAACTATCAGCTTTATGTAACGGCATCGCGAGCACTTTCCGGTGCTGGCAACTCAGTTACAAGCAGCCAGACGTTTAATGTGAAATTGCTGGATGGAATTGAAACACAGATTGCGTTGTATAATTATAACAGGAATAATAGTCCTCCGTATCTTACTTATCTTGTAGATTCTTCTGAAGTTGGAACGGCTTCTTTGGCTGGAGACCCTTCCTTTTATTCAGACAACAATAACATTGCCTTTGATGCTCAGGGGAATTTCTATACGGCAAATTTTGATAGTTCTGGAACTAATCCGACGGTTACTGTTTATTCTGATGTATTAGATGCTGGCCTCAAGCTAGAAATTAAAGACGGAACAACGGATTTTACTGGTGGCTTCAAGAGTTTTGCAATTGATTTGTTTACAAATACGGCTTATGCCTGGACTGTAAGCTCCCCTTCGGACAAATACACATGGTATCTATTTAAATATCCAAAACTTATTTCTGAAGGTAAGGCAGATAATCCGGTTTTTTGGGCTTCAGTACAAGAGGATGGAGGAAGCTTTGTCCCAGAACAAATCTCTGTTAACAACAATATCCTTTATGTCCTTGGTACACTTTCGAGTGAGTACAAACTTTATGTATACGATATTTCCTCTGTTACAGCCCCCTCGAATCTTTCAACTTTTGATGTAACTACCTACATAACAGGCACAATAGGATTTTCTTCTTCTGCTACCGTCACTGATATTTATGCAATGGAAGGTGCTGTATATCTACTTGTTTCGGACTCTTCTTTCTCTGATAATGGTTGGGGATCTCCTGTATGGTCTTCAACAAACAAGGATATTTATAAACGCGGCTCTGTAATCGAATATGTTCCTTCGGCTGTTAGTGGCGAATCCGATGCGATCAGATATGTTCGTATTAAACCTAAGACAGTACCTACTGTTGCAAAAACTTCAATTACACAAATGGCTTTGTGGTATTATGATGGTAACAATATTACTGGAGATTGTCTTTTGACCCATGAACATTATGAAGATGGCAGGTCTCCAACTGGAAGCGAAACTGCTGTATTGTTGGATGGCTTGGAGAGTAAAGAGTATGATGGCAAACTCGCTCAAAATACCATTTTTCCAGATGTCTATTCAGTTACTGATGCAGAAAATACTGATGCAGAAAAATTCTTATCATCCCCAAGCAAAGTTGTTGGCATTAAGCCAAAGAAACTTGTGATTGCTGATGATGGCCTAGCCTTCTATACTGAAGCTGATGGTAGCCTCGCATACAAAAATATAAATCGCCTTGTTACAATTGATTTGGAAGAATTTGTAATCGAAAGTATTCAAGCAACAAATGCAACATTTAATTCAGAACTTTCTGGTTATTTGCGTACAGCTACAAACTTGGCTCCGATAGCAAGTGGCGGTGGAACTTTAGTAACTAATGTGTCCGAAGGTGCCTCTTGTTATTACTATGCTGGTAGCGGTATGGGATGGCAAGCTGTTGACGTTGCTACAAAAGCTGATTTTATCTATCTGTCAGTAAAACCAGGGGAGTAATGTGAATCCTCCGCTAATCACCGTCTGCATTCCTGTTTTTCAGACCGAGCCTTATCTTGCGGCTTGCTTGCGCTCGGTCTATATGCAGGACTTTGATAGCTTTGAAGTGGTGGTGCTGAGTGACAGAAGCCCCGGCAAGGACGAAAAAGGGCGGAGTGCCAAAAAAATCGTCAAGCTGGCGCAAAAAGAATGTGACGGATGGCGAAAGAGCCATAATCTTCCGCCTGTAAAAATCCGCTTTTGTGAGCACCGCGAAAACCGTGGCTGCGTGGAAGTGAGGCGGACGCTTGTGTATGAGTCGAAAGGCAAATACCTTGCGATGATAGACAGCGATGACGAGTATATGGAAGGCGCGCTTTCGTGCTTGTACGAGGCGGCAATTTCCAAAAACGCGGACATCGTGCACGGAACTTTTGTTTCGGGCGAATATGACAGCGAAGGAATCTTTCATGCTACGGCAGAAACCAAGTGCGGAAGGATTTTTTACGGCACAAAGGATGGACTGGACATTGCCCGCTCGTGGTTCTCAGGGCTTTTCAACGGGAACGTCTGCGGCAAGCTGATTGAAAAGAGCGTGTACGAAAAGGCTTTCGAGCAGATTCCGTATACTGAGTGCAACATGGCGGACGACCTTCTGATTTTCTTCTTTGTGGGCATGAACGCGCGCCGATATGTGGGCATCGAGAACAAAATCTACCGCTACCGAATCAACAGCGGCATGAGCTCGCACCGCAAAATCGACACGCTCAAAAAATGGAAGATGATTTGCACGTCATCAAGCGTGTTCAGCATCATCTCCCAGTGGCTAAAGGAGAACAACGATGGTCTTCTTTCGCCGAGTGACATTGAGCATCTTGGGAAGGTCACGCTTTCATATCTGGCAAACAACATCCGCCAGCTGAGAGCATCCGTAATCCCGGAGCTGCAGGAAGAAGCAAAACTTATGCTCTACGACTTCTGGGGCGAAAGCTTCGTGAAGAAGGTAGAGAACGCATTGGAATAAAAAATGAAAGTAATGAAAGGGGGAAATATGAAAAACGTGATGAAAAAACTTGCTGGACTATTGATGGTTCTCTCGGTTGCTTTGTTTGCGGGCTGTTCTGATTCTTCGGACAGCGCAAATGAGGCTCCTCAAACCGCAAAGACTTATACCGTGAGCGGCAAAATCTCAATCGGTAGTGCCGTGCCTGCAAGTGTGGCAAAGAGCCTTGCAAGTGCGTCCGAAGGTGCAAACTCAAGTGCCCGCACTGCCACAACTTCCTTTGATTTGGAGACGACAACGTATGAAAAATCAAAAACAAACTGGGTGGCTGAGGCAATTTCTGTAGATGATGATAACAATAGTGACAATGATATTTATATTTATGGCGAAATTGATCCAGTAGAAATGACATATTCTTTCAAACTCCCGGAAGGCAAGTGGAGTTTGATGCTGAGTTTGCGAGGAGAATATAGGGAAGGCGTTGGGGGAACTCTCATTTACAATAAGGTTGAAGTAATTGTTGAAGACAATATTGAAGAAGATATTATCCTTTCTCCTCAAGACTATCAGATATACAAAAATGGTGCGCTCAGTCTTCCAATTACAGACGGCACAACAGACCATAAAATCAAAACTGTAACCTGTGCCCTCGTAAATTGGACTGAACGAAATGCGGATGATGAGGCTCTAATCAAAGACAGTCTCGAAACTGCAATTGCAAACCTCAAAAAACCAAAAAATTTTTCTTCTAGCGGCACAGTGACAATCGTGCAGAACGACGTTCCTGCAGGAAGCTATGAAGCCACATTCACGTTCAAGGACGAAAACGGCAATGCGCTCTACGTCTGCAAGGAGTATATCACTGTTTTTTCAGGCTGGACAACCGACACATGGCAGGGTGCGGGCGCACATCTGCAACTTGTCGATGGAGAGACTAACTTCATGATTACGGATGCGTTGGTTGAAGGGTATGGAACGGAGCTTGTGTCGCCCACAAAAATGGCGTTGTTTAATGTTCATACCGAGATGAATGGAGACGGTACCATAGCATTTAACGGCTACAAATATTATATTTCTGCTGATGGTGATGATATTGATGAAAATACAGAAGAAAATTATAAAGCTTCAAATAGTGATTCTGCTTCTAATCCAATAAACTCTTTTATTTTTGATAATAATGGTTATTTCTATACTCTTCATATTACTTATTCGGGTGGAACTTCATATTACATATATACTAATAATCCAAAAGTAAGTGGTGAGCAAGTGGAAGTTTCTGCGACTTATAGTCCATCAAGACTTGCCTACGACTCAAAAACAGATATTATTTACTTGGTTTCTATAAATGAAGAGTCTATGTACCTTTATCAACTTCCGTCACTTGCATCCGAAGGTACTGTGAATGATATAAGACAAGTTTATTGTTCTGATTATTATAAGGATGGAGTCGCGGAATTTTCAAGTTGTCACTACAAAATGTGCATTGTTCATGATGGTGTAGTTTATTCGATTGTTAGAGGTAACTATGATTCTAAAGGGGTACGACCTGCGCTTGTTATTTCAAAAGTTTCCGAAAGCAATACAAATAAACCTGCAGCTTCAGGTGTGCAAATCCTCAGTACAGATATGAAAAATGCTAACGATAAATATGGTGATATTACAGACCTGCTTTATCAAGATGGTGCAGTTTATATGCTTTACAGAGATGTTTCTGACACTAGCAGCCGTGGTGCTTTGATACGATACGATGTAAAGTTTGGAGGCATAAAAGTTCTTGGACTTACAGATAACAAACTGGAAAAAGAAGATTTTACGAACGCGAAACTCGGTGTTTATTACAACGGTTCTCAGGTTTTAATGCATGACTCAACTGCTCCTGCAGTTTTTGCTGGAAATAATTCATGGACATCCAGGTCTGTAAATTACACTTTAAAAGATTTTATCAAAACATTGAGAACGCCAGCTCCTCTTAGTGAAACTCCTGATTTAACTGTAAAAGAATTCTTTGGTCCTGTAAAATTTATTGCGATTAAGCCTAAAAAACTGGTAATCGCAGATGATGGTATCGCTTTTTATACGGATAGTGACTTCTTGAAATACAAGAATGTAAACAGAATTGTTACAGTCGATTTGGAAAGTTTTTCTATTATTGAGGCATCACTGGTTAACGTGTTCTTTAACGGAGACGATTCTGACGTAAAACCTGTTGTTCCGATTCCAAATACTGGTTCAACAGCAACTCAAGATGTTGCTTTAATAGACGGAAGAAATGCGATGTTGCCTGCATCGTCTGGTGGTGAAGTAAGTACTACATACAATTATTTTAATACTGAGGGGGACTCTGTTGATCTCTCAGATGTAGTCTTCGGTATTCCATGTGGCGACTAAGAATAGTTCTTCACATCATTAAAAAGTGCTGGTGATTTCGTTTTTCATGTAACGGTTTCACCAGCAGTTTTCTTCATTTATGAAAAAATCACCCGCTCCATTTATTTCAGTTTGTCTTCCCGTCTACGAAACTGAGCCTTTGCTTGCACAGTGCCTTTCTTCCGTCTTTTTGCAGGATTTTGATTCTTTTGAGGTAATTGTCGTCTCCGATGCCAGCCGCTTTCATGATGAGGCGGGACGATCTGCAAAAAAAATTGTGAAGCAAGTGCATAAGGACTGTGAAAAAATCCGTCGGGAAAGAAATCTATCTCCTGTGTCTGTGACTTTCATCGAACATCGTGAAAACATGGGCTTGGTTGAAGTGCGCCGCTCACTTTTGTATTATGCCAAAGGAAAATACATCAGTTATGTTGACAGTGACGACGTTATGGCAGAAGGGGCTTTAAAGGCTTTTTTTGAAGCCGCCCAAGCTCATGACTCGGATATTATTCAGGGGCGGTCAATTGCCGGATTCTTTAGACCAGATGGCAGTTTTGTTCCCAAAAAAAAGAATATGTATTCAATCATCACTATAGGTGAAATCACTGGTGAGCCTATAATAAAATCCTGGCTGGCTGGTGGAAAGGTAGCTGGCGTACTTTGGGCAAAGGCCATGAAACGCAGCATTCTTGAAAAGGCATTTGAATGCATTCCTCACATTGAATGTAACATGACAGAGGATTTTCTTATTTTCTTTTTTACATCATTTTATGCTCAAAAATATGTCGGAATTGATAAGCTGGTCTACTATTATCGTGCCGCAAGCGGCATGAGCAGTGCCCGAAAAATTGATTCTATAAGAAAATTGCGGATGGTCTGCTCTTCCGCCAGTGTTTTTACCGTCATTTCTGAATCAGAAGAATTAAAATCCCTGAGCGAAACTGAACTGGGGTATATACGACGCTTTTCCACAAAACATCTTATGGATAATATCTTGCAGCTCAGAAGAAGTGTCATCCCAGAATTGCAAGAAAAAGCCCACGCCATGCTGTGTGCATACTGGGGCGCGGGCTTCGTCGAAAAAGTTGAAAAGATTATGGATTCAGCAGAGAACTAGCTTATAGGAGCTGTTACTGTAACTCTAGCACGGTTTCAAGCGGAAGACCTTCCCGTTTTGCAGCGCGTGTTATATCCCTGTCGTGTAAATTCATAGCGGCGAAACTCCAGATGTTTTTCCATTAATTATTTCTGCAACTTTTTCCAACGGCAAGTCTAAAGATTGCGCAATTATTTCTTGCGAAACTCCATTTCCCCAAAACTTCTTAGTCGCTTCAATTTTTGCTTTGCTCGCACCTTGTGCAAGTCCCTGTCGAAGACCTTCCCGTTTTGCGGCACGTGTTATATCCCTGTCGTGTAAATTCATAGCGGCGTAGTCCCTCCTGAATTTTTCGTTGTCTTTTATCTGCTCAACCAGCGAGGACAGTTGGTTTGTAAAGTCGTCTTCTCCTGGTTCGTTCGTGTGGATGAAGTGAAGGAATGCTCTCACTTTATCATCCTTTTCTTCATTGTATGCACTTGCATTATAAATTACCTTCAACGATTTGTCATTCAAATTTACGGCTGGATTTTCCGAACAAGTGTTTTTGAACGTGTAACAAGGGAGGCCGTAATGGTTTTTCTGCTCGTCCTTGAACGGGTCGCGTTTGCATATGAAGAGGATATAACTGTCTTTCAGTTCGGAATAGTCCTGGCCCTTCATGAGACTGTCCATGTCGATCATGCTCTGATAATATCTTGTGCGCTTGCCAAGAGCGTCCTGCGGATAGGATTGCAGCTCAACATCTATGATTTTGTCCGTGTCCTTTAGATACACATCGAGCCGTACGCCTTTCGTCGTGTAATACGGTGCGATTGTCTTTTCCAGCTCAGGATATTCGATGTGGTTCACGCGGACGTGCAGAAGCCGCTCCACGAGTTCCGCGCAAATCTCCGGGTTCCTCAAGACTTCCTGAAACATGCCGTCATCGGTGAATGTGAGTTCATCAACTGGTTTTGGGTAAAAAATGCTTTCTGTCATAAAAGCTCCTTTTTTGAAAATGTGATATGTAAGTTTCTTTTTCTTACATATATTTATTTCCAAAAAAATTCGATTTTCGGCAATGCAAATATAAAGTTGTCAGAATAATCCAAAAAAAAATGCTCCGCGGCACGCGGAGCAAAATAAATTTGCAGGAAATCAGGGAAGTGCTGGTTAACACTTGAAGCGATTAATCAGTGTTTCATTAGTTCACTTGCAATCTCAGTGCTTCCCACTTGCGGTAGTACATATCGAGATTTTCGCCGAGGTCGTCTTTGAGCTCACAATTGTCCATTGCGCTTGCCGGATAAAGCGGCTTTGTTTTCATGAACTTTTCTGCCTCGAGGTTTACGAAACATGGGAAGCAGAAGAAGTCAAGGAACTGTGCGTAGTTTTCTGGCTTGTGGATGAAATTGATGAATTCTGTGGCAAGCTCGGCTTCTTTTGAGTCTTTGAGGATACACATGCTGTCGAGGTAAGATGCACCACCCTGTTCAGGAATAAAGAAGTCAATTGTGCTTTCCCATTCATCCTCTGGAACTTCACCGTACATTACTTCAGCATAACCGTGGCAGAGCCACAAATTGCCGGCTGCAAAATCTTTTCCGAATCCTTCTGCGTCGAATTTTACGATGTTCGGGAGCCACTTGTTTTTTATCAAATCAACAGCTTCTGTAACTTCCTGCTCATTTTTTGAGCTTACGGCATATCCTTTGTATTTGAGGGCGTCGCCGATTACTTCACGGTAATCGTCCATCATTGATGCGTGACCCTTGAACCGCTCGTCTGCAAAAATGTTCCAGTTGCGTTCATAATCACCGGCAGGCATCTTCTTTTTGTTTACGCCGATGCCAGCTGCACCGAAATAATATGGAACTGCGTAAACCATTTCCGGGTCATAAGTGACTTTTTCAAGAACTTTTGGATTGATTTTGTCGCGGTTTGTGAATTTTGTTTGTACGATTGGCTGGAACATTCCGCGCTTCATCATGATTGAAACATAGTCCTGTGAAGGAACAACGATGTCAAAACTTTTTGCGCCGCCGTTAACCAGCTTGTTGAACATTGTTTCGTTTGAATCGTATTCTGTGATAACAACTTTGCAGTCGAACTCTTTTTCAAATGCTTCAACAACACTTGTTGGGGTGTAGTAAGTCCATGTGAAGAGTTTCAATGTCTTTTTCTGATTGCAAGAAGAAAGACCCAAAACAGCGGTAAATCCAAGTGCCGCCAAAGCGATTTTAGAAGAAAGTTTCATTTTTTTCTCCGAAATATTTTAATGTGCGGCTGCGAAACCTTTGAGGCTTTTTCTCAAAAGAACTGCAAGACCGCCGATTAGTAAAATAAGAACGAATGAAAGCGCGTTGATAACCGGGCTAACTCCGTGTCTGATCATATTATAAACATAAATTGGCAAAGTCTCAACATTACCATTTACCAAAGAAGTGATTACAAAGTCTTCGATGGACATTGTAACGCTCATCATAAATCCGCTCATGATTCCAGGCATGATTGCAGGAATAATGACTTTGAAAAGCGTCTGAGTTTCGTTTGCTCCCAGGTCGTGGCTGGCTTCGATGATTGAATAATCAAATTCGTCCACGCGGGCTGAGACCATGAGATAAACGAACGGAAGACAGAAAGTTGTGTGCGCGATTATGATTGTGCCAAGCCCCAAATCCATGTGGATTCCGCTGAGGAAGATGAGGAGGGAAACACCCATGATTACTTCTGGCAGTACCATTGGCAAGAAACTGACCGATTGAATATAAGAGCGGCCGAAGAATTTGTACCAGCTGTTTCCGATTGCGGCAAGACTTCCCAAAACTGTTGAAAGAATTGCTGAAACGAGCGCGACTACGGCGCTGTAAAAAAGAGACATCCACAATCTGCCCGACTTCAAGAAAAGCTCTTCATACCATACAAGTGAAACGCCTGTAAAATGCGAACCTTTTGATGCGTTAAAAGAATAGAAAATAATCACAAAAAGCGGAACGAACAGGAAAAGCAATGCAATCAGAAGAACTGTATTCGAAAATGAGAATGCCCGGCCACGTTTTTTCCAGCCGCGTTTAGCATGTTTGTTCGCCTCATTTTTGGCGACAGGATTTCGTTTTAAAAATGCAAGAATTACTGATATAAGAAAGTCCATTCTCTGCTCCTAGTCTTTTTTCATTTTTTTGAGGCTGGCTTCTTTTTTGTCAGAAGAAATCATGAACAAAATCGCAGCCATTGATACAACCGTAAGAACTACGCTGAATGCGCTGGCGAGCGGCAAATTTCGTGCTTTCTGAATCTGATCCATGATGATGTTTCCGAGCATGTAGCTTTCGGTTGAGCCGATAATCTGCGGAACAGTGTAGTTTCCGAAAATCGGAATGAAAGTGAAAATAAGGGCGCTGATTATGCCTGATTTGATTCCGGGAATCATTACTCGGAAAATCGCGCCTGCCTTTGTTGCACCCAAATCGCGTGCTGCTTCGAGCAGGGTGAAATCAAAACGGTCTACCGAAGTGAAAATCGGCAGAATGGCATAAGGAAGATACATGTAAATGCTGACAAGAACGACCGCAAATTTTGTGAACATGAACTTGTGGGGAACAAAAACGCCGTCGCTGTTCCGGCTCACGAAGAAGCAGAATTTTGCGAAAATTTCACAGATTCCGTTGAGCGCGCCGTTTTCGCCCAAAATCGTCATCCATGCGAAGATTCGGATCAGTGAGTTTGTGAGAAACGGGACGATTACAAGAATGAGCAGCGTTGTCTGATGCCGGCTGCGTGCAATCGCATATCCGCATGGAAGGGCAATCAGAATTGAAATAAATGTTGCCACGACAGTCATCCAGAGCGTGCGGAAGAAAATCTTGGCATAGGCGGCAGAAAACATCTGCTTGTAAGCGTCAAGCGTGAACTCGTGGATAACGCCGCCGAACATATCGCGCTTCATAAAAGAATAAGCCACGATAATAGCCAGAGGAACGACAAAAAAGAGCGAGAACCAGATTCCCATGGGGTAAGAATAGAATGGACCTGGATTTGACTTACGCATAAAAAATCTCCTCAAATCAAATCAATGCGCCACATGGAGGTGGCATAAAGGCAGTTGACCGCGAGTTTTCGGAAGAAAACTCGTCACGACAGGATGTCGATTATTTTTCGATGTCTTCAACGATATATCCGTCTTCGGCTGACCAGGAAATGTAGACTGTGTCCTTCCACTGAATCTCCGGGCCTTCGTCCAGGTAATTCTGGTGCTGCTTAAAGACTTTGACGATTGTGCCTGTCTTTTCGAGCTTGACGTAGAATTTTGACTGGAAGCCTGTGTAGACTGGTTCTTCGACGATTCCCTTGAAAACGTTGATATCCTTGCGGCCGTTTACGTTTGGTTCTTCGAGAGTGATGCGGATTTTTTCCGGGCGGACTGTGAATGCGACCTGCTGGCCTTCATCAGTGTGCTCATAGTCTGTAACGAGGATGTTTTTGTCTTCTTCTTTGGTGGCCTGTGTGTCGCCTGTGAGCTGGGCCTGCATTCCGAGTGCCGGAACGTTGAGGGTAACCATGTGCTCGATGTCAGCCTTGCCCTCGACCTTGTAGCTTTCGCATTTTACGACTTTTGCCTCAAAGAGGTTGGTCTCACCGATGAACTGGGCAACGAACTGGGTTGCCGGGCTTTCGTAAATTTCGAATGGTGAACCGACCTGAAGGACATGACCGTGATTCATTACGGCGATTCGGTCTGAGACTGCAAGGGCTTCACTCTGGTCGTGTGTGACGAAAATGAAGGTGATTCCGATTTTGTCGTGGAGGTGATCAAGCTCAACCAGAAGATTTGAGCGCAGTTTTGCGTCAAGGGCCGAAAGAGGCTCGTCAAGCAAAAGAACTTTTGGCTCGTTAATCAAAGCTCGGGCGATTGCGACACGCTGCCTCTGACCGCCGGAAAGCTGGTTTGGCTTTTTAAAGATATGCTCGTCGAGTTCAACAAGGTGAACGTACTGACGGACTTTTTCATCAATTTCGTTTTTTGGAAGTTTTTTGAGCCGCAATGGGAACGCAACGTTTTCATAGACGCTCAGATGCGGAAAAAGCGCGTAGTTCTGGAAAACTGTGTTTGAATGGCGCTTGTTCGGCGGAAGCCCGGTGACGTCAACATCATCAAAAAGAACGGCTCCGTCATCAGGAAATTCAAATCCTGCAAGAATGCGCAAAAGAGTTGTCTTGCCGCAGCCACTCGGGCCCAGAAGAGTGAAAAATTCACCCTGTTTAATGGTAAAATCTATATTGTCGAGTGCGACAAAATCTCCGAATTGTTTGTGTACATTTTGAATAGAAACCTGACTTCCTTTCAATCTTCTCGTGCCTCACGCCCTGAATTCCTGAGAATCCGGGCAAAGTAATTTTCTTCCATATTAAAATAGATTTTATCTACAAAGATTGCAATAAGAATTCTGATAAATTAATTAAAAATTTGACAGAATACAAAAAGTTTCCGATAATATTTAGGATAAATTTAATAAATTTATTCAGGTGGGAAAAGGAGAAAAAATGATTAGTTTAAAGTTATCTACCAAAATCAGCATTCTTGCCGCAGCCTCGATTATTATAGCATCCGTTGCGGTCGGAGTAATTTCAACTAATGTAACAAGTTCCGAAATAACAGAACTTACACTCGAAAATCTTGAAACTACAGAATTGGGCGTTATGGACAGTCTTGACCAGTGGCGCCAGCAGCTTCAGGTTGCAACTCTCGTTCTTGCCGACAAAACCCGTCTTGCTACAGCCTTGGATGACGGTGATTATGAAACCGCCGACGCCCTTACCACTGAGCAGAAAAAGGTTCTCGACATCGATTACCTCATTACAACTGATGACAGCGGCATCATAGTTGGTGGAAATGCTCCAAAAGGCACAAACCTCAGCTCTTCACATGCCGTAAATCATGCTTTGAAGGGCTTTGTTGAATACGCTTACGAGTCAAATTCCATCTATAATTACAGTCTTGTCGTAGCTTATCCGGTCAAGAAAGACGGGCGCGTTGTAGGTGCTGTTGTTGGAACTTTCAGCATGACAGACTCAGAATTTGTTGAGGCAATCAAAAAGAACTACAAAGTTGAATGTACAATGTTCGAAGGAAAAGTCCGTGCCGCAACAACTCTGGGCGCAAATCTCGTCGGAACAACCCTCGACAATCAGAAAATCGTTGACCTGGTTCTTACAAGGGGCGATCGCTACGATGGATTCAACACGATTGCAGGCAAAAAATACATGTCAGTTTACGCCCCGATTCGTGATTCAAGCGGATCAATTTCAGGCATGCTTTTCGTTGCAAAATCAATGGAAATCGTTAACCACGCTATTAACACGGTTATTCAGATTGTAGTGCCGATTATTCTTGGTCTTGCAATTGTTCTTGTCATCATCGCAACAATTTTCGTACGCACAATGCTCCGTCCTCTTAACGGCGTAAAGACTACACTGAACGACATTTCTTCGGGAGATGCTGACCTCACCAAGCGAATCGAGCTCAAATCAAAGGACGAAATCGGCGATGTCGTCAACGGATTCAATACATTTGCTGGCAAGCTTCAGAACATCATCGGGGACGTCAAAACTTCAAAAGACGAGCTCATGGTTGCAGGTGAAAATCTTTCGGGTGCAACTCAGGACACGGCAAGTTCAATCACACAGATTATCGCAAACATTGAGAGCATGAAGAAGCAGTTTGACTCTCAGAACCAGTCGGTAAGCCAGACTGCCGGAGCCGTAAACGAGATTGCCTCAAACATTGAGTCTTTGGAGCGCATGATTGAATCTCAGTCAAGCGGCGTCACAGAGGCTTCTGCCGCCGTAGAACAGATGATAGGCAACATTTCTTCTGTAAACGCATCAATGGAAAAGATGGCCGGCTCATTCAGCGAGCTCCGTGCAAATTCTCAGACAGGTATCAACAAGCAGAAGGCAGTTAATGACCGAATCGACGAAATTGAATCTCAGTCAGAAATGCTTCAGGAAGCAAACGTTGCAATCGCATCAATCGCTTCTCAGACAAACCTTCTCGCTATGAACGCCGCAATTGAGGCTGCTCACGCTGGTGAAGCAGGAAAAGGCTTCGCGGTTGTTGCAGACGAAATCCGTAAGCTTTCAGAAACTTCAACGGCTCAGTCAAAGACAATCGGTGACCAGCTCAACAACATCAAGGAATCAATCAATCAGGTCGTTTCGGCTTCAAGCGAATCAAGCCTCGCTTTCGAGACAGTTTCACGCAAACTCGAAGAAACCGATGCCCTCGTAATGCAGATTCGTGCGGCAATGGAAGAGCAGAACGAAGGTTCTCAGCAGATTACCGAAGCCCTGCACAATATGAACGACAGCACGGTTGAAGTCCGCAATGCATCAAATGAAATGTCCGAAGGAAACAAGATGATCCTTAAGGAAGTTCAGATGCTTCAGAATGCGGCCATGACCATGACCCAGAGCATGGATGAAATGGCAGCCGGTGCCCGAAAAATCAATGAAACAGGCGCCGCACTCACCGAAGTTTCCGGTCAGATCAACGAATCAATCAACAAGATTGGCGAGCAGGTTGATCAGTTCAAGGTTTGAAAATTACATCCTGTAATTTTCAAACCAACGAGAAAATTCAAACAAGAAAATCTTTCTGATTTTAGATTTTCTTGCGTTCACCCAAAGTCAAACACGGCAAAAATCGTTGACTTTGCCGTTTGAATTTTCTCTCTTTGCTTTTTCCCCGCATTCATGCGGGGTATTTTTTTGTAGTTATCAATGATTTGTTTATTTAGACTTCATTGTGTAAACGCCGTCCCAGACTTTCGGGAGACCGTTCTTGGTAAAGTCAACACAGCGCTCCATGAAGACCTTGGAACTTTCGTCCTGCGGGTACATTTCATCTGCCTGCTTGTAAAGGGCGTAGGCTTTCTTTAAGTCTTCAATATCTTTCGGCACGTTCGGAGTGTCCATGCCTTTGAGATACCACTTCATGCCCTCATTGAACAATTCCGTTGCCTTGATTCGCTTTTCGCTGAGCTCATTGCGCAGACCGATAATCGAATAGATTCCGACCGGCCTTTTGACGTTTATAACGCGAACACAGTCCAGCTTTCGGGCGACGATTTTTCCGGCATTTTCTCCGCGGTTTGCCGCTTCCCAGGTTGATTCAGAACACATAATCCATGATCCGTAAACTTTGTTGGTTCCTTCAAGACGGCTGGCAAGGTTTACGTTGTTGCCCATGATTGTGTAGTTGAGTTTTTTGACCGTTCCCATGTTGCCGACGACCATGTTTCCCGTATTGAGGCCGACTCGCGAATGCAGGTAGAAAGGCTCTCCTGTGGCCGGATTGATTGGCAGCTTCCTTTTGTTTTCTTCGTTGAAGCGGTATTCTGCCTGTAACATGCGGATTGCGGCTACACAGGCGTCATAGGCGTTGTTTTCATCGTGGATTGGAGCTCCGAAGAATGAAACGATTTCGTCACCGACGTATTTATCGATTGTGCCATTGTTGTCCATGATTGCGTCACTGAGGACGCCAAGGTAATCGTTGAGGATTGCTACCAGCCTTTCAGCGCCCTTATCCTCACCCTCTTCGTTGTTGATGACTTCCGTAAAGCCAGAGAATGTCTTTACATCGGAGAAAAGGGCCGTGAGGTTGTCACTTTTACCGCCCAAGCTTGCGACCTTAGGATTCTTAACAATCTGCTCAACGACTGCCGGAGCAACGTAGGCACCGAATGTTGTCTGCAGGAATTTCTTGTCTTTTTCGCTGGTTGCAAAGCGGTTGATTGTCATTGCAAGATAAGAAGTGAAGGCAATCAAAATGGCTGCAAGGGCCGGAATGTAAACGCTGAACATAACCATGAGAAGAACCGGAATTATAAGGCTTATAACGACGAGAATTACACCGGTAATATTCTGAATCAATGCCCTCTTTTCTGCAGGAAGAACGATAAGCAGAATGGCGAAAATGCTTGAAAGCACGACTCCCCAAATCCAGCTGACCGGATAGATGAAATCCTGATTCATGATTGTGTTGTAGACGTTTGCGTGGGTTCCGATGTTCTTGTAGGCTCGTTCAAATGGAATGGTACCCAAATCTGTTGTTGAACTTGCCGTGTGACCAAGAATACAGAATGAATTGGCGTAATTTGCCTTTTTCTCAGCGAAAATTGAATTGTAAAGGTTGATTTCATTTGAAAGCGTATCGAATGTTTTCGTGAGGTCTGTGACAGTCCTCTGATATTCATCTGGAGGAATTAATTCGCTCATGGCAAGAAGCTGCCCGGAAATTTCTTCCATTGCCATGCCGTTACATAATTCCGTGACGTTTTCGAAAAAATCTTTGCGGGCCTGGAAATACTGAACGTAATCAGAATATTCAACTCCGCCCCCGATTGCTTTTCCTTCTATATCATAGCCTTCGCACTTGGAGAGAAGGAATTCCTTAAAATCGCTGATGTCCTTGTAATCAGCAACAAGCTGACTTGTAGTCGCTGCGGCCATAAGAGGCTCAAGCCCAAGGGACTTATTAATCTTTGCCATTTCAACAGATTCAAGGAATCTCTCAAGACCTTTAAGCTCAATAACTATATTCTTTTCAAGGGAATCCAACTCGGCCAGGAAAAAGAGGCTTTCATGACGGAAAGAATCAATGAAAAGTGTGTGCAGCCAGTTGATGATGACTTTGCCCTTTGAATCCAGCGGAATCTTTACTGTTTTGCCGCCTGCTCCCTGACAATTGTTGAGCCTGATGCTGCCTTTTTCGCGGATTATCTGCTCAGGTTTTAAAATCCGAAGGATCGGTGCAAAAGCGAGCTGACCTGAATAGACGTCGTCTTTTTTGTTAAGAAGCTCGATTCGGCGGCGGGTTCCGTCCATGTCGATGATGACGTTTGTAAATCCTGCACCTGCCGCGTGGCTCATGAATTTGTTCATGGCTGGTGAAAAGCCGATGAGATATTTTTTCAGGAAGTCCGGGTTGTCCCAGTCAGGCTTTTCTTCTGTAAAATTGTCGATGAAAGAAGATTTGAAACTGTCTACGCGGCTCTGTCTGAAGTCTTTAAGAATCAGGTCGCCTTTATCTTCTACATTATAGAGGAATCTTTTTTTGACGTAGTCGATTTCCTCGTCGCTGTATTTCATGTTGATGGCGAGGGTATTGATAGTGAGCCAGGTGTTGCCGAAAAACTGAATGGCCCTCGCAAAGTAGTCATCGTTATCCTTTATGAAATTTTCGAAATTCGGACGACTGCCGTCAAAACTTGATGCGGCCTCGATAATTGCGTCTTCGTTGACGGCAAGGCTTGATGGCGCGAGGTACTCAATATCGAATACGGCCGCCGCAGCGCCAAATTCCTTCATGCGCATGAGTGCGTTTGCAAAGACGTTTCTCGGCCACGGCCAGGTTTTCATTTCCTCAAAGGAATCGTTACTCAATGAGGCATCGTCCGCTTCGACCAGAAGAATTTCCTTGCGTACGTCCGGGCTTTTTCTAAAGCCCAGCAGCAGGTCGTAGATTCGGTAATCGAATTTCTGCAATGCACCGATGGCACAGAAAACTGACCAGAACAAAACTGCACTAGCAACAATAATTGCGGCTACCAATTTGCGTGGAAAACTTTTTTCCGTTTCTTTTGATTTTTTTCGTCGTTTTTCCATGACAAATAGTATAACACAAGTTATAATATAACTGTAAATTTTCTTAATATTTTTTGGAAAATTTGATATTTCTAAAAGGGGAGCCTACAGAAATGAAAAAGTTTATTTCTTTTTTTGCAATTGCTCTGCTTGCATCCTTGTCAGTCTGTGCCCAAAGCTCAGAACAATTGTCCAAAATCCTAAAATCAGAAAAAGTCACTTTTGCAGAAGCTTCATATTTGCCTGCTATTTACGCAAAACTTGTTCCGGAAGAAGCCACTGAAGAAGAAACCTTCAAAGCCCTGCAGGATAACGGCTATTTTAATTCATCAATCAGTCCTGATTCTCCGGTCGCTCTGGACCAGCTTTGCAACATTTATATGAAGGCTTTTGGCATTAAGGGCGGCTTGTTCTATTCACTTTTCAAATCACCAAGATACGCATTCAAAGAGTTTAAGGCTAAGGCCCTGCTTCCGACTGAGGCAGATCCTTCAATGGTGGCTTCTGGAAGAGATTCCCTGGATATTTTTAACTGCTGTTTCGAAATCATTGAGGGGGAAGAAAAATGAAATTAAATCTCAAAAAACTTATTGTCTTTATTTCAGCCCTTGCCGCTGCCCAGTCACTCTTTGCTTTTGAAATTGGCGGTCTGCTCACAAATGATTCAAAATTCCTCAATGCCGAAAAGGACGGTTCCCTCAAGCTGGATCAAAAGAACGGCATTAACCTCTGGTTCCGAAATCCAGTCTCGGAGGACGGCTCAAGCTATCTTGCAGGCGAAGGTTCCTTCCAGTTTGAAAAGGATGCCCGCAAGGAAGACAGCGATAAGCAGCTTAAACTTTTCGCTGATTTAAACCTTTTCAAGCTGGTCGTAAAAAAAGAAATTGAATCCGGCAACATCACTTTCTCAGCCGGACGATTCTACAATTCTGACCTGACCGGCCTTATCTACACTCAGAACGGTGACGGACTTAAGCTCGACGCATCTTTGTCCAGCGTAGAACTTTCTGTTTTCGGGGCTTACACAGGTCTTCTCAACGCCAAAAACATCACGATTCTTGGCGATACCACCAGCCTCACTGACAAAGAAAAGACGGTCTACGTTATGGCAAACAAATTTTCTGTCGGAGCCTTAACGCTTTCCTTCCCGTATTTTGCCGCAAACCAGACCCTTTCTCTTGAAGGTCTTGCCGCGCTCTCACTTGAATCAACAAAATTAAACCGCTTCTACGGAACTTTAGCCCTCAACGGACCTCTTTTTACACCTGTCTTCTATAATATCTCTTCAACAATGGGATTTGCAAAATATGACGAGCAGGACATGGTAAAGGGCAACCTCACAAAGGGTTCGATTTCTGTCTATCCTGATTTCAAGTCAATGTCATTCTCCCTCAGCGGTCTTTATGCTTCAGGCAAGCAGGGCAGCTTTGAGGCTTTCCAGGGCTTCACTAGCAACACGGCTGTTAATTCTTTGAGCGAGCCTGAATATTCCGGCATAGTCCTTGCAGGCCTTTCTGCCTCAATCAAGCCGGTCGATAATTTCCTCTTCTTTGCCGGTGCCGACATTGTTTTCAACACTCTGGCTGGCGATGAAAAAAAGGACATTGAGAGAGCCGGACTTCAGTATACAGCCGGTTTCAACTGGCAGCTTGTCAGCGATGTATCTTTGGGAGCAAATCTTTGTCAGTTCATCGGCAAGGACAAATATGCTGATGGCAACAAAACTCAGTTCAGAATCACGGCCGCAATTGCGTTCTAAATGTTAAAACAAGGAGGTTCCTTTATGAAAAAACTTATTCTTTCAGTGATTTTATCAGCACTTGCCTTTACTTCATTCGCAATGCAGGCAACTGTTGTTTCAACAAAAGGTAAGGCAGAAGTTCAGAATGGCGGTGCCTGGGTTGCTCTCAAGGCCGGCGATTCTCTTGATCAGGGCTCTGTCATTCAAACAGGATTCAAATCAGAAGTTGTCATTAAAATCAAGGAGTCAACCGTTACCGTTGCCCAGCTTTCAAGAATCACCTTGCAGACTCTTGCGGAGCGTGAAGGCTTGAACGGCGCTCTGGGCAAGGATGAAACATCAATCTTCCTTGATACTGGCGCCCTCCGCTCAAACGTCCAGAAATCTATTGACCGGCGCGTTGGCTTCACTGTCCGCTCTCCGGTTGCAACGGCTTCTGTCCGCGGTACAATCTTTGACATGAAGGCTCGTTACCGGGCTGTAAATCTTTCTACAATTCAGGGCAGGGTTGCTTTCTGGAAAAATACTGCCAAAAGCGAGGCAAGCCTTAATAATGCTGAGCCAGGCCCTGTAGGTGAAGCTCCTGAAGGCAACGGCCCTGATGCCCTCACCGATGATAAGGCTCCTTCAAAAGCCGTCGTTGTTCGTGAAAAGCAAAATGCATCTGTTGATAAGGGAGGCGGCATGTCTTCTCCTGAGGCAACGGCTCATGGCAATTCTTCCGGCATCGGAAGGGGCACTCAGCCTGCTTCTGCCGCAGAGCGTTCTGCTCCAGTCGGTGGTGCTGCTATGCCTGGTCCTGGTGCTATCGGTGGCCCTGGAGCAAATGGTGGCTCTGGTAGCGGAGGCTTTAACAGCACAGGTACGCTCAATATTACTGTCGGTTTTGAAAACTAGTAAATTTTAATTGTATAAACGGTCGCACAGAATTTTTCCATGCGGCCGCTTTTTTTTGTTTTTTTGCTTTTGCAAAGTCCTTATATTTGATAAACTATAAACATGCTTAAAAAAACTTTTTTAATTTTTCTTGCAATCTCTGCAGTTTTTATTTCTTCCTGTAAAAAAGAAAAATCCCTCAAGGTTTCTGAGGCACTGGCATCCTCTGGCTCTGAGCCTGGAGAGAACGTCCCTGAAAAACTCAAAAAGATTTCTGCAGACACAAAAGCATATCTCGAAGGCAAAAATATCGTCGTAATTCTGGGCTACGGCTACAATGATGAGGCAAACATTTCAAAAATCACCCAGTCGCTCAACAACAATTTCGGTATTGAAACAGAAGAAAAACCTGCCTTGATTTCGGTTTTCGTTTATCCTGCTGACTTTATGGTTGCCGGAAAGGAGAGAATCAGTTCTCTTGCAGACCGAATCGAAGACAAAAATCTTGCCGGCATGGTCATTCTTGGTGCTCCGGAAGGCCTTCATATCGCCATGTCAAAGATTCAGGACAAATTCGAGGACGGCAAAATCCCTTATCCAGTCTTCACTTTCTTCTCTCAGGACGACGTGCTCGGCTCTGAGTCTACATCTGATTTCGTTCTGGACTATGCCCACAAGGCCGGTGTCCTCGAAGATGAAGTCACTGACTATATCCCGGATTTTGACGCCACCCAGATTCTTACAAACGCAATTTCATCTATGATAGAACTGCGCGAGCCACTAAAAGCTGATGCGGCCCTCATGCCATTCGTTCAGAAATTGCTGGAAAAAAATCGCACTCTTGTCCACTATGTTGATGGTGAAACAGGATTGCAGTCAATCAATCATTTTATTTTCGAGTAGGCATTGATAGAACTTATACAGCAGCCGAATCTGGCAATCGGCTCCCAGTCAGCAATAGAGGAATTCTCAAAAAAGGAACATGCAAAGCTTCTTGTGCTTTCAGATTCCCACGGAAATCCTCAGATTTTGCAGTCCATCATTACGTCCTTTGGGCCTCAGTGTGACGCCATGTGTTTTTGCGGCGACGGGGTGTTTGACCTGATTTACGCCCTTGAACTGGCTTTCAACGACAACGATTTCGGAGCCAAGATTCCGCCGGTCATCTATTTTGTGCGCGGAAACGGCGACAATTCAACTTCGACGATTTTTACAGACCAGAGGATTTCGATTACCGTGCCGGATTTTCAGGAATTTTATGTTGCCGGGCGAAAGATTTTCCTCACCCACGGTCATCGCTACGGTGTTTATTACGGTCTTTCTGAGTTGCGTTCAGAGGCTGTTAGCCGGGAATGTGACGTCGTTCTCTACGGCCACACCCACGTTCCAAATTCCCTTAAAACTCATGCGGTCAGGAATGGCAAAAAGGAATTTCTGGCTGTTTTGAATCCTGGAAGCTGTTCCCAGGCTCGCGGCGGTATGCCAAACACCTTTGCAGTCGTTCATGTTGATTCTGATGAAGAAAAAATGAGCTGTCAGTATTTTAAGGTTCTTTGGGACAGATACGGCGATACGGTCTTTTCTAAGATTCCAACTCCGCGCGGAGAAATAAGGCTTTTCTAAAATTAATAGTTTTCGGCCAGTGTAAAGCCCGTGTGGTCGTGGCCGGGATAAACTTTTGTGTCTCCCTCACATTCTTCCACGATTTTTGCAAGACTCTGGTGGATTTTGCGCTCGTTGCCGCCAATCAGGTCTGTGCGCCCCCATGACTTGAAAAAGAGGGTGTCGCCAGAAATCAGGATTTCTTCGACTTCATTGTAAAGGCAGCAGGAACCTTCGGTGTGGCCCGGAGTGTGCATTACATGCCAGTTTGAAAGGGCTGCTTCTAAATTTTCCGGGAATTTACAGTCTTCAAAAACTTCCTGCAGGGATTTGCCTTCTTCAAGGAAAGCCGTGGCTTCCGGGAGATTTGATACATAGGGGAGGAACTGATCAAAGCCCATCTGAGCCAGAGCCTGGCCCTGTGAAAGCTCTGATGAAGGACCGATCATGTCCGCGTCGTTTTTGTGGATTGCAATAGGAATTTTAGGAAAGGCTTTTTTGATGGCTGGAAGACCGGAAACGTGGTCAAAATGTCCGTGTGTGAGGACGATTGCCGCCGGTCTTAGTTTTTTTGATTCCAGATAGGAAACGATTGAACCTTCATCCCTTGAGAATTTGCAACCTGCCGGATCAACGATAAGGACATAATTCTCACAAAGAGGAATAAGAAAAGTGTTGACCCGAAGGGGGCCTGTCCGCAAAAGATGAAGGCTCATAGGCAATTACAGGTCTTCTGATGAAGAAGAGCGTGGTGCGCGGGCAGCAAGAATCTCTTCGTCTGTCATCTGTGCCTGAGCAGCGGCGAATGCAGCCTGCTGTGCCACAGTATCGTTGTTGCTAGATGTGAAGCTGTCAACGATTGGAGCTGATTCATTTGAAACGTTTGGAACTGGTTCGTTGTTCTCGTAGTTTTCTGCAGTCTCTTCTTCGGCTTCCTCACCTTCCGGGCGCTGTTTTGAATAGCTTACGCTCAACGGGCGGCCACGGTAAACATGTCCGTTCAGTGCGGCGATAGCTTTTTCTGCATCTTCTTTGAAAAGCTGAACGAATGAGTAGTTTGCGAGAACACGGATATCACCGATTCGCTCTTTTTCTACTCCTGCTACGCTGATAAAAAGACCAACAAGGTCGCGTGGGTAAACGCGACGGTTGCGGCCGATGCTTACGAATACAACTTCTGAATTTTCTGCTGGAATCTGAACTCTTGTAAATCGCTCGCGTGGAGCTGCTTCTGTTTCTCCAGCTTCTTCTGTCTGAGCTTCAGTGCGCTCGAAGCGGTTGAAGCGTTCTTCTCTGTTTGCATGGAAATCTTCGCGCTCGTTGAATTTGTTGAAACGGAAGATTGCGCCGCCGGCGTTTCGCAAAAGATAAGCGGCTACATAAGAACGCATTGTGAGAGGTACGTTCTTTTTGAAGACTTTCTTGAGTGCTTCAAGTTCATCAGGATTTGCCTTTACTTTTGAAACAACATCTTTAAGATAGTTGGCTGCCTGATCGAGATCAATCTCTCTGTTCTGTCTGAAATTTCTTCTGAAATTGCGTCTGAATGCCATAATAAAAAATCTCCTTTTTAAAATTTGGCTTACTTGTCTGTCAATTCTAGCATGTATGCGGAGCCTTTTTTTTCAAATCCACAACGGGCTAACAATGGCTCCAAATAATCTGGTATTACAGAATCAACAATAATAAAACTCTGAATTCCGCATCTCTTTAAATAGGAAATGCCGCGTGAAAAAAGCTCTCTGGTAATTCCTAAGCCACGGTAATTCTGATTTACAAAAACTGCGGTGAGAGCCACCACTTTTTCTGCAAAGGACTCGCATTTTGAAAATAAAATACAGCCGGCGAATTCATCTGACAGTGTGCGGCAAATAATTCCGTCTATGTCAGAAGGGGTTTCATAATTAAACTTGCGAAGCCAAAAATGAGCAATCGCTTTTGCCTTGTTGCCTGCAAAGTCTGATTTAATTTCTTCTGCGATAAGCTTCGCTTCACTTAAGACACAATCATTGTCCTTCTGATGATTGTAGGGGTGGAATTCAAAATCTTCCTGAGTCAGTTCGTTATATTCTTCAAAATCCTGATTCAGTTTTTCCAGGCCCCAAGATTCGCGGAGCGAATTGTACCAATCCACAACAACTGCACGCATTTCTGATTCTTTGAAAGCATGAAATCGTTTTTCGATGTGCGGGTACTGTTTTAGCACATTTTTAAAATTCCTGAATACCCCCCTTCCATTTGCAAGAACCTGCTGCAATTCCTTACGAACCTTGGGAACGCGAACGCTCTCTGCAAACTTTTCCATAATTTCAAATCCGTCGTCCGAATTCCAGGCCGGCAACGGATAAAGGTTTTCGTTTTCTTCAAAATCGCTTGTCTCAGATTCTTCTAAGGAATCCAGAGGCAGGACTCGGGCGTTTGCGGCATCGAATACGAACTCTGCATTTTGGTCTTCCATCGAGAAAATAATATCGTCAATGATAGATTTCGTAAGTTCGAATGCCATAATTGGCTACTTAAGGTCTGAGCGTTTTGAGATTACCTTGCTTACAAGACCGTATTCCAGAGCCTCGTCTGCTGTGAGCCAGTGGTCGCGGTCGCAGTCCTTTTCGACCTGTTCTTCGCTCTTGCCTGTCTCTGCTGCAATCAGTTTAATGAGCTTCTTTTTTGATTTTGCGATTTCTTCGGCCTGAATTTCCAAATCAGTTGCAACTCCACGCGCAACACCGCCGATCAATGGCTGATGGATAAGGTAGTGGCTGTTTGGAAGCGCAAAGCGGCGCTCTTTTGGAACTGAAAGCAAAATAATTGAACCCATGCTGGCAATAAGGCCTGTTCCGATTGTGTAAACAGGGGCATTGATAAAGCGAATCATGTCGTAAATGCCGAAACCTGAATCGATTGAGCCTCCAGGTGAGTCAATGTAAATGTAAATCGGTTTGTCGCTGTCGGCTTCGAGCAAAAGAAGCTGTTTGATGACTTTGGCTGTGTTTTCTTCGTTAATCTCGCCGCTCAAAATAATCTGGCGGGTTTTCAAAAACTTTTCGGAAAGTGAATCGTCCTTCTGTTCAGACTTTTTTTCTTCTTCGTTGTCGTTAAAAATTTTCATATTATAAATATACCCAAAAAAAGCTAAAAAGTAAATCTGAATTTCTCTTGAAGAACAATTTAGTCGTCGGCCCGGCGTGAATAACCTTCTTCGGTTTCGTGGTTGATGAATTCAGATTCCTGGGCGATTTCAACATTCTCTGACTCTTCCAGCTTCTTCCAGTTTGACAGCATTCGCTCTACGAGAGCCGGGAAAGACTCTTGTGAAACATGAGGAAGGAGGAAAAGATACTGATTTTGACGGATTCTCACCATGATGTCGCTTTTGCGCAGGGACTGGGAAAGGGTGTCGCCAAAAAGATCCGCTGCCATTGGAAAAAAAGTCAGATTGTTTGTAGGCGAAAGGGTCAGCAGGAGCATGTAGGCTGTTTCTTTGTAAGTCTTGATGTAGCGGAGGAAGAATCTGTAGACCTGAGTAAAGGCTTCCTGACCGATGAAATAGGCGCCTGAGCCCAGATTGCGTTCTTCGAAAATCATGTTGAGGGCGTGCAAGTCTGCCAGGGAAACTTCTGAGCGGACGTAAGAGTCCCTCTTTTCATGGATTGCAAAGCCGTGCTTGCCGTTCTGCTTGACCGTGTAGAGGGCGTGGTCGGCATCGTTGAACAAATCCTGGAAGTCAGTGCCTGAATTTGGAACTATAACAGCGCCGATTGAGGCGCCGAGTGGAATGTTCATGTCATCGCCGAGAATTTCCTTGGCTCTTTTTGAAATTTGAGAATTGAGCCGCTTGGAAATTGATGAAATGATTGAAATTTCTGTGGTTGAAACGCAGAACAGAACGAATTCGTCGCCGCCGATACGGCCGAGAACGTCGGAACTGCGGGTGGTGGAGCGGAGAATGTCCGCAAAGGCCTTTAAAATTGAGTCGCCGGCTTCGTGACCGTATAAATCGTTGACCAGCTTGAAGCTGTCCAGGTCAATCACCATAAGGATTCCGTCGTTCATTTTGCAGATGTCGGTCAGCTTGTCTGTGACGGCACCCTTGTTCAAGAATCCTGTGAGGCGGTCGGTGCAGGCTTCTTCCATCAAGTCCTTGATTTTATCGACTGTGTTGAGGATGTTTTCGACCCGCTGCAAAAGGACCTCGGGGCGGAAGGGTTTTCTGATAAAGTCAGAGGCTCCTGATGCGAACCCCCTTGCTTCTACTTCGTCGCCGTCCTTGCCTGTCATAAAAACAACCGGAATCGTAATTGAATAATTCTGTTTTAGTATTTCGTAAAGCTCAAAGCCTGACATTTCCGGCATGAGCAGGTCCGTGAGGATTAGGTCGGGCTTTTCGCGGCCGTATAGCTTGAGCGCATCGGCGCCGGATGTAGCCGTGACGACATCATATTTTTGAGACAAAATCTGGGCTGTGAGAGATAAAATTACTGGTTCATCATCAACTATAAGTATTTTCGCCATACTCTCTCCTGAATTTTCTGCTACTGCATCTGCTTTGCTTTATTCCAAAATTCCATCATGTCCATGTGATTTTTATGGTCCATATCGATATTGCTGTTCTTCATGTTTTCCTCAACAAAGCGGAAACGTGATTCGAATTTTTTCATTCCTTTCTGAAGGGCTATGCTGGGGTCAATTCCAAGCCATCTTGCGTAATTTATGAAGCACATGAGGGCATCGCCGTATTCTTCTTCGAGGTGATCCTGGGCCTTTTTCTCTTCTTCGGTCTTTGGGATGACTGAAAGGGGGTGCAGACCGTCATAATTGTGAAGCTGCTGGACGTCGATAAAGGCATCGTGCATTTCGGCAAGCTCTTCGCAGAACTTAAGCTTGACTTCGGAGATTGAATTCCAGTCGAAGCCAGCCTTTGAAGCTTTTTTTGCCATCTTGAAGGCCTTGAGAATGGGTGGGAAATTTTCCGGGATTGAGTCGAGGACTGACTCTGACTTGCGGCCCTCGACATTTTCCTTGATGCGCTCCCACTGATTGAGAACCTTTTCCGGATTGCCTGCCACGCTTTCTGTGACCTGAGACTTTCCCTCGCTCTGGGCAAAAACGTGGGGGTGACGACGGATGAGTTTTTCGGTGATGGCCTTGATTGTCTCGTCCACCGTGAAGAGGCCCTTTTCCTCAAAAAGATAGGCGATGAGGACTACGTTGAGAAGAACGTCGCCCAGCTCTTCCTTGACATGGGCGCTGTCTTCCTGAGTGATTGCGTCGATTGCCTCACAGGTCTCTTCGAAAAAAGTGGTGCGGAGAGAAAGAGGCGTCTGTTCCTTGTCCCAGGGACAGCCCTTGCGAACGGCTTTGACTATTTCAAAAAAGTGTGCGAAAGAGTTTTCTCTCATATTACTTCTCCACGATTTTCTTTTTGCTCCAGCCCTGCAGAATTCGGTTCGGATCGGTTGAAAGCAGAAGTTTGCAGAACATTTCGTTTGTGGGCGCGAATTCCTGGGCAAGAATTATGCGTTCGTCCGCGGTAAAATTTGAAAGCACGTAGTCGGCGATGTTTGCATTTGCAGGCTTTGAAATGCCGAACCTAAGCCGCCAGAAATCTGCTGTACCGAGAACGGCTTTTGCAGAGCGAAGGCCGTTGTGGCCGCCAAGACCGCCACTCCATTTGAGGCTGACTGTACCGATTGGAAGCTCCAGCTCGTCATGCACGACAAGGATTTCGTCGTTGTTGATTTTGAAAAAACGTGCAAGCTCGCCGATTGATTCTCCGCTGAGGTTCATGTAAGTGAGCGGCTTGAGGAAGTAAATTTTTTCTGGAGCTTCTTCGGGGACTCGCGGTGTGCCGCCGTCTTTGGTGGTATAGACGCCTGTTTCGCCCATCCATTCGGCCAGAACGCGAGTTTCAACAACTGCATAATCACCCTTGAATTTGTTTTGGAAATAGAATTTATTATAAAAAGGAAGCTGACTTGCAAATTGCCATGCAACATTGTGCCGAGAGTTTTTGTATTCTTCGCCGTAGTTCCCTAAAAATGCAACGAGTTTAATCATATCCTTATATTATAAGCCTAAATTCAGAATTTTACAATTACTGGGAGAAAAAAAACAAGCTCCCGTAGGAGCTTGTTTTGTAGTGGTCGGTAATTTTCCGTTTATTTTCTACCAATAACTACTGCCTTCTGTCGTTCGAGGCTTGCGGCTGGGTTGCGGTAGGTGGTAAAGAGGAAGATTGCTAGGAATACTACTGCTGCAATTACACCTACTGTGTATGAGATTGTGAGGCCTGTTGCGCCTTTGGCTCCGAGGTTGATACATTCTGGGGCATACATCAAATAGGTGATTGATACTGCTGACATGAATGTTGCCGGAATTGCGGCGATCCAGCAGCGGTTTTTGTTCTCGTAGTTGGTTGCGAGATAAACAGCCCCTGCCCAAAGAACAATCATTGCCAAAGTCTGATTAGACCATGAGAAGTATCGCCATACGACATTGTAGTTGATGAAAGAAATTGCGTAGCCGATAAGAAGCAACGGAATTGCCGCGCTGAGCCGAACTTTGATTTTCTTTTCATCGAGCTTGAACCAATCGAAAATTGTCATTCGTGCGCTTCGGAAAGCAGTGTCGCCAGATGTGATAGGACAGACGATTACGCCGAGCAATGCGATCGGGCCGCCGACTTTACCGAGCAATGCAACACACATTTCGTAGACTGAGCTTGAGTTTCCGCCGCCGATTGCTTTGAGGGCAGAAAGACCAGAGCCACTTCCGTCTTTGTTCCAGAAGAATGCTACTGCTGCACTAGCCCAGATGAGAGCGATGATGCCTTCTGCGACCATTGCACCGTAGAAAATCCTGCGGCCTTCTTTTTCACTCTTGATACAGCGAGAGACGATTGGTGACTGAGTTGCATGGAAGCCGGAGATTGCACCACAAGCTACGGTGATAAACATGAGCGGCCAGATTGGTTTAACGCCTGTTCCGTCAACATTTCCTGGGTAAAGGTTTTTGAGAGTAAGCTCCATCATTGGACGCTCGCCAGAATGAATCATTGTTCCGATGATGATGCCGACTGCCATGAGAATCAAAAGAATACCGAAGAATGGATAGACTTTACCGATGATTTTATCGATTGGAAGAAGGGTGGCAAGGAAGTAATAACAGAGGATGATGATTGTCCAAAGTTTTACGCTCATGCCTGGGGTAAGTTTTGCAAGAAGACCTGCAGGGCCGACCATGAATACAACGCCGACCAGAACAAGAAGAACAACCGAGAACACACGCATTACATTGTGCATTACAGGGCCAAGATATTTTCCAGTGACTTCGGAGATTGAAGCACCATCGTTTCGCTCGGAGAGCATACCTGCTGTAAAATCGTGGACTGCACCGGCAAGCAGCGTACCCGCTACAATCCAGATATAAACGCTAGGGCCCCACATTGCACCGGAAATAGCACCGAAAATCGGGCCAAGACCTGCGATATTCAACAGCTGGATTAAAAAAGCCTTTGCTGCTGGAATCGGAACATAGTCTACGCCGTCTGGATTGGCAACAGCCGGCGTGGGATTGTCCGTGGGCTTGAAAATTTTCTCAACGAGAGAACCATAAACGAAGTAGCCACCAATAAGGATGGCCAGTGCAACAAAAAATGTTACCATAAAACCTCCTAAGCTGGATGGGGAGCTTTTTTTAACTTCTCAAGCGGCTTTTTTTGTTTAAATTGTAAATCTAGTTTTTTGTATTGTCAAATTTTTTCTAATTTATAGAAGAAAAATACTGTGTGTCAAAATGATACAGAAAAGAATCTGAACCGAGCCGGTGTGTTATTTTGACACAAAGATTCCGAAACAAGTTCGGAAAGACAATAATCAGCCGACGCGTTAGGGAGTTGCGACATCGTGTCGCGACAAGAATTTTGTAAAACAAAATTCTTGCGGGTTTAACTTGCTTTTACCCGCCTCCATGCGGGGCAAAATTTAAGAAAAAAAAAGCGGAACCCCGGAAGACCCGGCCTTGAGCCTGTAAAAAGTCGTATTACGGGTTTTTACAGGCTCAAGGAAACGCCCAAATTCGCGAATTTTCATTTTAACTCTTTGATTTTAAAGAAGTTGGCACGAAACTTGCTATATTTTATATGTAAAAAACGAAACTTACAGGAGATTTGCTATGAAATTTGACGACGAAATGATGGACCTTTACCTCAAAGATATCAACCGGGTTCCGCTTTTGACTGCGGAAGAAGAGAAGGAACTGGCTGTAAAAGCACGAAATGGCTCAAAATCTGCAAAAAACAAGCTTGTAAACGCAAATCTCCGCTTCGTTGTGGCTATCGCAAAGACTTATCAGGGCCGGGGCTTTGAGCTGATGGACTTAATCAGTGAGGGCAACCTGGGGCTTATGACTGCCGTAGACCACTTTGATGTGTCAAAAGGATACAAATTCATTTCTTACGCCGTCTGGTGGATTCGTCAGAGCATCCAGAAGGCAATTTATGACCGAAGCCGTGCTATCCGCCTGCCGATGAACAAGGTCAACGAGCTTTACCAGATTGAAAAAGCCCGCACAATGGTTGAGACTGACATGGCAGAGGACGAGCAGATTACAGAAATCGCAAAAATCCTGGGAATGGAAGCCGGCTATGTCCGAAATCTGCTTAACTTTAACCGCGATATGCTCAGCCTGGACGCACCGATTGACTCAACAAAGAGCGATGCCGTCATGGGCGACATTTACAAAGACGAAATCAACCCGACTCCGGAGCAGGCCGCAATGGAATCTGCCCTCAAAAACGACGTCGAAGGTGCACTCAAAACCCTCAAGCCAAAGGCAGAGCGTGTTCTTCGTATGCGATACGGCTTGGGCGGTTACAAAGCAATGTCTCTCAAAGAGATTGGCGATGCATGTGGCCTCACAAAAGAGAGAATCCGTCAGATTGAAAAGGGCGCGGTTCAGATGTTGCAGTCACCGTCGAGAAGAAGACGATTGGAAGCGTACGTAGCTTAAAAAAAACGGGCTCCCGTCGGGAACGCGTCCTGAACATCGCAGTGAGCAAAGCTCAGGCGATTTCGTGCCGCAACCCCGACTCCGCCCGTTTTTTTATGCATCACCTGGCTATGAATCGACTTCTTCTTGGCTTATTATAGAAAACGCCTCGATTCTTGCTTCTTTCATAATTTTTTCATCTCTTGCCAGGTTGGCGATTTTGAATTCTAGGTCGCCGCTTTGGGCTGTGCCGGTGATTTCGCCGGGGCCTCGCAGTCTCAGGTCTTCTTCGGCGATTTTAAAGCCGTCGCTTGTTTCGTGGAGGGCCTTCATGCGGGCGATTCCGTTTTCCGTGATGTTTGAGCGGTAAATCAAAAAACAGTAGCTTTGGGCCTTTCCTCGGCCGACCCGTCCCCGCAGCTGGTGCAGGGCTGCCAGACCGAATCTGTCTGCCTGTTCGATTACCATGCAGGTCGCATTCGGAACATCAACTCCAACCTCTACGACCGTTGTTGCCACGAGAACCTGAATCTTGTTCTCGCGGAAATCCTGTAAAATCTGATTTTGACTTTCCTCGTCGATTTTTGAATGAATCAGCGCGCACTTGTAATTTGGATAAACCTGAGTTTGCAGGAAGTTAAAGCTTTCTTCTGCGGATTTGAGGCTCTGTTTGCCAAATGAATCCGAGCCGAATTCTCCTGAGTCCAGATTTCCTTCGATTGCCGGGTAGACAAAATATGCCTGATGTCCGGCATTGAGTTCCTTGCGGACGGCTTCGTATGCGTTGCGCTCGTTTCCGGCTTTTGAAAGATAAGTGACGACTGGCTTTCTGCCTTGGGGCATCGTGTGGATTGTGCGCACGTCGAGGTCGCCGAAGACTGTGAGGGCCAGGGTCTGAGGAATCGGAGTTGCGCTCATCATCAAAAGATTTGGCTCGCGGAAAGGGGGCTGGGCGTATTTGTCAGTAGCGACTACGGAAGTGCGGCCTTTGTCCAGGATTGCCGACCTCTGCATTACGCCAAAACGGTGCTGCTCGTCGATTATTGCGAGGGCAAGGTCGTGATACTGGACGTTTTTTGAGAAAAGGGCGTGGGTTCCGATTACGAGATTGATGTCGCCTTTTTTGAGGGCTGCAAGAAGATTGTCGCGCCCCTTTGTCTTGATGTTGCCGGTAAGATATGCAACGCTTACGCCAACCGCCTCAAGCTGTTTTGCGGCATTTTCGGCGTGCTGGCGGGCTAAAAGCTCTGTTGGAGCCATGAGGGCGACCTGACCTCCGTAATCAATCACGCGCAGGGCCGCGAAGAATGAGACGAGTGTTTTTCCGGAGCCGACGTCGCCTTGAAGGAGAGTGCGCATGGAGAAGTGTGGAAGAGAAGAGTGAGAGGGGGAAGTCTCCCCCCACGCCCCCACTTCGTTGGTCGCTCCCCTCTCTGCGGGGGCTACCCCCGCAACGCCCCCATAAAAACCATAATTTCGGTCAATGTCCTCGTTCATGAGGGCTATTACGCTCATCTGATCGGGCGTGAGCTTGTAAGGTAGTCGGGCAAGAAGATTTTTTTGCCTTGTCGAAAGATTTGCGACAAATTCTTCTTCGGAAACTTGCTTTTGTGTGCTTTCTGCGGTATCAACTTCGATTCTTGGCAATTTTCCCCGGTGGGCGATTGCCCGCTCAGCCAGAGTTTTCTGGAATAAAAAAAGTTCCTCAAAGACCAGGCTGTTTCTCGCTCCGATTGCCTCGGAAAGCGTTTTTGGAAAGTGAATCTGGCGGATTGCGTCTTTTTTGGAAAGCAGGTGTCTTTTTTCGATGATTTGAGCTGGAAGGTCATTTTCCAGGCCCAGCGAAAACTGCTTGAAAGCTGCCTGAATCGTTTTGGTCAGGATTTTGTTGGTGAGTCCTTCTGTGAGCGGATAAATCGGGAAAACCTTGCTGTTGGGAACGGCAATTCCTTCAAAAGCAGAAAGTTCACCGCCGTCCGAGATTTTTTCAAGTTCAAAGGAAGTTGACTGATATTTTCCGTATTTGATTTCGCATTTTGCCGTGAGGGCTGCAATCTGACCGACCGGGTGAGTTTTTTCCATGAAGGGGCGGTTGAATGCCACCAGCTCCACGAGTCCGCTTCCGTCGCTTGCAATCAGCTTCAAGGTCTTCATTTTGCCGTAGCCGAACCATTCATGGCCGACAATCTGGGCAATCGTGTGGACTTTTCCGGTCTGATTCTGCATGGACTGGGCAATCGTGGATTTTTGCGTGCGGTCTTCGTAATCGCGGGGGTAAAACTGAAGCAGGTCAGCAATCGTAAAGATATTGAGGCGGGAAAAGAGAGCCTGCTTGCTGGGGCCGATGCCTGGGAGAGTCGAAATGGAATTATTTAATTCAGAAATGTGCATTACGACCTCCAGACGGTAGATTTTTTAGAAAGGAATTAAACTGATCAGTGTTCCCAAAATTCGGATTGCGTATGTAATAACAGCTGAGAAGACGACCAGCGTGATGAATGAAGTGACAAGGGCCTTTACAAAGGAAATCGTGCTGTTTTTGAAGAAGATTCCTGCGATTCGGAAAATTATCGGTGAAATTGCCCTGTCCATGGCAGTCCAGATTGAATAAGAACCCTGACCGTCGCCAATAAAAAGATAGACAATCAGGCGGACAAGAATGATTACAGCCAGGAAGCCCAAAACCGAAGTGAAGATGTTTCCGACGAGCATTACCAGCATTGCAAGAATCGTTGAGAGGCGGAAGCCAACTCCTGTTGCAAGACTTGTGAAAAAGGCTTGTGCCGCCATGAGGATACAAAGCGCGATGGCCGGAGTAAAATCAAAGGAAGAAAAGCGCAGGAAACGGAAGCGGCGGAAAATATCGAGGTAGGGGTCGCACATCTGACGGAGAACCATGCCGAATTTAGAATATTCAGCACCTGGAAACCAGCTGAGCATGATGCGGATAAAACAAAGCAATGTATAAATTGAGACTACTGAAGCCAAAATAGAAAAAATATTCATATAAAAAATATAATGCTTTCTCTGCAAAAAGACAAAGAATTTTTTATACGCACCAGACATCTTTTACGAGAGGAATACCCTTCAAGTCTTCCAGAAATTCCTTGGTTGCCGGAGCCTGCAGCTGGTTCGATGCCTTGACGATATAATTGTCACTAGGCGTGTCGATGTGGAAATAGACCGAACAGGTTCCGTTGGCACCGAAAAGATATTCCTTGAGGCCGAAAATCTGCCTTTCATCAGCGAAATTTCCATCAACCTGAATGTGGATTTCTTCGATCGCCTTTTCCTGAAGGACATTCGGATCTTCGATTGAATCAACCAGCATACTCGGAGTTTCGCGGCTTGAGTCGATTTTGCCCTTGAAAGCGTAAATCTTGTCGTTTTCGATTTTGTCTTTTAAGCTAGCCCAAGTCTTCGGGAAGAAAGTCAAATCGAATGAGCCGTTGTAATCCTGAAGTTTTGCGAAGGCCATCTGATCGCCTTTTTTCGTGTTAATCTGCCTGAGTTCCATGAGCATTCCCACCGCAGACTGAACCCGGCCTGCGTTCCGCATCTGCCAAGGATTTCTGCCGCTGGCTGCCATGGCTTCCTTTTCAGCCTTGTCGTCCTTTGCAACACGATTGATTGTGAGCGAGTTGACCGTTGCCTTTTCGTAGGCTTTCTTGTAATCATCGAGAGGATGTCCCGAAACATAACAGCCAATCAGGTCTTTTTCCATGTTGAGCTTTTCGAGTCGTGAGCAGTCTTCTACCTTTTCAAAAACAAAGTCAGCGTATTCCTTTTCGTCCGTGTCGCCGAAGAGGGAAAGCTGTCCGTCATCAGCACCAAAGGCGATTTTTTCTGCATAGGCGTAGGCCCGGTCGAGGTTTGAAATCAGTGTCGGGCGGTTCTGGTCAAGATTGTCGAAGCCGCCGCATTTAATGAGGACTTCAACCGCTTTTTTGTTGATTGCGGTCTGCCTCATTGATTTTCCTTCTTCCTCGCTCTTTTCTTCGCCTGGAATTTCCTTGACTTTGATGACTCGAATCAGGAAGTCCATGAAATCCTTGTAAGGGCCGTTCTGCTCGCGCTCATAAACGATTGCCCTGGCAGCCCTGTCGCCCATGCCCTTGATTCCCTTGAAACCAAAAACGATGTGGCCGTCAACGACGTCGAAAATTGAGTCCGAGCGGTTTACGTCAGGCGGATCGACAGGAACTCCGATTCTTCGGGCTTCTGCGATGTAGGCCGGCAAACCGTCCGTGGAAGTGATTTCGTTTGTAAGGTTGGCCGCCATGAATTCAGCAGGCTTGTTTGCCTTGAGCCAGCCTGTGCGATATGCGAGGACTGAATATGCAGCCGCGTGAGACTTGTTGAAACCGTAGCCAGCGAATGGAATCATGATTTCAAAGATGTCCTCGGCGTGTTTTGCTTCAAATCCCTGGGCAACGGCACCTTCGACGAATTCCTTTTTCTTGCCCATCATGACTTCAGGCTTCTTTTTACCCATGGCTCGGCGAAGCATGTCCGCGCCACCAAGGGAGAAGCCCGCAATTTTCTGGGAAACCTGCATGATCTGTTCCTGATAGACCATAACGCCGTAAGTTTCCTTCAAAATCGGCTCAAGACATGGGTCAGGATAGTGAATTGTCTCCGGCTTCCATTTTCCGTCGATGTAGTCCGGAATACAGTCCATCGGGCCCGGTCGGTAAAGGGCGTTCAAGGCAACCAGATCTTCGAGCTTTTCAGGCTGGAACTGGCGCAAGATTTTCTGCATGCCCGGAGATTCAAACTGGAAGACGGCAGCAGAGTCGCCCCGCTTAAAGAGTTCGAATGTTTTGGGGTCAGTTTCGCTCACTTTTGCACAGATAAAGTCAGGTTCGCCAGGCTTTTTATGCTTGTTGATGATATTTTCGGCATAGCGGATGAGGGAAAGGGTTTTGAGACCCAGGTAGTCGAATTTTACGAGTCCGCACGGCTCGATGATGTCCATCGTGTACTGAACGCCGACTTTGCCCGTTCTGGAATCCATGAAGACCGGAGCCCAGTTAGGAAGCTCGGTGAGGCCGATAACCATGCCCGATGCGTGGAGTCCTGTGTTTCGCTTACAGCCCTCAAGCTTGATTGCAAGGTCGAAGAGCTTTTCGTAGCGCGGATCGTGGCGGAATTCTGCGAGCTGACCGCCGTCCTGGAATTTTTCTGTCGGCGGCTCAAAGCAGTTCTTGAGCTTGGCCTTTAAGTTTTCGGAAACTTTTGATTTGAGCATGTTGACTTCGGAAAGAGGAATGCCCAGAGTGCGGCCAACGTCGGCGATTACGTTTTTTGGCTTTAAGGTACCGAATGTGACGATGTGACCGACTTTTTTGTCTCCGTACAAATCGCGGGTGTGCTGGATGATGTCCTGGCGGTAGTCGAAGTCCATGTCAACGTCGAAGTCCGGCATGGAGACTCGCTCAGGATTCAAAAATCGTTCGAAAATCAGTTTGTAGCGGAAAGGATCGATGTCCGTAATCGTAAGGCAGTAGGCAACCAAAGAACCCGCGCCCGAACCTCGTCCCGGACCAATCGGCATGTAAGGCTTGGGGCGGTTGTTTACGTTGTCATAAGTTGATTTTGACCAGTTGATGAATTCCCAGACGATGAGGAAGTAGCCGGAAAAGCCCATCTTCAAAATGATTGCCATTTCGTATTCGCAGCGCTGGCGGATTTGAGGCGTGATTTCCTTGTAACGCATACGCAGGCCCTTTTCGACGAGGTGGCGCATGTAGTCGTCCTGGTTTTTGGCGTAATCTTCGCCGTGAGTCTGGAATTCTTCCGGCAGGGCAAATCGCGGCAAAGTGCCCTTGAGTTCCATCGTCTTGTACTGATGAATCGTAAGGTTGCACATGTTTGCGATTTTGATCGTGTTGTCGTAGGCTTCCGGGCAGTCCGGGAAGAGAAGACGCATTTCTTCCTCGGTCTTGAAATACCACTCGTGTTTTTCGCCGCCCATTGTCTGGTGAGGCTCGTTCATGTTCTTTTTAAAGCCGATACAGCGCAGACAGTCTTGGGCTTCCCAGTCTTCTTTTTCGATATAGTGAATATCGTTGGTAACGACAAGAGGAATATCAAGTTCGTGAGCCAGTTCAATCAGCTTTTTGTTGACGATTTTCTGGTCTTCGAGGCCGTGGTCCTGCAATTCGATGTAATAGTGGTCGGGGCCGAAAAGATTTTTGTACTTTAAGGCAAGCTCTTTTGCTTCTTCGTCCTTGTTGGCGAGCAAAAGCTGGGGAAGTTCGCCCGCGATACAGGCAGAGCAGCAGATTAAGCCCTCGTGATATTTTTCGAGAAGTTCAAAATCGATTCGGGGTTTGTACCAGGTTCCTTCCGTGTAGGCGATTGATGAAAGCCAGCTCAGGTTTTTGTAGCCGGTTTCGTTTTCGCAGAGAAGAATCAGGTGGAAGTAGCGGGCCTGCCGGTCTCCGTCCTCGCCCTTGTGTGAATATGGAACGGAATTTTTTTCGAGGTGAGAGCCGTAAGCGACGTAAAATTCTTCGCCTACAATCGGATTGATACCGTTTACATGGCAGAGATGCTCAAAGTTGAGGGCACCGAACATGTTTCCGTGGTCAGTGAGCGCAAGTGCCGGCATGTTGAGCCTTTTGGCCTTGGCGACCAAATCATCGAGCTTGGCACAGGAATCGAGCAAAGAATAATCCGAATGAACATGAAGATGAACAAAATTAGCAACCGGCGTGCCTT
The DNA here is from genome assembly GCF_014201975.1 of Treponema ruminis. Lineage (NCBI taxonomy): Bacteria > Pseudomonadati > Spirochaetota > Spirochaetia > Treponematales > Treponemataceae > Treponema > Treponema ruminis. The sequence continues at coordinate 157,132 of NZ_JACHFQ010000001.1, read as the reverse complement.
CCGGGGCCGGGTCAAATACGTGATAATCTGCCATAGAAGATTATTCTATCACGATTTTTAGGATTTTGTCTCTGTCAACTTCTGAAATCGCTTCTATCAGCTGGGCGAAATGATCCTTCTTTTCATCAGGGATTTTGAAATCCTTCATCATTGCTACAATCTGATCGGCCGTGTCAAAGTCAAATGCTTCGATACATTCCTTGATGTTCTTGACGGCCTCCGCGTATTGCTCCAGAGGCATTTCTTCCTTGTTTGAGTCATCCTGGGACTCAGCGCAGAGGGGAGCGAGGTTTTCTGTGTAGGAGCGGTAAAGTTCCAGCAGGGGCGGAGTTTTTTTGATGATTTCCGAAATGTTCTCGTCGTCTCCGCATTTTTCCAGATATTTTGCATCGTCAGAGAGTTTTGAGGCTCCAATCAGGCGGGCAGAAGATTTTAGGGCGTGAACCAGAATCGTGTAGTTGCGCCAGTCTTCCTCAACGACAAATTCCTGGATTCGGTCGGAATTTTTCTCAATGTTCTTGTAGAATTCCTTGAGGGTTGCTTCCAGAATGTCAGCCCCGCCGGTGTATTTGAGGGCGTCGTCAACGTTAATCCCTTTTATGACCGAGAATTTTTCTTTTTCGGCTCTTGCCTTGTTTGCCTCGATTTCGCCGTTCTCGTCGAGGGTCATGATTTCGTCGTCCATCTTGATTTCAACGTCTTCGATTAAATCTTCCGGCAGATATTTTAAAATCATTTCCTCAAGATTTTTGCCTTCGATTGGCTTGGTCATGTAGTCCGTGAAACCTTTGGAAAGATACATTTCCTTTGCACCGGATATTGCGTTTGCGGTGAGGGCGATTACAGGAACTCCCTTGCTCTTGTTTCCTTCGAGCCGGAGCATATTTTCGAAAGTCTGAATTCCGTCCATGCCAGGCATACGGTGGTCAAGAAAAACAATGTCATAGTGTTCTTTTTGAAGGGCTTCAAGGGCATCGTAACCGCTGATTACAGTGTCTACATTAATCTGAGTCTGTTTGAGCAGGCCCCGGACGACCGTAAGATTGAGTTCAGTGTCATCAACGACGAGAATCCTTGCCTTTGGAGCCGTGAAAAGCTCGTGGTAGCCTTTTTTGTTTTCAACGGCTTTTTTAGAGGTTTCTTTGAAGTCACCGATTGGTTCCCAGTCAATAACTCCTTGTAAAATAGAGAAATAGAAATCGGAACCCTCGCCGTACATACTGACGACTTCAAGGCGGGAATCCATGAGGGATAGAAGACTTTGTACGATGTTGAGGCCAAGGCCTGTTCCCTCGATGGTGCGGTTCTTTTCTTCTTCGATTCGCTGAAAGGCCGTAAAGAGCTTTGGAATGTCCTTGTCCTTGATGCCGATTCCCGTGTCAACTACATGAACTGTCAGCATGACGTGAGAATAATCGACCTTGCTGCCGGTGATTGAAAGGGAAACCGAACCCTCGTTGGTGTATTTGATTGCGTTTGTGAGCAGGTTAAGGCAGCACTGCTTGATTCGGACGTCGTCGCCGTAAAGAAGATGGGGCGTGGACTCATCGACATTAACCTTGAGGACGAGATTTTTGTCTTTGGCCCGTTTTGAAATCATGTTGACCAGATCGTTGATTGACGTGCTCAGGTCGTAGTTTGTCGGGATGATTTCAAGCTTGCCCGCTTCGATTTTTGAGAAGTCGAGGATGTCGTTTACGATGCTGAGAAGGCTCTTTCCTGCGTTTTCGATGTCGCGGGAATAGCCGGTGATTTCGTCATCCTTGCTTTCCCGGAGAATCATTTCGTTCAAGCCAAGAACGGCGTTGATTGGAGTTCGGATTTCATGCGACATGTTTGAGACGAATTCCGACTTGGCCTTGCTTGCCGCCTTTGCCGTTGCCAGCTGGGTTTCCAGAAGCTGGGAGCGTTCGAGGTTTTTGATGTAGCTTTCGGTGGTTGAAAGCATGTCTACGAGGGTTTCATAAAGGATTCCGATTTCGTCCTTCGACTTGATGTTGAGTGCCTTGATGTCGAGCCGGGGAAGGTCCCTCGTGTGCTCGGTCATGTTGCAGAGATTTGAGTCCTCGACGGCTTTTGCCATGAGCTGAAGGGGGTGACTGATTGAAATGTTCGTGTAAGAAAATGCAAAAAGAATCAGCGGGGTGGCAACAATCATCATGAGAACGATAAGCCGGGTTGCAAAAACAACCTGCTGCCAGCTTGTGACATTTCTGAACTGCTCAAGAAGTGTATTGGAGAATGCAAAACCTGCCACAAGGAGGACAAGTGCTTCAAGTATGATGAGATTAGAAAGTTTTTGACGAATTTGCCGCCCCTTTTTTCGCGCAAGGACTGATTTTAACAGCCTGAGTTCTTCGGATTCATAAACGCTCGCAAAAAAAAGATTTTTAATCTTCTCAGGAAAACAGTTATAATATAGAAAACAAAATGCACAGACGACGAATGAAGGAACAGCCGCCAGCGTAAAATGGAAGAGTTCTGCCTGGAGCAGAATATCCCTGTCTTCGAGAATGGCAAAGAGAATGTGCCAGACGTTGCCAAGAAAAATTGAAAAAATGAAATGCGCAAGAACTGTAGTCCAGATTTTTTTGTACCAGTTATGAAAGATTGGAAAGTTAGCAATCAGGGAAGAGAGCAGAAGAATGAACGTGTGGTACGGAAACATGTGCGCCGTTATCGTTTCAATGATGAAGAATAATAGCACCACAAGCGAACCGACAGCATAACCGGAGAGAGAAGTGAGGAGCATTACAGGAATAATCTGCAGGTAGACGCGGATATTGTGGACAAGCCAGCCATGAAAAGTGAAATCCGTCTGCCCGCCAAGATGTTCAATCAGAATCAAAAGAATGAGACAGATTGCCGTTGTAAGAGGAATCGTAATCTGATAATTCTTATTTCTCAGAAAAAAGTAAGAAGTATAGTCTTTTTCTGGCATGAATCCCCCATTGCTGAAAAATGAGAACTATTATTTGCCTTTAAAGAAATCGTCTACAGTTTTAAGGAGCATGTCTGGTTCGGAAGATTTAAGGAGATACTTTTCCGGACCTGCGGCAAGAACCTTCATGACTGTTTCCTTGTCATCCTTGGAAGTGAGGAATATTACCGGAATGTTTGAAAGGTTTACGTCGTGCTTGAGCATTTCGAAAATCTGAAGGCCCGAAGCGACAGGCATTTCGTAATCAAGAAGAATCAGGTCAACGTGGTTTGAAGAAAGGAACTGAAGGGCGTTGAGGCCTGAGTTTGCCATGTAAACTTCGTATTTTTTTGAAAGCCAGATTTTCATGGTGCGGAGCATTACGCCGTCATCATCTACGACGAGAATTTTTTTGCGGCCTGGTGTGCCGCCCTCTTCGCTTGTGATGAGCATGTTGAGCTTTTTAATGACGTCCTGAATGTTTACGGGGCGGCTGAATGAAGCTGAAACGAGGGATTTTGGATAGACTTCGTAGGCGGCTTCGATTTCCATGGGGTTGCCGATAAGGTAAAGGACCCGGTCGTGGCCTTCTTCGGTGACTAATTTTTTGAGGTATTTAAGGGTGCCGTTGAATTTGTTTAAATCGCCTTCGAGATAAACGATGTAGATGTCTGGAATGTTTTGAATCAGTGAAATTTCAACCATGTCAGGCTCGGCGGTCGATACGTCAAAGCGGGCTTCTTTGAGGGACTTTATCATTGCGGTAACTAAAAAGTTCTGAGCTTCGCTAACAAAAAGTATGCTTCGTTCCATTAAAACCTCTTTAAAATCTTTTTAAATTATACTACATGTTTTTAAATTTTCATAGAAAAAAATTAGATTTTAGATTTTTTAAAATTAACTTTATCCGCTTTTTCTTTTGATGCTAATAATTCTTTAACGTTTGTTGACATTTTTTACTTTTTTCTGCTAAATTTTTACCATGATTAAGAATATTGATGTTTTTGAGAAAGACCCGATTCCAAAGGCGGTCTTTAAGTTAGCTCTTCCTACCGTTTTAAGCATGATTGTTGCTGTCTTTTATAATATGGTAGACACTTTTTTCGTAGGAAGAACAGGCGACCCTAATCAGGTTGCTGCGGTGAGTGTGGCGACTCCAGTGTTTTTGTTTTTTATGGCTGCCGGAAACATCTTCGGTATGGGCGGCTCATCTTTCCTCAGCCGGGCTTTGGGCGAAAAACAATATGATAAGGCCAAGAAAATCAGTTCGTTCTGTCTCTACGCAGGTCTTCTGGTCGGCGTGATTGGCGCCATCCTCATGTTCGTTTTCATGAGGCAGATTCTCAACGCTGTCGGTACGAGTGAAAACACTTTCGGCTTTGCAAAGTCATACCTCTCATGGATTGCTTATGGCGGTCCTGCAATCGTAATTTCCACGGCTTTCACAAACTTGATTCGTGGAGAAGGTGCGGCTCAAAGCTCAATGAAAGGAATGATGGCCGGAACAGTGGCAAACATCATCCTCGATCCTATTTTCATCCTTGATTCTTTCCTCGGAATTCCATGTCTTGGTCTCGGCGTGGCCGGAGCTGCAATCGCAACCGTAATCGGCAACCTGGTTTCAATCGCCGTTTACTTCTTCCATGTCGTAAAATCTTCTTCCGTACTTACACTCAGCCCCAGGTATTTCCAGATTCGTGACGGAATCCTCAAGGGCGTTCTTTTGATTGGTCTTCCGGCTTCAATCACAAACATCCTCATGAGCTTGAGCAACATTCTCATGAACAAATTCCTTGTCACATACGGAGATGTTGCAGTCGCAGGCATGGGAATCGCGATGAAGGCAAACATGCTCGTAGTTTTCGTGCAGCTTGGTTTGGGTGCGGGGGTTCAGCCTCTGGTTGGCTACAACTTCGGTGCAAGAAATTTCCGCCGCATGAAGGATACCATGAAATTCGCAGTTCTCTGCAATACCATCGCGGGCGTTATTCTTGCCGTACTTTACTGGATTTTCACTCGTCAGATTGTAAGCGTATTCATTGGAGACGGAGCTGTAATCGATATGGGCGTTAAGATGCTCCGCGCACTCATGTACTCAAGTCCTCTTCTCGGAATCATGTTCGTATTGAACTTCTCCTTCCAGGCCATGGGCAAGGCAAAGGAATCTCTTGCACTTGCAGTCAGCCGACAGGGCTTTGTTTTTGTTCCGTGTACAATTATTTTAAACTCTATTTTCCATCTCGAAGGACTGATTCTTTCTCAGCCGATTGCTGACATTGTTTCAATCATCATGGCGATTTCGATGTTTATGTTCATGAACAGAGATTTCAAGAACGTCCTGTCCTAGTGTACTTTAGCTTACTTTTTTGTTAGAATAATTTCCCATGAAACGATTAATTCCCGTCATCTTCGTGCTGGCGGGTGCGGCTCTTGCTCTTTTGTTTTTCAGCCGTAATCTTTTTGTAGTCGATAAATCAATTTCTCGTGCAAAAGTCGTTGTTCCAATCGTCGGCAATCCCGAATCAGGGCCTAAATCCAGTGATTATTCAGACGGCCTTGAGCACACTTCATTCATTCAACTTTCAAACGGCGAAACTTTAGTCGGTACTCTGGAAATGGACATAGACGGAGACGGTGCGGACGACCAGATTAATATGGTAAAAACTACTTCAAGTCCATATATCGTCCTTATCGTCGGTCTTTACGATTCAAAAACAGGCACTTATACCCGCTCAAATTATCTTGCAACTCAAATCACACAGATGAAAACCTTCGCCTGCACCAGCATGGACGTAATCGGAAATCATAAAAATTCCCTGGTTTATCAGGGCGTTACTGATTCAGGCAATGTAGTCCTCAAGATTTACGAGGGAACGCGGAATAAAAAGGGCGAATTCCTTCTCAGGCCAATCGGTGATTTTGAGGCAGACGGCACGATTTTCATTCAGCAGACTCCCCGCCCGGAAAGTTACGAACTTTCTCAGTCTAGGGGCGAGAGCTTCCCGGTCTGGGTTTACACTTCTGACCAGAAAAATCTCGGTTCTGATTCTTCCCAGCTTGATCAGATTCAGACCATGTATGAGTGGAGCGAGGAAGAGGGCGCTTATATCGCAACAAGAACCCTCCGCGTATCAGGAAACCGGGTCGCCGCCAAAGAACTGGCCCGAATTCAGGACGGAACGGTCGCAACTTTCGGCAAATTCCTGGAAGGCCTCTGGTACAAAACAGAAAACACAGGCTCAAAAATCCGCTACATTTCCTTTGACTACGCCAATTCCGAAATCATCTTTGAATATGAGGATTCCGAGGAAGTTTATTCCTGGCTCAAAAGCACCCTGCGCCGCAACGGAATCTATTTTTCTGCGGTAAACAAGTCAATCGAAAACCTGCAGCGCCGCTTTGACATTTCCCTGGTCAGCACCGACGAAATCAAAATCAAGCTCCAGGACGACGTCCGCATGTTAATCAACGAAAGCACCCAGTGGGACGGAAATTACAAGAAATTTACTGCAAGGGAGCCGGAAAGGGCAGGGGCAAGTCCTCAGGCAGAATGCATTGCCCGCCTCATCGAACAGGAAAACTGGGAAACAAACGACCACACGATTCTTAAATTTACTGACGCAAATTATGTTGCAAACGGTAAGTCTTCTTACGATTCAGGCCGCTTTACGACAAACGAAATTACCGGCAGCACTCTGATTCAGTTCCGTTCTGCCCATGAGCTTCCCTTCTTTAAGGAAAATTACCTTCCTTCCTTCCAGTCGGAAAAGGACAGGGACACGATTCTTCTCAATCCGGTTGTAATCAGCCCAGAAGGCTTTTATAAAGAACAGAATGCACCTCTGGTCCTCAAAAAATACACGCCTCCAAAAGAAGACGAGGTTGCAAAGGTCGAGGAAATTCAGTCATTCGTTCAGTCAGAAGCCCCTCAGAATTCAAAAGAGCCAAAACTTTCTGTTGGAATTTCTCCGCAATATTTCTCACCGGATGGCGATGGCGAATATGATGATCTCACGATTATGGTAAAGGCCGAGTGTGATTCTCCGATGTCAGCATGGTCTTTCACTGTGGAAGATCCTGCAACGCTCAAACCTTTCTGGATAGCAAAAGGCACTGACAAGCTGCAGGAAAAAATCATCTGGAACGGAAAAAGTGCCCGGGGCGAGGTCGTTCAGTCGGCTACTGATTATCCTTACGAATTTACTGTAACAGACTCAAACAATCTTTCAAGTACGGTAAAAGGCTTTGTAAAGGTCGATGTTCTTGTCGTTCGTGACGGCGAGAGGGTCAAAATTCAGGTTCCTTCCATTACATTCCGAAGTGATGCCGCTGATTTTAAAACGACCGAAGAACTCATGCAGAATCCGAATTACGACGGAAAAACAAAGGGCCTCGACCAGAAAACTCTCGAAAACAACGTAAAGGTTCTTGGCCGAATCTCGGAAATCCTCAAAAAATTCCGTGACTACAATGTTCAAATAGAAGGAAATGCAAACAATCTTTCCGGAACTCAGGCCGAAGAGGACGAAGTCAAGCTCCTTTCTGAGCAGCGCGCCCAGTATGTCCGTGACTGGCTCGTAAAAGACGGAGTTACGGCCGCAAACCTCAAGGCAGTCGGCAACGGCAGCAAAAATCCCGCAACTCTTTCTACGGCCCTCGAAGACCGCTGGAAGAACAGACGTGTAGAATTTATTTTGAAAAAGTAGTAAACTCTTTAGATTATGACAGCTAATGAGTTACGCTCAAAATATATTGAGTTTTTTAAGTCAAAGAATCATGTTGAGATTTCTGGACAGAGCCTGATTCCAGAAAATGACCCTTCAGTTTTGTTTACAATGGCCGGCATGCACCCGCTCGTTCCTTATTTGCTCGGTGAAAAACACCCGGCGGGCACACGATTGACCGACTATCAGAAGTGTATCCGCACTGGTGACATCGAAGAAGTCGGCGACCCAAGCCACCTCACTTGTTTTGAGATGCTCGGAAACTGGTCTTTGGGCGACTATTTCAAAAAAGAATCAATTGCTTTCTCTTACGAATTTCTTACAAGCAAAGACTGGCTCGGCCTTGATCCAAAAAAGATTTCAGTAACTGTTTTTGCTGGCGACGAGAACGCTCCTCGTGATGAAGAAGCCGCTGGTTACTGGAAGGAAAACGGCATGCCAGAAGATAAAATCGCTTATCTTCCTGCAAGCGACAACTGGTGGGCAGCAGGTCCAACAGGTCCTTGTGGTCCAGACACAGAAATTTTCTACTGGGTTGGCGAAGGCTTGCCTCCAGTTGGCTCAAACAAGGGCACAGATTCTGCAAACTGGATGGAAATCTGGAACAACGTCTTCATGCAGTACAACCGCATCGACGAAAAAACTCTCCTTCCATTGGAGAAAAAGAACGTTGATACAGGCATGGGCCTGGAGCGCACAAACTGTATTCTCCAGGGCAAAAAATCTGTTTACCTCACAGAAGTTTTCCAGCCAATCATCGCAAAAATCGAAGAACTTTCTTCATATAAATACGGTTCAGACGAAGAAAAGGACAAGTCAGTACGAATCATCGCTGACCATGCCCGCGCATCTGTCTTCATCATCGGTGACGTCCGCGGTGTAAGCCCGGATCGCGTTGGTGCAGGCTATGTTCTCCGCCGCTTAATCCGCCGTGCTGTCCGCCACGGAATGAAGCTCGGAATCGAAAAGGCCTTCCTTGCAGAAGTTGCAAATGTCGTAATCGAGAACTTCAAGTGCGCTTACCCTGAGCTTGAGACAAACGGCGACAAAGTCCGCAAAGAGCTCACAGCCGAGGAAGAAAAGTTCCGTGTAACACTTTCAAAGGGTGAGGCAGAGTTCCAGAAACTCCTTCCAAACCTCATGAAGAATCCTAAAAAAGAGATTTCTGGCAAAGTTGCCTTCCGTCTCTACGATACATTCGGCTTCCCTCTTGAGCTTACTCAGGAGCTTGGCGCAGAAAACGGCTTCACAGTCGATATCGAAGGCTTCAAAGAGGCAGAGCGCAAGCACCAGGAAGCTTCAAAATCACTCGATGCAGGAAAGGCTAAGGGCGGTCTTGCAGAGCAGAGCGACACAACAACAAAATATCATACCGCAACACACCTTTTGCAGCAGGCTCTGGTCAATGTTCTCGGCGACCAGGTTGCTCAGAAGGGCTCAAATATCAACAACGAGCGTATGCGTTTCGACTTTACTTTTGAGCGCCCTATGACAAAAGAAGAAATTCAGCAGGTCGAGGACATCGTTAATGCCAAGATAAAAGAAGATTTGCCAGTAACAATGGAAATCATGTCTCTTGAGGCAGCTCAGAAAGAAGGTGCACGAGCCCTCTTCACAAACAAATACGGCGAGGACGTAAAAGTCTACACAATCGGAAAAGATCCGAAATCAGACTGGTTCTCAAAGGAAGTTTGTGGCGGTCCTCACGTTCAGCACACAGCACAGATCGGCGAATTCAAAATCCAGAAGGAGCAGTCAAGCTCAGCCGGTGTACGCCGAATCCGTGCCGTAATTTCAGGCGGATTGCCGCTCGATCCACAGTAAAATTTGTAACGAAATTTGGGTATCTTTGTTATTACCCTTAGAGGAATTTTTAAATGAAAAAACTTGTAATTGCTGCAACACTTGCTCTTTCGATGGCGTTCGGTGCGTTCGCTCAGTCGGATTTACAGCCGTTGGCTGTCGTAAAACTCAATAAATCTGAGACAATCACGCTTAAGCAGCTTAAAAACCGCGTTGAAATTTATCAGAAGCAGAACAACACTTCAAATTTCACTGTAGAGCAGAAGAAAGAAATTCTTGACGCAATGATTGATGAAAAACTTGTCGTTCAGGCAGCTCAAAAGGCCGGCATGTCAATCACAGATACTCAGGTCAATCAGTACTTCCTTCAGAACGTCAGCCAGCAGGTTGGCCGTCCTGTAACAGAGTCAGAATTCTCAGAAATCGTTAAAAAGCAGACAGGTCAGTCACTCGATGACTTCATGAAAGTTCAGGTCGGAATGAACGTTGCTGATTACAAGGCATATCTCAAAAATCAGCTCATTGCCCAGCAGTATGTTCTCCAGAACAAAAAAGACGAAATCGCTAAACTCGCTCCAAAAGACGAGGATATCCGCAAATTCTACGACTTGAACAAGGCTTCTTTCGTACAGAATGATATGGTCAAACTCTTTCTGGTAGTTGTTCCAAAAGGTGACAACGCAGCCGGTGCAAAAATCAAGGCAGAGGCTCTTCTCAAAGGCGCAAAAGACAAATCTCTTTCTTACGACAAAATCAAGGCAGACAGCGGAAAAGACTATCAGGGCGGAGACCTGCTGATCGGTAAAACAGCTCAGCACGCTCAGCAACTTGGTATTTCTTACAATGATTTGCTTGAACTTTTCACACGCGATATCGGCTACATGTCAAAGCTCAACGAGACAGAAACTGACTTCCAGTTCTATGTAGTCCGCCAGAAGTACGCTGCAAAAATGCTTTCAATTTCTGATTTGGTTCAGCCGGAAACAACAATCACAGTTTACGACTACATCAAGCAGAATCTTACAAATCAGATGCAGAGCCAGGCGCTTATCGCCGCAGTTCAGGACATCACAAAAGGTCTTCGCACACCGAGCAACTTTGAATACAAGCAGAAAGAAGAAAAACTTAAAAAATTGCTTAACTGGGAAAAATAATGTCACGAAGAAAATCTAGAATTACCGCATTCCAGGGGCTTTACTCTTGGGATGTCGGCGGAATGAGTGAAAAAGACGTTCTCGAATTAAACTGGGTTGAATCAAATTCAACAGAAGCACGCGAGGGTGATGAAAACGAAGCCGAAGAATCGGCTCCAAAAGCAAAGTTTGATGACGAAAGTGCTGCTTTTACCCGCATGCTGATTGCCGGAACAATCGAAAACATCGAAAAGATTGACGAAACGATTAAAGCCCACCTCACAAACTGGGATTTCAGCCGCGTCAATAAAGTTACAATTGCTATTTTGCGAATGAGCGTCTATTCCCTCATGTTCACAAAAGATGTTGAGCCATCTATCGTAATCGATGAGGCAATTGACATCGCAAAGAACTACGGACCGGACGACTCATACAAGTTTGTGAATGCCATTCTCGACAATATAAAAAAAACGCTATAAAATGGAATGAAGATTAAAAATTGGAGTTCCACATGAAAAAATGTCCTGCTGTAAGAAAAATATTCGCTTTATGCACAATTCTTTTTCTGGCAGGAATTTTTTTTGCTTCCTGCTCAAAAACTGAAGATTCTTCATTTATGAGCGGAATGGAAAGCATCGACATTTTCATCAAGAATGGTGATGCTTCCGAAGCAATGCGTCTTCTCAAAAAATACGAAAAAAAGGCCTACAGTTCTTTTGCCCGCCTTGGAATTTACCGCCGCTACATGACTCTTGGCGAAGAAAAGCGGGCTGAAAAGGTTCTGGTAAAGGGCCTCAAAAAACTCCCCGACAATCTTGAACTTACAGCCGTTTACGGTCATTTCCTGCTCAGGCACGGTCAGCTTTTAAAAGCAATCGACATTACGAAAATCCTTGAGGGAACCAAATACGGCTCAATCCGTTCCGAAGCAATCATGAAAAAGCTCTTGCAGAACGAAAATCTTCAGGAACTTTCCAAGCAGCTTCTTTCCCGGGAAATTTCTTCCGCTTACTACGACACTTATGTCGGCACGAATGACAGCCGCTGGCTCCGTAACTGTGCCCTGATTTATCTTCTTCGTGGTGATTACGGCCTCGTTTCTTCCTTGCAGCGTGATCTTGAGGATTCACAGGATGCCCTTTTCTGGGCTTATGTTCAGTATGATTCAGGCAATTATGATATAGCTGTCCGCAATCTTGAACAGGTCCGCTCGCCAATCTTGAGGCCAAGCGCAGCCCTTCTTGCTTCTGATGCTTATATGATGCTTGATGATGAAGAAAGCGCTCAAATCAATCGAGAAGCCTTTATTTCTGATGCTCAGAAAAACGGAACAAAGATTCCGCCGTCAATTCTGGTCAATTCTTCGCTTTACGCCTTCCGTCATGAGCAGTACCGTAAGTCTTACGAAAACCTGATTGAAGCCCTTATCGAAGTCCCAGATTATATTCCTGCCCTCATCACTTACGGCAAGCTTTCCTGGAAGGACTCTCAGCCCCTTCAGATGTCGGAGCTTGAAAAGGCCCTTCGAAAAACAAGCCTGCGCACCAATAAAATGCGGGAATATGACGAGCGGCCAAAATTTACGATTGCCGATGCCCTTTACCGAATGCAGGACACCCTTGAGCGGGAAAGCAAGGCCGGAATCAAGCACAACGATGATTTGATTGTCGAACGCCTTTCACTTTATCTCAAAGACAACCCGGAGCTTAATCTCACTCAAAAAACTGCGGCTATTTGGGAAGAACTTGAGCAGAACGAGCTGGGCACAAATCTTTATCCGTCTCATCTGGTTCAGTTTGCGGTTCAGAAATTCCTGTCACTCGGGTTGATTGAAGAAGGCCGCGAGCTTTTCATGAATTATATTGATGCCAAATTTGACTTGAACTATCGGAAGAAGGCCAGCGAAGCTGGTACAAGCGAAATGGTTCAGACCGATATTTTTGGTGGCGAAAAGATTGAAAGGGTGTCCGTGATTCCAGAAAGCGTTGCCCGCCTTGCCTTTGGAGACCGGGCAGCAGACAAATCAGACCGGATGGAAATCTGGGAAATTGAATTTGCGGCTTATTTCTCCCTGCTCGAAAAAAATATTTCTGCGGCAAAACGCCTTTATGAGTACGTGCTTTTTGAAACCGGCGGCGTAAAAAATGCAAATGCTTCCGGAAACATCAGCTCGATGTCACCACTGGCGGCTTCTTCGAGCGCGGCAAATCTTGCGATGATTTATTCAAGCACTGGCGAGCGCAAAAAGGCTCTTGCACTTTATTCTCTGGCTGCAGGAAAGTCAAAATCCAGGGAAATTAAGTCAAAATTACTGTATAGAAATGCAAAAATTCAGGCTGAAATGGGTGATTTGGATGCGGCAAGAACGTCTTTGCGCTACAGCCTTAGTTTGGATATGAGCAACGCGGATGCACGATTACTAAAACGTCAGATAGAAAATAAATAGGTTTTTACAATTTTTGTGATAAAACAAAAAAAAGGCTTCCAGTCGTGAAAACGGCTTATCGAAACCGCAGGCTAGCCTGCTACACGCGTTTTGTGCTTGTAACTATATACGTTTGCCGCTTACGCGGCAGCACAAAACGAGTGTTTTCGTAAGCCGTTTCACTCCTTCACGCCTTTTTTTTGCATTTGTCTGCAAGTGAAAAATATTTTATTTTCTTCTTTTACTACTCTACTACGGCGATGATGTCGCTGTTCTTAACGATGAGGTAGTCCTCGCCGTCCATTTTTACCTGGACTCCGGCGTATTTGTCGTACATTACTCGGTCACCGACTTTTACTGTGATTGGGTCTTTTTCTGTTCCTGGACCTACGGCTTCAACTGTGGCTGTCTGAGTTTTTTCCTGAGCTGTCTCTGGAATGATGATTCCTGAAGCAGTTTTTGTCTCGGCCTTTTCCTGTTTGAGAAGAACGCGGTCAGCTAATGGTTTGAGTTTCATATATTTCCTCCAAATATTAAATCATTTTGATACTTTAAAAATATAGAATTTTCCGCAATTCGGCAAGGAAAATTTTTCTTTATCCCAAAGCAGCAGCCAAAATGTAAGATATTTCTTATTGACCCACCAGCATTTTTGTTGAAACTAAATTTTTTTGCCGATGTTATAAGGGTATGAAAAGTAAAATTTTGGTGTCGGTGGTGCTACTTCTGGCTTCATCGATGAGTTTCGGACAATCAGATGAGGCTGTCCGTTCGCTGACTGTTGATGAGGCGGTTGAGCTTGCAAAAAAGAACAATGTTTCGGTTGCCCGCTCTCAGATTACTCTTGATGCGGCGGCGAGGGCAAAATCTCATTCCTGGAACAGTATAAGTCCAACGGCTAGCCTTTCTGCTTCGTCTACTGTTCCTATTGATGCTTTGAGTGATGTGGATTCAAATTACACGGCTAGCTTTGGTCTTTCGGCGACAGTTTCCCTTTCTTTGAGCGCTAATCTTTACACTTCCATGAACGCGGCGAAAATTGCATATGAATCCGGCAAGCTGACTTTTGATGATGCGGTTAAATCCGTGGAACTTGGCGTGCGCGAGGCTTTTTACGGTCTTCTGTACGAACGTGAGAACATTGTCTTGCAGGAACGCAACCTTGAGATTGCTAAAACTCAGTACAACAACAACCTTGCAAAATACAATCAGGGACGGCTGAGTGAAATCGACGTTCTTTCTGCGGAAGTAAATTACAAGAGTAAGATTCCGACACTTGAGAGCGCGAGAACGACTTTTCTGAACGACATGGCAAGTTTCAAGCAGACTCTGGGCCTTAAGCTCAACGAAAAAATCGAGCTGGCCGGAACTCTTGATGATTTGATAAACCTGAACGAAATTTCGGTTGATCTGAAAAGCGTGCAGTCTTCTTCCATTAAACAGCTTGAGTACAAGATTGAAAATGCGAAGAATTCCGTGCTGAGCAAGAGGTTTTCGGCATACGCCCCGAATTTGAACGCTTCATTTAACTGGAGCGATGAAAAGTGGTATGTCGGCTATGACGGAACGCCTGAGGATCCGAAAAAATCTGCTTCAGTAAGGCTTTCGGCTTCAATTCCTCTGGACGGCATTCTTCCCTGGTCTGAGCGAAATGATGCGATTGATACGGCAGAGGACACGGTCAAGGATCTGGAACTTCAGCTTGATAATGAAAAGAAAAATCTGGCACGAACAGTAATGTCGAGCTTACGGTCGATTAAGCAGAGCCAGGAGTCAATAAAATACAAGCAGGCTAACGTCACTTTGGCGCAAAAGACTTATGACATGACGGCTGAGGCCTACAATCGCGGTACAAAGGACCTGCTCACCCTGCAGAACGCGAATACATCTTTGCTGAACGCACAGGTCTCCTTGAAGAGCGAGACATTAACGCTGATTAAAGCTATTTTGAATCTTGAAAACACTATCGGCGTTGAATTCGGAACATTGGGAAAATAGGAGTTGATTATGAAATTGAAGTTGACTAAGCCGCAGATTGTTGTCGTGGCTGTGCTGGCCCTGCTGGCCCTCTGCATTGTAATTGCCAAAAAACAGGCCGGAGCAAATCAGGGGCCGGGAGCAATGAGGAGGGGACGAGGCGGAAATTCTGTTGTCTCGGTAAAAACTCAGATTCTTGAAGAAACTGTCCTGCACGGTTACATCTCGACAAACGGTGAAATCGAAAGTCAGAACTCGGTAAACGTTTTCCCGGATGTTTCAGGAAAAGTCATGGAAACGAACGTAATGCTGGGCTCTCCTGTTAAGCGCGGCGACATTATTGCCTACATTGACCCGAGTGCGCCAGGTCAGTATTACAAGAAAAGTCCGGTTTATGCTCCGATTTCAGGAAGCATCATTTCAACTCCCCTTAAAAACGGAACTACGGTCTCGACAAATACGACAATTGCAATTATCGGTGACATAGCGAATTTGCAAGTCAGCGCGAATATTCCTGAACGTTTTGTAGCAGTCCTAAAAACAGGACTTAAGGCTGACATTTCAGTTGAAGCCTATCCCGGTGTGATTTTTAAGGCGACCGTTACTAGAGTCAGCCCGGTTGTCGACACGACCAGCCGTACAAAGGAAGTTATACTTCATTTTGATTCTAAGGACGAGAGGGTTAATGCGGGAATGTTCGGCAAGGTTAAGCTTTTTACGGAAGATTACACGGGTCAGGTTGTAATGCCAAAAGATTCGCTTGTTCAGAACGGAGACAGCTATTTTGCCTATGTTGTGAACGAGGATTCTACGGTTTCAAAACGCGAAGTTACCCTTGGAAATACGGTTGATGGAATCGTTCAGATTTTGACAGGCGTAAAGGCTGGCGAAAGGGTAGTTGTTCAGGGACAGACATCTCTGGGCGACGGTTCCAAGATTCAGGATATTACGAATGGAGTAAGTAGGTAGCAATGAGCAATTAAAGGGGGATGTCTCCCCCTCGCTCCAAAGCGTTGCTTTTCCGCTACCCCCTCTGCGGGGCCTCCCCGCAACGCCCCATTTTTTATTATTGAGGACTTTTTATGAGTATATCTAAAAAAACGCTTGATCATCCTGTGCTCACGCTGATTGTCTTTGTTCTTCTCCTGATTATGGGATTGTTCACGCTCAAAAATGTAGCAATCAGTTTGATGCCGGATGTTGAGAATCCTTACATCACGGTGCGAACTTCATACACGAACGCAGGACCGGAATCTGTCGAAAAAGCCGTAACTAAGGTACTTGAAGGACAACTTGTTTCGGTGAGCGGACTCAAAAATCTTACTTCGACTTCTTCAGCAGGCTCTTCTTCAATTTCTCTTGAATTCAATTATGGAACCGACCTGGATTCTGCGACCAACGACGTGCGCGACAAAATCAGCCGCGTAACAAGGAATTTGCCGGATGAGGCAGGAACACCGACTATTTTTAAGATGGATTCGGATTCCATGCCGATTATGCGAATTGCGGTGCGGGGAAACCGTTCAAATGATGATTTAAAGCAGATTGCCGAAGACCAGATTGTTGACTTGTTCGAGCAGGTTGACGGCATTGCTGAAGCCAGCGTTTCCGGTGGACGGCAGAAAATCGTTCGCGTGGACATTTCCCAGAACAGGCTTGCGGCTTACGGCCTTACCATGGCAGGCGTTTATTCGGCTCTGGGTAAGCAGAATCTTGAGCTTGGCGGCGGAAAAATCACAGAGGGAACCCACGACTACACAATCCGAACGACAGGCGAATTTGCCAGCATCGATGAAGTAAACAATACGATTATCACGACCTTGAACGGCTACGGAGTTAAGCTCAGCGACATAGGCCGGGCCTACATGGGCTACAAGGACAAGTCCAGCGAAGTTTACATCAACGGTCAGCAGGGCGTTTATGTGAGCATCACCAAGCAGTCGGGCAAAAATACCGTTACTGTTGCAAAGGCGGCCCGGGAAAAGCTTGCTGAAATCCAGGAAATTTTGCCGAGCGACATCCGCCTTGAGATAATCCGCGATTCTTCCACATCAATCAACGATACAATCAACACTCTGATTGAGTCAGCCTATACAGGTCTCTTGCTTGCGGTCATAATTCTTTTCCTCTTTTTGAAGTCGGGCAAGTCAACGATGATTATCGCGATTTCGATTCCGCTTTCCATCGTTATTACCCTTTTGTGCATGAATTTTGCCGGAATCACCCTCAACATGATGACTTTGACAGGCCTTATTCTGGGTGTCGGTATGATTGTAGACGCCTCCATCGTTATGATTGAAAATATCTACGTCTACAGGACCCGCGGGGCCCAGCCAAAAGTTGCGGCGGTTCTCGGTTCCCAGGAAATGGTCATGTCGGTCGTTTCGGGTAACCTCACAACAATCTGTGTTTTCATTCCTTTCCTTTTCTTCATGAAGAATCTGGGCATGATGGGACAGATGTTCAAGGGAATCATTTTTACGGTCGTAATCGCCCTTGTCTCTTCACTTTTCGTAGCGATTTTCCTTGTTCCTGTTCTGGCGGGCAAATTCTTCCCCCTCACCAACCGCAAGGAAAAGCCGGTGACTTTCAAGCCCCTCAAAAGATTCTATGAACTGCTTGAAATTCCACTTGTTAAGCTGACTGGCCTTTACCGCCGGGCCCTTAATTCAGCCCTTTCCCACAGGCTGGTCACCTGTATTGTCTGCGTCAGCGTCCTTTTGATGGCATTTGTCTTTATTCCGACTCTGCGAATCCAGATGATGACCGGCGGCAGCGATGACAGCGTTACTTTGAACCTGACCATGCCGATCGGAACCACTCTGAGCGAAACTACAGCCGTCATCAAGTCTTTTGAAAAAATCTGTGAGGAAGAAATAAAGGGATACACAACCCTGATTACTTCGATTGGAACCGGCTGGGGCTCAAGCTCATCCTACAAGGCTTCGATTCAGATAAACCTGCCTTCAACCGAAGAGCAGATTGACACCAGCGAGACGATTCAGCAGAAACTCCGCGCCCATTTCGGGGATTTCACCGATGCCCGCTTCTCTTTCTCCCAGGGATTCATGCGGCAGATGACAGGTGCTTCCTTCAAGCTGAAAATCCGCTCGGACGATTTGGATGCGGCCCTCAAAGTTGCTGCCCAGGTTCGTGGCGTTATGGAGACGATTCCTGATATCGGTGAGGTTTCGATTGATACCGAGGAAGGCTTGCCAGAGGTTGAAATTGAAATCGACCGCCAGAGGGCCTATTCTTTCGGTGTTGACGTTACGACGGTCGCAAGGGAAATCAACTATGCGATTAACGGCGTTACTGCCACAACTTACCGCCAGGACGGAAAGGAATACAGCATGGTTCTGCTTTACCAGCCAGGTGACAGGCAGAGCGTTTCTGACCTGGAACAGATTTATGTGAACGGCAGCAAGGGCAAGGTCAGCGTGGCGAACTTTGCGAAAGTCGTAAAGGGACTGGGACCGGTTTCAATCCGACGTGCAAACCAGACCCGGGTTGTCACAGTTAGCGCGGACAACAACGGTAAGCGAAATGACTACGAGGTCGAGGATGACATCAAGGCCGGAATTGCCAGCACCTTCATCGTGCCGGACGGAGTTACGATTTCTTACGAGGGCAACTGGAAGGACACTCAGGAGCAGGGAAGGGTTTACGGTCTTATCATATTGATGGCGATTCTGCTCGTTTTCGGAGTAATGGCCGGAACCTACGAGAGCTTTAAGGCTCCCTTCATCAACCTGATGACAATTCCGTTCCTGATTATCGGCGTTGTATTCGTTTACAAGCTGACCGGACAGGCATTCAGCATGATGAGTGCGGTCGGTCTGATTATGCTGGTTGGAATCGTCGTAAACAACGGAATCATCCTCGTTGACTACACGAATCTTTTGATTGACCGCGGCTACAAAATGAAGGAAGCCTGTCTCGAAGCCGGTGCAAGCCGACTGCGCCCGGTTTTGATGACAACCCTGACCACGATTTTGGGCATGGTCCCCATGTGCTTTGCGACAAGCGGAAGTGCGGGCATGGTTCAGCCAATCGGTGTTGCCGTAGTCGGTGGCCTTACAAGTTCCACCTTCATCACCCTCTTCTTCATCCCGGTCTTGTACTCGCTCATCATGAAGGAAAAGAACATACACAAGAGCAGAATCAAGGTGCTTCTGGCGGAGGATAAAAATGACTAGATGTGAAATTATCGCCAATCAATCCGTGCAGGACGAAATCGTCTCGCTCATGGAAGAACATATTCCCGGCGTTCTTTACACAATCATTCCGACTGTAGTGGGCCGGGGCAAAAATTCCTACAAAATGGGAAACGGCACCTGGCCTGAGACCAACTTTATCCTTGTGAGCTACATCGAGGATGAGCATGTCGCCATGATGAAAGCAATAATCAAGGCTGTAAAGGAAAGGTTCACAGGCGAGGGAATTAAGCTCTTTCTTGTAAAGGCGGAAGAAAGCGACGGCGAATAGCTTAAAAATGCGTTATAAAAAAGTTCCTTCCGAGTATTATTACTTTCTCATGAACAAGGCTGCGGGCGAGGTTTGTTCCACTGTGAGTGACAGTCACCGCACTGTCTATGAGCATTTTTCACCCGACCAGCTTATTTCAAACGGCGCAAAACTTCATTCCGTGGGGCGGCTGGATTGTGACACGGAAGGACTCCTGCTTTTCACAAACGACGGAAAACTTTCAGACTACCTGACCCGCCCGGAAAACAAAATCGAAAAGACATATTTCGTCCGCCTGAAAAATTTGGTCACAGAAATTCAACAGAAGGAATACTGCCAGAAAGCCGGGCAGGGCCTAACCCTTCCTCCAGAAAAAAAATCCCCTGAACAGAAATCCAGCGGAGCCCAAATCCACTGGCTCTCCCCCAGCGAATGCCAAATCACCCTGACCGAAGGCAAATTCCACGAAGTAAAAAGAATCTTCCGCGCTATGGAAAACGAAGTAATTTACCTAAAAAGAATCCGCTTCGCCGGCCTTGACTTGGACAAAAATTTAAAACCAGGCGAGTCGCGCCCTCTCTATGAAAGTGAAATCTGTGACTTGAAAATCACTACTCGTCTTGATTTTCAAGTTCCGCTTCACGGTGCGCTATTTCCTTCATCTCGTACATGAGCTTGTCTGCGTGCGTGAGGAAAGTGCGGAAATCCTTGAATTCCTTTTTGTAGTAGGTGTAGCCGACGCTGATTGAGATTTTATATGGTGCGTTCAGCTCTTCGTTCTTCTTTTGAATGAGGTCGTGGATTTTTTCGTTGAGAAGATTGGCTTCTTCGGGCGTAAAGACAACGCCGATTACGAATTCGTCGCCACCAAAGCGGCTCATGATGCACTTTCGGTAAATGTGGGAGCAGGCCTGCTTGAGCACGTCGGCGGTTGCAATCAAAGCCCGGTCGCCCTCGTTGTGGCCGTAAGTGTCGTTGATAGACTTGAATTTGTTGAGGTCCATCATGAAGAGGTAGAGGCAGTCGATTGTGGAATGAGGTTCCTCGTTTATGCGGCGGATCTGCTCCTGGAAAAATCGCTCGCCCTGCCTGCGGTTATTGATTCCGGTGAGGGAATCGATTGTAACCAGGTCACGCATCTGGAAAATGTAGATGATGAGGGTGGCGAAAGTAAAGCCCATGGCAAACGATGGCAAAGTCCAGTATTTGGTGTGCAGATAAGCTCCGATTAAAACTGGAACTGCGTAAATTGCCGCAAAACTGTATTGTTCCTTTGCGAAATCATTCTGGGTTTTAAAATAGAAAACAAGTGAAATTATCGCGAAGATAATTATGTAGCCGAACATGAAGGTCATGTAGAGGCTGTACAGAGGCCCTTTGAGCAGTACGCCAATTGAATTGATGCTGAAAAAAAGGCCTGTCAAAGGGGTTGTGAATGTGAGAATGATGAAAAATACAAAAGGAATGAAAACCAGCTGGAGCTTTTTGGGCAAAACTCCGCTTGTGACAGACTCCCAGATTGAAAGGAAAAAACGACAGATTGTGTAGGAGCAAAATGTCATGACTGTGTAAGTGAAAATGTTGGTGAGGTAGCGCGAAAGTTGAGTGCATGGAATGACCACATTGCTGAATGCCAGCACCCAGATTACGTCTGCAAAGCAATAAATGATTACCGTGATCAGTACAGCGAGAAGATGAAGCCTTTTGTTATTGCGCTCAACATCTGACAGTGTTGTATAAAGCAAGATTCCCATTATGCCGGCACAAAATAAATCGGCTAGTACATAAAAGAAAGCAATTGCCTCACGAGGACATGAAAAAAACATAGCTAATCTAATTATATTTCAGTATAACACGGTTTTGAACAAAACAACAAGGATTTTTTCATATCCCGTGATAATTTTGGGCGCAAATTTGCCTGCTGATGGGCTTTTCGCCCTTCGCTAACGCTCATTACCGCGCAGCTTCCGACATCGCGTAAGCAACACGGCAACTTCGGGGCTACAATCCCTGCGCAGTCTTTTTTTATTCCAGGGCCGCATCCGCCAGACTTGAGGTATAAGATTCGTCCCCTTCTGAACCGCCAGTGCCAAGCTGAGCCTGAAAGATTGTCTTCTTTGGCTCTTTAGTCTCATTGCGTTTTTCAAGCTCGGCCCGGGCAGCCAAAAGAATTTCGCTTGCTTCCGGGGCACGGATATGCAAAACCTGGGCAATCCGGGCTTCCTCGGCTGCGGCAAGATTTTCGAGTGTTGTAAAAGTCTTGATGAGGATTTTTTCCCTCTTTTCGCCGACGTGAGGAAGATTTATGAAGACTGAGACCGTGTTTTCCTTTGTGCGCAGAGGCTGGTTGCGGCTTGTCGCAAAACGGTGGGTTTCGTCACGTACGCGCTGTAAAAGCCTGAGTGCATCGCTCCGCCGCGGCAGGCAAATCGGATGGCTTGCATGGGGCCGCCAGATTTCCTCGTCGCGCTTGGCAAGACCCGCAATCGGAATGTCGAGGTTAAGCATTTTGAGGATTCCGTCAACGGCGTTTACCTGACCGATGCCACCGTCGATAAGGATAAGGTCTGGAAGCTCGGCGTTTTCGTTTGAAAGCCGGGAATATCTTCGGGTGGCGGCTTCTCTCATTGAGGCAAAGTCGTCGATTACGCCGTTAGTCGTTTTAAGCCTGAAGTAGCGGTAATTTTTCTTATCAGGATTTCCCTTCCAGAAGCTGATAAGAGATGCGACCGGGAATTTTCCGCCGATATGGGCAATATCAAAGCCCTCGATTCGCTCAGGCAGCCGGGGCAAATTAAGCAAATCCTTAAGTTCCTGCAGAGCCGGCATGTCTCCGCGCTCTCGTATCCGCCGGATGATGTCTTCCTTGGCGTTCTCGCGGGCCATGTTCAAAGCCGCAATATCACGAGAGGAGTTAGGAGTGAGGAGGGAGGCGTTATGCTTTGCTTCGTCACTTCGTTCCTCGCAGTGACTAGCGCTGGAACTTCCGCTACCTGCTTCGCTCCCCGCAGAGAGGGTAGCCGATTCTTTAGATGAGGCGCAGGGGGAGACTTCCCCCTCCAATTGTTCAAGCCATTTTTCGAGGAATTCCGTGTTGTCCTTTTCGTCGATAAAAATCTTGGGCGGCAGGGAATCTTTGTCCGTGTAGTAGGCCCGTGCAAACTCTTCGAGAAGCTCGTCGTCTTCGTTCAGGCTTTCGACCCGGTAATTGTCACGGCCCAAAAGCTTTCCTCCTCGGATTTTGAGAACCGTAAAGCTAACAAGCTCGCCCTCCCGCCAGTGTGCTATGTAGTCCCGGTCCTCGGCGGCAAAATCTTCGACTATGTTCTGATTCTGCATGATTGTGAGTGCACGGAGTCCGTCACGCAGTCGGGCCGCTTTTTCAAAGTTCAGGCTGGCGGCTGCTTCCTTCATCTGGGCTGTGAGTTTATTTACTGTTTCATCGCCTTTCCCCTCAAGTAGAGAGCGAATTTCTTCGATATATACATTATAGGTCTCTTTATCGATTTTATTGCAGCACGGAGCTTTACAACGCCCGATGTGATAATACATGCAGGGAGCCTCACGCTTTTTGAAAGTCCGGCAATGCCTTACGGGGTAAACCTTGTAGAGGCTGTCGATGAAAGTGTCGAGGGCGCCTGAATCCGGATAGGGACCGAAATATGTGGCACCATCAGTGCGATGAACCTGGCGTGTTTTGTAAAAGCGCGGAAATTCCTCGTTTGTGATTTTGAGAACGGGGTAAGATTTTCCGTCTTTGAGCTGGATGTTGTAGCGGGGATTGTACTTCTTGATTAAGTTGTTCTCAAGAAGAAAGGCCTCGTACTCATTGCTTGTTGTGATGTACTCGATTGATGCCGCATTTGAGACGAGTAGCTGGGTTTTTATGCCCCTATCGCCCGAAAAATAAGAGGAGAGCCTGTTTTTCAGGTTCTTTGCTTTGCCAACATAAATGACGGTTTCTTCGTGATTCCGCCAAAGATATACACCGCTTGAGGAGGGCGCCCTTAACGCAGTTTCGTGAAGTTTTTCATATTCTGATGTTTTGGTCGTAAGCATAATGAAAGTTGTATCTAGTTTAATGAATTTTTCAAAAAGTGTCAGTGAAAGACTGAACGGTCTGGCAGGCTTGAGAAAACTCTTTCTCATTGCCAATTTCTCATTGCTAATTTCTAATTTTTCTTTTGCCACACCGAAGACTCTCGTGCTTGGCGGAGACAAGGGCTGGGGCGAGATTGCTTCGATGAACGGCGTAATTGTAGGCAATCAGAACGGCCAGTTTGGCTACGATGCGGTTGAGCTTTCTACGATGACTACAAATGTCGATTACGCGACTGACATGCTCATCACTTTTGATGACGATAAATTCTGCGATGTCATGGGAAATTACACCGTGATGTCAAACAACCTGATTCCGACTCACGATGCTGTCAAGGGAACTGGCGCAGGCCTCAGCCGGGGCAGCAAAAAAGGAATCATCCTCAGCGGAAACAAAAACGCCCTCTTCGGCCATGACGGTCTGGCTGGCTCATTCACGATTGAATTCTGGCTCTGTCCTTCACTTGCAGAAAACGGCGAAATGGTTTTGTCATGGCGCTCTTCCCTGAGTGATGACGTTCATTCAGAATATCAGATGATTTCGGCCTCTTTCTTTAATAACCACCTTGAATGGGTATTCAATAATATTTTCGTTCCTTATCCTGGACATGAGATTCACCTTTCTGGAGTCAGCACGGTCGTTCCAAACAAGTGGACCCGCCACACCCTTTCTTTTGATCAGGAATCAGGTCTTCTGGAATATCTCGTTGACGGACGAACTGAGGCAATCAGATTCATCACTGACAACGGACATGAATATGGAACTGTCTGCTATCCGATTTTTGGCGTAAAGGCAGGAATCGAGCTTTGTCCTGATTATGTCGGCAAAATCGACAACTTCAGGATTTCACGCTCAAGCGCAAAGAATGAAAGAAGCGATATTTTTGCAAGCGGAAATGAAAAATACAGAATCAACGGCGGAAAATTCGTAACAAAACCTCTCCTGGTTTCTCAGGCCGCTGTCGTAAACGAAATTGAGGCCCTGATGAACGTGCCTTCACAGACTGACATCAGGTTTTATGTCCGCTCAGGTGACAATTGCTACGGCTGGACTGACACTTATCCTGTTTGGCGGGAAATCGTTCCCGGTGAGAAAATCAGGGGCGTAAAGGGGCTCTACTTCCAGCTTTCTGCCGAGCTTTTGCCGGACGGTGCCGGAAGCCGAAGTCCGCGTCTTTCTGAAATCGTCATAAAGTATGATGAGCAGAACGACCCGCTGCCACCATTCGCAGTTTCTGCAATTCCGGGAGACGGTTCGGTTACACTCAACTGGAGCCATTCGGTTGATGACAATGCAGGCGGATATTATGTTTACTACGGAAACAGACCGGGCGAATATCTGGGAAGGGTTGCCGTTCAGGGAAGTTCACCTGTCAATGTCGGAAACGTGACCAGCGTGACCCTTACGGGGCTTGATAATGGAAGGATTTACTATTTTGCGGTGAGCGCATATTCCAAAGTGGACGGAAGAATCAACGGAATGCTTTCAAAAGAAGTTTTCGCCCGTCCAAGCTCGCGGCTTTCACAGGGATTGTCCAAAAAATAAAAAAACGGAGATAAAATTATGTCAGATTCAAACACAATGTTGGAACGCGCAAAATCAGCGTTGCTTGCCCATGATTACAATCTTGCGGCAAAAATCTATAAGAATTTGATTCTTGAAGAACCTGAAAATATAGACTATAAAATGCAGCTTGGTAATCTTTACGTTAAGGCTGGTAAAGACGACCAGGCTTTAACCCTTTTTAAACAGGTCGAAAAAGCTGACGATGAAAATCTTGACGTTTTGGTCGCAATCTCCGGAGTCTACCGCCGCCAGAAAAGGTATGAAGAATCTGTCGCCTTTCTTGAGCAGGCCCTTGTAATCTGCGAGTCAAATCCTAAGTCGCGGGCAAAAATTTCTTACAACCTCGGTTTCACCTATCGTCAGATGGGAAATTATGAGGAAGCCATAAAGTGCTTTGAGGAAGTCGTTGATGAAAATCCGTCCGACGTTCTTGCAAACAACCACCTGGGCGCAATCTATGCCCTGCAGGGAAATCACGGAAAGGCAATCGAAGCCTACAACCGCGGATTGAAATATGACCCCAACCATCCGATTCTTCAGTTCAACATTGCCAAAAGTTATGCGGAAATCGGTGAGACGGCAAAGGCTCAGAGCTGCTTTGAAGGTGCCCTCCGCGCAAAACCGGGCTGGACGGAAGCAATCGAGGCTTATGCTGACTTGCTTTTGGGCGAAAACAAGGTCGCTGAGGCTGACACAGTCGTAAGCCAGGCCCTTGAGCTTTATCCTGATGATGTAAAAATGCACACGGCCAAGGGTAACGTCTATAACCGCCAGAGCATTTTTGACCACGCGGAAACTGAATTCAAAAAAGCCCTTGATGTTGATGAAAACTACAAGAACGCCCTCACAGGTCTTGCGACTTCCCTTGAAAAGCAGGAAAAATATGATGAGGCTGTCGAGACGATTTCTAAGGCCGAAAAACTCAATCCAACTGACGTGCGAATCATGAAGCAGGCGGCTCACATCCATCTTTCTGCTGACAAACTTGAATCTGCATACGAAAGAATCGTCAAGCTTCAGAAACTCATTAAAAACGACGTACAGATTGTCAACCTTCTCGGCCAGTACTATATTTGCAAGGATGATCCTAAAAAGGCAGAGGAATGTTTTGCAAACATCAAGAAACTGAATCCTGATTACAACGAAGTTTACCGTGACTGGGCTGAGCGTTTCATTCAGAAGGGTGACGACAAAAAAGCTGAGCCATATCTCCATGCCGCAATTCAGAAGAATCCTGTTGATTCTACGGCCATGGTTCACTTGGGAAAACTCTACGAAAGACAGAATCAGCTTGGAAAAGCCCTGCAGTTCTACAAAAAGGCAAGTTCTGCGGATGAATTCAACAGCCTTTCACGCCTTTCTTCCGAGCGAATTCTTGGAAGCGATGAAAAGATGGCAAATCTTGATTCGGAAGGATTTTTCTCAAAGGCAATTGATTATGATTCGATTTTCTCAGGCGGAAAATTTGAGTCTCCAGTTGAGGGTGCTCCTGTTTCAGATGCTCTTGAGGCAGACAAGGAAGAACTGAATTCAGTCGTGCCGGAAGATTTGATTTCTGATGCCGGTGAAATTTCCCTTGCGGAGAATGACGCTCAGTTTGGCGACGATATTCTTGAAATCCCTGAGGAAGTTGAAAAGCCTATTGATAGCGACGAGGAATTTAATTTCGATCAGTTTGGCATGGAAAAGCTGGCTGATAAAAATTCTGATTCCGAGGATGTCGGTTCTGTCGCTACTTTAATAGAAAGCAATGAAAACGCATTTGAGTCAGCTGATTCTTCTGATTTCGACGAGCTTATCGATGACGGTGCTCCGATTGACGAGGAAGATGCCGTTGAGCCTGCATTTGAGCCTCTTCCAGATGGAACTGAATATATAGAAGATTCAAATCCTGACTATGCAGCAGCTTCATCTTATGCTCCAAATCAGGGGGCTGCTTCAAATTCTCCTTCCGAAGATGATTACAGTTCAAGCGTTGAAGTCGAGACTCCGAGTGCCCAGAAGCGGGAAATTTCTGAGGAATCTCTGGACCAGCTTGAAGCCCAGATAAAGCGAGCCTCAGAGCTTGCAGAAAAGGCAAATTATGCTGCTGAAAGTGCATGGGAGGCTGCAACTCAGGCTGCGGATGCGGCACAGGCGGCTGAAGAAGCAAAGAAATATCCTTCGGACCCTCTGGATGCTGAGGAACCGGCAGCTACGGCTGATCCATTGGTAGGACTTTCAATCGAAGAGCGGCTTGAGGAAGAAATGTCGGAAGATGAATCCCTTGCCGATTCTGACTTGCTTGCAGCAGATGAACTTCTCAATGAAGATGATATTCCTGATGTCGAATCTGAGGACGACATTTTGGACGATATTCCAGATTATTTGCAGGAAGATGAGCAAGAAAAACTTGCAGAATCTGAAGAAACAGAGGAAAATGGAAGTATATCAGGAGAGGAAAAGCCGGAGGATAAAATGGAAGAAATTGCCTCAGAAAAACAAGTTCCAAAAGTTGACGACCTCACATTGCGTCGTGCAATCGATATGCTTCCTTCAATCATTGCAGCAATCGAAGACCGTAGCGTAATTTACAGATTCCGCGCATTCCTCTCAATGTTCAAAACTTTGCGGGAAATGCTTGAATACTTGCCGACAGAGCAGCGCCACGAGTTCATGACGAGCCGAAACCGCCTGCTTTTGGATTACGTCATTTCAAAACTTTCGGGTAAGCCTGGCTTGTTTGCAACCACCAAGGCCCTTCTCCGCTCAGGCTTGATTCACGAAAATCCTGAAAACAAGGCGAGCGAAAAAGAGGGCATCGAGCTGGTTAAGGAAGTTCTTGGTAATCTCCGCGAGTTGAGCATGAGCCTGGAGGATGAAACACTCCGCGAGGTTCTCAACGCAGAGGCCGATACACTCGAAAAGGCTATTTAGAAATCAGCGGATAAAAGAAAACGAGCTTCATTTGGAGCTCGTTTTTTTTATGCATTTTGCCCTTTTCTAAAAGCTCTGCCCGATTATATTCTGATAATCTTTGAGTGTGTGATGACCTCATTGCCTTCTTCGGTGATGAGGACGTCGTTTTCAAGCCGAACGCCGCCCAGTTCCGGGTCGTAAAGGCCTGGTTCCAGAGTGACAATCATGCCTGGCTTAAAGAGAAGGTCGTCGGGGTGCTTTGGCGTTACCCTCGGGAACTCGTGGATTTCAAGACCGATTCCGTGCCCCAGAGTGTGGGGCATTGACCTCTTTGCCTTTGAGAAGACTAAATCAGCTGCTTCGGCTGCTTTTTTTATCGGTGAGCCTGCCTTGTAGAGAGGAAGTGCCTGTTCAGCGGCTTTTTCTACGAGAGAAATGAGTTCTTCCTGCTTGGCGTTGAGAGGACCTTTTGCAACTGTGAGAGTTGTGTCGCTTGTGTAGCCTTCATAGACAACGCCGAAATCGAGGATTGAAAGCCCTTGAGCCGGCCAGGGGGCGTTTGTGTAGCCCGGGAAAGCGTGGATTGCATAGCTTCGAGCAGGTCCTGCTGCCAAAGTGTCAAATCCTGTGCGCTCGCAGCCGCATTTTCGCAGTTCTGATTCAATCAAAAGTGCAACATCGCTTTCTTTCTGGAGCCAGTTTTCGCGGATTCCCCGCTCGATTTCCGAGATAATCCAGTCACCGACCCGGCAGGCTTCTTTGGTGCACTCGATTTCGTATTCATCTTTTGTGCAGCGCATGTCTACGACGAAATCATGCGTGCTGTTTTCGCGGCAAAGAACGTCCCAGCCTTCAAGGGCATCAACATACTGCAAGAAAAGCGGGTAGGGGGTGCTTGGCGGAATTTCGACCTTGAGCCGCTTTGATTTGAGTCTGAATGATTTGAGGACTTCTTTTACAGCCCGAATATTTCGCCGCTCATATTTGTTGTAGGGCAAAATTTCGATGTCGACGGCACGTTCCTTTGCAAGATTTTCATCCCAGGGAATGAGGGCGCATTTTCCGTTCTGCGCGATGATGAAAAGCGCGTCTGTCGGGTGGCCTGTGAAATATCGTACGGCAGGATTGCGGCGCTCCTCACAGTCTTCAAAAACAGCTGCCGTGATGCTGTTTTCCGTCATGTAGGCAAGGAGCTTTTCCCTGCGAGCCGAATAGATTTTTTTAAGTTCTTCTTTTGTGTATTCCTTCATGATATTTTTCCTTTCTATCTGTGTTTGAATTTCCTGATTATTACCCTTACGATTTCATCTTTCGTAATCACAAGCATTGCCACGCCTGCAATCGCGAAAACCATTGCACAGGCGAAGACTGGTACGCCGAAGTCAATCAGTCTTCCTCTGCCTGCAAAAACCGGGTTCAAGGCGTTTCTTACGAAGAAGGTTGGAACTGCGGCGATTAGTGAAAAAACAATCAGCTTTAGCGAGTAGAAAATCGTTCCCTTGGTGACTGCCTTTACATCGAGATTTTGATTTTTCTTCAAGAAGATGAAAAGCGCGACCGTGTTTGCAAAGCTTGCGATTGAAAGTGCCAGCGCGATTCCGGCTCCCGTTCCGTCATTTCTGAATGTGACGACTGCAACTGCAAGCGCGATGTTTACCGCAAAACCGAAAATTCCCGCTACTGTCGGAGATTTTGTGTTTCCCTGGGCATAGAAAGCCGGTGAAATGATTCGGTTGAGCGCGATGAAAAAAAGACCTGCGATGTGCATTCTGAAAGCCACCAGCGTTAGGCGGACTGATTCATCTGAGAATTTCTTTGACTTGTAGACGAGCGAAATGATTTCTTCGCCGCAGACGAGTGAGAAAAAAGTGACCGGAATCGAAATCAGAGCCATGATTTTTGAAGCCTGAATCAGCATGGCGTTGAAGTCAGCCCACATTTCTTTTTTGGCAAGACCGCTCAAATCTGGCAGAATTACAGTTCCGATTGAAACTGCGAAAATTCCTAAAATCAATTCCTGAAGACGAAGCGAATATTGCAGGGACGAGACGATTCCAGTGCCAGCCTTTCCTGCAAGGGCTGTTGAAACGACATCGTTGAGCTGGTATGCCGCCATTCCGATAATGGTCGGAACAATCAGCTTCATTACCCGCCTTGTGCCCGGATTCGTGAAAGCCTTTTTGAGCGTGGTGAAGTGAAAAGTCCAGCCTGTTTTGAGAACGAAGGGAAGCTGAAAGAGGGCCTGAACGCAGCCGCCAGAAATAACGCCGATTGACATTGCACGGGCCGCCATCTGAGCTTTTACTTCGCTGTCTTCGATATTGCCGGTGAGAATCGGCGTGAGGATGTAAGTTGCCGCGATTACGACCGAATTGAAAAGAACCGGCGTGAAGCCTGAAGGAGAAAAAATCTTTACGCCGTTCAAGACTCCCTGAAAGAAAGCCGCAATCGAAATGACCACGAGGTAAGGAAACATGATCCTGGTGAGGATTGTGGTCTCGGCGAGCAGGCTTTTGTCGTCGTTATCAAGAAAAATCCTGACAATCAGCGGAGTGAGAAGGATTCCTGCCAGAACGACACAAGTTGTCAGAAATGAAATCAGCGTGATTGTCGCGCTCAAAAAATCGTGGATAGTCTGTTTGCCCTCGCTTGAGTCAGAATCTTCAAGATAGCCCTTGAAAGTCGGAATAAAGGCAACGGAAATCGCATTTTCAGCAAAAAGACGGCGCAAAAGGTTTGGAATCATAAAGGCAATTCCAAAGGCATCGGCATATTTTGAAGTTCCCAGGAAAGCCGCCTTTGTCATTTCGCGCACAAGACCTAAAATGCGTGAACAAAGCGTAAAAAATGAAAGTGAAAGCCCGGCACTAAGCAGCGAGCGTGATTTTTTAGATGACATGGGGATATTATAGCGAATATTTTTTCCATATAAAAGCAAAAGTTGACGGAATGAAATGTGTATTTTACAATTACTGGCATGAATGTATTGATTACCGGGGCATCCGGTGGAATTGGGGCGGAACTGGCCCGGCTTTTTGCGAAGGACGGCTATAATCTTCTTCTTGTTGCCCGCCGGCTTGAAAAACTGAATGAACTTAAGGCTGAACTTGAAGCAGAATTTCAAATTCAGGTAACGACATTTGCTCAGGATTTAAGCACGATTGATTCTGCAAAGAACGTATTTGATTTTGCCAGTGCGCAGAATCTTTCAATCGATATTCTTGTGAATAATGCCGGCTTCGGAGATTTCGGCTTGTTTGCCCAAAGCAATCTGCAAAAACTCCAGCAGATGATTCAACTGAATATTGCCTCCCTCACTGATCTTACTCATTATTTTCTTCCCCAGATGATTTCCCGAAAAAAGGGAAAGATTCTTAATGTCGCTTCAATTGCATCATTTATGCCAGGACCCAAAATGGCTGTCTATTATGCGACAAAAGCCTATGTCCGCTCATTTTCAGAAGCGCTTTCTGTCGAGCTCAAAGGAACCGGCATTAGTGTAACCGCCCTTTGTCCTGGTCCTGTTACGACAGATTTCTGGGAGCGGGCAGAAGCGGGTTCTTCAAGCCTTTTCAAGCATTTACTATTTGCGGACTGCAAAAAAGTCGCCAGATACGCTTACAAACGATTAATGAAAGGCAAAGTTCTTGCAATCCCATACCTTTCAACCAGATTTTTTGTTCTGCTCGTTAAATTTCTCCCGGCTTCTTTGGTCAGAAATTTAATCTATGCAGTGCAAAAATAAGGTAAATGTTGTATAATGCTTACATGGCTAAAAATACAATTCCTACACGAAACGAAGTCCCTGCAAGCGACAAATGGGACTTGTCTACCTTATATAAATCTGACGAAGACTGGGAAAAGGCTCTTTCTTCTATTAAACCGCTCACAGAAAAGGTTGTGGCTTTCAAGGGCAAGATGGGCTCTTCTTCGGATTCCCTGCTCGGCTGCCTCAAGGCTAACGAGGCTCTTGAAAAGGTAATCGAGACCGTCTACAACTACGCTTCACTCCAGCACACCGCTGATGAAAGCGATTCGGCTGCCCAGGACCGTGAAGGCCGGGCTATGATGGCTTATGCCGCAGCCGAGAGCGAAACTTCTTTCTTCTCGCCGGAACTCATGTCAATTCCAGACGAAAAAATCAATTCTTGGCTCAATTTGCCGGAATTTGCTGATTACAAAATCTTCTTGCAGAAGGAGCTTCATCACAAGCCGTACATTTTGAGCGAAAAGGAAGAGAGAATCCTTTCCCTTCAGGCAGAAAGCGGCCAGACTGCGGACAAGGCTTTCTCCCTGCTCACGAACGTTGACCTTCAGTTTGAGGCCGTAAATGCAGACGGCGAGGAAAAGCCCCTAACCCAGAGCACTTTCACGACTTTCCTTCACAATCCAGACCGCTCTGTCCGAGAAAAGGCTTACAAAAATTTCTACAAGGAATTCGTAAAGCACGAAAACACAATCGCCTCTCTTTATGCAGGAAGCGTAAATCAGGACATTTTCCAGGCACGCGCCCGGGGCTACAAGTCTTCCCTCGAAGCTGCCCTCTACGGAAACAAGGTTCCTGAGTCAGTTTACCGAAATCTCATCGACACGGTTCACAAAAATCTTCCGACCCTGCACAAATATTATTCACTCCGCAAAAAAGTCCTCGGCGTTTCAGAACTCCGCCACTATGACGTTTATGTTCCTCTTGTAAAGGACGTTGAGTGCAAGACAAGCTACGACGAAGCTGTTGAAATCTGCCGTAATGCGCTCAAGCCACTCGGAAAGGAATACACTGACATCCTCTGCGACGGCCTCAAAAACGGCTGGGTTGACCGCTACGAAAACAAGGGAAAGAGAAGCGGCGCATTTTCTTCGGGCTGCTACACAGGCTACCCATACATTCTCTTGAACTACAAGGACGACGTAATCCGCGACGTGTTCACTATGGCTCACGAGGGCGGTCACTCAATGCACAGCTATTATTCTGCCCATAACAATCCATTCATGTGCTACAACTACACGATTTTCGAGGCTGAGGTCGCTTCAACTTTCAACGAGGAACTTGTCTTTGAGTATCTCTTGAAGGAAGCAAAATCGCCTGAAATGAAGGCTTATCTTCTTTCAATGCGGGCTGACGACATTCTTGCCACCCTGCACCGCCAGACAATGTTCGCCGAATTTGAGCTTAAGGCACACGAACTTGTCGAAGCTGGCACTCCTCTTTCAGCCCAGGTCTTGCGAAAAATCTACCGCGAGCTTTTGGAGCAGTATTTCGGAAGCGAAATGCACTTTGAGGACGAAAGCGACATGGAAGGATTGCGCATTCCTCACTTCTACAACGCATTCTACGTCTACAAGTACGCCACAGGAATTTCTGCAGCCCTTGCCCTTGCAAAACGCGTCACTCAGGGCGGAGATGCAGAGCGGGAGGACTACTTCAAGTTCCTCAAGAGCGGTGGAAGCCGATATCCGATTGAAAGCCTCAAGGTCGCCGGCGTTGACATGAGCACGACTGAGCCTGTTCAGGCAGCCCTCGACGTATTTGCGGATTTGGTTAAGGAACTTGAGCAGTCTCTATAAATTCTTTAACTTTTCCGTGGAATCTGCCGATATTTAAGTTAGAATAAAAATTGAATTCTAATGGGGCTGGTGAATGAATAAATCAGAATTTTACAAGTTTTTCAAGGACATTCCAAAGGCGGAGCTTCATATCCATATTGAAGCCGTAATGAGTCGCGAGACAATTAAAAAACTTTATCTCAAAAAGAACGGTGTTGAATTTTCTGACTCTGAGATTAAAAAGCTTTTTTCTTATTCTGATTTAAACGGGTTCATTGCCGCTTTCCTTAAAGTTCAGGATTTGTTTACAGAAGTCTCTGATTTTGACTTAATTTTCGACGATTTGAAGAATTATCTCGTCCGCAACGGCGTCGTCCACTGCGAAGCTTTCTTTGCTCCATCTGCTTTCATCAAAAAAGGCTTCGACTATGCTGAAATGACAAAGAATTTCGAAAAGAACCTCAAAAAAATCAAGAAAGAGACCGGAATTACCGTCTGGCTTTTGGGCGATGTTTCACGCACATTCGGTCTTGAAAACGCCGAGAACAACTACAAAATGTTCAAGGAGCATCCTTTCGAGGGCTTTATCGGAATCGGTTTGGGCGGAGCAGAGCAGAAAGGTCCTTCAAAAGATTTCGGACCAGTCTTTGAAAAAGCCCTTGCTGACAAATATCACGCTGTAGCACATGCAGGTGAGGATGTCGGCCCTGAGTCAATCTGGGACGCCCTTCGAATCTGCCACGCCGAGCGAATCGGTCACGGAATCACATCAGTTCAGGATCCTGAGCTGGTAAAATACGTCCGCGACAATAAAATCCCGATTGAAGTTTGTCCGACAAGCAATGTCTTCACAAAAAAATACGTCAAAAAAATGGCCGAGCACCCGGTTAGAGAGATGTTTGATAAAGGAATTCCGGTTACAATCGCAACTGATGACCCGATTTTCTTTGGTGCCGAGCTTTTGGACGAATACTGGAACCTTTATTCAAAACTCCACTTCTCAAAGAAGGACATGAAGCAGATTATCCTCAACAGTTTCGAAGATTCTTTCCTTTCTGATGAGCAGAAAACTAACTTCAAGAATAAGGTTGAGGAAAGCTGGAAGTAAATCTTGGCAGGAATCTCTGACTTCATTAAGATAGCAAAAATTGACTCTTGCAAGCATCTCAGTTCCGGCATGCGCTACGACTCTTTTGTCCACTGGGCCGGTTTTATCATTCCGAATTTTCAGGAGAAGCTTCTAAAAGATCCTGGAAGCGTGGATGATCTGGCATTTCGCAAAGAAGTTTTTTCCTATATCAATCTGCGCGTTGGAACCCCTCACGACCTTTTTCTTCTCTTTTGTCATGCGATTTCAGAAAGCGTGAGCGAAAACGTAAAGGTCCTCAACGGCACGGTCAATGTTGACTTGCTTTCAAATTTAAATAATCCCTCTGATTTTATCGATGCGATTAAAAAGAGCTGCGAAAAGTATCAGGACAAAGTTACGGTCAGACCATATCTGGGCCTGGATTCAAACAGCGAGAAGCACATAAACCTGGCCACGATGCTTTTGGAAAGCGGAATTTTTGCCGGAATCGAGCTTTACGGAACCGCCTTTGCCGAAAAACCGGAAAAATTTCTTACGATTTTTAAAACTGCCCGAAAACTGAACATCGAATCAAGAATCGGCAGCCTGGGCTTCAGAAATTTCACTGACAGGGAATCGATTCTGGAGATTGTTCAGAATTTGCAGCCCAGCGTGATTTTGAATCCCAACATCGTGATTAAAAAAGACAATCTCCTGATTTTTAAAGACGGAAAGATTTTGCCGGAAGTCATAAATTTCTTGAAAACAAACAATATCCGCACCGAGTTCAGCCCGGCTCCCTTCCTTTCAAAGCAGAATTCCGAAGAAAAAACGCGTGTAATCCGTGAATTCGCCGAAAAAGGCCTGGACTTCAAGCTCTGCAGCGAAGACATGCTCTTCCTGAATAAGTCCCTGAGCGAATTCGCAGCCGATTTGTGCAACACCGGCGTTTTCACTCAGGAAGAACTTGTCGAAATTATTTCAAATAGACCATAAGCAGCATAATGTCAGAGTTTCGGATTCCTGAAATCCTGCTTGCCTGACCGAGAGTGAGAGGGCGGACGGCTTCGAGCTTCTGGCGGCTTTCGCCTGAAAGGGCTGGGATTTTTCCGTAATCAAAATCTGCCGGAATGTGGAAATGCTCCATTTTGTGCATTTTTGCGACCCGCGCGTCCTGCTTTTCTATGTAATACTTGTATTTTGCGTCTTCCTGGGCGATTTCCCAGACGATTGCAGGGAAGCCAGGGTTTTCAGCATCTGCCTTTTTGAGAAGGATTTCCGTTGCTTCCTCAACCTGCTGGTATTTGAGCTTTGTCGCCTCAAACTGGGCTTGGGTTTTGATTCCAACCTTAAATGCCTTTTCTGCAAGCCGGCGGTCTGCCGTGTCGTGGCGGAGCTTTAGGCGGTACTCTGCGCGGGCTGTGAACATTCGGTAAGGCTCTTTTGTTCCGAGGGTAACCAGATCGTCAATAAGAACGCCGATGTATGCTTCATCCCGACCCAAAATCAAAGGCTCGTATTCCGGAATCTTGTGGAAATTCTCATTTCCCTGCTGTTTCTGGAAGTCTTCGAGAAGCGAGTTGACCGCGTGAGTTTCCTTTTCTGAAATTTCTGCAAAGTGCTTGATTTCTTCGAGGGTAAAGTGTGATTTGAAAGCAAAGGCGTTTGGCTCTGCGCTTGCCGGGACCTGACCCATTCCAGATTTTGCCATGCAGAGGCTTCCGCACTTTTCCTTGTGGCTTCGGGCGTAAAGGGCAGCGTTGATTCCTGCGACCAGGCCCTGTCCTGCTGCTTCCTCGTAGCCTGAAGTTCCGTTAATCTGACCTGCGTTAAAAAGGCCTGCGACACGTTTTGTTTCAAGCGAAGGGAAAAGCTGGGTCGGCTCAACGTAATCGTATTCAACGGCATAGCCCGGGCGGGCTACATGGCAGTTTTCAAAGCCGGGAAGGGTGCGCAAAAATGCGTCCTGAACTTCTTCCGGCAGGCTTGAAGAAAGACCGTTGAGGTAGATTTCATCGGTTGCAAGGCTTTCCGGCTCAACGAAAAGCTGGTGTCGTTCACGCTCGGCAAAGCGCATTACCTTGTCTTCGATTGAAGGACAGTAGCGCGGACCGATACCGTGGATTTTTCCCGAGTAAAGTGGTGAGCGGCCGATATTTTCGCGGATGATTTCGTGAGTTTTTGCGTTTGTGTAGACTAAGTGGCATGGAACCTGAGGGCGTGTAACTTCTTCGTCTTCAAAAGAGAATGGAACGATTACGTCGTCTCCTGCCTGAATCTCAAGGCTTGAAAAATCGACCGTGTGCTTCAAGATTCTAGGCGGAGTTCCTGTCTTTAAGCGGCCTGTCGTAAAGCCCAGTCGGTTGAGTGACTGGGTGAGGCCAAAGGCTGCCTGCTCGCCGATTCGACCGCATGGAGCATCGTATTCGCCGATGAAGATTCTTCCGCCCAGAAAAGTTCCTGTAGTAAGGACGACAGAACGAACTGGAATCAATCTTCCTCGTTCCGTGACGACGGCCGTAATTTTCTGTCTTTTACCGTTCTTTGCGGCTTCTGTTAAAACGTCTTTTTCTGTAAATTCACCCGGAATCTGACCTGACTGGGCGCTTTCGGCTGGTGGAAGCGGAGTCTCGCTTTCTGTTGTGAGCAAATCTACAACTGTGTCCATGAGGGTAAAAAGATTTGGCGTAGTTTCAACAGTCTGGCGGGCAAGGCTTGAATAAAGGAGCTTGTCTGCCTGACTTCGAGGAGCCTGAACCGCAGGACCGCGGCTTTTATTCAGCATTCGGAACTGAATCATTGATTTGTCGATGAGCTTTCCCATTTCGCCGCCGAGGGCATCGATTTCGCGCACGATGTTGCCTTTTGCAATTCCACCGATTGAAGGATTGCAGCTCATTCGTGAGATTGAGTCGACAGTCTGAGTAATGAGAAGTGTTTTGAGTCCCATGCGGGCAGAAGCAAGTGCCGCCTCAATTCCGGCATGACCGCCGCCAACGACAGCCACGTCATAAAAATCATAAAATCCAGCCATAGTAGAAAGATTATAATGAAAAAGTGACGATGTTGAAAGAGCAGGCGTTGCGGGTAGCGTAAAAGCGTAGCTTTGTAGCGAGGGGGGAGACTTCCCTCTGTGTACTCTGTGGGATTTTTTCTATATAATAGTTTCACTATGTCTAAGAAAATTTTTCTTCTGATTACAGCTTCCCTTTTGATAGGGCTTTTTTCATCTTGTGGCAAAAATCTTGGTTACAGCGTGCTTTTGTGGAGCAATTCTGAGCATGAAATTGCTGACGGCACGATTTTGAAGGTGCACATCAAGTCTAATATTTCTCAGGTTTATGTCGTTTCTCTTCCCGGCGTAAAGGAAAATTTTGAGGTTCCCCTCTGGCAGCTTACCGAACCGGAAAGCAAGTCAAAGGCCCTCAAGCAGCAGAAGCGGTTTTCTGAATTTGAGCACACTTATGCCAGCGTAAAGCTCGACGGTCTTCCAATCCGCTCCGATGCCGTCAACACTTCAAAACAGGTTTACCGTCTGCGAGAAGGTGAAGTCATCCGCTGTCTTTATCGTGGAGCCGGTGCTGCCGTAACTAACGGAAAGGGCAACATGGAAGGCGAGTGGCTCCGAGTCCTCACAGAGACCGGCACTTACGGCTGGTGCTTCTCACACAATCTGGCTCTTTTTCAGGCGGAAGGTTTCGACGTTTCGGCAGAAAAGCAAGATTCTTCTATTAAAATGGATGATTTGAAGGGCGAAAACAGCGGCGACCGGGCAATCATCACGGCTTTAATTTCAAAAAAATGGTACCCGGAAAGCTTTGCCAACATGATTAAGGTCGGACGAATCGACATCAACCGCATGAACCCAAGCTACGGATTTTCTTTCGGCATCAATCTGGAAGAAAACGCCCAGCCTGATTTTACAGGTACTGCAGTCCTCAACACGGAAACTGCAGGCGGAAGCTGGCCATACACTGACATCGTAAAAAAAGCCGAAAAGGAATACGAATTTACTGGCAGCAAGCTCAAGATGTCTATCCGCGGTGCAAATTCAAACACGATGATTCTTCAGTACATGGAAAAGGGCCGCACAAAGCAGGAGACCCTCATCGCCCTCGAAGAAGACATTGATTCCCTGATTGAAAACGAGCTTGCCCGCCGCCAGACAGAACTCAAGCGCATTGCTTCTGCCGGTCCGGTTTTCAAAAGCTCGAACTACGGCACAATCAAATTCAACAACGAGAACAGCGTGACATGGACGAATTACAAGCTTTTGCAGCCGTCCATCATCTCAAACAAGGCAATCGGCTCAGTCACAGTCACTCTTGATTACTTCATCTCGAACTCACTCAAATCTTCTTACGACGGCGTAATCACGATGCACTTTACCGGCATGGAAGAGGGCGTAAACTTCCTCTACAAGCTCACGGACACTGGCCTCCGCCTGGAAGACGCTTCGAAGGCTCCGCTCAAAGATGGCGTTGTCACAGCCCGAAGCGCAAGTCCGATGATTTTATTCTTTGAAAAAAAATAGGTTAGTAAAAAATTATGGCATTCGTACAATTCAGCAAAGTGTCGCTGGCTTTCGGCGACCGCGATATTTTAAAAGATGTTTCCGTAAACCTTGCCGCAGGTAGCAAGGCAGCCCTCACCGGCGCAAACGGAACAGGTAAATCAACCCTCATAAAAGTAATGGCAGGTCTTGTCGCTCCTGATGACGGAACCCGCGCAGTCTCAAAAGATGCCCGAATCGCATACCTTCCTCAGAGCGGCCTTACCCACCACGGACGCACTTTACGCGAAGAAGCCGACAAGGCTTTTGATTTCGGCTACAAGCTTCAGGAAGAACTCGACAAAATCGGCGATGACTTAAAGGCAGGCGTCGGAAATCAAAAAGTCCTTCTAGAACGCCACGACCAGATTCTCACTGAAATGGAAAATTCCGGCTTCAACAGGCGCGAAGTTACGGCAGAACAGATTTTAATTGGTCTGGGCTTTTCCCACGACGACCTGGACCGCAACTGTGAGGAATTTTCCGGCGGATGGCAGATGCGAATTGCCCTTGCAAAGTCGCTCATGGTCAACCCGGACATTCTCCTTCTCGACGAGCCGACCAACTACCTCGACATCGAAGCCCGCGAATGGCTTGAAAAGTTCCTCAACAATTATTCGGGCGGCTTTTTGCTCGTAAGCCACGACCGCTACTTCCTCGACCACACAATCAATGAAGTCTACGAGCTTTTTAACGGCGACCTTCACCGCTATCCGGGCAATTTCACTCACTACGAAAAAGTCCGCGAAGTTGAGCTTGAAACTTTAATCAAGGAATACGAAAAGCAGCAGGAAGAAATCCGCCATTTACAGGAATTCATCGACCGCTTCGGCTACAAGGCAAGCAAGGCGGCTCAGGCTCAGGAAAGGCAGAAAATGCTCGACAAAATCCTTGAGCACGAAATCGTAATTCCGGAAAGCCTCAAAAAGATTCACTTTAAGTTTCCGGCCGCTCCGCATTCAGGCAGGCTTGTCGCAACCCTCGAAGGAGTCACAAAATCTTACGACGGAGAGCACAAAGTCCTCAACAATCTAGACCTTCTGCTGGAAAACGGTGACCGGCTTGTCGTTGCAGGTCACAACGGTGCCGGAAAATCGACCCTTCTTCGAATCCTTGCCGGAGTTGACCCGGATTTTGAAGGAAGCGTAAAGCTGGGCGCAGGCGTTTCAATCGGCTACTTCTCTCAAGATAACGCCGAAAGCCTCAAGGGAAGCGAAAGCATACTCGAATGTGTCGAAAGGGACGCTCCTCTGGAACTGATTCCCCGCCTCCGTGACATGCTGGGCGCCTTCCTCTTCCGCGGTGACGACGTTTTCAAGAGCATTGACGTGCTTTCCGGCGGTGAAAAATCCCGTGTAGCCCTTCTCAAGCTCCTTTTGAAGCCGGTAAACCTTCTGATTCTCGACGAACCGACCAACCACCTCGACATGCACTCAAAGGACGTCCTTCTCGAAGCCCTCAAGGATTTCGGCGGCACGGTAATTTTCGTAAG
This sequence comes from Treponema ruminis, assembly GCF_014201975.1. NCBI lineage: Bacteria > Pseudomonadati > Spirochaetota > Spirochaetia > Treponematales > Treponemataceae > Treponema > Treponema ruminis. The sequence goes on along the minus strand of NZ_JACHFQ010000001.1, from coordinate 116,463 downwards.
CCACGACCGGGGATTCATCGAAGAGCTTTCAACCCGAGTCCTTGAGCTCAAGCCGGGGCTCTTCCGCACTTTCCCCGGCGACTACCGCTATTACATGGAGCGTCTCGAACGGGAGGCAAACGGCGAAGAAATCAGCAAAGAGGGGGAAAGCCTTCCCCCTGGTTCGCACTCCGTTGCTCACACACCCCCTTCTCCTAGTGACTCCGTCCCTAAAACCCCGGTTGATGAATCCAAGTCCTCAGCCCGCCTTTCTTACGAAGAAAAGAAAAAACTGGAGGCAGAACGCCGTAAGGCTGAAAAGCGCGTGAGCCAGATTGAGGAAGAAATCGCCAGGGTTGAGGAAGAAAAATCAATCGAAGAAAATAAAATGGCAAATCCAGAAGTCTACTCGAACGGCGAAAAGGCCAAGGCCGTACAGGCAAAGATTTCCGAGCTTTCTTCAAAACTCGACGAGCTTAACGCCGCCTGGGAAGAAGCCGCAATGGCTTTGGAAGAATTTTAGGTTGAATGTAGAGTTTCACTGGCGGAAAATTCAAAAAAGACGGTCGGAGTCGGAGTTCTGGCACGAAATCGCCTGAGCTATGCTCACTGCGATGTTCGGGACAGGTTTCCGACGGGAGACCGTCTTTTTTGCTTTATCCAATAGATTTAAAACTCGATATTCGACCTGATATTTCCCTTGCGAAAATTCAGAATATGACGGATAATTGAATCTAACTTAAAATTGAGAGGGTTTTATGTGGGATTATAGTTTCGTCCTTCCAGATTTTATTATTCTCTATATCTTTTTAGTCTATTTTTTTGCACACCCGCGTCTGCCAATCAAACTGAATCATTCCTTTCTTCGTGTCATAATCGTAGATTTCTGTGCCATTTTTTTTGATACTTTTTCAACCCTTGCCCTTGAAAACTCCGTGCATTTCTCACCCTTTATCCTCCGCGTCCTCAATAGCTTTTACTTCATCTTCTTTATATTCCGAATATTTTCTTTCTTCATATTTACTGAAGATGCCTGTGGAGTCAGGCGGCGGCGCAAGTCTCTGATACGCATTTTATCATTCGCCGTCTTCCTGCTTTTTGAGGCAATTGCCGTCTCCAACCTCTTCTATGATGTTATTTTTTCAATTTCGCCGGAAGGCATTTATTCAAGGGCACCTTATTATGATTCAATTTACGTCTGTGCTGCCTTTTTCATCATTTTTTCTTTTATCTGCATAGCCCTTTACCGCAAAAAGCTCAATCCTTTTGCAAATTTCGCCCTCTTTGCCGTAAATTTCACCATGCTTGTCGGATATGTTTTAAGGATTCTTCTTCCAACATATCTGATTATGAATCTTTTTACCCTGATTGCAATCATCATCATATTCATAAGCTTTGAAAATCCGGTTCTTTACCTGGCCGGAAAAGCAAACGCATTCAACAAAAAGGCTTTTTACTCGCTTTTCCTGGAATTTGACGAAAAAGATTCGCCCCTTGTGCTGGGCTTTGTAATCAACAATTACAACGAGCTCCGTGAAGTCTACAGCGGCAAGCAGATGGACCGGGGAATTTCCCTGATCTGCCAGTATTTTGCCAGAACTTATCCAAACCTTGTCCGCTTTTACCTGCATGACGGCCGCTTCGTTTTTGTTGGCCGCGACAATACTCAGACCGAAAAGCTGAAAAAGGAAATCTCCGAGCGTTTCAAAAAATCCTGGTCTGCCGGAAAGGATGTCGAAATCTTCCTTGAACCCAAATTCGTTCAGATTGCCCCGGATGTAAGCTTCAGAACGGCTGAAAAAATCGCCAAGTCTATCTTTGTCGGTCTTAAAGAAGCCGAAAAGCTGGACAACCTGAGCATCATGATAAACCGGGAAACCTTAATCACAATCGAAGAAAACATTTTGATTAAGCGTCACGTTGAAAAGGCTGTTGAGTCAAACAGGGTAGAAATGTTCCTGCAGCCATTGATGAGCAGCCGCAATTACAGGCTTATCGGAGCCGAAGCCCTTGCCCGAATCCGTGACGAAGAGGGCAATCTGATTCCGCCGGTTAAGTTCATTCCAATCGCCGAAAAGAACGGCCGAATCAGCGTGCTGGGTGAGCAGATGTTTGAGCAGGCCTGCAAATTCATTCACGACCACGACATCGATAAAATGGGACTGGACTGGATTAATGTCAATCTGTCACCGATTCAGTTTTTGCGCCCGGACTTAAACGAAAGATTTACTTCAATTCTCGAAAAATACGGAGTCCCTGCCGAAAAGATTCATCTTGAAATCACCGAAGAGACCATGATTGACTACACCCTCCTTAAAAAACAGATTCAGGAGATGCAGAATTCAGGCTTCCAGTTTGTTCTTGACGATTACGGAAGCGGATATTCAAACGTAAGCAGAATCAAAAAATGTCCTTTCATAAACATCAAGCTGGATATGGAGCTTGTGCGCGACTATTTCAAGGAACGCGACACCTTCCTGCCTCATATGGTCCAGGCTTTTAAACAGATGAAATTTACGGTAACGGCTGAGGGCGTTGAAACTCTGGAAATGGTTGAAGCCATGAAAAAAATCGGTTGTGATTATCTTCAGGGCTTCTATTTCTCACAGCCATTGCCAGCTGAGGAATTTGCGAAGACTTACGGAAACAACATGTAGCATCAGGAGGTCAACTTATGTTTACCATCAAAAAGAAAATCATCTTTTCCAATCTCGGAGTTGTGATTGCGGCCAGTGCCTTGATTGCGATTCCTGTTATCCGAATGCAGACATCTTCAATAGAAGAAAGCGTCACCAGCAACGCTCATGCCCAGGGAGCTCAGGCTACGGCAAAAATCAATTCTTTCCTGCTCAAGCCTATGACAATCGTAAACGACATGGCGGTCTTTGTGGCTTCTCATGAAATCGAAAAAGAAGAAACTCAGGACGCTTTTGACGATGCAATCAAGGGAGATTCTGCACTTTACTCGCTCTATTTTTCCGATACGGTTCCAATGAAAGACGGCGGAATCATGTATTCAAACGACAAATGGGAGCCGGGCGAAGATTATGACAAGTCCAGCCGGGAATGGTACCAGAAGGGCATAAGAACCCTTACCCCGGCTGTCACTGAGCCTTACGTTGACGCTGACACCAGACAGCCGGTCACGACCATTGCCCGAGCGGTTCAGAAAAAGGGAGCAAATTACGGTGTAGTTGCAATCGACATCCTGCTCGGTGACTTGACCGACCTCATTTCAGAGACAAGGCTGTCAAAATCCGGGGAATCTTTCATTCTTGATGCCAACGGAAATTACCTCACGAATTCTGATTCAAGCAAGATTCTGGTTGCGAATTTCTACAATGATTTTCCGGGCATGGCGGCTTACAAAAACGAAATTTCAGGCGACAAGGCTTTTGTAAATCTTTATGCGGGCGGTGGAAAATATTTTCTTGCCCAGAAGATTTCGGATGCGACCGGCTGGACTTTCGTTTCAATCGGCCCTTCAAACGAACTTACGGCCCAGCTCCGGGGTAGCGTCACTCTTATCCTGATTCTGCTTGCGGTCGTACTTGGTGTTTCAGTTCTTGCGGCAATCGGTGTTTCCCTTCCCATTATCAAGCCAATCCATACGGTTGATGTGGCCGTCAATGAAATTGCTTCGGGTAATGCTGATTTGACAAGGCGAATCAAAATCTCGACAAAAGATGAAATCGGCAGTCTGGTCGGCGGCTTTAATAAATTCGTCGAAAAATTGCAGGATATCGTTTCTCAGATTAAGACTACCCGGGACGAGCTTGGATATGCAGAAAATGACCTTCAGGACAGCGTTTCGGACGTTTCTTCTGCGATTGACCAGATTATTACCAACATCAGCAGCGTGGACGACCAGATGAGTGCCCAGGCAAACGCCGTTTCCCAGACTTCTGCGGCGGTTGCGGAGATTGCCGAAAACATCAATTCCCTCGAAAGGATGATTGAAAATCAGTCCCGCGGCGTAACCCAGGCTTCTACTGCCGTCGAGGAGATGATCGGAAATATTTCTTCTGTAAACGGCTCTGTTGCAAGAATGGCCAGCACTTTCGACCAGCTTTCACAGAATGCGGAAACAGGCGTCGAGCAGCAGAAAAAGGTTGAGGAGCAAATTATTTCTGTTTCCGAGCAGTCAAAAGCCCTTCAGGATGCAAACAAGGCGATTGAGGATGTCGCAAGCCAGACAAATCTTCTTGCAATGAATGCGGCGATTGAGGCGGCTCATGCTGGCGAGGCAGGAAAGGGCTTTGCGGTCGTCGCTGATGAAATCCGTAAGCTTTCAGAAACATCTGCGGCCCAGTCAAAGAAAATTTCCGCTGAGCTTACAAAAATCAGCTCAACGATTGCAACAGTCGTCGAGTCTTCAAAATTGAGCAGCGTCAGCTTCAGGCAGGTCAACGAGCAGATTATCAGCACGGACCAGCTTGTAAGGCAGATTCGTGCGGCAATGGAAGAGCAGCAGGTCGGAAGCCAGCAGATTGTCGATTCCCTCAAAGTTATGAATGACGGAACCAGCGAAGTCCGGGTTGCAGGTCATGAAATGGCGGAAGGAAACCAGCTGATTCTCGACGAAATCCACAACTTGCAGGAATCAACCGGCGTAATCAAGGAAAGTGTAAGCGAAATGTCAGCCGGAGCCGAAGAAATCCGAAAGACAGGCAATAAGCTTTCTGAAATTTCTAACATGATGAAGAAGTCCGTTCTTGCAATTGGCAAAGAAATAGATTTATTTAACTCTTGATTTGTGATATAGTGTCAGCGACAGGAGACTACATGAAAGTTTTAGTAATTGGCGGAGCCGGATATATCGGCAGCCACGTTGTTAAGGAATTGATGGCTAACGGCCACAAAGTTACAGTTTTTGACAATCTCTCAAGCGGTTTGCGTGAAAATCTTTTTAAGGAAAATGATTTTATCTACGGAAACATTTTGATTGAGCGTGATTTGGACCAGGCTTTTGCCCGCGGTTTCGATGCTTTCGTTCACCTAGCGGCTTTTAAGGCAGCTGGCGAATCAATGGTTGAGCCGGAAAAATACTCAATCAACAACATCACAGGCACCCTCAACATCATGAACGCAGCCACAAAGCACAAGTGCAATATCATGATTTTCTCTTCAAGTGCGGCAACATTCGGTGAGCCACAGTATCTCCCGATGGACGAAAATCATCCTCAGAATCCAATCAACTACTACGGATTTACCAAGCTTGAAATCGAGCGCTTCATGGAATGGTACGACAAAATCCGCGGCCTCAAATTTGCCGCTTTGCGCTACTTCAACGCAGCAGGCTACGATCCTGAGGGCGTAATCACAGGTCTTGAGCAGAAGCCTGAAAATCTTTTGCCACGTGTAATGGAAGCAGCCTTGGGCATGCGTGAACTTAAAATCTTCGGCACTGACTACGACACACGCGACGGCACCTGTATCCGCGACTACATCCACGTCACAGATTTGGCACGCGCTCACGTCATGGCATTGGACTACATCGCAAAGAACGGAAAGAGCCTCAAGCTCAATCTGGGAACAGAAAAGGGCACAACCGTAAAGGAAATCATCGACGCAGCCCGAAGAATCAGCGGCAAGCCAATCCCTGCAGAAGAAGCACCTCGCCGCCCGGGTGATCCTGCAAGCCTCTACGCAAAATACGATCTTGCAAAAGAGCTGCTCGGTTGGGAGCCAAAATATTCCGACGTAGACACACTGGTTGAGACAACCTGGAGAGCATACAACAAAAATCACGTCCTGTGATTTTTGTTGTTACGAGAAAATTCTGTTCACCTAAAGGCAAACAGAATTTTCTCTCTTTGCTTTTGTCCTGCATCCATGCAGGGTATTTTTTATTGTCTTACAACAAACTTGTGTATTTCCAGTGTATTCAAAAAATGCACTACCCGGTTCAGCATTTTTTCGCTTTCATCCGGGAAGGCTTCTTTCATCTTTTGAAGAACGTCGTTTACTGTAGACTGTCCGTCAAGTGCAAGCCAGACTTTTGTGCCGTATTTATCCAGCGCAATGTGGCTTATTCGAGGACGCTTGAAAAATTTCTGTGCGACGGCGTTGAAAAATCCTCTGTTTTCCATATCGACTTCTACAAGGCCGTCTTCCCGCAACCTCCAGGGACTGTCTCCGCTCCGAACGAAAACAATATCCATGTAGTTTGCAGGAAGTTTTTTTGTTTTTTCTTTCATACTCTATTCAAACGCTTAGTTTGACTTTTTCTTGTTGCGTGTGAAGAATACAATCGAAGCCAAAAGCAATGCGAAGAATACTACGCCGCCGATGTTTCCAAGTACGCCGCCCAAGCTGAGAGTTTCGAGCAATGATTTTCCGTTTGAAAGTGGAACGATTGCGAATACAGCGAGAAGAATTCCGATAAGGCCTTCACCAGCGATGAGACCAGAACCGTAAAGAATGCCTTTTTCTGTAATTTCTTTTCCTTCATCACCCTTGCGGTCAAAGAATGCACGGAGCAAGCCGCCTGCAAAGATAGGTACAGAAAGGTGGATTGGAAGGTAAAGACCGATTGCAACAGGAAGAACAGGGATGTTAATCAATTCAAGAGCGATTGCAATTCCAACGCCTGCAAGAACGAGAATCCATGGCAAGTTTCCGCCCATTACGCCCTCAACGACCATCTTCATCAAAGTAGCCTGTGGAGCAGGAAGTTCTTTTGAACCGAATCCCCATGCTGCGTCGAGAAGGTACATGATTCCACCGATTGCGAGTGCTGAAACAACACAGCCGACAAGCTCACCGAGCTGCTGGTTGCGTGGAGTTGCACCTACGATGTAACCAGTCTTCAAGTCCTGAGAAATGTCACCAGCCATACAAGCGATGATACAGATGATTGTTCCGATACAGATTGCGCTTGTCATGCCTGCAACGCCAGTGTGTCCTGTTGATTTGAGAAGGGCTGTAGCGATGATCAATGTTGCAATTGCCATGCCAGAAACAGGGTTGTTTGAAGAACCAACGAGACCGACCATGCGGCTTGAAACTGTAGCGAAGAAGAATCCGAAGATTACGATGATGAGTGCGCCCAAAAGTCCGACCGGAATTGCCGGCAAGAGCCAGATTACGATTACGATAAGGAGTGCGCCGATCAAAAGTCCCTTCATTGGAAGGTCGCGGTTTGTTCGCTCTTCAACAGCTTCCTTGTGACCAAAGCCGCCGATTGCCTTTTTGAAAGTATTAACGATAGTCGGGAATGACTTAATCAGGCTGATGATACCGCCTGCTGCAACTGCACCAGCACCAACGTAGCGGATGTATGTGCTCCAGATTCCCCATGCGCCCATTTCTGAAACAGGTTTGATTGAAGGAGCGAAAATTGAATCAGCACCGAAGAAGTTGATCAAAGGAATTACAACGAACCAGCCCAAAATTCCGCCGGCGAACATATATGAAGAAATTTTCTTTCCACAGATATAGCCGACACTTGCGAGAGCCGGGAGAACGTCTGCACCAAAGCCTGTTCCAAGTTTTTTGATGCTCCAGTCGATTTCTGAAGGGAAGAGGCAGAGACCGTCAGCGATGAATTTGTACAAAGCTGAAATTCCGAGTCCTGAGAATACGATTTTTGACTTTTCGCCGCCTTCTTCACCTGCAAGGAGAACTTCTGCACAAGCAGTTCCCTCAGGGAAAGGCAAAACTCCGTGCTCCTCAACGATGAGTGCTGAGCGAAGCGGAACCATGAAAATGAGGCCGAGAACAGCCGCACAGAGGGCGATGATTGCAATTACCCAGAATGATGGTTTTGAAATGCTGTCACTTTCTTTAGCCCACATGAAGAGAGCCGGCAAAGTGAAGATTGCACCTGCAGCCAGAGACTCACCGGCAGAACCGATTGTCTGAACCATGTTGTTCTCAAGGATTGAATCGCGCTTCATGATGATGCGGATGATGCCCATTGAAAGAACGGCAGCAGGAATTGAAGCCGAGACGGTCATGCCGACCCGGAGACCCAAGTAAGCGTTTGCCGCACCGAAGAGCACGGCAAGGATAATTCCGAGACCGATTGAAACCGGAGTAATCTCAGGCAGCACGCGGTCAGCGGAAATGAAAGGTTTGAATGATTTTTCTTCCATAAAAAGAAAATCTCCAACTAGAGCATAGGATTTAAAAAACTGACAAACTCGGTTTAAATGTTTAAATAGATAAACCAAACCATTATACTCTAATAAGGGATTTTTTTAAAGCAAAAAGATAGTGTTACTATCAATAGTATCGAAAAGGCAAAATCTTCCGCTAAAAGATGCTGCGGTCTGACACAATCGCTTTCTTATGATAGAATAGATGCTGAAAAATAATCTTGGAGAAGCAAATGAATTCTATCGAAACTTTCAAAGAAACTCTTGAAAACTTTCGCCCGCTCATGATTGAACTTGAGCGAGTCCTTTCTTCGATTCCGGCCATTGCGCCTGAGTCTGGCGGTGACGGTGAAAGCAAAAAATGTGCGGCTCTCGAAAAATGGCTCTGCGAGGCAGGCTTTGAAAAATCACAGATTGAGCACTACGACGCTCCTGACAAGCGCGTTTCTTCCGGTGTAAGGCCAAATGTTATTCTTACGATTCCTGGAAAGTCCGACGACTATGCGATTTGGGTAATGGCTCACATGGACGTAGTTCCGCCGGGAGATTTAAAACTCTGGAAAAGCGATCCTTTCATGGTTCAGTACGACGAAAAAACTGACAGGCTGATTGGTCGTGGCGTTGAGGACAACCAGCAGGGCCTGGTTTCCGGCGTAATGGCCGCCCTGACTTTGCTCAAAAATAAAATTACACCTGAGCACACCGTAAAGCTTCTTTTTATGGCAGATGAGGAATTCGGTTCAGAGTACGGAATCAAATATCTGCTTCGAAAGCATCCTGAGCTTTTCAGCAATCACGACCTGATTTTAATTCCGGACGGCGGCGATGAAAAAGGCGAGACTATCGAAGTTGCCGAAAAGAACATCCTCTGGCTCCGAATCCACACAATCGGTCAGCAGAGTCACGGCTCAATGCCAAACAAGGGAAAGAATGCCCATCTTGCGGCCTGTGACCTGGCCCTCCGCCTCAATGACTTGGAAAATTTCTTCAACGAAAAAGATGATTTGTTCAGCCCGAATTATTCGACCTTCCAGCCGACCAAAAAAGAGGCAAACGTTGAGACCGTAAACATCATTCCTGGTGACGACGTCTTCTACATGGACTGCCGGATTTTGCCGAGATACTCTCTGGACATGGTTCGTGCCGAAATCAACAAGCGGGTTGCTGAGATTGAATCAAAATATGGCGTTAAGATTGAAATCAGCGAGCCCCAGGCCCAGCAGTCTCCTGCAACTCCGGTTGATGCTCCTGTCGTCAAAAAACTGGCAGCCGCAATCAAAAAGGCTCACGGATTTGAAGCCCGCCCAATCGGAATCGGTGGCGGTACAGTCGGTGCGGAACTCCGCTGCTGCGGTTTTAACGCGGCAATCTGGTCAACAATGGACGAAGTCTGCCATCAGCCGAACGAATATTGCTATGTAAGGAATATCATCGCCGATGCAGAGACTTTGTGCGCATTGTTCACAGAAGAATAACGCCTAGCGTACTTTGAAGATAATACCAAGAACAGCCACGGTTATGAGAATCTGAATAATCAGGAATTTAATTAAAACCTGTGTTGGACTCCAGCCGTGGTTTTTTCGCATGTGGTCGTGGAGCGGGAAGCGGATGTTCGTGAAGATTGAAATCTTGAAGAAACGCTTCAAAAATACTTTGACCAGTCCCAGACCGCCGTTGACGAAAATCAGTGAAGAAGTTGCGAGAATGATGAAGGGGTTTCGGGTGACCATTACGCAGACGCCGATGTAAAAGCCCAGTGCCCGGCTGCCCGCATCGCCCATGAGAACGTTGCTTGGGAAAGCGTTGTGCCAGAGGTAGCCCATGAGTACGCCTGCAAGTGCAAAAGTCATTACAGCCCAGGCCGCACCGTCCTTAATATGTGGAACCAGAAGATATTCGGAAATGTCCTTGTGTCCCAGGATAAAATAGAAGACGACGCCCATTGTAATCAGTGCGACGAGAACGAGTGTTGATGAAAGTCCGTCAACGCCGTCAGTACAGTTTGTCGTGTTGATTGAAGCCCAAATCATGATTGTCGAGATAATCACGAAAAGCCAGGGCGCAACGTAAAGTTCATGAGTAACGAATGGAATCCAGAAGTAGATTTTTCTGTCGCCCGAAGAATAAATCAGATAGAATGCGAGCAAAACAGAGGCAAGGACTGCGATAAAAAGGTCGAGAAGGGCCTTGCGGTATTCTCCCCAGCTGTTGATTGAGTGGTCGTCGAGATAGCCCGTGAGCATCATGAGCCAGGTTAGAATCAGGCATGAGCATTTCATCCAGTCAAGGGGAACGAAAATCAGGCTCAGAATTACGAAGGCACTGACCCAGACAACGCCTGCTCCGGTCGGCTTTCCTTTTGCGGCCTCGGCATTTATTGTAAATTCACGGCCCCGGTCATGAGGCAAAAGATTGTAAAAAGACGGCAGGAAATAGCGGACAATCAAAAATCCGCTGTAAAGTGCGAGTGCAATGAGAATCGTGTAAGACTGCAGCAAGCGTGCAGGACCAAAATATTCAGTTAAAATTCCACCAAGATAATAAAGCATACTTAGATTATCGGAACAAGCTAGTCTTTTTTTAGCAATCCCTTCTTCAAATCTTCAGCCGCGCGTTTTTTTATCTCGAAATGCTTTTTTTTGCCTGTGGCTGTCTGCGGAAGTTCGTCTATCAGGGCGAAATAGCGGGGACGTTTGTAGGCGGAGAGCATTTTATGATTTGTGCAGAAATCGAAAAGTTCCTTGATTGTAAGCGATTTGTCGGCCGGAACGACGTAGGCAACTACTGCCTGCCCGCGGATTTTGTCCGGAACGCTGGTGACGATTGTGTCCTTGACTTTTGGATGCTCGTTGATTGCTTCTTCGATTTGAGTGGGATAGATGTTTTCGGCACTCGTGATGATCATGTCGTCCTTGCGGCCGCGGACTGTGACAATCAAGTCCTGATTCCAGACGCCGGTGTCGCCAGTGTAGAGCCAGCCCTTGTAGAATTTTTCGGCTGACATTTTTGGATCATCGATATAGGTGAAGGTCGTTTTTTCCGGGGCGTGGATTATTATTTCTCCCTCGCTCTGGTTGTCTTTTTCGACTGTTTCATCGGGTTCGGCTTTTCTGTCATCGAAGACTTTTACAACCCTGACTTCATCATCCGTGCAGCTTGCTCCGACTGAGCCTGCTCCGTCCGGGAGATTGTAGGGGCGGAGAAAGGAATTCCAGAAAGTCTCGGTCGTGCCGTAGCCGTTGAAAATGTTGGGCGTGAGGATTTCCATGAAGCGGATGCAGTCTACCTTTGAAAGAGGGGCTCCCATCGTGACTAAGCCCTTGAGACTTTCAAGATTGAGCTTTGTCTTTTCCTGGGCCCGGGCAAGAATTGCAAGGTTTGAGGGGGCTCCCATGAGGTAGGTGATTTTATATTTTTCGACCCATTCCAGGGCCTTTGTCGGCTGAAATTTTCTCATGACTACGGCGCAGGCACCGGCATAGAAAACCGGGCAGACACCGCCTGAATGGCAGCCTCCGCGATGGAACCAGGGAGTCATGTTCATGGTCACGTCGTTTGAGTTCATCGGATAGTGCATGATTACGTCGTGGGCCGAAAGAACTTCATTGATGTCGTTGAGTGGGACAAGCTTGGGAAGGGCAGTGGTGCCGCTTGTGCAGAGGCGGAGAACTTCATCATAAATGTGGGGACGGAAAGAGATTTTGGGCTCTTCTGTACCGGCCTGTTTTATGAAGTCTTCGTAGAAAATGTGGCCCTGGGGGAGCTCTGCCTTTTCAACATTGTCGGCTAGAATGAATTTTTGTGGCTTCCACTGGGCAAGTTTTTCTGCCTCGGCTATGATTTTTGCTATGTTTGCTGAGTAAATTACGGCTTTTGGCTTGTTTTGATTGATGAGAAGGGCCAGCTCTCCTGCTGCAAGATTGAAATTTGCGGCCAGCAGAATGGCACCGATTTTGCGCGGACCAATGTATGAAAAAGCGAATTCCGGACAGTTGCGGAGGGCGGACATTACGATGTCATTTTTGCCGATTCCAAGTGACTGAAGGGATAGGGCCAGTCTGTTTGATTCCTGATTTAGAAGTTCGTAATCCCAGAAACGGTTTGTCTCCGGGTCGATGAGAGCATTTTTGTGTGGGAATCTGGCGACATTCCGCATGAAGCCCTTGAGCCAGGTGTATTCATGCTCGAAAGTGTCAATAAACATCGAGTCGTCGTAAGTGCGCATACGGCTATTCTATATAATATTCGGTGCTGACTCAACCTTTACTTCTTTGAAATAGAGGTATTTGAAGGGATGAATGTCGAGCGCGTTGACGTACCAGCCGCCGACCTGCTGCAAATTGACTGCGTGCAGGCTGATTGAATGTGTAATCGGCATGACTTCGCCCTCGTCCAGCAAAAGCTGCTCTGCCTGGGCAAGATATTTGTAGTGCTCGCCGTTGTCTGTGCTTTCATTTGCCTTTTGAATCAGCTCTTCAAATTTTTCGTTCTGCCATTTTGACGGATTGAGGGTTGAATTTGCCCGGAAAAGCTCAAGGAAAGCAATCGGGTCGGCAAAGTCGCCAATCCAGGAATAGCTGAAAATATCTGCGTTCCAGCCCGGAATTGAATCGATGTAGCGGTCATCCGGCGTAGTCTGGATTTTAAGCTCGACTCCCAGAGGCTCCCAGGCTTTTTTGAGTATTTCTGCCTGAGATTTCTGTCTTTCTGAAATTGATGAAATGCCGAAAGTTACGGTAAGTTTTTCGTCCTTTGAAACTCCAAGCTTTTTTCGGGCTTCTTCCATCATTTCCAGGGCGTCTTCTCCGGAAGTTTCTGTGATTCCGTTGACTCCCTGATAGCCAGCTAGCGGATAAATCAAAGTGCTGGCTTTTACAAGACCTGTTTTGCGAAGTTCTTCCCAGGGAACAGCTGTAATCAGGGCGTTTCTGAAATCAGCATCGTTCCAGGGCTTGTTTTTGCAAGAGAAGAAAAGAAATTCCGTGCCAAAGATTGCCGAAATGCGGATTGAGTTTTTGTTGAGCAGGGCATTTGTGTCCACCATGCCGGAAAGCCAGTCCGCGCTGCCGTCGTTGTAGCTCCAGGAATTTTCCTTGACTTCGTTGGACTGCTTTATCGTGATTTGCGGAAGGTGAACGTTTTTTGCGTCCCAGTATTTTTCGTTTTTTTCGAGGACAAGGGATGAGCCGGTATTTTCCTTGATTGTGAAGGCTCCAGAGAAGACTGAAGTGTCCGTGCTGCCATTCTGGTTCAGGCTGCAGACTGCAAATGCGTGGTGGCAGAGAAGCTTTGAAAAGTGGGCGGTCGGATTTATGAGCGATACGACCAGAGTTTTTTCGTTGCGGGCATTGATTCCAACTTCACTGTCGCTGATTTTTCCTTCGCGGTATTCAGCGGCTCCCTTTATGCAGTCCAGCATTGAAGCATAAGGTGCATTGTGGGTGCGCAGGAGGGAAAGCCAGGAATTTTTTACAGTGTAGGCATTGATTTTTTCGCCGTTTGAGAATTCCAGATTTTCGCGCAGGGTGAAAGTCCAGCGTTTTTTGTCGCGGGAAATCTTATAGCTTTCGGCAAGGGCCGGCAGGGGTTCAAGAGTTTTTGGGTCATAAGAAAAAAGCCCTTCGTAAAGTGAATCCAGAATTTGAGCTTCGCTGGAATAAGTTGCCGTATGGATGTCGAGGTTCCAGGGTTGCTGGGCTGTGATAATTGTGAAATTGCGCTGAAGTGAATCGATGATATTTTTATCGTCAGACTTTTCAGATTCGACGTCAATTATCGTATCCTGATTTTCAACCGGCCCTTGGTCAGCACTTTGTGAAAAGACGAAATTTGCAAAAACAAAAGAAAAAATAATAAAAAAGAAGCGGAGTGAATATTTTTCCATATATTTCATAATACTATTAAAACAGACAAAAGTCGATTTTGTTTCAGCGATTTTGGGGTTTTAGGGGTACCCCCTAGGAGAATGGGGTGTGACGCAACGAAGTGCGGCACAGGGGAAAGGCTTTTCCCCTGAAAAAATTCTACCCCGAGATGCCCAGGCGCTTCATTTGAGCTTCTTCTTCGATGTAAGAGGTGTATTCAACTCGCTGCTGGTTTGCCTTTACAATCGAATTTTTGAGTGTCGTGATGTCGATTTTGAGGCCCTTGATCTTTGACTTGTTTGCCGGAGCGGCCGCACTCTTGAAATAATCGTCCAGAGAATTCAAATGAACCATGAGGCGGTTGCAGTCTGTAATCTGGGCAGAAACGAATTCCGCGATTTTTTCTTCCGGCATGGACATGATTTTTTTGTAGCCCGGAGAATTTGGCTGGGCAACCGAAGCATAGCGGCGTGATTTTGTCGCAAGGTCGGTCATGAAGGTCTGATAGTTCAGTTTTTCCGTTCGTTTAGCGCCAGTTGTCTGGTCAACGATTATGATGTTGTAGAAAAGCGGTTTTTCTGCGATACCGAAGGCCTTTCTGAGGGCGCGCTTGAGCTTGTCCATGAAGGAATTGTGCTCGCTTTCAAGAACGTCGTGATTTTCCTGAATTTTCTGAGCGATTGCTACGATTTGAGACGGAGTTGAGCCGAGAACCTGAAGGGCGCCCATAATCAGAGCCTTTGTATCGATTCTCTTTTCGACTTTTTTGTCGGCTTCCGATGAAACGTTCAGTTTTGCAAGCAGTCTTTTCTGAAGCTCGTTCTTTTTTTCGCCCTGATCTTCCTGAATGATTTCGTCGACAAGTTCATTGTAGAAGGGAACTTTTCCCATGCCTGCCGCAAAATTCTTTTTGATTTGCTGAAGTTCTGAGGCAGGATCTGCATAAGCCTTGTTTCCGTCAAAATTTGCACTGAGGATTACGGTTTTTCGAATTTGGGCCTTGTACCATTCCTTCTGGAAGTCGGTGTATTCCTTTAAGGCACTGTTGATTTCATTCTGAGCCTGAGAAGCCTTTGAAAGGTTGTCGTTGATCATGCTTGAAGTGAGGGCGTCACTGTTCTGCCTTGCCGAGAAGACCATTGTTGCGAGGACGCGGGTGTTCACTTTGTTGGAATTTGCGGAAAATGAGTTCCATGAGATTGAATTGTTCAGGTCAACGAGTTTTTTGATGTTTGAAAGAGAAAGCTGGGAAACGGAAAATTTGTAATAATTGCACAAAAAGTCGAGGGTGCTTTCGTAATCAGAGAAACGCTGACCCATGACGACAGAACGTTCATTTTCAACAAACTGGACGCTGTCTGGAGATTTGATGTCGGAAATTTTTTTGTCGAGTTTATAAGGATCCGGTGTAATCAAAGCCTTTTTGACCAGAAAATCAAAAACAACTTTTATACATGTGTGAAGAAGCCTGTAATTATCGAGAATTCTAGGCAATTCTTCCATGTCATACCATTGAGCCTTTGCATCGACAGCCTGAATCAAACTTTCGTTAAAATTATTTCCATTTTCCATATTTTGAATATCGGCAAATAAATTGAAATAATTAGAAATTAAAAATGAGGGGGATGTCTCCCCCTCGCTCTAGACCGCAAGCGTTCTTACGCTACCCCCTCTGCGGGCTCAAACGCCGCCCGCAACGCCCGCTTTCTACAGCCCGTTTTTTTTCAGTTGAACTTTCTTCTATAAAATACTATTCTATATACATTATTTTAAAATTTAAGGAATTCACTTACTGGTGATTCCGAAAAGAAGGTACAATTATGGCAGTTGATGAAAAACTTCAGATTGTGCGTCACTCTTGCGCACATGTTATGGCGGAAGCCGTCAAGCATTTGTTTCCGGGAACTAAGATTGCAATCGGCCCGGCTATCGACAACGGATTTTATTATGATTTTGATTTTACCACCGCCACTACCAAATTGACCGAAGATGATTTTGGTGCAGTCGAAAAAGAAATGAGAAAGATTCTTGCGACTGGCGCAGAATTCGTACGCAAGGAAGTTTCAAAGGAAGAAGCCCTCAAGCTTTTCGCCGATGAGCCTTACAAACTTGAGCTGATTAACGATTTGCCGGAAGGTGAGACAATCTCTACTTACGAGCAGGACGGATATTTGGATTTGTGCCGTGGTCCACACGTTGCTACAACAAAAGAAATCAACGGACAGGCATTCAAGCTCGACAAAATTGCAGGTGCTTACTGGCGCGGCGATTCAAACCGACCTATGCTCACACGAGTTTACGCCCTCTGTTTTGAAAAACCGAACGACCTCAAAGAATATCTTGCAATGCTGGCAGAAGCAGAAAAGCGCGACCACCGAAAACTGGGAACAGAAATGGACTTGTTCCATGTAGACTCAGAAAACCCAGGTCAGGTTTACTGGCACCCGAACGGATGGACAATCTACACAACAATGCAGGATTACATGCGAAAGATGGTTCGACGCGACGGATATCAGGAAGTCAACACTCCTGCAATCATGCCACGCACACTCTGGGAGCGCTCAGGTCACTGGGATCACTACCAGCGCAACATGTTCATTACAGAGTCAGAAAAGCGCCTCTTCGCAATCAAACCGATGAACTGCCCTGGCGCACTTGAAATCTTCAAGAGCCGACAGCGCTCATACAAGGACCTGCCTTTGCGTCTGGCTGAATTCGGTCACGACGTTCGAAACGAGGCAAGCGGCACTCTGCACGGTGTAATGCGCGTTCGTGGATTCGTTCAGGACGACGCACACATTCTCTGTACAGAAGAGCAGGTTGGAGCTGAGGTTGCAAAATTCTGTAAGCTCCTCAAAAACGTTTACCACGACTTTGGCTTTGACGAGTTGGTCGTTAAATTCTCAACAATGCCGGAAGACCACGTCGGTGATTTGGCAACTTGGGAGCGTGCAGAAAAGGCTCTTGCAGACGCTTGTCACGAAGCTGGATTGAACTACGAAATCCAGCCGGGCGAAGGTGCTTTCTACGGTCCAAAACTTGAGTTCAAGCTTTATGACTGCCTCGGCCGCGAATGGCAGTGCGGTACAATCCAGGCTGACTTCCAGCTTCCTTCTGCTGAGCGTTTGGACGCAACATACATCGGTGCAGACAACCAGAAGCATCATCCGGTTATGCTCCACCGCGCTATCCTCGGTTCATTCGAGCGATTCCTCGGCATCTTGATTGAGAACTTTGCCGGTGCATTCCCGACATGGCTCGCATTTGAGCAGGCCGCAGTCGTTCCAGTTACAAACGACTTCGACGACTACGCAAAAGAAGTCAACGACGCACTCCTTGCAGCTGACATCCGCTCAAACGCATACCTTTCAACAGACAACATGCGAAGCAAAATCAAGGTGATTACAAAAGAGCACAAGACTCCGTACATCCTGATTGTCGGCGAAAACGAAAAGAAAGAGCGCACAGTCTCAGTTCGCTTCCGCCAGTCAAGCGGCCTCGAACAGAAGACAATGAAGCTCGAAGACTTCATCGCTTACGTTCAGGACAAAGTAAATACACATTTTGTTGGTATTTAAGGATACCCTACGAGCATAGCTCTCCGGGAGACTCGCTAAAAACAGTCCGCCCCGTACTGTAAAAAGTGCGGGGATTTTTTTTGCCCTATTTATCCCAAATCTGCAAGTCTTTTGCCAAGTCTTTCAGCGCTTCTTCTGAAAAACAATCCGGCTCATATGAATTTATTGCGATTATGTAAGATTTTTTTGCGAAGGACAGTTCATTGCTGGAATTAAGGAAGTGTGACCCAACATACCAGCCTGGTTCATCAAAAATGTCTGACGGATGATTTTTTTCATCGATTGAAATTGCTTCATGTGCTTCCATAAACTGGGTATGGACTTGCTTTGAATTGTAATCATAGTCCAGGTCAAAGAAGCCGGTTGTGATTTTTTTACCATCCTGTATAAAGTATGAATTTGCTTGCCAATGGCCGACAATTGCCCTTGCCCAGTTTACATAGCCACGCTCTTCTGCATAATCGTCACCAATTTGTTTCAGCTTGAAGTAGACAAAATCCCTTTTTGTGGCAGAAGATTTTTTCGGCAGAGTCAAAAGATTTTTTCGGACTTCGGGATAAATGAGAAGATTGCTGTCGTTTGTCATGTCTCCCAAAAGAGCGGTAAATTCTTCGTCGGAAAAATTAAGTGCTTCCATTGATATAAGCTGGTTTTCGTCCTTTGTTGTTCCAAGCAGATTGAAAACGCCGTCTTGCTTATAGAAATAGCAGTTGAAAACCTGAGTTTTTGCCCAAAAGTCGACCTGAAAAGCCTCTTTCCCTTCGTTTGGAAGAAAATTATCTTTCATGCCAGCAAAACGGCCGTCGCTGCCTGAAAAAATCCTTACTATAATCTTTTTGTTGTAGAGGTCGTCCTTGTAAACAGCCTTGGAAATTGCCGAAACATTGTCAAAATTATTGATTAGAGAGCGTTCATTGATAAAATCCGATTCGGAATAGCCTGTTTCGCTGATATTTTCAACATCAAGGATTTCGATGGTTTCAATCTGGAAGTTGGGATTTATCGGGAACTCGGAGATTAAGGTTTTCACTTCTTCTGGAAAAATATCCGGGATTTCAGTCACGCCCTCTCCATACGAGATGTTTGTTGAGGAAGCAAGACTGTTGAATTTTTCGACGGAATCTTTTATGTCTTCAAAGTCAGAGACTTTTGTTCCCTGAATGCCGATATTTTCAAGTTCTTTTTGAAGTTCTTCTGACTCTTCTTTTGTCTTGAAGGCTCCGGCATGAAGATCGAATGAAATGTAAGTGTCGTCATCGTAAGTCTTTAAAATATATGCATCGATGTTCTTTGCCTGAAGTCTTTCCTGATCGCGTTTTGCAGGCGATTCTTCTTTGTAGCTTCCGACTTGAACTGAATATGGTTTTTCGTCTGAAAGTGGAATCTCATTTATGTCGTTGGATTTGAGTGAATCAGCGGAATTTGTTTTGCCGTAATCGTCAAAGGACAAGAATTCATCGGCAGTACAAATCCAGAGGTCATCAAGCTTGCAGGGAACGGAGTAGGGCCTCTGGTAAATCCTTTCGGAAAGCAGCCTGGCTTTTTCCTTTGAATCGCAGACTGAATCGTATAAAACGCGGTAAACTTTTCTTCCATTTACTTCCGCAAGGGCAATTCGATTTTTGAAAAAATTTGCTTTTAGCAGGAGGGAATAATTCCGGGCATTTTTGAGGTCTGAAAAAGAGCCGAGACAAACGAACCAGTCTTCGCTAAAAGAAAATGATGTGACAAAGAAAAAAATGAGGATTGTGAAAAAATGTTTGAGTTTCATGATCTTGTCCTATTATTAAAATTATACCACAGAAAATGAATAGTAAAAGATAATAATTTCCCGACTTTGCCACTAGATTGACACGGGTGCAAAAAAATTGATAAAATATTTTCACTTTGGCGGATGATTTTTCACCCGCTCCCGCCGACTTAGCTCATCCGGTAGAGCAGCGCCCTCGTAACGCGCAGGTGGTTGGTTCAAGTCCGACAGTCGGCTCTAGAATCCTGTGGAAGCACAGGATTTTTTATTTACAAGAAATCCATCTGAAAGCAGGTTCTTGAACCAACCTCCGGAGTGAGCGCGCGACAGCGAAAAGGCGGCAAGGAGGCCGCCGGCAGCGAACGCAGGCGGGGTCTGGCGGGAAGCAACAGGAAGTTGCGACCAGAAGACTTGGTTCAAGCCCGACCCGCTGAAAGCGGGGAGCCGCCAAAGTTTTTCATACGCCCACTATCCAGATTGGTAAAAATTCTTTTTTCTTTTATAATAAATCCTAATGCAAAATCAAACTTCCCTTCAAAAAATGCTCTCTGAGCCGGTTGGTTCGCTCATAATCAAGAACGCGGTTCCTACGATCATCACTATGATGATTACGGCAATTTACAACACCGCTGACACTTTTTTTGTCTCAAAGCTCGGAACTTCTGCGAGCGGGGCTGTTGGCGTTACTTTTACGCTCATGTTTTTGATGCAGGCCTGTGCTTTTACAATCGGAATGGGGAGCGGCTCAATCACAAGCCGTGCTCTGGGCGCGGAAGATTTTAAAAAGGCGAATACTTACTGTTCAACCGCGATTTTTACCGCATTCACTGTGGGCGTTCTTTTTACTATTTTTGGGAATCTTTTCCGTGAGAGCCTTGTGCGCCATCTTGGTTCCACGCCCACGATTCTTCCTTATGCGCTCGATTATGCCCGGTATATTCTTTTTGGCGCGCCATTTATCATCACTTCCTTTGCGATGAACAATCTCATGCGCTTTCAGGGACGGGCGGCTTTTTCGATGATTGGAATGATTTCCGGCGGAATCCTGAACATGCTGCTTGACCCGCTTTTTATTTTTGTCTTCGGGATGGGCATTTCCGGGGCAGCGATTGCCACTTTAATCAGCCAGATTGTGAGTTTTTCGATTCTGCTTTCAATGTTTGTCCGAAAAAAGTCCCTTGCTGAGCTTTCGCACAGACACATTTCCCGCTCACTCAAAACTTATTCTGACATCATTACGACAGGCCTTCCTTCCTTCTTCCGTCAGGGAATGGGCGCGCTTTCGGGCATTTTTTTAAACAGGCAGGCGGCTTTTTGGGGAGCAGTTACGCTTTCGCTTGCAGCTACTTCGGCACTTGCGGCGGATGCGGGAGTAGCGGGCATGGCAATCTGTAACCGCGTGGACAAATTGTTACTTGCTATTGCAATCGGATTGGGGCAGGGATTTCAGCCTGTGTGTGGAATGAATTACGGAGCCAAAAAGTTCGACCGGGTTCGCCAGTCTTATTCCTTCCTCGTAAAAGTGAGCGCGAGTGTGATGACTGTTTCCGCTGTCCTTGTCTTTGTTTTTGCACCGGAGATTGTGCGCTTCTTCCGCGATGACGATGCTGTGGTTGCCGTGGGAGCTTTGGCTTTGCGTGCCCAGGCCTGTGTCCTTCCTTTCCATTCGCTGATTTTCGGCACGAACATGCTCCTTCAGGTGGCCGGTGAGAAAAAGAGCGCGACTTTCCTTTCATCGATGAGACAGGGGCTTTTCTTCATTCCGTGTATTTTTTTGCTTCCTCATCTGGTCAAGCTTTTTGGTGCAGAAGAAATTCTCGGCGTGCAGCTCACGCAGGCTGTCTGTGACATGCTCGCCGCAATCTGTTCAGTGCCGTTTACGGTGAGTTTTTTTAGAAAGTTGAAAAACAAAGGGTAAAAGATGGGCGCCACCTGCTACCCTTCGACTTCGCTCAGGGAAGCAGGTCGGCTGTTCCGCAGTTCCCTAACGGTCAGCCGCTTCCCTCGCTCACTTTCGTTCGCTCAGTCCAGTGGCCCGCTTCGCGGCTGCTCCATAGCCTGGCGCATGGATTAAAAACTTTTGATGTATAGCTTCAATAGAGCAACCTCGGTAAAATACTTAAATTTTTATTTGTAAATTCTGTGTTGTCGCTTTTAGACGAAGTATTTATTAGGATATTGTATTCCTGATTTCATGAGAAATAAGAGGTTTTAGTTTGTTGAACAGCTTGTTCGAAAGTTCATTGATGTATTCTTCTTTTGAAAAAGTCTTTATATTTTCGGGTGAAGCCCGGTCATCAAATAATTGAATCGGTTTTATCTGTAAAACCATGCAAAGTTGCTCAATTACATCGAATGATGGCATCATCTTTCCCTGCTCAACACTATTGATGTAGTTGTAGCTTTTATCAATTGCAAGAGTGAGTTCGTTCTGCGTTAATCCTTTTTGCTTACGATAAAATTTCAAATTGTTTATGAAAATTTGTTTCAAGTCCATTCTTTTACTATGAATGTTTATTAATTAACAATAACAAAGTTTGAGTATTTATTTAATCAAAAATACTACTTGAAAAATATTAAAAATATTTTATAATACAGTTTATAAATCTGTTTTTATTCTAAAATCCAATTCAAACAGATTTATAAATAAAAATTCAGGAGATACTTATGGGAAGAAAGAAGGAAGCCGTTGGAACAAGCGGTGGTTTGATTGCAGGGGTTATTGCTGGTGCGAAAGTTGGTGCGGGAGTAGGAATTGCTGCAGGTCCATTAGGGGCTATAGCAGGAACTATTCCTGGTGCGATTGCTGGCGGATTGATTGGTGCACTTGCAGGAAATAAAGTTGGTTCTGAGATCGACCGTCATGAGGAAAAAAAGTAAAAAATTTTAGAAGTCAATAAAAATGATTCAGTCTTTATTATTCGACTTGTTTTAGCTTTTGTAGTTGCAAGTGGTGAAAGTAAACATTGAAGTTTTTAAAATTCTTTGATACTATAATTTGTATAGGGGATGCAAAATAATTGTGGCGGCTTAACTCCGATTTCTCGTGAATGAAGGAGGAAGTCTGTGACAAAATACGAAAAAGCAATGTTAGTCATTGCAATCATCGCAATTGTTATAGACCTGCTCACCTTCCTGATAAAATAGGATTTAAGAGCATGAAAAAGCCCGCCTCTTAGCTACCAACTTTCGGACGGGCTTGTAATAAACAGCTACGGAGGCGGTCGCTCAATTGCTTTGCGTCTCCGTTTGTTTAAATATATATCGTTATAACATTTTCGTCAACTTTTAATACAAATCCCTAGGCCATTTATCGTGAGATTCTTCAGGAAATTAAAGACCGAAGAGTAAAAATCCATATCTGAAAACTCTGTCCCAAAACCTTGTCTAAAGCCCGCCCTGCTTTTTCCGAAAATAATATTGGGTGGAATTCTAAAAGTGTGCTTTAGTACAAAAAGGAGTTATTCATGACAAATGGTATTGATGATTCAAAAATTGTTCAAAAAGTAAAGGGAATCGCGATTTTTTTAGTTGTTGTGGCTGTGCTTTCCTTTTTTATCGGGTCGGGCAAAATTTCTCATTTCAGCGAGACAAATCCTGTCAGGTATGAAATGAACTATAACCGCCTGTCAAACACTGGAAAAACTGTAGCGACTTCAATGAAGAAAACTTCTGAAGTACAGGCAAGACTTTTGGGACCTACACGCGGCAACGGAAACGGCGGTTCAAAATTCTTTGATCAGGTCGGCCGCAACCACAGTTCACGAAAATAAGTTATGCAGAATTCTTTTGAGTCAGTAAAATGCGACTGTCTGAGTCACAAATTCGAGCAGGCTGTCACCCGTGAAATCCCGATTTATTCACGCGGCAACGGAATCCGCTCGGAATTTGAGCGCGATTACACACGACTTCTTCACTGTCAGGCATACAGCCGCCTCAAGCACAAGACCCAGGTCTTTTTCGCACCTCACAACGACCACGTCTGCACCCGAATGGAGCACGTTCTTCACGTTGCTTCTGTCGCTTCGACCATTGCAAAATATCTGGGCTTAAATCAGGAACTTACCCAAGCGATTGCAATCGGCCACGACATCGGCCACGCACCTTTTGGTCACTCCGGCGAAGACATTCTGAACGACCTTCTGGGTAAAAAAGAAGGAGCAAATGCCCCGAAGAAATTCTGGCACGAACGCAATTCTCTTTTCTTTGCTGACTTTATCGAAACTCTAGACGACCCTAACGGAATCAAACGCCCGCTCAACCTCACTTACGCAGTGCGCGACGGACTTATCTGCCATTGCGGTGAAATTGACCAGCAGGGAGTAAAACCGCGCGAAGAGGCAATCAATCTTTACGACATCAAGCGGCCGGGCCTTGTTCAGCCATTCACCTGGGAAGGATGCGTCGTAAAAATCAGCGATAAGATTGCTTTTTTGGGGCGTGACATTCAGGATGCCCGCGCCTATCACCTTCTCGACATGGGAAGCTACCGCCAGCTGCGAGAAATTGTCACAGAAACCTTAGGCATGACCCGCGGCGGAAAGACTCTTTCCCACAGGAGCGGCAGGGCAGTCAATCCGAGCGTCCTGATTAACGACATGATTGTCGACCTCTGCGAAAATTCCAATCCCAGCGAAGGACTTTTCTTCTCCCAGAGTTATTTCCGCTTCATCACCGAGCTTAAAAAATTCAGTTACGCCAACATCTACAACCACTGGCGGCTCGTAGAATTCCAGAAGTACGCAAGAAATGTCCTCGAAACGATTTTTAACACGCTTCAAAGGGCACAGATTTTCGTTCAGAAAGGAAATGTCGAGCTTCAGCTGAGCCCCTATCCCCGCCTCGGCGACGAATACACAAAATGGCTCCTTCACTACACGAACTACGCCGAAAAAACGAACCAGAAAAAGCCGTCGAACGCAGAAACATCCGCAGTTTTCGACATCTTCGACAACGAAAGCTACAAAAAGTGCGTGATTGAATTCATCTCCGGCATGACCGACATGTTTGCAATCGAGTGCTTTACGGAAATAATCAGCTTTTAGAATAAAAAAATCCGCACCAAGAAAAATCTCAGTGCGGACTTGCTTAATGAGAATTACGTATTAGTAGTCCATTCCCATGCATGCTCGCTTACGCGAGCTAACGAGTTTTCTTTCAGAAAACTCGCAGGGATTTCCTTGCTTATTAGTACATTCCGCCCATGTCAGGAGCAGCTGCCGGTGTTGGTGCCGGTGGCTCTGGGATGTCTGTGATAGCACATTCTGTTGTAAGAAGCATACCTGCAACAGAAGCTGCATTCTGGAGTGCAGAACGTGTTACCTTTGCCGGGTCGATGATACCTGCGTCCATCATGTCTACCCATTCGCCTGTGTAAGCGTTGTAACCAGTGCCTTTCTTCTCGCTCTTAGCTTTGTCAGCGATAACAGCACCGTCAACACCAGCATTCTCTGCAATCTGGCGGATTGGCTCTTCGAGAGCACGGCGGACAATTCGGAAGCCGACTTTCTCGTCTTCGCTCAAGTCTTTTGCAGCGTCGTCTGTGAGGGCTTTTGCAGCCTCAATCAAAGCGATTCCACCACCGCAAACGATACCTTCTTCGAGAGCAGCGCGAGTTGCGGCAAGAGTATCCTCAACGCGGAATTTCTTCTCTTTCATTTCAGTCTCAGTGATAGCACCGATGTTGATTACGGCTACACCACCAGAGAGTTTAGCAAGGCGCTCCTTGAGCTTCTCTTTGTCGTACTCAGAAGTTGATTTTTCAACCTGAGCCTTGATTTCTGCAACGCGGGCAGCGATAGCGTCTTTTGCACCAGCTCCGTCAACAAGTACAGTGTTGTCCTTGTCGATTTTAACAGATTTAACCTGACCGAGCTGAGCAAGTTCTGTTGTCTCAAGCTTGAGTCCGAGCTCTTCAGAAATTACAGTACCGCCAGTCAAAATAGCGATGTCCTGAAGCATTTCCTTTCGGCGGTCACCGAATCCTGGAGCCTTAACGGCAACGCACTTCAAAGTACCGCGGATAGAGTTCAAAACGAGAGTAGCAAGAGCCTCACCGTCCATGTCCTCACAGATGATTACGAGAGGTTTACCAGTCTGAGCAACTTTCTCCAAAACAGGGAGAAGGTCTTTCATTGTAGAGATTTTTTTGTCGTGAATCAAAATGAAAGCGTCGTTGTAGTTAACTTCCATGCGCTCACGGTCAGTTACGAAGTAAGAAGAGATGTAACCGCGGTCGAACTGCATACCTTCAACAGTCTTAACGGTTGTGTCCATGTTCTTTGACTCTTCAACAGTGATAACGCCGTCTTTGCCGACCTTTTCGATAGCATCAGCAAGGATTTTACCGATTTCAGGGTCGTTGTTTGCAGAAATTGTAGCAACGTGAGTGATGTCCTCACCGCCCTTAACTGCGCGGCTGTTCTTTTTGATAGCCTCAACAGCAACAGCAGTAGCCTTGTCGATACCGCGTTTGATTTCGATTGGAGTCATACCGGCAGAAACGCTCTTCAAGCCCTCGCGAACGATAGCGTAAGCCAAAACTGTAGCAGTAGTAGTACCGTCACCTGCAACATCGTTTGTCTTAGAAGCAACTTCCTTAACAAGCTGTGCGCCCATGTTCTCATAAGGATCTTTGAGCTCAACTTCTTTTGCAACAGAAACACCGTCTTTTGTGATTGTTGGTGCGCCGAATTTTTTGTCGAGCATAACCAGTCGGCCACAAGGTCCGAGAGTTACTTTTACAGCGCGGGCAATCTGCTCAACGCCAGAAAGCATCTTTTTGCGAGCTTCTTCATTAAAAATCAACTGTTTAGCCATTTTTATTTTATCTCCTATAAGACTTGCCATGCCGGAATTATTTCAGCATCAGCAAGCCGTTATTTAATTTTTCTACAACAATAAAAATACAGAAAATAGCAGAATTCGGCAAGAAAAATTTTATAAATTCGGGGGCTCCCGCGCTCCGCACGGTCGGCTGTTCCGCCCTTCGCTAACGCTCATTGCCAGCAAGCTGGCAACTCCGGGGCTCCATAGCCTAGCCCGCGGAAAAATCATAGATTTTTCCGAGACCCGCACAGCCCGATTTGCCAAAAAAATTGACACTGGCTCTATTTAGTATTATTATTTACTTACTGGGTATTACCAAGGAGTATATTATGACTACACTTTCAATCAAAATTGATAATGAAGAGAAACTTGACTTTGAAAGAATCTGCAAGGCAATTGGACTGAATATCACGAGTGCAGTCACAGCCTTCGTAAAAGCCACGATTCGTGAAAACGGCATTCCTTTCGCCTTAAAAGCTGGAGACTCACCGTTTTATTCTGCCGAAAATATGAAAGTTCTTTCGGAATCAATCAGTCAGGATAAAGCCGGACTAGGTGAAAGACATTCAACGAAACGGCGTGGATAAAGGAATTGGCAAGCCCGAACCTCTCAAATATGAAATGTCAGGTTATTGGAGTCGAGAAATTACAGGAAAAGACCGTCTTGTTTATCGTATAGATGATAACGGAGTTTTACATATCGTTCAGTGCAAAACCCATTATCACAAAGGCAAATAAACGAAACTTTAAGAAAAACTTCGCAGCCACTCCATAGCCTAGACCGGAAAAACTTCCTATTTTGATGTGATTGTCGTTAAAAGTTGCAGAATTGCCTTTTTATCTTCTGATTTTGCTTGATTCAATAGATATATTATTTTTGCATTCTGGGATTCTTTTTCATTTTTGACTGGAGCTTGATTTTCACCAACCAGTTTTTCTACCGTTGTGTTAAGAACTTTTGCAATTCGACAGGCATAATCTGCTGGCGGCATTGATGAACGAGAATTCAGATAATTATCAATCGAGCGGCGTGGAATTTTCGTTTGCACGGATAAATCTTTTATTGAAATTCCGTTAAATTCTAATTCTTCTCTCAGATTCTCTTTAAATGAATTTCCCATGTAGCCATTTTACTTCAATTGAATATTAATTTTGTCTTTACTTCATCTGAAAAGATGATATAATAATGCTTATTCATTCGTTTGAATGAATTATATTTTTCCAATTTCACTACTTTGAGTATTAGCTTTTAAGTTTGTGAGTGCAGCTTTTCCTTAAAAACACGGAGGATAAAATATGAAACTTAGAAACGAAAAATTGAGAATCAGTAGGATAATTTTCTTTTTGCTAGTTGTGATGATTGCTGTGGCTGAATTTATCAGCTGTACTACGGGTGATAATGAAAAAAGTAGCGAAACAGTTACAAGGTACGGATATAAGCTTAATTATAATGATTCATATCATCGAGTTGTAAAGTATACTGCAATAAATGATGGAGACGACACATTTGAAGTAAAGGAGTGTTCTATTCATTTTTTTTCGAAATCAAATGAAAACTATCAAAAGCGAACAGGCGCTGAATTATGTGATATTGTAGCTACGAATGCTGTCCCTCCCTCATCTTCAAAAACTCTTATAGCGGAAAAGGAGTCTTTCCAAACTCTTAGAAGTAGCATGTCAGATATAGTCCAAACTTTTCATATTAATAAAGGGCTGAAATATACTATTTATTACTATTTCTAAAGAGGCAGAAATTGAAACGAATTCTTTTTATAATTCAAATAATAATCCTAGGAATACATGCGTTCCCTGAATTAAAATATATCGAAATAGACTCAAAGCAAAATCTTCCGATGATTCGGATTAAAACAGTTGATGACTTTGAGGCAATAATAAAAGCCTATGATATTTCCTTGATTTTTCTTCAATCTGATTCCTATTCAAAACCTGGTTCTTCAACGGTACCAAAATCCTCAGATGCATTTGTGATCGCTGGAAATACATATTTTATCTTCTCTCTTGAAGGCTACAAAACTTTGGCAGATTACAAAAAAGGAAAAAGTGAAGGATACAAAAATCCTTCGGATTATGAAAAAGCAAAACAGCTTGGAATCGAAAACGGAGAATTCTTCTATTATTGTGAAAGAAATTCATTTACGAATCTCGAAGATGCTGAAGATGCTTACAAGAATGGATTTGTATTATATTCAACTGTAAAAAAACAATCTTCAGTGGAAAAAATGGTTTCCCCATTACAAAGTCTCATCGTCTTTAATGAAAATCCCCCGAAGAATAAAGAATCAGAAGCTTATTACGGAGCCAAAGAACTTGGTTATGTAAATTATGTAGATTACAAGGATTATCTTGACTATACATCAAAAGGTTTCAAAACAAAAGAAGATAGTCAGATTGCAGAAAATAATGGTTTCGAAAAAGGGGATGATTATTACAATGCTAAGGAAAAAGGTATAGAGAGTTATGATGATTATGAACTGACTAATTTTTCTTCACCAATAAAATCTGAATATACCCTGTCAGAAAAATCTGATGTTCTCAATTTTATTTGTCCGATTGGAACAAATATTTATGCAGCAATGTCTGGCAAAGTAACTTCTATTGGATATGATACAAGATTTGGAAATTATGTCATTGTTACGCACAATTCCAGACTTAAAACAATTTACGGAAATATGAGCTCAACAAGATGTAAGAAAGGCACTTATATAACAGAAGAAACTAAAATAGGCTCTGTAGGAAGTACTGGTGACTCTAAAGAACCTCATCTTGGATTTCAAATCTTAAGAGATGAGCAAAATATTTCTGGCAAGAAACTTATGGAAATCTTTAAGAAATAAAAATAATTGTAAAATTATGCTTTTTTTCGGCTAGGGATTGTAGGGGCGCGAAGCGTTGCGAAACGAAGTGGAGCAATGAAGCGGTAGCGTAACCCCGAAAAGCCCGCCCCTCTGGTTGGTGAGTTTTGTCGAACCAGCCAGAGGGGAGCCGCCTTTATTCCTTCTTAAACCTCTCCCCATAAAAGCACTTCACCGCCTTTATCATGCTTTCCACGTCTTCTGCTCCGGCGCTTTCGTATGGTGAGTGCATTGCCCACTGGGCTAGTCCTATGTCAACGCATGGCACTGAAACGTGATTCTGGCTGATGTTTCCGAGCGTGCTTCCGCCTGCTATGTTTGAGTTGTTTGTGAAAATCTGGAACGGAACGCCTGCTTTCTGGCAGACCAGCTTGAAGAATCCTGATGTGACGGCATCGGATGTGTATTTTTGTGCTGCGTTGTATTTGATTACGATTCCGCCGTTCAAGGTCGGGCGGTTGACCGGGTCTGCGCTTTCGCTGAAATTCGGATGGACGGCGTGGGCGTTGTCTGCGCTCAGCATGAAGCTTTTTGAAAGTGCGATTTTGTATTCTTCGCCTGACCAGCCGAGTTTTTCTGAAATGCGCTCAAGTGTGTCCGAAAGGAAAGTTGAGTCCGCGCCCTGTCTTGTGGAGCTTCCGACTTCCTCGTTGTCAAAAAGGCAGTAAAGCGGAATTGCAGACGGATTCTCAGCAGAAACAAATCCCTGAAGGCAAGTCCATGCACATTCCAAATCATCAAGTCGCGGGGCGGAAATGAATTCTTTTTCTGCTCCCCAGCGGGTCGGCTCTGTCCTTGCGTAAAGGAAAAGGTCTGAGCTTAAAATGTCTTCCTTCGGAACTTCTGCCTGCTCCGATATAATAGAAAGAAGTGAGGCTTTTTCTGAAAGTGAAAGCACAGGCTCAATCTCTTTCTGCACATCGATTTTGTGCCCCTCGTTTGCCTCGCGGTTCATGTGGATTGCAAGATTCGGAATCACGAGCAAATCACGGTCAATCGAGACCAGCTTTTCCTTGATTCCTTTGTCTCCGTCTTTATAAACGATGCGCCCCGCAACCGAAAGGGGTCTGTCAAACCAGGGCTGAATCAACATGCCGCCGTATTTTTCGACATTGAGCTTTACGCAGCCCGCATCCTTTCGCTCAGGATTTTCCTTTATTTTGAACGAAGGAGAGTCGCTGTGGGAAGCGGTTAGCATGAAAGCCGTGCCGCCATTTACTGAATCCGGCAAAATGAATGAAATGAGGGCAGAAGAGTTCCTGCAAACAAAATATTTTCCGCCCGGAGCAATTTTCCACGGTTCCCCTTCAGAAAGTTCCGTAAAGCCCTGTTCTCTCAAAATCCCGCTGACATTAGCCACTGCATGAAAGCTTGTCGGGCTTCTTTTTATAAAATCGAATAATCCGTTTACTGTCTCGTCTGCCTTTTTCATTCTTTCAGTGTAACATTTCCTCGTTTTCCTGTATACTTTCCCAATGGAAAAAATAATCGTATACACTGACGGCGGCTGCTGGGGAAATCCTGGCGTGGGCGGCTGGGCTTGCGTTGTAATTGCAGAAGGCGAGGCCCGCGAACTTTCCGGCGGCGAAAAACTCACCACAAATAACCGCATGGAACTTACGGCCGCAATCTCGGCTCTCACGGCAATCTACAATACCGAGCGCTTCCGAAATATCCCTGTTCTCGTAAACATCGACAGCCAGTATGTCAAAAACGGAATCACCAGCTGGATTCACAACTGGAAGAAAAACGGCTGGAAAACGGCTGCAAAAAAGCCCGTGCTCAATCAGGAACTCTGGCAGAAACTAGACGCCCTCAACGCCTCTCTAAACGTGGAATGGAACTGGGTCAAAGGTCACGCCGGGGTAGAGTACAACGAAAGATGCGACCAGCTTTGTCAAATGGAAATGTCTAAGTTGAAGTAGACTTTTCTCCGACAATAAATATATGAAACTGTCGAAAATCACACTGACTATATTTTCCATCTGCGTGCTGTTTTCAGGCTGCGGCAAAAAGACTGCCCTTGAAGAACCCATGCAGATGCAGCAAAAATCCAGCGACCACAAGTGGTTTTGCTTTGCAAATGACTCCATCGTTGAGGTTGAACTGCCTCAGAGGGCGTCGATTCAGTCGCTCAAGCCATGGACTGAAAGCGTTCGTATCTGCGATGCCAATGTCACGGCTGACGGCAAGGCAATCATGCTGGTAAATCATCTGGGTGCCCTTTATTTTGATGACACGGACAACCCCCTCTTGATTCAGGACTACCAGCTTTTTTCAGATTCAACGGCCGGAAACCTCGTTTTTGAGGGCAATGTCCCGTATTTCACGCTCGTAAAAAATTCTTTCTTCAATAAAACTGCAAATAAAAGCCAGAATCAGGGCCAGAGCCACATCATCCGCCTTTCTCTCGCACAGAAAATGTTCTTCCCAGTCGTCACTTACGGCGAGCTTAACATCGAGCAGAGCGGGGAAGTCACAAGCACCTTCTTCGACGGCTCAGACTGGTTCAGTTCCGTAAAATCAACCAAAAACAACAAAGTTTCCTTCCATTATATTAAGTGGAAATCTCTGGTAGACCTGGCAAGCGTTCAGCCATTTTCATCAAGCCAGAACTCGGGCAGCATCGCGGTCTCAGAAATCAGCGAGTCAAGTTACCGCAACCTCGTAACGCCGGAAGATTTTTCAAAAGCCCCGGTCCGACTCAAGGAACTTCTCAAATCGATTCCAAAAGATTTCAATTTCGTGCTCACATGCCGGGATTTCGGCGGCTCTTCTCCGAGATATTTTTCAAGCGGCAAGGATGACGGTACAATCGCCAACGCAATCATCAAGGACAACTGGATTTGCGCGGTTTTCGGCGACGGCACGACCTATTTTGCGGGCTCAATCGACGGCCACCCCCTCATAAACAACGGCAAAAACGTGGCCTTCCGCCTCCCAAAGCTCCCCCGGCGCTACTCATACCAGGCATTCGCAATCAGCGGCAAATATTTAATCGTCTCATGGGAAGAAAGCGACTTCTACAAGACCGGCCGCTCCGGATTCCTCACCGTTGATATGGAAAAATTGTTCTATACAAAGTAGAATATAAGGGCGCACCGGCTAAAGCCGTCGGGTGTTCCGCCCTTCGCTAACGCTCATTGCCAGCAAGCTGGCAACTTCGGGGCTACATACCCTTGCGCGGGGCTGCAATGAAAAAATTTGTCCTGTTTTTATCGTTTTTCCTGCTTTCTCTTTCGTTTTCTGCCGGTCAGGAAAAAATCCCTGAGAATGAAATTTCTGCCGAAGAAGCAGACTCATCTGCTGAGCCAAAGGAATCCTTTTTTTCAAAAATTGATCCCACTCTTTTCTTTACCCTGGGCCCCAAGCTCATGCTCAACACCGATGACCACACAAAGTCTGCGCCCAGCCCAATCATGTATTCACTTGGAATCGGCGGTGATTTTCTTCTCGAGAATAATATTCTTCTTCAGGCCCACGCCTCTTTCTTTACGAATTACTACCTCTGGGACGGCGAAAAGGCCCAGCCTGCCGAAGTCGAGAACCGCACTGCCACGGCCCTTTCCGCAATGATTGATTTGACCGGCGGCTACACGCTAAAACTCGGTCAGGAAGAAAAGCACCTTCTTTCCCTCAATGCCGGCCTGGGATTTTTGGCCCGCTATGCAATTCTTTCGGGCGGAGTTGACGAAGATTCGCCCAACCGCGACACAGGCAGCAAGGCCGGCGATGATATTTCAGACATCAACAGCTGCTTTTTCAGCGACTTGAACTTTCTCTACCCGGAAGTAGCCCTTTCTTATTCATATGTCCTTTCAGACCTTTGGAAAATCGGCGGCGAATTCCGCACCTACATTCCCCTTGGCTCCCTCATGAATGGCAATGGAGCTGATTCAATGATTTTCTCCCTAGCCCTAAAGATTTCCCACAAATAAAAAAAACAGCCTGACTCACAGATTGCGGAAAATCCTGCAATGCCAGTGTTTATCAGGCTGCTTCTTTGACTGTCCCTAGCGGGCAGTTTCTCTATCTGTCATTATCGGGCTTGACCGATAATCTTATTTCTTTTGATCTGATCTTGACTCAACGATTCGCTGCATATCGGCGATGTTGTTTACAATGATGTAAGTGTCGTAAATCTCGATTTTGCGCGATACGACAAATCGTTTGAGCTCGTCTTTTGCTGTCTGTGCTGGCAATCCAGACCAGTGAACGATGTCTGATTCTGTTACCATGAATTTTCGGCGGCGGTCTGCAGTTGATGTTACAGGATTCATTTCGTTGAACATGCAGAATACGTCTGCCAGTCGGGCCTGTGGGTCTGAAATTACGAGAATTCTCAGGCGGCGCTTCTGGTCGTAAATTCGTTTACAGAAGATTTTGAGAAGGATGAGGGCAAGCTGAGGGTTGCCTGTGATGAGCATTTCAAAGTTTGCCTTGTTGAACTCAAGACACTCAACATGACCGCGGGCAACACAAGTAGCAGAACGCGGAGTGTTGTCGAGGATGGCCATTTCACCAAAGAACTCGCCCGGTTTGAGGATGTCGAGGTTTTTGTTTGATTCGTTGATACATTTTGTGAGCTGAACATTGCCGCTCTGGATGAGGTAGAATGTTTCGCCGCGCTCAAACTCGGAAATGATTACCTGACCGTTTTCGTATGTTTTCTGGAAGCGTTTGAAAGCCGGAAGCTCGAACATTTTGATTGATGTTCCGCCACCTGATACGGCCGCGATTTCTTCGGCTGCGGTTGAACTTGAAATGCCTTTTTTAACGTAAGCGTTTGATTTGAGCAGCATTTCCTTGAGTTCTTTATTGTTTGCTTCGGTTGGATATAATCTGAGGTAGATTTTGCAGACGTCCTCACAGCTCTGCCATTTTTCGTCGGAATAGAAAGCTTTTGCAACTCCGAAAAGACCGTCCATCTGATTGAAGCTTTCGTTGTTGTTCATGACGGACTCAGTTTTTTTATGAATCTGGCGCAACTGATTTGAGAAAACGCGGAGCATCTTCATGATGAGCTGCTTGTTATTGCTGAAAAGATTTTCGAATTCCAGTGACGACATTGAAATACAGACTGCTTCATCGAGCGTCATTACGGTTTCTTCACGAGGAAAATGACCGATTGCCGATTTTACACCGAAAAACTCACCCTGCTTGATTTGCTCACTCGTCTGGAGTTTTGTTTCAACATCGGTTGTGGTAATGACAACATGCCCTTTCTGGAGAATGAAAACGCGATCGTCTGTATCTCCTTCAAAGTAAATGATTGAACCTTTTGTGTAGGACATTGCTTTTGGCATAATCTTTTTAAACTCCTAATAAATAGTATAACACAAACCTTAAAATTATGCTATTATTTTTTTTATGATAGACTTACATTCTCACTCTTCTGCATCGGACGGGCTTTTTTCGCCAAAAGAATCGGCAGAATATGCAATTCAAAAGAAACTAAAGGTCTGGGCCTTGACCGACCACGACACCACTGACGGACTGAGTGAGGCCGCCAGAACCTGTGCCCAGAGTGACAGCGGAATTTTCTTTCTGCCCGGAATCGAAATCAACGTCCGCTGGCCCACAGGCGAGTTCCATCTTCTGGGGCTTGGACTGCGCAAAAATTCCCAGAAATTAAAGGATATAGTCGCTGATTTAACTGAAAGCCGCCGGGTTAGAAATCAGGAAATCGTAGACAGAATGCAAAAAGATGGAATCGACGTCACTCTGGAGAAAATCGAGGGTAAATTCAGTGAAAGCCAGATTGGCCGCCCTCATTTTGCGACTTTTTTGATGCAGATTGGCAAGGTCAAGCACCGTCAGGAAGCATTCGACCGTTATCTTGGAAAGGGACGTCCCTATTATGTCAGCCATGAAGGAGCGGATCTGGACGTGGCCGTAGAAGCCATTTGCTCAGCCGGCGGAATCCCTGTTCTGGCCCACCCCCTTTCACTTTATGTTTCTTGGGGCAAAATGGAAGAAACGATTGAAAAAATCAAGAGGCATGGCGTTGAGGGCCTTGAGGCATGGCATCCTGCAGCCCGGATTAACGAGGGCTTTAAATTGGAAGAACTTGCCCACAAACTGGGGATGTTCGTCACGGCAGGAAGTGATTTTCATGGTAGGGGCGTGCGTGCGGACCGGCATCTTGGCAAGACCAGTGGCGACCGTAAAATCGACGACCGTTTCTGGTTCGAGGAACTAGCTCCCCATCTCGGTGATTTTGATTTCCGCGAAAGTGAATGGTGTCACCTTTCATAGCTTGAGTTGATGTTGAGCTCTCCCCGGTACTTTGCGACTGTGCGGCGGGCCACTTTGATGCCCTTTTCAGCCAGAATGTCAGAAATCTTCTGGTCGGAAAGGGCTTTTTTGTCGTTTTTGTGCTCTTCCAGAATCTGAGCGATTTCGTATTTTACGCCCTCTTTTGAGGCTGGCCCTGAACTTTCGCCTGCCGCTGTGCTTTTCTGGGCCTGAGCCTTCTGGTCAGGATTTGCCTTGGTGTTTCCGACTGCATTCGTGAAAAAGTAGCTGATCGGGAAAATTCCCCATTCGCAGGCCAGATATTTTGAGCTTGCCATGCGGGAAATCGTCGTTTCGTGGACTCCCAGCTTTTCGGCTATGTCTTTCTGGCGGAGGGGGGCAAGGTAGCGGGCTCCCTTCCTAAAAAACTGGGCCTGTGCCGAGACGATTTCCTGAGCTGCTTTTAGAATCGTGCTTTCCCGGTAGAGGACGCTTTCGATGAAGACTTTTGCCTCGTTCACGCTGTTGCGGGCAAATTTTACTTCGGCCTTTTTCCGCTC
This sequence comes from Treponema ruminis, assembly GCF_014201975.1. NCBI lineage: Bacteria > Pseudomonadati > Spirochaetota > Spirochaetia > Treponematales > Treponemataceae > Treponema > Treponema ruminis. The sequence continues at coordinate 80,692 of NZ_JACHFQ010000001.1, read as the reverse complement.
GGATTTGTCGCTTGTGTCGCCGTCTTTGATTTCAGCGGATTTTATGAGCGAAGTATAGTCCTTTGAGATTTCCAGGCGGGGCAAGAATTCTCGGGCAAAGGTGACAGTGAATTCGTTTTCGGCTTCGTCATCATCGTTTTTGGTGACGATAACATCCGGTGAAATGAAATTCGTCTGGCTGCTTCCGAAATTTCTGGCAGGGTAGGGGTCTAAAGTCCTGATAAAGTTTAGTGCGAGTTCAATTTCTTCTATATTAATGTCATCTTTTTCCAGTGAAATTCCGGCTTTCTGCTTGAATTTGAGTTTTTTCTGGGCTGAAAGGTAGTCTTCGATTTTCTTTTGGATTTTCTGCGGCTGAGGCGGATTCAAAAATTCAAAATGTTCCTGTGATTCCAAAAGGAAAAGACTTAAATCGCTGGCCAGCCCGGAAATTTCTGCCTGAACAAAAAGACTTTCCCGGTAGTTGTTGGTGCAGGTGCCGATGGGGTCGAGATTCTGCACGATTTTGAGACAGTGTGATAAAAATTCTTCGTTATGAAGGGGATTTTCGGGATTCAAAAATGAAATCGGGGCGAGGATGTGAAAGCCCTTCTGGTCGAGGTTGTAAATCAGTTTGAGGCAGAGGGCCTTTTCTTCGGCGGAAAGCTTCATTGAGTTGAGCTGATGCTCCAGATGGTCAGTAAGCGGTTCCCGGTCGTCAGCGTTGCTTTCAAGGGCTGCCTGAAAATTGTCACTGGCAGCTGCCCCCGAAGCAGAAGTGGAGCCGTAATGTGTGTTGTCCGAAAAGCGGGAAGAAGCCGAAACTTCCGTGCGAGAAGATTTTACGCCGCTTTCGAGGGAATCTGACTTTATCTCCAGGGCAGGATTTTTTGCCACATAAGAATAAATTTCATTCCGCAAGTCCGCTGAGCTCATGGCAAGCAGATTGAGCGACATTATCTGTGTCTGACTCATTCTCTGGACTTGAGCCTGTGACATTGTTTGAGAAGTTCGCTGCTGAAAGCTCATCTGCGGAAAATCGGCCATACAATAATTATATAGATGAAAAGGGAAAAATGAAAGTTGGAAATTGTTTTTGATTGACCCCTTTTGTATTTTTCTTCTATAATCAAGCTATGGTAACGATTATTTTTGGAATCGCCTGCATTGCGTTAACTGTTTTTGCCTGTCTTCCGATGGGGCTCAACTGGAGCGCCAATGTTGTTTACGTTTTAAAGGGGGCTGCTCCATTGCTCGCTGCTTTTGTCGGAATCATCGCAATTTTGATTGGAATTGCCGACATCCGTGACCGCAACGAAGCCAAACGTGAAGAACTTGAATCAATTAGCAATGAAAAACAGGCTTAAATTCTATTGATTTAAAACTTAGAAAATTCTATACTATATGTCCCCGTATATTCATTGTGAGCGACCGCTCATCGCTTACAAAGTGTCAAACTGAAGATGCAATCAGTGCGATACAAAAGAATCTATATTGAAGGTTAAAAGAATGAAAACCATTTTCGTTAAAGACTATGAACAGAAACGTGACTGGTACCTCATCGATGCGGAAGGAAAGCCGCTCGGTCGCGTTGCAGCAAAAGTTGCTTCAATCCTTCGTGGAAAGAACAAACCAACTTACACACCAAACCAGGAAATGGGTGACTATGTTGTCATCATCAATGCAGAGAAAGTTGCAGTTTCTGGTAACAAACGCACTGATATGCTTTACCGCCACTACACAGGTTTCGTTGGTGGTTTGAGAAGCTACACATTCGAGAAGTTGATTGAACGCCACCCAACAGATCCTTTGGCTCGCACAATCGCAGGTATGCTCCCGAACGGCAAACTCGGCCGCCGTCTCATGGGCAATGTTAAAATCTATGCTGGTTCAGAGCATCCACATGCTTCACAGAACCCAAAAGTAATTGAACTTTAATAGGAGTCTATCATGGCAGTAAAAAATATTGCAATCGGTACAGGAAGAAGAAAAACATCTGTTGCCCGCGTATTTGTTCGTGAAGGCTCAGGTAAAATCGTTGTAAACGGCAAAGACGTTGCTGAGTACTTCCCAACAGAAGCTCAGATTCGTGCAGTTCACCAGCCACTTCTCGTAACAAACTACGAGAACAAATACGACATCTTGATTAACGTTCAGGGTGGCGGTCTCAAAGGTCAGGCTGCAGCTTGCTTGCACGGTCTTTCACGTGCTTTGCTCCAGATTGATCCGGATGCTCGCGCATCTCTCAAAGCAAACGGTTACCTCACACGAGACAGCCGAATGGTAGAACGAAAGAAGTACGGTCAGCGTGGTGCTCGCCGACGCTTCCAGTTCTCAAAACGATAATTTTCATTTTATCGATACGAAATGCCTGCCAAGTGCGGGCATTTTTTTTAGGTTTTTATGGAAGAAATTACAGAACCGGCTGTTAAGCTTGCTATAGAAGCTGCCGCAAGATCTCTGGCCCGCTGCGAGCAATGCCGTGCTTCTTTGGAGCGGAAGCTTCTTCAAAAAGAATTTGACGAAGAAACAATAAAAGAGGCCCTGGATTTTCTTGAGTCCAAAAAATATCTTGATGATGCGCGTTATGCATCTTCCTGGATTCGAAGTCACACCGCCTTTAAGCCCCGTGGCAGCATCCGTCTGGTTCGGGATTTGTGTGCCCGCGGTGTCTCTCGGAAAATCGCCGATGAAGCGGTCAGGGAATATTTTGAAAATGTTGATGAGTATGAATTGTGTGAGTCTGCATTAAAAAAGCTGCTTCCCAAAAATAAAAATGCTAAAAAATTGCTAAAATCGCTTGCAGATAGTGGTTTTTCGTATAAAATTATACAGAAGGTATTTAAAAACTATAAAGTAGGTTTTGATTGTGACTCAGACTGATAATAAAACTATTCTGTATTCTGCACTTGAAGTTGCCAAACTTTGCGGTGTAGTCAATCAGACTGCAATAAATTGGATTAAAAATAATCATCTCAAGGCTTTTAATACTCCAGGCGGTCAATTCAGGGTTTATCCGGCAGATTTAATGGAATTCATGCGCTCCCGCAATATTCAGGTTCCGGATGAAGTTCGGATTGCCTGTGGCGAAAAGGTTTCTGCTCCTGACAGCATTCTGATTGTTGATGATGACCGGGGCTTAAATTCAGTTGTTGTAAAATACATAAAATCAAAATTTTCTGCCCTTACTGTTTATCAGGCTTTTGACGGCTTTGAGGCTGGTTCCTTGATGACCGAAAAGCAGCCGGGAATTTTGATTCTTGACCTTGATTTGCCTGGCATCGATGGCTTTGACTTGTGCCGCAGGATTAATGAAAGCGAGCGCTTTGGAAAGCCATCAATAATAGTAATCACGGCTCTCGAAAATGATGAAGTCGAAGCCAAGGTAAAAAATCTTGGTGTAAAAAGTTTTATGAAAAAACCATTGGATCTGGCGAAAATCGTCGATACCGTAAAAAAAATTGTTGAAAATGAAAAAGCATAAAATCCTTTCCATTACCTTCCTATTCTTTTTGACTTTGCCTCTTCTTGCTCAGGAAAAAGCCCTTTCTGCCAAGTCAGTGATTGAAGCTGCCGCCAAAAAATCTTCTGTTGTGGATTCAATTTTTTACATCAAAAAAAATCTTGCTTCCGTTAGTGCGGGGGCAGAAAAACGCGCCGTCTATGCTTTCCTGGCCGCAGTCTTGGAGCAGCAGGGCCAGTATTCCGAAGCCCAGAAGAATTATGCTCAGGCCGCTTCGATTCAGGGAAGTGCCCAGGCTGTTCTTGATGGAGTGCCCAATAAAAATTCCGAAGAGCTCGTCGTTGATGCTGTTCGCTGTGCCTTGTGCGCCGGAGACTATGCCTCTGCTGACAGTTACCTCAATTCTGCCGTCCGCAACACAAAAAGTCAGGATATTTCGGCTCATGTAAAGCTTTACGAACAGTGGAGCGCCCTTTGCAAGGCCCAGAAGGAAGATGACACAAAAGAAAGCATAGCCATGCTCAAAACATATTCGACTCTTGATTCAATGAAAATCGTCCGTCCGTCAATCCTGCTCACTCTCTGGCATTTGACAGGTCAGGCTCAGTTTTCTGAAAGCCTCAAAAAAAATTACCCCAAAAGCATGGAAGCGGCAATCGTAAAGGGCGAAATCCAGACTTTGCCTACTCCATTCTGGTATTTTGTTCCAAGAAACGGCGTAGATCTGCCTGAAATCTCAAATGGAGGCCAGGCGGCTGTAATAGCAGTCGAAGCAGAAAAATCAGAAAAAGCAGGCAAGGTTGAAAAATCAGATAAAAGTGAAAAGTCCGATAAATCCGAAAAGATTATCCGCCAGCAGCTTGGGCTTTTCCGCGATGAATCAAATGCAAAGGCTCTTGCAGAAAGAGTCCGCTCAAAAGGCTTTAATGCTGAGATTGCAACTGAAGTCCGACCAAGCGGCACAAAATATTTCCTCGTCGTCGTAAATGAAAATGCCAAGGGCACTATCGGCGAAGAATTGCGCACGGCCGGCTTTGAATGCTATCCGCTCTTTGACTAGCCCATAATTTTCTTTCGATACTAAGCATTATTCAGACTCTCTAAAGATTATTTGAAGATTTGCCGATATTCTATAATAGCTAAATTTCTTGAAATTATATAAAAATACGTTAAAATTAGGATGTACGGATTATTTGGTTGGATGAATCTGTCTTCCTTCTTTTGGAGTGTCGGAGCAAGTGCGAAAGCTATTTTGTGCTTTTTTTATAATTTTTTCTTTTTCTCTTTTTGCTCAGGAAGCAGGCCTGCATAATCCGGAAGATACGACAGGTCTTGTGACTGGGGATGAAGCAGAAATCACCGGCAGCTCAGAGTCTTCAGAAAGCCCCAAAAAAGATTTGACCCAAAACTATCTTGCAAAATCAGCGACTCCGGTAAATGCCCTGGGCTGGACACAGGACGGCAAATATTTTGCGACCAGCTGGAACAACTCCGTTATTCTCTGGAATGCGGGCGCAAACACAATCGCAGCCGTCTATTCAAATTCAGTAAACGAAAATTCAAATCCCCTTGCAAACGTAGTTTCCTTGCAGTTTACAAGTGACGGCCGTTACATGCTCAGCGTTCGTGACGACAACACCGTTTTGATTCACAGCATCGGTACCAATTCAGACTCAACTTTAATCAGCGGAACAGGAAAATCAATCCCGGATGCGGTCTACGCCGGTGATTACAGGATTTTGCTCCCCCTCGACGGTCAGAATTTGTACGAAAGTTTCAGGCTGGCTGAGTCAGGTCAGCATGTCATCGAAGAAAAGCTTGATGTTGCTGACGGAATCTGGGCCTTGAGCGCAAGCCCCACCGGAAAAAGGCTTTTGATGTCGAGCGAGTCCGGCAAAGTCAGGTTTATCGATACAACCTCATGGGAAGAACTTTCAAGCTTTGACCGCTACATGCTCACACGGATAAAGCCGCGCCTTGCTCCCGACGGAATCCATTTCGTTGCGGCCCAGGATAAAAATACTCTTGTTGTTGCATCAGCTCTTGACGAGTCTGATTTTTTGACTTTGGAAGACCTTGCCGGATTTTCATACTGCGCGGAATTTTCAAGCGATTCTTCAAAAATTGTTGCGGGAATTAATTCCGGCTGTGTAAAGATTTATGATATTGCGAGCGGACTTGAGGAAAACTCTTTCCAGCTCATGTACGGTGACAGTGCGAAAAGCCTTGCCTTCAGCCCGGACGACGAATATGTAATCATCGGTACGGAGCAGGGCTACATTTACCGCTGGGTTTTGAGCGGCGAAGACTTTGTTCCCGAGGATGAAAGGGATGATTCCGGCCTGCAGAATGCCCTTGTCCTGAGCCTTGGTTACAGCAGGCTCAACAGCAACTACTACCTGGGAAGCGGAGTTCTGGGAGTGGGCTACCGCAATTACTTCCGCACTCCTTTCTTCTGGGGCATCCAGGGCTCTTTGGGAGCAGGGCTTCCCGGCAGCGAATTCCCTTACAGCTATTATGAAGACGGTGAATCTTTGAGTTCGCCTTTTGTATACACGACTTCAATCGGCGGTCTGATTGGTCTTGTTTATTACAATGAGCGCCTTGATTTACAGGTTTTCAGTGAGGCCGGTCTGGGCGCAAACGTGAGAATCCTCTACAATAACAGCATGAAGTATGCCCATTCAAGCAAGCCATATTTCGGAGTTTACGGAGAACTTCTTGTGGGAATGCAGTGGAAATGGGCCAGGCTTTGGGGCGGAGTCCAGTATGATACAAACCTCAACTGGCTTACAAACGTTCATGTCGGTGTAGCTATGCCGACCCGCACATTCAAAAGGAAAAAACAACCTGTGAAAAGCACAGGAGAAAATAAAGAAGAGTAATATGATTGACATTCAGTAATGGACTATGTTGACGGCAAACTGATTGTCGACCCGGCCAAAATGATGAATGATTTCTTCAAAGTCAGCGGAAGCGTCACAGCCTTTCTTATAAGCCTCTGGTACGCCACACCGATTGTGATTACAAAACTCACAAAATCTGACTCCTAGAAAACTCCTCTCAAAAAAGTGAAATACTTAAAAAAGATTGTTATTACCTATTGACACAGTAGGTTTATGGGGTTAGAATGGAATCATAATAAGAAAACTGAGGAGAAAAATATGGCAAAGATTTACACAGCAGCTGACCAGTTGATTGGTCATACACCGCTTTTGGAACTTTCACGCATTGAGAAAGAATTCAACCTTCAGGCAAAGGTTATTGCAAAACTTGAATATTTTAACCCGGCAGGAAGCGTTAAAGACCGCGTTGCAAAGGCAATGCTTGATGACGCTGAGGCAAAGGGCATTTTGAAGGAAGGTTCGACAATCATCGAGCCAACTTCAGGCAATACAGGAATCGGTTTGGCTTCTGTTGCGGCTGCCCGCGGTTACCGTGTCATCATCGTTATGCCTGACACGATGAGCGTTGAGCGACGCCAACTCATGAAAGCTTACGGCGCAGAACTCGTTCTTTCTGAGGGTGCAAAAGGCATGAAGGGAGCAATTGCAAAGGCTGAGGAAATCAAGGCTACAACTCCAAACAGCTTCATCGCAGGTCAGTTCGTAAATCCGGCTAACCCTAAGGCTCACCTTGAGACAACAGGTCCTGAGATTTGGGACGATACGGACGGAAAGGTTGATATTTTCGTAGCAGGTGTTGGTACTGGCGGTACAGTTACTGGTGTCGGTCAGTTCCTTAAATCTAAAAATAAAGATGTAAAAATAGTGGCTGTTGAGCCGAAATCGTCTGCAGTCCTTTCAACAGGCGTTGCAGGCGCACACAAAATCCAGGGTATCGGTGCAGGATTCGTTCCAGATGTACTTGATACAAAAGTTTACGATGAAATCATTGCCGTTGAAAACGATGATGCTTTCAAGACAGGCCGCCTCGTTGGTACAAAAGAGGGCGTTTTGGTCGGTATCTCTTCTGGTGCCGCTTTGTGGGCTGCAATCGAAGTTGCGAAGCGTCCTGAGAACAAAGGCAAGAACATCGTAGTTCTCTTGCCGGACACAGGCGACCGCTACTTGTCTACACCATTGTTTGCAGACTAGTCGAAGAGCTTCCAGGCATTTGTCTTTTTTAATACCTTGTGCTATACTAGGTTGAATGAATCACCCTATAGCATGAGGTTTTTTTTATGATTGTTTCTACACGCGGGCGTTATGCTCTCAGAGTTTTGATTGATCTGGCGGAACACAGCGAGGAAGAACGAATTCCGCTTAAAGATGTTGCCGAACGCCAGGGAATTTCCCAGAAATATATTGAGTCGATTATGACTCTTCTCTCAAAAAACGGATTTGTTGACGGCGTTCACGGAAAGGGCGGCGGCTACAAACTCAACCGTGCTCCGGAAGATTACAGGGTCGGGGACATTTTGCGGCTCACTGAGGGCACTCTTGCACCTGTTGCCTGTCTTGAAACCGGGGCTGAACTTTGTCCCAAAAAAGCGACTTGCCGCACAATCGGAATGTGGACGAAACTCGACGAGCTGATTGAGGGATATCTGGATTCCGTTTCGGTAGCCGACTTAATGAAAAAATGATAATTGAATTGACGGATAATTTTCATTATAATAGAAAAACTCTAACTTTATAGGAAATTGAAAATGGCAGAAAAAGATTTGTGTCCTTGTGGCTCTGGAAAAAATTATGGAGATTGTTGTGAGCCTGTAATCAAAGGAACTGGAAAAGCAGCAAGTGCAGAAGCATTGATGCGCGCACGCTACACAGCTTATGTAAAACAGGAAATTGACTTCATCATCAATTCATGTGAAGAGGGCGAGAAGATTGCCGAAATCGACCGAAAGGCAACTGAAGACTGGGCTAAAAATTCTACATGGCACGGCCTCAAAATCCTCCGCACAGAAAAAGGTAAAGAAGCTGACGAAGAAGGAATCGTAGAATTCGAAGCTACTTACACAGATAAGGGCGGCTTGCGTGACGTTCATCACGAAGTCGGCTACTTCAAGAAAATCAACGGCGAGTGGCTTTATTCTGTCGGCAGCGTAAAACCGATGACAGTCGTTCGTGAGGGCGCAAAAATCGGACGAAACGATCCGTGTCCTTGCGGAAGTGGCAAAAAATATAAGAAATGTTGCGGTCGTTAAATGAGACAAATTATAACTGGCTTTCATGCCATTGAAGAGAAGGTCCGCTCTGCCTGCGAAAGCGGTGTGATTGACGGGCTTTCTCTTTCTTATTCTAAGATTGGTCCTCGTGTAAAGAAGATTCTTGATGTCGCAAAGACTGCGGGAATTCCCTGCTCTCAGGTTGACAATAAAAATCTTGACTCGCTTGTTCAGTCTTTGCCGGAAGTTGCCCGAGACCACCGCGGAATCGTGCTTTGTGCCGAGGGACAGTCTGATTCAGCTCAGAACGAAGTGAATTTTGACACATGGATTGCTCAGACAGCCCTTTCAGAAGAAAAATCCACAATTCTCGTACTCGACTCAATCACTGATCCCCACAATGTCGGTGCAATTTTGCGTTCATGTGACCAGTTCGGCGTTGACCTGGCGATTATGCCCAACCGAAACAGCGTGAACAATGTAAGCGAAAACGAAATCATTGCCCGAAGTTCAGCAGGAGCCAGCACTTACGTTCCTTTCTGCGTGGCAAAAAACTTGAACCGAGCCGTTCAGAAAATCAAAGAGGCTGGATTTTGGGTTTACGGTGCAGATGCAGGCGGCGAAAGCGTGCAAAAGCTAAAATTCCCGGCAAAAACTTGCATCATCATGGGAAGCGAGGGAACTGGAATCAGCCGCTTGCTTGAAGAGCAGTGCGATTCAATCGTTTCAATTCCGACATGTGGCAAAATCGACAGTCTGAACGTATCTGTTGCGACAGGCGTTCTCTTGTACGAGCGTTACAGACAGTCTTTGGCATAATCATAATAAGGTACTAAAATTGATTTCACTTTCTTTTCTGTTTACGGTCTTTCTTGCTGTGTTTGTGGCGGAAATGGGCGACAAGACGCAATTGCTTTTGATTGCGCTTACTTCAAAATACAAAGTTCGTGATATTTTGATTGGAACTACGGCTTCAATTCTGGTGCTTAATGCATTGGCGGTTCTTGCGGGCGGCCTTTTAAACGAATTTTTGAGCACGCATATTTGGATTGTAAAGCTGATTGCATGTCTTGCTTTCTTTTATTTTTCGCTTACATCGCTTTTGAAGGATAATGAAGAAGAAGAGGCTTCCGGCTGCAGGATAAAGTTTGCGCCGCTGGCTGTTTTCTGCATTTTCTTTATTGCGGAATTTGGTGATAAAACTCAGCTCACGGCAATCACTTTTGGAGCAACGAACGGTCTCAATTTAAACGCAATCGGAATTTGGCTTGCTTCGTCAGTCGCGCTTTTGGTTGCAGATATAATCGGTCTTTGTGTGGGATATTTCCTGCATGGAAAGACTCCTGATAAATTTTTCAATATCCTTGCATTCATCGTATTCGCTGTGTTCGGATTTGTGAACCTTTACGTTGTTTTGACTTCATTGAAACTTAATTCTCTTATGATTCCAATAATTGCTGGTGTTGGAGTTGTTTTTACTGCAATCTGTGCTATAATTTTAAAAAGAAATTCACGCGCGGGATTGTAGTGGCGGCGTTAGCCGTTCCGAAACGAACGTAGTGAGTGTAGGAATGGAGCGAAAGCGGAACCGCGAAAAGCCCGTAGCAAGTAGAGTCGCGCCTAAATATAAAGGAGAATTTTATGTTTAGAATTTCAACTAATAAAACCGAAGAATCTTGGTCTCGAAATGATATAAAAAAAGCAAAACCCAGCGAGGATTCCAACGAAATTTTGGAGCGAATCAATAAGCTGAGCACGGAAGGCATGTCTTACGACACGGCTATTGACTTCTTTAAGCTTCAGCTGGCAACCTGGCGGCGTTTTTATAAGGAAGATGACAAGGTTGATGTCGATGAGGCTTACACGGCTGACAATAAGCGTGTAACTCAGGTAAAGAGCCTCAACATCGTCTTTTATGTCCGCGAAATCGGCCCGAATGAAATCAAAATCACCAGCGGTTTTTATGACACGATAAAAACTTCCTGCAAAAAACTTTTTGAGGATTTGGAGCCTCCGGCAGACGGAAAAGATCCTCTGGAAATGCTTGAAAGCGCAAAGTAACAAAAGAAATTCCTGCCACTTTTCTAAACTAAAGTAGTAGACATAATTTTTGTTTTTGTATATAGTAACCATAAGACAAAGGCGTCGTAAATTAACCGCTATAGGTGTGTCCATTTGGATTTACCGTGGCGTTTAGTTTATGACGCCTTTTTTTGTTTCTTTATGAAGCAAAAGACGCCGGTAAATCGGCTAACAAAAATGCCACGAATAGGAGAAAAAAATGGCAATCAAAGAATTTAACGTTAAGAACGCTTATTGTAAGCGCGTTTGGGAAGAGCTCAAAGGCCGCTATGCTGACCAGGAGCACTTCTTGCAGGCAGCTGGTCTCGTTTTGGAGACTCTTTCACCAGTTGTTGACACAATGCCTGAGCTTGAGGCAACTGCTGTTCTCGAGCGCTTCGTTGAGCCAGAGCGCATCATTATGTTCCGTGTACCTTGGACAGATGACCAGGGTAAACCACACGTAAACCGTGGTTTCCGCGTTCAGTTCAACTCTGCTATCGGACCTTACAAAGGAGGTCTCCGCTTCTCTCCAGAGGTTGGTCTCGACGTTCTCAAATTCCTCGGTTTCGAGCAGGTTCTTAAAAACTCTTTGACAACTCTCCCAATGGGTGGCGGCAAAGGTGGTTCTGACTTCGACGGTCACGGAAAATCAGACGGCGAAATCATGCGCTTCTGCCAGAGCTTCATCACAGAACTTTACCGACACATCGGTGCTGATACAGACGTTCCAGCTGGCGACAAAGGCGTTGGCGGAAAAGAAGTTGCTTACATGTTCGGTCAGTACAAGAGAATCACAAACCAGTTCACAGGCGTTTTGACTGGTAAAGGCTTGGACTTCGGCGGTTCATTGATTCGCCCGGAGGCTACAGGTTACGGCCTCATCTACTTCGCAGAGTGCATGCTCAAAGCTGCTGGTACAGACTTCAAGGGCAAGACAGCAATCATCTCTGGTGACGGAAACGTTGCTCAGTACGCTTGTCAGAAAGTTACTCAGTTGGGCGGAAAAGTCATCACATTGTCTGACTCAACAGGTTACATCCTCGACGAAGACGGAATCGACGCTGAGAAACTCGCTTACGTTATGGAATTCCGCGGTCGCCGTGAGAAAATCGATGCTTACGTTAAAAAATATCCAAAAGCAAAATTCTTCAAGGGTGAAAAACCATGGGGAGTTAAAGCTGATCTCGCATTCCCATGTGCTACACAGGACGAAATCTACATGGAAGATGCAGAGAAACTCGTTGCTAACGGCGTAAAACTCGTAGCAGAAGGTGCAAACATGCCAACTCGTGCAGATGCAATCGCATTCTTGCAGTCAAAGGGCGTTCTCTTTGCTCCAGGAAAAGCTTCAAACGCTGGTGGTGTAGCAGTTTCTGGTCTCGAGATGTCTCAGAACTCAGAGCGCCTCTCATGGACACGCGAAGAGGTTGATGCAAAACTCAAGCAGATCATGACAAACATCCACGACAACGCATACGAAACAGCTAAAAAGTACGCTCCAAGCGCAACAGTAGACTACGTTTCAGGCGCAAACATCTACGGATTCTTGAAAGTAGCCCGCGCGATGATGGCTCAAGGTCTCGTTTAATACGAGCCAATAAATACCTGACGCTGGAAGTAGCAAGTGCAATGTAGGGAGCGACCCCGCTTGCGGGGGCAAAACGCTTGAGAAGCGTTTTGAGCGAGTCTCCGAGCAGCTGTGCTGCGAAGGCGTTGGCCTGATTATTCCCGCTTCTTATTTCGAGGAGCGGGATTTTTTTAGCATTTCTTCAATGTCCCGCTGGGCATCTTCAAGGCCTTGCGTGACTGTTTTTTCGTCATCAATAATCAACTTCATTTCCCGGCCCAAAATAGTATAGAACTGACTCCATTCTTCCATGACAGGGCGATAAACCCCGGCTTCAAGAGCCTTGCGGACTGCTTCGTATTGCGGGAATTTCTTTAAGATTTCAGGATCCTTGAGGCTTGAATAGCGGCAGGGAACTCCGCCACTTTTGACGGTCGCTTTTTGAACGTCCTTGTCCATGAGGTACGTGAGAAGCTTGACTGCCTGCTCCTTGTTCCTGCTTGCCTGAGGGATTCCGATTGTCCAGATTCCGTAGATGTTTGAGTTGTAGGCCATTCGGTCATCACGGTAGCGGCCGCTCAGGGCAATGTAATCCATCGAAGAATTGCGTGTGGGCGTGTACCAGCCCGGCCATCCGATTCCGATTGCGGCAGATTTATTTGCGATGGCTGCAATCAGGTCGTCTTTTTTGGCTGCTCGCCCTGTTTTAATCAGTGACTTGTACATGTAAATGGCTTCTGCAAATTCATTTGTGTTGATTGTCGGATTATTGTACACGTCAACGACATAAGTGCCCCTCGAAAGCAAAATCGGCAGGAAATCAACTACGATATTGTTTGCCGTGTCCCCTCTGAACATAAAGCCGAGGTTATGGCGTTTTTTCTGGAAGCGACAGATTTTTAAGATGTCTTCGATTGAGTTTATGTCTTCCGGCTTGTAGCCCGCTTCCTTAATCATTAGCTTGTTATAGAGCAGGACGGTTACGTTTCCGTAGTAGGGGGCGAGATAAAGGTTTTTATTGTGGTAGCAGATTGTTTTTGTGGCAGGAATTATGTCATCGTCGAGGTCGTAGCCAAGTTCAGTCAGGTTTGCAAGGATTCCCTTGGAAGTGTATTCCGCCATCCAGGAGCCGTCTACCATGCAGAGGTCATATTGCCCTTCCGTGTCCGTGGCGATTCCTGATTTGAGCCCGCCCTCACTTAAATCAATGACATTGCACTGAATATTGTTCTTTGCCTCGAATTCTGGGAGACATTCCTTGATGACCTCAGAATAAGTGCCTGAACGAAGGGCCAGATTGAGGACGGCGACAGGATTCTGCGTGCAGAAATGCCTGCCCGAGCCTTTTGAAAAGCAAGATGTAAAAATCAGGTTTCCTGTGGCTAAAATGAGTGCGAAAAAACAATATTTGAAAATTCTTTTGCGGCAGATTCTTTTCATTCAAAAATCCTGTGCTGATTGACCGTGCCAATTACCAGCGGAAATCACCCGTCTGATATTTTTTCATTCTGTTGCGGACATCGTTCATGCAGGCAGAAACCTTTTTGCGAGGAATTGAACAGAAAATTTCCACAAGCCTTGCGTCGAGCTGGGAGCCAGAAACAAGCCTCAGTTCCGAAATCGCACTTTCGTATGAAAGAGAAGGCCGGTAAGACCTGTCCATCGTGATTGCGGAATATGTGTCTGCAATTGCAAGGATGCGTGATGCCAGCGGAATTTCTTCGTTTTTAAGGTGATAATAGCCGTTGCCGTCGACCCGCTCGTGGTGGTATTTGACCCAGTAAGTGACCGTTGTAAAGGCAGGGAGACGCTCAAAAAGTTCGACACAAATTTCGGGGTGGCGCTGAATCAGTTCCTTTTCCTGGGGAGAGAGCTTGCCCTTTTTATCGATGATGCTGCGCGGAATGCCCAGCTTGCCGATGTCGAGGAAAAGGGAAGCGTACTGAAGGTTCATGGGGTTGATTTTCTGCCTGTCAAAGAAGGGCAGGTAATCATAAATCAGCATGGTGAGGTTCTGGACATGGAGGGAGTGACCGTCGAGATTTTCGTCACCCGCTTCGATTACGCCCACCAGGGTTTCAAGAATTTCCATTGAGCGGATGCTGATACCCCGCAGCTGGATGAAATTCCAGGCAAGCAGGAGGGTGAAGAGGACTGTGCAGGAAATTATCGGCAGGGCCATATGAATGGATATGTTTTCGAAAGGGATAACAACAATGTCGAAAATGATGAATATGATTTCAAAAATGAGCAGAACCAGATTGGCGACAAAATGTGCACCAGAATCATTGTAGAGGACATCGCTTCGGAGAAAGATGGAGAAAAGCGTGACTCCAAAATTGACGACCATAAGAATGATGGCGGTAATTATGAGGTATTCTGCAACTGTGATGGAATTTATGAGAAAAAGGCTTTCCATAATTATGCGTCTCCTGGCAATGCTTTTGTGCTGAAGTGAATCTGATTTTTGCCCGCACGCTTTGACTCGTAAAGGGCTTCGTCAGCACGCTTGTATGCGTTATCGATGTCTCTGTCGGTGCTGATGATTTCCGTGACACCGAAAGATGCGTGAATTCCGTTGAGTTTGTCGAACTGAACTTTGTTGAGGGAATCAAGCACTCTTTGAAGCAACTCGCGGACTTCGTTCTGTGTCTTTTTGCCCCGGATGAAGAGAATGAATTCGTCTCCGCCCAGACGGCCCGCAATGCTGATTTTTTGCGTTAAATCCCATGATGAAGTCATTTCGGATATGTAGTTTTCAATTCCCAGCTGCTGGATTAAAGTTTTGCCGACAGTCTGGATTACCTTGTCGCCCATCTGGTGGCCGAGGTTGTCGTTGATGCCCTTGAATTCGTCCAAGTCCAGGATACAAAGGGTGATGTATTCGCTTGTCTTGGAACGGAGGACTTCTTCGGTGATTGCGAAAAATCGGCCTCTGTTGAGAAGGGTGGTGAGGGCGTCAAAGCTTGATTTGATTTCAAGTTCCTTTTGAATCTGCAAGTCACGCTGGTAAAGAATGAACTGGGAGACTCTGGTGCGCTGGAATGTGTAGTGGAGGCCGAAAACCAAAGTCATGACTACGACCGCATTGTAAGTGTCGTTGTAGGCGATTGAAAAAGTTTTGAAAAGATATGAGGTCGTCAAAAAGATTCCGACTGCTAGAATCGAAAGACAGATCATGATGGCCATTGTCCCGATGTAGGAAAGGGCTGTGAGGGCAAGAAGGACAAGGAACATGGTGGCAGGCATGTAGGGCGCGAAGATTGAAGTCAAAATCCCGTAGGAAAGAAGCCCGATAATGGAAGAAAATACGGCAAGGTAATTGTGCCTTTCGGCGGTTTTTGGAAAGGCTGTGAGCCAGATTTCAAAAACAATGCCCGCCAGAAGGTAGGCGGCGTAAAAAGGAATGCGCTCCTGATTTACGCCAAAGAGATTGAGATAGGAAAACACAAGATAGAGCAGGTTGATGAGAATGAACCATGTGTTTAAAATCGTAATGTGTTTGCGGTTAGTCGTTCGAATCAAATCGGAGCATTCCAGATAGGATTCTTTGGTGTAACCGTAATAATTGAAACTTCTCGCCGTCATGCAGAATTCCTTTCAGATTATTTTATTAATTGTAAGGGTGAATTTCTGATTTGGCAAGTTCATTTTCAGATTATTTTTGATTTATTTTCTTGCTACGATTACCATTGTCCTTGCGTTCTGATTGTAGGGCGAAAAGTCAAAGTCACCATAAATTTCAACTGACTTGAAGCCGATTCCAATCATCAGCCGCTTTAATTCGATTGCTGAGTAGAGGCGCTGTATGAATTCATGCTCGATTCGCTCGCCTGTCTTGTTGTCGATTAAAATCCATCTTGAGCGAAGACCTTCCCAGGCTCCCACAACGCTGAAATCAGTGAGAACCGTTTTGCCGGCCCGCTCGAACCATTCTCCCTCGGTAAAGTCCTTGATCGCAATTTCCCGGCTAATATTTTCCAGAATGAAGAAACCGCCGTCACGGACTGAGTCAAAAATCGACTTGAGGATCTGTGCGTCTTCTTCGATGGTGTCGCAATATCCGAATGATGTGAAGAGATTGATTGCACAGTCAAACTTTTTTTCGCTCTTGAAGCTGCGTAAGTCTGCCTTGATAAGCTCAAGGTCGACTCCCTCTGCACTTGCAGTCTCAGCGGCCGCATCCAGTTCGCTCTGAATCAAATCAACGCCGGTAACTTCAAGGCCGAGGCTGGCAAGCTCAACGGCAATTCTTCCAGGTCCGCATCCGGCATCAAGAATCTTTGCCCCCTTGCTCAATCCTGCGATTTTACAAACGCTGTCGGCAACTGTGGGTGCTTCTGCCCAGCGGGCTGCATCAAACATAATGGGACCGTAATTGTTCCAGAAATCTTCCTTTTCAAACCATTCTATTTTTTTCTGCGGCTTTTGCTCTGCCTTTTTCTTTTTTGCCATAAAATCCTCACTTTTTCTTTCTTCTATTATAACATATATATTCCAATAAATTACATAAAGTTACAGAAAAAATTCAGCATTTGACATTTTTCATTTATCAGATTAGAATCCTTACATGAACGTTCTTTTTGGTCTTTCAGCATCCGGTGGTATCGGAATTGGCAGGGCATTTATCATCCCTGAAGCAGAAAAACGTATTATTTCCTCAAAAAAGATCAAAAATGAAGAAAAGCCCCAGCAGCTTGTCCGATTTGAGCGGTCACTTTCAAGAATCGTAGCTCAAATTTCAGAACAGCTTGAAATTGTCAAAAACGATAAAACCCAGTCAGAAATTTTTGAAACTTACTTCCTCATGCTCAATGACCCGGAATTTTTGGGCGATGTTCGTAAGACTTTTGAAGCATCAAACTTTTCCATCGAATATGTCTTAAATCAGAAAACTGAAGAATATGCCAACAAGCTCCGTTCCAGCGGTAACGCCTACCTTGCTGAGCGGGCCGAAGACATCTGTGACATTTTCGGCCGGGTCTTAAATGACTTGCTCGATTTCCATCCGTTTAATATCGAGAATATTCCGGACGACGTTGTAATCATTGCCAAGTCAATGGCTCCGAGCGACACTGTTATTCTTTCAAAGCGTCGTATTGCGGGAATCGCGCTCACTGACGGCGGTGTTTCTTCTCATGTCGGTATTCTTGCCCGCAACTACGGAATCCCGGCCGTTTTTGATATCGATAATATCCTTGATGAAATTTCAAATGATTCCCTGATAATCGTTGATGGTGACACTGGTGAAGTTATCGATGATCCGGATGAACTCACTCTTGCCGACTATCAAAAGAAAATCGACATTGCCAAAGAACACGCCGAGCGTCTCAAGAAATTCCGTGACATTCCGGCCAAAACAAAGGACGGCGAACTTTTCCAGCTCATGGCAAATATCGGTACTGTTGATGAAGCCAAAATCGCTCAAAAAGAGGGGGCTGATGGAATCGGTCTTTTCCGAACGGAATTCCTTTTCATGAGCGAGTCAAACAAAAACATGGGCTCGGCTCACTCAAAGATTGCGGCTTTCAGCGAAGAAAATCAGTTCAACGCATACAAAACTGTCCTCGAAACAATGAAGGGCAAGCCGGTCACAATCCGCACCCTTGATGCAGGCGGTGATAAAATCATTTCTGCCCTGGATATTTCTCACTCAACAAGCGAAGAAAAAAATCCCCTTATGGGCTTACGGGCAATCCGCCTCACTCTGGCAAATCCCCAGCTTTTGCGCACTCAGTTCCGGGCATTGTATCGTGCAAGTGTTTACGGCAATCTCAAAATCATGCTTCCGCTTATCACGAGTGTTGATCAAGTCGAAGAATCTCTTGCAATCGCTGCAAAAGTCCGTGAAGAATTAAAGTCAGAGAATATTCCGTTCAATCCTTCCGTTCCAATCGGCGTAATGGTTGAGACCGCCGCCGCCGCCATGATTTCAGACTGTCTGGCAAAAATCAGCGACTTTTTCTCAATCGGAACAAACGACCTCACCCAGTATACCTTGGGCGTTGACCGAGAAAATTCCCTGGTCGCTCCCCTTTACGATGAATTCCATCTTGCCGTCCTTCGGCTTCTTGACAAAACGATTTCCGCTGCCCACAGTGCGGAGATTGACGTTTCAGTCTGTGGTGAAATGGCCAGCCGCCCGGAAAGTGTCATGGTTCTTGCAGGCATGGGCGTGCGCACTTTGAGTATGAGCCCCAAATTAATCACAAAAATCAAAGAACTTCTATCAAAAATCAGCATGGAAGAGCTAAAAGCCATTTCCTCAAAGAGACTAAATAGTTTATAATAGTTTCATGGCAAAAGCAAAACGAAAACCAGATTTCTCAAAACCAAAGCCTCAGAAGACTAGCGAGGTTATTGAGCAGGAAGAAGTCCTTTCTCAGAATGTCGAAGAAGAAGCAGATGATGATTCAGATGATTGGAATTTAGAAGACACAAGCAATATTATAGAAGATTCTGAAGAAATTGCGGCATACAAGGCAGAAGTAGAAGAAGCCGGATATGACACTTCAAAATATTATGTGAACCTTCCTTTAGTTGTAATTGCAGGCCGTCCGAACGTAGGAAAGTCAACTCTCTTTAACCGCTTCATGCACCGCCGTCTGGCAATTGTTGACCCCACTCCGGGCGTTACTCGTGACCCTGTAGAGGCAAACGCATTCATCATGGGTAAGCCTGTCCGTCTCGTTGATACAGGCGGTTACAAGCTTGACCGTGACCCAAGCAGCCGCGAGTCAGAAATGGACGAACTTGTAGTTCAGAAAACTCTTGCAACAATCAAAGAAGCCGATAAAATTCTTTTCCTTCTTGAAGCCGGAACAATCACCGGTGAGGACGAAGAATTCATTCAGCTTTTGCGCCCATATTGGGACAAGCTCATCGTAGCCGTAAACAAATGTGAGGGCGGACGAGGCGAATCTGTCGCATGGAACTATCTCCAGTACGGATTTAAAGAGCTTCTTTTTATTTCCGCTGACCACGGCGACCACATCACTGACCTTGCCAAAAAAATCACCCAGGACCTGGATTTTTCAAGGGTCGAAGAAGGCGAAAAGCCGGAAGAGCCAATCCGAATCGCGATTTTGGGCAAACCGAATACAGGCAAGTCTACCCTTTCAAATCGCCTCACTCATTCAGAAAAATCAATCGTCTCTGATTATGCCGGAACCACCCGCGATGTAGTCGAAGGCAAATTCCAGTATGCAGGACGAAATTTCGAAATCATGGACACGGCCGGAATCCGCCGCAAAAAGAAAGTCCACGAAAACGTCGAGTATTATTCAGTCAACCGGGCAATCAAAACCCTGGACAAGTGTGACGTCGTCTTCCTCATGATTGACGCTCAGGAAGGACTCGCCGACCAGGACAAAAAAATCTGTTCTCTGGCTTACGAGCGGGGCAGGGGAATCATCCTCGTCCTCAACAAGTGGGACACCCAGGATCAGAGCCGCAAAACTCTGCGCGACACAGTTGATTACATCAAGACTATGTTCGGTCACATGAACTGGGCACCGATTCTTCCTCTTTCAGCCCTCAACGGCGAAGGAATCAAGGATTTGCTCAACAAGGCAATCGAACTTTACGGTCAGCTTACACGCAAAGTGGACACATCTGCCCTCAACAAGGCACTTGCGGACTGGCTTTTCCATTATCCGCCACCAGCAAGCAAGGCAATCCACTTCAAGATACGCTACATGACCCAGACCAGCACAAATCCGGTCTCATTCCGCATTTTCTGTACCAGCCCGGACAACGTTCCGGAAAGTTACGTCACATATCTCAAAAACTCAATCCGAAAAGACCTGGGCTTTGACCAGATTCCGGTTGAGCTGAATATGAAGGCCAGCCGTAAACGCTGGGAAAACAGATTCGAAACGGAAAGTTAAAAATTGACTTACACTATTGGAGATGTTGAAGAACTGAGCGGTGTTCGCCAGAATGTTCTCAGGTACTGGGAGACCATCATTCCCGGTTTTGCCCCGCGCAAGGATTTGGGGGGCAGACGGGTTTACACCGAGCGTGATTTTGAAATCGTCCTCCGCCTCAAATATCTGATTTACGAGCGAAAATTTACGATTGAAGGTGCCCGAAACGAAATTTTGAGGGAAGCCCAGGCCTACGAAAACAACGCCGAGGCAATGAACCTTATCCGGGAGCTGAGGGGCGAGCTGACACAACTTTACTTTGATATCAAGAGGTCTAGAAATGAACGAAAATAATGGAAAAGCCGGAAAGGCATCGCGGGCAAGAAGTCATGCCCACAGAATCGAAAAACGCGATTCATTAAAGTCAAAGGCGGCCTCAATCAGGCGGGAAATGTTCAAGTCAGATTCAATCCCTGCCGAAAGCAAAAAAATCATCGAAAATTTTGAAGATATTGTCGCAGACGTCCGCAATTTGAGCGGCAAGCAGAAGGTTTCACTTTACGGGGCAATCAAAAATCTTTCCCACCAGCTCACTGACGACAGAAATTCCCGCCGTCTGGGCTACATGAACGAAGCCAGCTTCATAAGCGCATACATCAGCTATTTCATGTGGTGGAATCTTGTGCGCCAGGTAAGTCTTTTCTCAAATCTGCCCAAATCGGCTTTCACTTCACTTGAAAATTCCGAAAATCCAGTGGCAATCGACGTTGGAAGCGGCACCCTCACAGCCGTAATTGCCCTCTGGCTTGCCCGACCGGAGCTTCGCAGCAAAAAAATCACCTGGTACTGCATGGATTTGAGTCAGACGGCCCTGGCTGCAGGCGAAGACCTCTATCTTTCAATCGCCGCAAAGACTTTAAAAGGGGAAAGCCTTCCCCTCGCTACAAGCGCTGACGCGTTTTCCGCTACCCCTTCTCCTGGGGCTGCGCCCCAAGCCCCCGAGTCAACTGAGCCCTGGAAGATTGTCCGGGTTAAGGGAGCTTTTGGCACGTCAATCAAGGAAAAGGCTGATTTCATCACTTGTGCCAATGTTTTCAATGAGATTATCCAGAACAAGGAAATGCCAACAGACTTCCTTGCCAAAAAATACACGAAGGAACTGCTTTCCTATCTCAAAAGTGAGGACTCAGCCGTCCTGCTCGTTGAGCCGGGGGACCCGCATTCAGCAAGATTCATTTCGCTCATGCGCGATGCTTTAATCCGCCAGAATTACAGCCCGGTAGCCCCCTGTCCTCACAGCGAGGCCTGTCCAATGGCCGGAAGAACCAGCGGCAAAACAACGAACGCTTATGGCAAAAACGCCAAGTGGTGCAACTTTGCCTTTGACACCGAAGCGGCCCCTGCAAAACTCCTCAAGCTTTCTGAAAAAGCAGGTCTGCCCAAAGAAAGGGCTTCCCTCAGTTTCATCGTGGTAAAAAAAGCGGCAGAAAAGACGGAAAAGAGTGACAAAAAACTCGCTTCCGAAAAGACCTTCATCCGCATTGCATCAGACTTTATCCGCCTGCCGGA
Source organism: Treponema ruminis (assembly GCF_014201975.1). Classification (NCBI taxonomy): domain Bacteria; kingdom Pseudomonadati; phylum Spirochaetota; class Spirochaetia; order Treponematales; family Treponemataceae; genus Treponema; species Treponema ruminis. The sequence goes on along the minus strand of NZ_JACHFQ010000001.1, from coordinate 59,069 downwards.
ACTGCACAAATCAGGCTACTACGCATGCAGCCAGTTCGGAATGCTGCTTGCCGTCGATGAAAGCCACGTCCAGCCCAAAAACGGCGAACTCCTGCAAATTAAAACGCCCTCCGACCTGACCCAGCGCGACAAAAAATCCGGTGCGATTATCGTTCGAATTTAGCAAAAGTGTGCGTTGAACGCACACTTTTTTGTGAGGACACACTACCACTTGTTTTTAAATTCATGATATTTTTCTTGGAAAATGATGGAATGGTCTTGTGTAATCAAGACTGTTCACATAATTCAACAGGAGGAAACTCATGAAAAAATTCATTAAAAAAATTTTGGTTCTCATGACTTCTGCCGCACTTGCCTTCGGCTTTGCGTCTTGCGGAAGCGGAGATGACGACAACTCTAGCGGCGGCGGCAACTCAAATTCTGCTCTGGCTATTTTTACCTGCAACAGTGGTTATGATACCCGAACCCTGACCTTTTATAATGACTCTACTTTCAAAGTAATTGTAAGTGACGAATCTGGACCTCAGGCAGCCGGAACATATAAATTTGTATCCGGTGACTGGGAAAACGGTACAATCACATTGAATGCTACATCTGGTTACAAACAAGAGACATTTACTGGTACTAAAACAATTTCAGAAAAGAAAATAACTTTCAGTACCAAAACTTATACCCTTACTGGCGGAACGCTTAAGACTCCGTCTGACGAAAGCGGTAATTCTGGAAAAGAACCTTCCCAGACTGAAAAAAAACTTCTTGCGGAATACATCTATGACAATCTGAGCCTTATTTCCTTTTATTCAAACAACACATTCGAATTCAAATATTCGGACCGCGACTATAGTAAAGAATCAGGTACATATTCGCTCGTTGGAAACTGGAACAATGGCTGTGTCGCAATAAAAAACAGCAGTACTTCAAATTACCCCAAAATTGAATCAGGCGTACATGTAATTTCTGATGGAGTGGTGAAAATTTCTTACTATAAGTATTCTGTGAAGGAAATTGCAAGCGGAGCCGATAAAAATGTATTTCCAGAAATGGTGTACTTCCCTGACAATGAAGAGTATTCTGAAAAAAAGATTGTCAATTTATTTATTACAAACGATGAAACAAGCGAGTCTAATAAAATTTACCTTGGAAAAATAGCAACTTTCTTTTTCTCAGACAACACATGGCTGTCTACCAAAAAAGCAGACTCTGCCAGCGGTATCCAGACTTCCGTGCTAAATACAGGAACATATACTGGTGTAATAGATATGAACAATAGAAGCTATTCCGACATTACACTTTCATCAGCTGGGGCTCCAAGTGCAAGCACATATACTCTTGAAAAAGATAATTTTGGCAGAGTTATCCTCAGAAAGTCTTTTATAAGAGAATATAGATTCGATGCCGATGTTTTTGCTTCAAAAGAGAAGTACATAAACTATGACAAAATCAATGCCATTTTTGATGCTCCTGAAGAAAAAGGAGATAATTATACAAAAGAAAAACTTTATGTCTTCTATAAATATGATAGCTCTAGCGGAAAATCTCTTTATGAAGTTTTATCTATTATAACTGCAGGCGATTATACAAACATAGAAGTTTTGGAGTCCTCTACATATTCACTATCTTCTGGTGACTGGTTTGATGGTAGCATAAAATTCTCAGATGGTTATTTTGGTAACGAAATTAAAGATCGTGTTATGACAATTGAAAACGTGAAATATACACGCTCATATCCAGAATACAAGGATACTACAGCAGCCAATGGTTCAGCCGCTTTCGCAGCAACTATACTCGGAAGAAAATATGTCGTCAAATTCGACAACGGCACTTATGTACAATATTGCAATGGTCAGGAAGAGGCAAAAGGCACTTATACAATGACAGGTGATTTTACAAACGGAACCATGAGGCTTAATGAAAATCAAGAATATAAAAATGGTTCATGGAAAACAAAATCAGAAATAATCAACTGTACGATTACAAATGGAACTCTTAAAAACACCTATGGTTCATTCACGGCTGTAAGTAGTGATTATGATGTTTCGCAGGATAGTTCAACAAGTACAGCATCTGATGTCTATTACGAATCATCATTCGGTGAATCCGCCGTTGCTGTATTCAGATACAAATATGAAGATTCAAGTGGCTATGAAACAATTTATTTCTATTCAGATGGAACATGGAAATGCCGTGAATACACTTATGGATACCGAAGCACAGATTATACAGGCAAATGGTCTAGAACATCTGGAAACTGGACTAATGGCGTAATATCTTTTACTGCAGAGACACATAATAAGAGAACTGCTAATTTTGGAACAATTCCTTTAACCATAACAAATGGCAAATTCAAAATGGAAATTTGGGACACTCCGAGCATAGAATCAACAGATTCCAGTCCTGAGTATATAAAACGGTAAATTCAACTAATTGAACTTAAAGTCCGTCTGTCGCGTGCAGGCGGGCTTTTTTTCAGGTCTTACAAGTGAACACAAACAATGCTATAATCCTTTCTATGGATAAACCAGCCAGCAAACATATTACAATTTTTCTCTGTATTCTCGCCGAATTTTTCAATCTGCTTACGGCCTGGGTTCTTGGCGATGTCATGCATATTCCGCTTTTTATGGACACAATCGGCACGGTTTTCATCGTCTTATATGCGGGGCTGCTTCCGGGGCTTTTGGTCGGCGGGCTTTATAACGTGCTCCGGCTTCTTCTCATGGTAGCGGCAGGCAATTCCTTTTATCCCTGGGAAATCATGTATTCCCTTTGTGGATTTGCGATTGCTTTTTTTACCTGGCTTTTTTCATGGCGCAACAACAATCTCTATCTTTCAAAGACCCTTACTATTCTCTACCTTATCTTGATTTCCCTTGTTACGGCTTTTGCTTCGAGCATCATCGGCGGAATGATTGAAACCTTCCAGCGCATTCTTTTTGACAATCAGGTTTATGTAAATCCTGTAAAGAATTTTGTCATGGCTTTTTTGGGCGAAAATCTCGGTCTTTTTGTCGCCTGTACTTTCGCCAGAATCCCGGTCACTGTTCTTGACCGCCTAATCTGCACCTTCCTCGGTTTTATACTTTATCAGCTTGCAAGGAGAAGGGGCTCAGCCGATGCACGCCAGTAATTTTCATCCCCGCATATCCAGCGAGGATCTAGCTTCCCTTTATCAGACGATTCATTCTTTTACGCTCTTTTTTATAATTCTTGCCTTTTTGTGCTGTGTAGGTCTTCTTGCCGTGGTAATTGCCCTTATCAGGATTTCCCTTGCAAAACAGCATGAAAAAGAGTCCAACGAGTATGCTTCCCACGTCATTACGGCCCAGGAAGAAGAGCGTGCCCGAATTTCTGCGGAACTTCATGATACGGTAGCCCAGGATTTGTGCGTGGCCCTTTCAATGGCGGCGAATGAAAATCAAAGGAAAATCCTCCATGACAGCATTGCCCAGATCCGTTCCCTCTGCTACATGCTGGTTCCTCCTTCCCTCACAAAACAGTCGCTTTCTTCGGCTCTCAAGGGCTTCTGTCTTAATTTTATTGATGAAACCAAAATCGACCTGCATTTCCTTATCCGTGAAGATGCTGCAGCCCTTTTAAATTCAGAAAAATTTTCCGCCCAGCAAAAACTGAACATCTACCGCATCGTCCAGGAATCCCTGATGAACGTTAAAAAGCACGCGAATGCAAGTGAAGTTTCTATTTTTGCACGACGCGAAAACAAGTCTGAAAATGAAGGAGTTTATCTTTTTATTGAGGACGACGGAAACGGCTTTTCACAGGCAAAACTGGCCGGCAACCACATGGAAAAGCATTTCGGACTGCGCGGCATGAACATGAGGGCCCGGCAGACAGGGGGAATCCTCACGATAAATTCGCGGACGGAAGGTTCGGAAATGGGCAGCGGAACGGAGATTCAGCTTTTTATCCCAATCGGAGCATTTGAAAAATGAAAAGACAATATTTTCTCGTAGAAGACCATATGCTAATGAGGCAGGGCGTTGTCTCTTATCTTTCGGACCAGTCTGACTTTGAATGTGCGGGCGCGGCTGCCACTCCCCAGGAATTTTTTGATTTTATGGAGCAGGGGGAATCCAGGGAAAAAATCAAGCTCCTTATCACTGACTTGAACATTAACGGAACCGTTGACTGCGGTCTTTCTTTCATCAAGGAATGTAAAAGCCTCTTCCCGGAAATGAAAATCGCCGTTTATTCAATGCATTCTGACATCGGAATCGTGGGCGCGGCGATAGAATCCGGGGCTGTAGCCTTTGTCTCCAAGATGAGCGATGCTTCTGAGCTAAAAAATGCACTTGAATCCCTTGTTGGCGGCAGAAATTATATCGAGCCGAATATTGCCCGCGGTCTCTTTTTCTACGAGCGCACTCTTTCCATGTTTTCCCACCGTGAAAGCGAGATTTTGCGGAAAATCCTTCAGGGCAAGCAGAATTCAACGATTGCAGATGAACTTGGAATAACCAAAAGAACCGTTGAAAACTGCATAAGCAAAATCTACAACAAGACCGGCTTTTCAACGAAAGAAGAGCTTCTTGAGCACTTCAAGGACGGAGTATAAAAAAAGCCCGGCTGAACCGGGCATAATCTTATTTGAAAAGCTTTTTAATCTCGCCAGAATAAATCTCGTTAATCCTGTAGCGCATGATTTCCTGTTTTGCCGAAAGCTCTACGCCGACTTCAAATGGCTTTTCGAGCAGACCGACTTTATTGATTCGCTCGTAAGACTTGAAGCCGTTTTTGGCGTTGATTCGGGTGGCAACTTCGGTTTCAATCAAGTGCAGGACTTCCGGGCTCTTTACCATTTCGGAATATTTTTTGAATGGCAGGCCTGATTCCTTGCAGAAGGCCTCAACTTCGCTCTGTTCAGGAACAACAAGGGCCGCAAGATAGCGCTGATCCTGACCCAAAACTACAGCCGTCTGGATGAAGCGTGATTCCTGCATTTTCATTTCGATTGGCAGAGGTTCGATGTTTTCGCCGCCGGTCTGGACGATTGTGTCCTTCATGCGGCCGCAGAGTACGATTTCGTTGTTTGCAGTGAGCCGGGCCAGGTCGCCTGTGTCGAACCAGCCGTTTTCATCGATTGCCTTTGCGGTAAGCTCAGGCTGCTTGTAGTAGCCCTTCATGACGGTGCCGCCCTTGATTTCAAGAACGCCTTTTTTGCCGCGTTTGAGTGGCTTGCGTGTGAGCGGATCAACAACCCGGGCAGAAACTCCGCGGACTGGAGAGCCTACGTTGCCCAAAACAGGGCGGTCAATCGGTCGGACTGAGATAATCGGAGCTGTTTCCGTGAGACCGTAACCTTCAGAAAGCTTGATTCCGATTGCCCAGAAGAATTTATCGACATTTGGAGGAAGGGCACCGCCGCCCGGAACGCCTGAGCGGAAGCCTGTTCCCAGCATTTTTTTGATTTTTCGGAAAATGAGTACGTGACCAAGAAGCTTAATCGGGTAGCAGAAAAGCCATGGCAGCACGAATGCAGGCCACTGAAGCCAGCGTTTGTCCATTCCGTAGCGGGTTGTGCGGTCAAAAAGAACGCGGTCGAGCTTTGAATGGAAAAGAGCGATTGCAACGAAGAATTTGAAGAGACGGAAAACTGTGCCGCCTGTTTTTCGCATGTTGCGCCAGATTCCGTCGTAGACAGCCTCGAAAACTCGCGGAACGGCAGGCAAAACCTGTGGATTAAGGGTCTTGAGGTCAGAAAGGAGGATTGGTCCAACCGGCTTTGAATAGCAGATTGTTGCTCCCTGATTGAGAACGACATATTCAACAGCTCTCTGATAAGCGTGCCATACAGGAAGAACCATGAGACCGCGGTCGCCAGGATACAAATAGATTCGCTCACAGACTTCGTCCAGCTGAGTGATAAAGTTTCCGTGAGAGAGCATTACGCCCTTTGGCTTTCCGGTTGTGCCCGAAGTGAAGATGATTGTTGCAAGGTCATCCCATTTGCCCTTGTCCATTTCTTCTTCGACTTTGCCGGGATTTTCAGCGTTGTATTTTTTGCCTTCTTCAATAAGCTGGTCAAAAGAATAAAGAGAGACTCCGGCATTTTTTGTAAGTTCAAGTTCCTTTTCGCTTGGTGCCTCAAAAACGATAAGTTCTGTTACGAGGGGAAGCTTTTCCTTGATGCCGATGATTTTTTCGATTTGAGCCGCATTTTCAACGATTACGCGCTTACAGTCGGCAAAGGAAAGAATATATTCCAAATCACCGATTGTTGCGTCACAACCGCGGGGAACATCAATTGCACCCAGCATCATCAAGCCCATGTCGCTCTGTTCCCATTCCTTGCGGTTGTCTGAGATAAGACCGATGTGCTCTTCGCGAACGACTCCGTGAGCCAAAAGACCACCCGCAAAATTAACGGCAGTCTCGTATGCTTCTTTGTAAGTCGTAGGTTCAAAATGTCCGTCCTTAAAACGGCTCATCTGAAAGGCAAGTTCAGGGTATTCAGAAGCTCTTTTTCTAAAAAGGCGGGGCAAAGTTGTTTCCATATAAAATCTCCAAAGGTAAGAAAATGCGACATTAGCAATCAGGCTGATTTTTTACCTGACTGCTAATCCCTGATTGAACTATGCCGTAGTTGCCGGGACAGCGTTCTTTGCATCGATTGGATCGTCGTCCACAAACTGGGCTCCACCGCTTGCGTACTGGATGATTGGCTCTACTTCGCCTTTCTTTGTCCAGATTTTGCCGTTCGGAAGCTCATCAGGGTTCTTGCCGATTGGGGCATTTGAAAGAAGAAGTTTGAGACGATTAAGCTGGTTGACTTCGGATGCACCCGGATCGTAGTCGATTGCACTGATGTTTGACTCAGGGAATCGGCGTCGCAGCTCTTTAATCATGCCCTTACCGGTGATGTGGTTTGGAAGACATGCGAATGGCTGGACACAGGCGATGCTTGGTGCACCGGAGTGAATCAATTCTACCATTTCGGCAGTGAGGAACCATCCTTCACCGGAAATGTTTCCTGTCTGAATCAAGCCCTCTACGCTCTTCATCATGTCCCAGATTGAGTGAGGCGGCTCGAAACGGCGGCTCTTACGCAGGCACTTCTTCATGTAGTTTCGGTAAAGCTCCAAAGCCCAGACGAAGAATTTTGCATTTCTCTCTTCTGATTTTGGGAAAGCCAGCTCTTTGTAGCGGAAAACGCCGTCTGAGAATGTATAGAAGAGGAAGTCTGCCAAATCAGGCATTACACATTCTGCTCCCTCACGCTCGATTACGTTTACCATGTCGTTGTTTGCCGTCGGGTGGAATTTTACGAGAATTTCACCGACAACGCCGACTCTAGGCTTTTTAATCGGAAGAATTGGAAGACGGTCGAAGTCACGGATGATTCCATGAATCAGCCTTCTGTATTTGAAAATTGAATTTGATTTGAGCATTTTTTCGGCTTTTGCATTCCACTTTTCGTAGAGGCGGTTTGCGCTGCCTGGTTCTGCTTCGTAAGGTCTTACCCGGTAGAGGACACGCATGAGAAGGTCGCCGATGAAGGTTGCCATCATTGCCTTGTGAACCATTCCCGGAGTGAATTTGAAGCCAGGGTTCTTTTCCATGCCCAAAGCGTTGAGTGAGATTACAGGAACATGGCTCCAGCCAGCGTCGTTCAAGGCACGACGGATAAAGCCGATGTAGTTTGTAGCTCGACAGCCGCCGCCAGTCTGAGAAATGATTACGGCCGTTTTGTTGATGTCGTATTTTCCTGACTCAAGGGCTTCGATAAGCTGGCCTGTTACCAAAATTGAAGGATAACATGCGTCGTTGTTTACGAATTTGAGGCCTGCATCGACTGCCTTTGGATCAACAGAATCAAGAACAACGAAATTGAATCCTGAATACTGGAAGGCCTTCTGCAGAAGACGGAAGTGAATCGGTGACATCTGCGGAGAAAGAATCGTGTATTCGTGCTTCATTTCTTCGGTGAAGATTACACGCTGATAAGCCGAGCTCTTTGACTCAAGTTTTTTAGGATTGCGCTGGCGGGCCCTTACTGCCGCAATAAGAGAGCGGATTCGGATTCGGACTGCACCCAGGTTGCTTCCTTCGTCAATCTTGATGAGGGTGTACATGCGGCTCTTTGACTTCATGATTTCGTCAACTTGGTCAGCTGTTACGGCATCAAGACCGCAGCCAAATGAAGTGAGCTGTACAAGTTCCAGGTTTGGCATTCCTGAGACGAAATTTGCCGCACGGTAGAGTCGGTTGTGATAAGTCCACTGGTCAATGATTCGAAGCGGTCGCTCGACTGAGCCAAGGTGTGCCACTGAATCTTCTGTGAAGACTGCAAGACCCAATCCGTGAATCATTTCCGGGATACCGTGGTTGATTTCCGGGTCAAGGTGATATGGACGGCCTGCAAGAACGATACCGTTGCCGCCGGTTACGACCAGCTGTTCAAGGGCTTCTTCTGCTGCCCTCTGAGTATCAACCTTAAACTGTTCCTGCTCCTTCCAGCCTTCATCGACTGCCGCAAAAACCTGTTCCTTCATCAAAGTCGGGAAGTGCTTGTGAAGTTCTTCGTAAAGACGCTCACGCAGGCGAGGCAAATCATAAATCGGCAGGAATGGATTCATGAAGAGCAAATCTTTGTCTTCGTTGATTGAATCGAGGTTGTGCTTGAGGACTTCAGGATAAGAAGTGACGACCGGACAGTTGTAGTGGTTGCCGGCTCCCTTGTCCTCGACTTTTTCGTATGGAATACACGGATAGAAGATGAATTTACAGCCCATTTTGAGCAGGGATTCCATGTGTCCGTGAGAAATTTTTGCCGGATAACAGACTGATTCTGATGGAATTGAGTCGATACCGCGCTCGTAAATCATTCGGCTTGAGCGAGGTGAGGTTTTGACCTGGAAGCCGAGTTTTGTAAAGATTGTAAACCAGAGCGGATAATTCTCGTACATGTTGAGTACGCGTGGAATTCCGACTGAGCCCATTGGGGCTTCTTCCGGTCTGAGCGGGATATAATGGTTGAAAAGGCGTTTGTACTTCCAGTCGAAGAGGTTTGGAAGCTCGTAGCCTGTAGACTCGACGCCTGTGTTTTCCTTGTTTGAGCCGTCGACTGTCTTTGTGTTTTCGTCTTTGAGCTGATGTCGTTCCAATCCCTTTTCACAGCGGTTTCCAGTGATGAACTGACGTTTCTGGCCGCCTGTAGTGAATGTGTTGATTGTGAGAAGACAGTTGTTCTGACAGCCGCCACAGCGGGTAAGCTCAAGGTCAACTTTGAACTGCTCAAGCTGCTCAAGAGTTGCGATGTTTGATACGATTTTTGGCGGAACCCAGCCTTTTTCCTGGCCCGGTTTTGGAGCCGTGAGGTCAAGCCACTGATCGTAAGCGATGAGGGCTGAACCGTAAGCACCCATGAGACCTGCAACATCCGGACGGAATACGTTTACGCCCGCAATTTTTTCGAATGCACGGAGAACCGCGTCGTTATAGAAAGTGCCGCCCTGAACAACGACTTTTGTGCCGATTTCAGAAGCACGGCGGAGTTTGATTACCTTGAAAAGCGCGTTTTTGATTACAGAGTAAGAAAGACCTGCTGAAATGTCGTCGATTGTAGCACCTTCTTTCTGAGCCTGTTTTACGCGGGAATTCATGAAGACTGTACAGCGTGAACCCAAGTCAACCGGCTTTTTGGCAAGAAGGGCTCTCTTTGAGAATTCCTTGATGTCGAGGTTCATTGAGTTTGCGAAGTTTGCAAGGAATGAACCACAGCCTGCTGAACAAGCCTCGTTGAGCTGAATCGAAGTGATTGCTCCGTCCTTCATGCGCAGACACTTCATGTCCTGACCGCCGATGTCGAGAAGGAACTCAACGCCCGGAACAAAGAATTCTGCGGCGCGGTAGTGAGTGATTGTCTCAACTTCACCGGCATCAACGCCAAGGGCTGCCTGGAAAAGAGCCTCACCGTAACCTGTTGAAACGGCACGGGCAATGTAGCAGTCTTTTGGAAGAATTTTGTACAAGTCTTTGAGGACCCGGACTGCAAGGTCAACTGGATTTCCGGCGTTTACATCATAGAAATCCCAGAGGATTTCGCCGTTTTTATTTACGAGAACTGCCTTTGTTGTTGTTGAGCCTGCATCGAGACCCAGGAAGAGAGGGCCTGAAGCTGAATTCAAATCGCCGCGCTTAGCCTTGTCTTCGCCGTGGCGGGCACGGAATTTTGCCAGGTCTTCTTCATCAACGAAAAGAGGATCCAGTCGCTGAACTTCAGAAAGCTCTGCTCCCTCAAGATTCTTAAGGCTGTCCCTGAAGTCTTTGATTGTAGGGAAGGCTTTTGGCATTGAAGAAGAAAGTGGATTGCAGACCTTTTCTGCAGAATAAGCTGAACCTGCCGCAACGAAAAGCTGTGAGTCTTCTGGAACGATGATTTCGTCATCTTTGAGTTTGAGTGTTTCGATAAAGCGGACACGGAGCTGGTCAAGGAAGTGGAGAGGTCCGCCCAAAAATGCTACATGACCGCGAATCGGTTTACCGCAGGCAAGACCAGAGATTGTCTGGTTTACGACTGCCTGGAAAATTGAAGCCGCAATGTCTTCACGGCGGGCACCTTCATTGATAAGAGGCTGAACGTCTGTTTTTGCGAATACACCACATCGGGCCGCAATAGGATAAATCTGCTGACAGCCGGCTGCAAGCTTGTTGAGGCCTGGAGCGTCTGTTTCGAGAAGGGCTGCCATCTGGTCGATGAATGCGCCTGTACCGCCTGCACAGGTTCCGTTCATTCGCTGCTCGACACCGCCTGTGAAGTAAGTGATTTTTGCATCCTCACCGCCCAGCTCGATTACAACATCAGTCTGGGGAATGAGTTTTTTGACGGCTGTAGTTGCCGCAACGACTTCCTGGATGAAAGGAATGTTGAGCCACTGAGAGACAGAAAGACCGCCAGAACCAGTTACTTTTACAGAGACTGTGTGCTTGTCGCCAAGTTTTGCAGTTTTTTCAACTTCATTAAGAGCCTGTGTTACGACATTTATGATTGTATTACGAATATCCGCACGGTGACGCTGATAGTCGCCGTAGATCATTTTATCATTTTCATCAAGACAAACGACTTTTACTGTAGTAGAACCGACATCAATACCAATTCGGATAGGTGTGACCGCTGGTGTGAATACTGTATTAGTTGTTTCCATATCCTTATATAATAGCTTTTTAATAAGAAGAATTCAACTAATACTTTTTCGCCTATTTTTTTGCCTGATTAGGGATTGCGTGTTATAATGTTATTTTAAGGAGTTGATATGGAAAACATGAATCAGATTGAAATGGCCAAAAAAATGCGCAAGGTGGGCTTCTGCATGAATTTCTTGATGGGCATAAGCCTGAGTTTCTTTCTTTCGCTGATTGGAATGGCTTCTTCCGGCCACTTTGAAGTTAAGGGCTGGCTGCTAAGTTTTGTTGCCAGCTGTATTTTGAGCATACTGATTGGTTTCTGCCTGCCCATCCACAAGGTCGGCACTTTTCTGGGGAATAAAATCGGCCTCAAGGAAAGGACCTTGCCCTTCCATCTTTTTGAATCCCTAGTTTCCGACTGCTTTTACACGCCTCTCCTGAGCTTCTCCATGGTTGCCCTTGCTTATTTGGGAATGAAAAGACAGCTTGCGGCCGCCATTGCCAACGGAGCCCCGGCGGATTCCCTTCCTCAGATTACATTTCTGCAGATGTTTTTGCCCAGCCTCATCCTTACTATGATTGCGGGATATTTCCTGATTTTTATCCTTCAGCCCTTGTTTTTGAAAATCCTGCTCAAAAATCCAGCCCCTTCAAAAGACTAGATTTGCTGTAGCGGAGGCTTGTTTCGTCGGTCTACGTCGCTGTGCATCTTGTAGAAGTTTTCCTTGTCACGGTACATGGCTTCGTCTGCAAGATGCATTGAGTGCCTTAGGTCTTCTCCGTCTTCGTTCCAGTCTGAGCCGACTGCAAGACTGACTTGTGAGCCGTAGCAGCTCTTTGACTTGAGCTTTTTGACCTTTTCTTCAAATTCTTCTTTTGAGCATGCCGGGCTGATTATTACGAATTCGTCTCCACCGGCACGATAGATTTCGTCTTCTGTAAAAACACTTTTGATGCAGTTGGCTGCGGCTTTGATAAGGACGTCTCCTGCCGCGTGACCCTTCTTGTCGTTCATCTGCTTGAGTCCGTTTAAGTCGGCAAAGACAACTCCGAAAGGTGCCGCGATTTTCTGCTCTCCTGATACGAACAGATCGACCCGGTTGTTCATGGAATTGCGGTTTTTTACGCCTGTGAGCAGGTCTTCGTGGCCCAGCCTTTCCAGCTTTTCGACAAGAATATGCTCTGAAATTTCGGATGTGAGGAAAAAGGCCGTGAGGCTGGCAAGTTCCTTGATTTGTACCAGCTTTTGGGTGTCAAAATTGGCTATGAAAAGGTAACCCATGGCCGTTTTGCCCTGCATGAGCGGAAAAAGGATAAGACTTGTGACTAAAGTTTGCTTGAGGTTTTCTGCCCAGAGGGGATTAATCTTTTCGAGGGCCAGCATGTCGTGGTTGTCCTTGAGGATAATGCCGTCACTTCCGCCTATCGTTTCATCCCAGGTTTCGACAACTTCGTAAGGAAGAAGATGCCTGTGCTCCTTCATGGAGGCTTCTTTGCTGAAGAACTTTTCACAGAGGACTTCATAATCCCGGTTTTTTCGGTCAACTTGAATGATGCAGGTCGCAACACCGCCGCTTTTTATGAGCAGGTCTTCCAGAACCAGGTTGAGGCTGGAATAAAAGTCGGTTGAACTTCGCAAAATCACGCAGTTTTTGATTACAGCGGATGCTATCTCGGCCGAAATTGTGGACATCCGGCTGGCATCAGGCTTTTTGGTGAATTCAAAGAAGAAAGCGCAGTAGGAAATGTTGTCATCGCCGCCTTCAAGAGGCAGAAAAGAGATGTCCGACCAGCAGTTCATGTAGCGGGTTTCGACGTAAGTGTGGAGCTTTTGCTTTTGAACGGCACAGCGGTAGCAGAAGTCTTCGAATTTGTCGTCTTTTGGAACCATATCCGAGTAAAGCATGTCATCCCGGTAGCGGGCAACTCCCATCGTTTCCTTGTAGAGGTCGTTTGCCTTGTGGATTCGAACCTCACTCGGGTGACCCGCCAAACCTTTTTTGACTGAGAGGACGGCACAAGCCGATGAAAATGTGTTTACGAAGACTTGAAAATCCATTGCTTTTTATTATAGTCCGAGAAAAAAGATTTCGCAAATATAAATTTTCAGAAAATTTAAATTAATTTCGCAAAGAAGGGCATTACGATGACTGTCAGAAGCCCGGAAACGGCGATTGAGAGTCCGCTCATGGCCCCCTGAACTTCGCCCATTTCAAAAGCCTTGGCCGTGCCCATTGCGTGACCGGTTGTGCCGCATGCAACTCCGCAGGCAACAGGCTCTTTGATTCTGAAAAGCCTGCAGAAAATGATGCCGAAGATGTTTGCCATGTTGCCGTTGATTGAAATCAAAAGGACTGTAAGGGCTTCGATTCCGCCGTTCTGATTTGAAAGGGCGATTCCGATCGGAGTCGTGATTGATTTTGGAAGGACTGAAACGTATTCCGTGTGACCGAATTTAAAGATGCTGCACATGGCGAAGATGAAAAAGGCGTTTGCGAGGATTCCTGCCAGAATTCCAAGGATGATTGCAAGCGCGTTTTCCTTGAGCTTTGAAAACTGGCGGTAAAGGGGAATTGCCAGGGCAACCGTACATGGAGTCATAAGGTAATAAAGAAAACTTGCCCCTTTGAGGTAACTTTCGTAAGGAATTTTGAGAAGAACGAGAAAGATGATGATGAAAGTACATGATGTGAGAAGGGGAGCGAGAAGGACGATTTTCGTCTTTTTGTAGACTATGTCTGCAATCCAGAAGGCGCCGAGAGAAATGAAAAGTCCGAAAGATGTTGAATTTGTCAGAAAATTGCTGATTTCAGTCATGCTGTCCCTCCTTGCCATTGAATTTTTTCATAATTCGTATTACGAGCTGGGTGACATGTCCTGCCGCAAAGAAAACGACGATGCTGCCCACGATTCCCATCAAGAGGAACTGAAGCCAGCGGGCTTTGAGGATGTCCCAGGCCAGAATCAGTCCCACGGTCGAAGGAATGAAGAGAAGGGGCATGATGCTGAGAATGGCGTCCGAAGCCTGGTCAACGGCCGAAAGGGGCATGATTTTTGCCTGCAGGGCCAGAAACATGAGGACGAGTCCGTAAATGCTTGCCGGCACCGGAAGCGGAATAATGCGGTACAAAATTTCGCCGATAAAGCAGACCGTAACTAAGATAGTAAATTGTTTTACAAATTTCATTCTTGCCCGTTCCAACAATATGTACATAGCTTGCAGTGGTCGAGGCCGGTTGAGTCCAGCATGTCGTCCAGGCGGTGGAAGCGGAGGGTCGTGAAGTGGAGCTGCTTTCGGATTTCTTCCTGCATTTTTGCGTATTCAGGAGTGTCCGGGTCGCAGTATTTTGCCAGAGTTTCCATGCTTACGTTGTCGCCCTCAAACTGCTTTACGACTCGGCGTGAAATCAAGTCCATCTCGCTTTTTGAGCGGGAGAAGTTGAGGTATTTGCAGCCGAACATGATTGGCGGACAGGCCGGGCGCACGTGAACTTCCTTTGCTCCAGACTGATAGAGGAAGTCCGTAGTTTCTCGGAGCTGGGTGCCTCGTACGATTGAGTCGTCGATAAGAAGGATGCTTTTGTCCTTAATCAGCTGCTGAACCGGAATAAGCTTCATGTGGGCGATAAGGTTTCTCTGCTCCTGGTTTGTCGGCATGAAAGAGCGTGGCCAGGTCGGTGTGTATTTGATGAATGGGCGTGTGAATGGGGGATTCCGGCCTCGTTTGCGTAACCTACAGCGTGAGCGGTTCCCGAATCTGGAACGCCTGCGGCGCAGTCAGGATGAATGTTGTCGTCCTTATCGCGTTTTGCGAGGTATTTTCCGCAGTTGTAGCGCATTGCCTCAACGTTTACTCCCTCGTAGCAGGCTGTCGGGTAGCCGTAGTAAATCCAGAGGAAGGTACAGATTTTCATTTCCTTCTGTGGTTTCTGCAAAACTTCGTAGCGGTCGGCTGTGACATATACGATTTCAGCAGGGCCAAGTTCGTGAAGGTCTTTGTAGCCAAGATTGATGTAGGCAAAGCTTTCGAAAGAAAGACAGTGGGCGAGAATTGTGCCCTGAGCGTCTTTTTTGATGCCGATCTGAAGGGGAGTGCGGCCCATTTTGTCGCGGGCTCCGTAAATTCCTTCAGGGGTTGCAACGAGCATTGTGATTGAGCCCTGAATTTTTGACTGAACGTAGCGGATTCCATCAAGAATTGTCTTTTGAGTGTTCATCAAGGCAAGGATAAGCTCGGTCTGATTGATTTCACCGCCGCTCATTTCAAGGAAAGCACCGCCGTTGTCAAGAAGTTCCTTTACAAGCTCTTCCTTGTTTGTGACCACGCCGACAGTTGTAACGGCAAAACGGCCCAGGTGAGAGCGTGCCAGAAGAGGCTGAGGCTCGTAGTCGGAAATACAGCCGATTCCAAGATGGCCCTTCATTTCCTCGATGTCTGCTTCAAATTTCGTTCGGAAAGGTGAATTCTGAATGTTGTGAATTACCCTCTGGAATTTTTCGTCCTTGCGCCAGACTGCAAGACCGCCCCTGCGTGTTCCCAGGTGGGAATGATAGTCAACGCCGAAAAACAAATCCAAAGAACAATCGTCTTTTGAGACAACTCCGAAAATACCGCCCATTTTTTACCCCTTTATATTATTAGAAAATATATGTCCAGAATAAGCCTGTTGACCAGCACTTGCGACCCTTGCCGTCAAATGCAGTCCTGTGCTCGTAATCGAAGTATGCCGCGAAAGATGTGTGACTTGTGTAGTTAAATGTGATTTCCGGGCGAACGTCGAAAATGTGGCCGCCGTCCCAGTCGTCAGTAGCACTGTGGTCATCCCAGCGCTTGTCTTTTGAACCGAATGCGATTGAGCTCCAGAGATTGAAACCGATGTCTTTGTTGATGTCGAATGAAAGTGAGCCGCCTGTATACCATGCAGCTGTGTAATTGTCATCCTCGAAGAAGTTGACTCCGATTTCCGGGCGGAGGGTAACTTTTGTGTTTGGAATTACGAATGTGATTGCAGCTCCTGTTCCGTAAGCCTGGTCATTTTTTGCATTTGTGAAAAGTGAATCTGCCGCATAGTAAAGGTCAAGAATGAATTTGTCGAAGCCGATTGTAGCTCCTGTGTAGAAATTTGAGCCGTCGTCCAGGGCACCTTCGATTGCAGCTGCAAGAGAAAGCCATTTTGCCGGATTGAATTTGATTCCTGAGTTCAAAACCGGGTCGTCTGTGTTGAAGCCGTTTGGAAGGGCTGCACCGATTTCAAGCATTTCGCCGTCAGCAATAAAACGGACTCCCAGCGCTCGTTTTGCGTATTTGTTTGCGAAAGGAACGAAGCCGACAACATCTGCTGTTCCAGGACGGTTGCCTGCCGCATGAACGTAATAGCGGTAATTTCCGACTGCTTCTGTTGAAGTCTGTGCGAAAACTCCAGAGCGGTCATCGTATGAAGTTGAGAAGCCGCCCTGACGGATGTGAGCGTCGTTCTCCCAAAGCCAGCTGCCGTATGCTGGGGCCGGACCTACCTTCCAGTTGAGTTTTGTTCCGACTCCGAAATCAACATTTTTTGTGATGTGATAAAGGAAGTTGACGTAGTAAGAATCCTGAAGTGTGTTTTTGACGTTTGCGTGATTGTTGTATTCACCGTCGATTGCTTTTGCCGCATTGCTGACGCTGTTTACTCCCCAGTTGCCGTATTTGATTGAAAGGGGATTGTTGTTTGATGTTCCGAACTGGAAATTGTCTACGTTGTATTCGTTATCGTAATTTGCAAGGAAACTCCAGTTGAGCATTGCTTCAACAGTGAACTTGCCGCGGTCAAAACGTGTCTGGAATGTGTCTGTGAAGCCGTAAGCCATTGCATCGCCACCGAGAGGAGCACCAACTCCAACCCAGGCTGTGTTTTTCATCTGTTCTTTATCGAGGACCTGTGCGTTTGCCCCGAATCCCAAAATTGCAGAAGCTACAATTGTCGCAAGAATTTTTTTCATTTTGTTTCTCCTGAAATGTTCGTGTGCGCAAAGAATAGCATAAAAATTAATTTGAGTGAATCAGAAAAATGATTTAAAATAAATCTATGTTTGAGAAAAAGATAAATTATGACATCTGCGATTATATTGACTGGCGGGGCGACCTGTCCTTCGAACTTTCTCCACTGAATGACGTTGACGCCCTGATTTTTGCCCAGCTTTCCTACTTGAATTTCAACGGACTTGCTCCGAACGACTATAATTCTTCTATTAAATTGTCCGAATTATCAAAAATGTTTTTCGGTTCGAGTGATTTTGAAAAACGCAGCGACTTGGGCATGCTGATTGACCCCAAATCCAGCGAGCTTTTGAAAAAGGCCGGAGAGTCCCTCCGCTTTAAGGATGTCGAGGTTATGGGCTTTGTCAGCCGTTATGATTCGCAAAAGGAAGAACAGTTTTCGGCGGTGACTTTTGTTTTAAATGAAGGCTCATTTTTAGACAAGCAGCAGGTTTTTGTAGCTTTCCGGGGCACTGATGATACTCTTGTCGGCTGGAAGGAAGATTTCAACCTTGCTTTTCTAGAGCAGGTTCCGGCACAAAAGGACGCCTGTGCATATCTGGAAAATGTCATTTCTGAATTTAAAAAGGCCGAGCTTTTTGTTGGCGGTCATTCTAAGGGCGGAAATCTGGCTATTTTTGCTTCCGCATACCTCAACGAAAAATCCAAAAAAAATCTTGTCCGTGTTTACAATTTCGATGGCCCCGGTTTTTCGCAGGCTTCTCTCGACAGCGATGAATTCTTTTCTATTAAATCACGCATTTACTCTGTTTATCCGCAGTTTTCGATAATCGGAATGTTGTTCCATCATTATGACTCGTGTAAAATCGTACTTAGCAGTGAAAAACTCGTGATGCAGCACAATCCGTTCAGCTGGTTCGTAAAGGGAACCGAATTTGAAACAAAGGCTGAGTTTGATTCTGGAAGCGAGATTTTCTTCAATTCGTTCAACAAGTGGTTTGAGGAACTTTTGCCGAATCAGCGTGAGCAGTTCGTGGAGACGCTTTTTGGTCTTCTTGAATCCACGAATGCAATCACAAACACCGATTTGAACAAGGACAAACTGAAGAATACAGGCAAAATAATCAAAGCTTTCGCATCGCTTGATTCTGAAATCCGTGACGGAGCAATGAAAATTGCAGGAGATTTTGTAAAAACAATAGCCAAAGAAAGCATAAATTTGTAAAATAGCTTTATGAACGCGATTATTACCGTCGTTGGAAGCGACAAAGTTGGAATCATTGCAGAAGTAAGTGCTCTTCTTGCAAAAAATAAAGTCAATATTGCTGACATCACTCAGACAATTCTCTCTGGAAATTTCGTTATGATGATGATGGTTTCTCTCGAAGGAGCCGCAGTTTCAATCGACGAGCTCCGCACAATTCTCGGCAAAGCTAGCGAGGAAATGGGAGTTGAAATCAACGTTATGGCAGAGAAGGTCTTTTCTTCAATGCACCGTATCTAAATCCACATTTTAGTCAAAAACTGTAATTTTAATTGCAAGATAAATCCGCACTTTTGGTTTATGCTCATCAAAAGAACCAAAAGGAGCGGATTATGTTCAAAACCTCAAAAGAAATCAAAAAAATTGTCGTGCTTGCATTTGCAGCGGCGTTAATTTTCTCTGGCTGTTCCGTAGAATCAAAAGGTAGTGATTCTGAGCCGGAATCTGTATCTGATACGGATGATTCAAAAACAGGCGAAGAAGATTCTGAAAAAAATGAAGCCGAAAAATCGATAAAACTTGGTGATTTGCCTGTGGGATATGCTTCTGTCAGCGTTCAGGGCGGAGAAGGAACGACCGTAACATCAAGAGCTGAATTGCTCAGCGCAGTTTCAAAAGGCGGCTTGATTTACGTGAAGGGCACGATTGACATGAGTGACGGATGCCTGCCCGGCGAGGCTGGTGGTTCAACGGCGGCTTTGGATAAATTCGTTGCAGAAAAATCAAAAGGCAAATTCGCAGACTATGCTGAGTTTAAGGAAAAGTATGCGGCCAGCTGCTCTTCTTCTACGGATGACAAAACTTCTTCAAATCCTCAGTCTTCTCTTGGCTCTGAAATGTGGAATCTGAACAAAAAATATGGCGATGTAATTAAAATAAAAATCAAATCAAACACTACAATCATTGGTCTTGAAAATGCAGTAATCAAAGGCGGCACAATTCAGATTTCAGGCGTTTCAAATGTAATCCTTAGAAACCTTACGATTCAGGACGGATATGACCCCTTCCCTCATCACGAGAAAAACGACGGATTCAATGCTCAGTGGGATAACGTGGCAATTTTGGATTCTTCGGAAAACATTTGGATTGATCACTGTACTTTTGAAGATACAATGAAATATTCGATGGTCGATACTTCAAGCGGCTCTGAAAAGTGGCAGACTTACGACGGACTTTGTGACATTACAAAATCAGCGAAAAATGTGGTCGTCTCATACTGCGTTTTCAAAAATCATGACAAGACAATGCTGATTGGTTCCAGCTCAAGCGATTTAAGCGGCGGAAACATTACGATTCATCACAACAGATTTTTGAACTGCGGACAGCGGCTTCCTATGACATGCTACCCGAACATGCATATTTTCAACAACAGCTACGAGCGTGATTCGAACGCATATTATTCTCAGCAGGCTTCAATTGCGGCTCGTTACGGAGCATACACAATCATCGCAGAGAACAATTATTTTGGGAGCGGTGTGAAAAAATGTATCACGGCTTCAACAAATGCCTCGGGAAAATGCTATGAGAGCGGAAATAAATATGTGAGCGGAAGCTGTTCTTTGGAGACTCAGGACGAAAAGCCTTTTGCAATCAGCTACGCTTACAATTTGGACGATGCTTCAAAAATCAAAAATATCGTTTATGAAACTGCCGGAGCCGGCTGTACTTTAGCCGAAGACTAAGCGGGAGTTGCGGGCGGCGTTTGAGCCCGCAGAGAGGGTAGCGAAAGACAGCTTGCTGGCTGTAGCGAGGGGGAGCCTTCCCCCTCTTTTTTTATTTCTTGCCCAAATCTTTACATATCATTAAACTATCTCTTATGGAAAACTCAAAAAGAACAGTCACTTGCGGTGAATTGCGCAAGGGCGATGTTGGTAAGAATGTTGTATTGAACGGATGGGTCAGCCGGTCACGAGATTTGGGCGGCCTTGTTTTTATTCAGCTCCGTGACCGCTACGGAATCACTCAGGTCATGGTCGGCGACGGTGCAAGCGACGAACTCAAAAAAATCGCATCTTCACTCAAAAGCGAATATTGTATCGCAGTTGCAGGAACAGTTGCTGCCCGCAGCGAAAAAGATGTTAACCCTGACATGGCAACAGGTGAAATCGAAGTTGAAGCAAAAGAAATCGAAATCTTCACAACTTCACAGGAATTGCCTTTCTCAATCGAGGAAGTCCGCCAGAAGGACGGAACTGTTGTTCTTCCAAACGAAGATTTGCGCTTGAAGTACCGCTATCTTGACTTGCGCCGTGAGCCGATGCAGAAAAACATCATTCTCCGCTCACAGGTTACTTTCGCTACACGCGAGTACCTCACAAGCAAGGGATTTTTGGAGATTGAAACTCCTACATTCATCAAATCAACTCCAGAGGGAGCACGAGACTATCTCGTTCCTTCACGCGTTCACCCTGGAAAATTCTACTCTTTGCCACAGTCGCCACAGCTTTACAAACAGCTTTTGATGGTTTCAGGCTTTGACAAATACTTCCAGATTGCCCGCTGTTACCGTGATGAAGACGCACGCGGTGACCGCCAGCCGGAATTCACACAGATTGATATGGAGATGAGCTTCACAAACCGTGAGGAAGTTCTTACAACTACCGAAGGAATGATGCAGTACATCTTCAAAAAGACTTTGAACTACGAGCTTCCAGCAAAATTCGACCGCATTTCATGGGACGACGCATTTGACCTTTACGGAAGCGACAAGCCTGATTTGCGCTTTGAGCTCAAGATGCAGGACGCCGCTTTCATGGCTGACTTGAGCGACTTCAACGCATTCAAGGCTGGAGCTGCAAACGCCGCCAAAGAAATCGAGCGACACAAGCGAAGCGGACTCAAAGCCCTCGTCGTTAAAAACGTTGCTGACAAATACAGCCGCAAGATGATTGAGGCTTTGGAATCAGTTGCAAAAATCAACCACGCAAAAGGCCTGGCATGGATGAAGGTTGATGCAGAAGGCAAATTCGAAGGCGGAATCTCAAAATTCTTCGCCGGAAAAGAATCAGAAATCTGTGGAAAACTCGGTGCAGAAAAGAACGACTTGCTCCTTTTCGTAAGCGATGAAAAATGGCAGGTTGCCTGCGTTGCTTTGGGTGCAGTCCGAAAGCAGCTCGGAAAAGACCTCAACCTCTACAATCCAAAAGACGAATTCCACTTCGCATGGATTATCGACTTCCCATACTTTGCATGGAACGAAGATGAAAATCACTGGGAAACTGAGCACCACATGTTCACTCTTCCACAGAAAAAATACTGGGATACTCTGGAATCTGACCCGGGTGCAGTAAAGGGCGACCTCTACGACCTCGTTTTGAACGGCTACGAGCTTGCTTCAGGTTCTATGCGTATCAACGATCCTGCCTTGCAGCAGAGAATCTTCAAAATCGTCGGATACTCAGAAGAGCGTGCCCAGAAAGCATTCGGCTTCCTCGTTCAGGCATTCAAATTCGGTGCTCCTCCGCACGGTGGTATCGCTCCTGGTCTTGACCGCCTCGTAATGCTCATGCGCCACGAGGAATCAATCCACGAAGTAATCGCATTCCCGAAGAACAACCTCGCCGCTTCTCCAATGGACGAATGTCCGTCTGTTGTTGACCAGCAGCAGCTCGATGACTTGCATTTGAAGTGCACTGAAATCGAGAAGGAATAGTCGGGGGCGTTACGGGGGGCTTCACCCCCGTAGAGTGGGGGGGCGGCACAACGAAGTGTGACGCAGGGGAGAGACCTCTCCCCTAATTCCTCATTCCTGATTTATCCTTACCCCATGCTCTGGGGCTTTCTCCTGTGTTCTTTTTGAAAACATTTGAGAAATAATTGCTGTTCTGGAAGCCAAGACGCTCTGCAATTTCTGAGAGAGTGAGCTTTCCTTCCAGAATCAAGTCTTTTGCCAGTTCGATTTTTAATTTTTCGTGCAGTTTTTGCACCGTGTATCCTGTGGCCGCTTTTGTCTGCCTTATCAATTTTGTTTTGTTCATTCCGAGTTCGCTGGCCATCTTTTCAAGATTTGTTTTTTCGCCGATATGCTCCAGAAGATACGATGAGATTTTTTGAACGCCGAGTTTGTTTGTTCCCAAAAGATTGGTTTCATTTCCTTGCAGCGAGAGAATTCCTTCGATATTTTTTGTGTTCAGCTGCATGGAATGTGCTTTTGTGCGGCCTTCTTTGAGATAGATTTCGTAAAGCGAGTGACACAAAAGGGAGCGGATTGAATCGTAGAGAGCCATGTTTTTATTGCGCATGTGCATGAACGCGAATCCAAAATAACGTTCGTTGTAATACAAAATCTCAAGCACTACGGAATAGCGTTCTTTTTTGGGGAAAAATGATTTCGGGAAATTGGCAACGTCATTTATCCGGTATGGGAGCTTAACCTGATCGATTTCACTTGGTTCCGGTATAATCAGTTCTACGTTGCTTGTTTCCAAATCTGTTGTCATGTTGTCGCTCAAAGAAAGGATGATTCCGGGAATTCCAAGTTCAGAAAGATGAGTTTTAAGCGCGCTCTTCATCTGGGTTCCGGTCGAGACTGATGCAAAGTGAATTGCGGCCGTAGTAATATTGTTGAAGGTGTAGGGGCTTTCGTTCCTTGCCTTGATTTCGTAATCCGATGTGACCGCCGAGAGAACTCTGAGCTGATTTGTGATGCTTTCCATTCTCTGTCGCTGGATTTCGTTTGAGCCTGCGAGGGCTATGAGACATGAATGAAGGGCTGTGATTTTATCCTGACAGAAACTTGCTGTAAAATATGCTCCGCGAAGTTTGTTCAGAAATTTCCGGTACCAGCACAAAGTTTTGGGCGGACTAAAACTCTCGTATAAATCTTTGAAAATTGCTTCGACCAGGCTTTCTTTGCTTTCGTGGCTTTCTTTTTCAAAAATCTGATTGACCTTCTCGAACAGAAATTGTTTTGCTTCCTGTTCGGTGGAATCTTCTGGCAGAATCGGGAAGTCTGTATTCGCCGCGTCAAGAATTTCTTTTTCAAAACAGCCGCAGCTTTCGCGAACAATCAGCGATGTTGGAATTTTTATCAGCTGTTCAGAGGAACTTCCGTCCATGATTCTGTTTATCAGAAGTTCGACGGCCATGTAGCCGCGTTTGAAATATTCGAGGTTGATTGTGGTGACTGGCGGGCTGCTTGTGATTCCCTGATACTGATTGTTGAAGCCAGTGACAGCAATATCCTCCGGGACGTTTATGCCCCTTTTCTGCAGAAATTGAATCAGAGAGGCGGCGATGATGTCGCTTGTTGTGACGATTGCTTCGATTCTCTCTGATGGCGACTTGTCTTTTATGCACTGGGCGAAAAGTTCTTCGGAAGCGTGCATTATTTCTGCTTCTGTAAGTTCTTTTGCCATAAAGACCGGAACGTTATTTTGATTCTGTCCGAATTTTGGCAGAGCTTTTTTGAATGAAATGAGCCGGTCTTGATGGGGGCGAGAACCTTCTGTGCCGAGAAATGCGATTCTCTTGAAAGAATGGATTTTTACAAGATGCTCGACAATCAGATCCATGGAACATGTGTTGTCGATTCGGAGCGCAGTGACTCCCGGAATTGAAAGATAGCCGATATCGACCATGGGGAGCGGTGATAGTGCTGAAAATTTTTGGATAATCTGTTCATCCGTGAGATAGTTTGCCAGCGACGAAGCCCATGTAATCAGACCGTCCAGAAACGGAGCCTTCATAAATTTGAATTTTTGGGAATATCGCGATAAAAAATCTGCATCATCAAAAATCGAATATTTTACAGCCTGACTCATGTTGATGAAATTGATGTCATAGTCCTCGCAGGCTTTTACGATTCCAGAAATGTATTCTTGCCCGATAAAGCTCCTGAAATCGGCGATGCACGTAAATCCTATTGTGAGCCTGTTTAATCCTCCGCTGCCATGCCTTCTTTTTGAGAGAAATTGTCTTCGTCTGGTGATTTCTGGATTCATTTCTTTATTATAAATCTGGTTTGCAATATTTTGTATCTTTTTTGGCAATAAATTATAAAAAAAAGACAAAAAATACAGTCTTAAGCGAGTCTTATGGAAAAAACTTCAAAATTCACTACTAAAAAATTTATATTTTGTATACACAAATTGATGGTTAGGAAATAAAGTAATGTAAGAAATTAGCGTTAAAATCCAAAAAATTATAGTATTTGGATAATAACGAACTAATTTAGGACAAAAACATCATGAAAAATTTGGAGGTATGTATGAAGAAAAACAAGTTTCTTCTGAACGCTATTGAATCAGGTTTGTGTGCAGCCGCATTACTTTTTGGAGCCGTTTCATGTGCAGACAACGATGATGATGACTCTACACCAGCAAAAAAGAGTTTTGGTGTGCTCGCTGACGGTTCTGATAAAGGACGAAAAGCTGTTACTGCTCCGTCAACACAAGGTACAATTACGCTCACAGTTGGAAGCGGAACAGGCACAACTTATCCTACAATCGCTGCTGCTCTTTCTGCCGCAGCAAGTGCTAGTGGTGACTGTGTAATCACTCTTGAAAAGGGTACATACAAAGAGGATGGACTTTCATATTCTGGAAACAATAACCTCAAGATTTCTGGTCAAACAACTGCAGAATATGGCCTTGATGTCGTTATTCTTGGACAGGGAAGCGACACTTCAAGTGAAAAAGGTCGCTCAACGCTCGCAATCGCAGGAAAAGGAAACATCGTTCTTGAGAACCTCACAATCAAAAGCTCTCGTCAAGAAACAAAGGGAACAGCACAGGCTGAGGTTATCGGAACTGACGGAACAGGAAATCTTGCTGCATACAACTGTTCATTCTTGAGCGGTCAGGACACACTCCGCACAGTAGCTAAGGCTTGGTTCTACAAATGCTATATCGAAGGTGACGTTGATTTTACATGGATGGAATATACAAACGGTGTTGTAGCCCTCTATGAAGAGTGTGTTCTCCGTGCAATCGGAACAAGAACTGATAAAGCATATTTCACAGCACCTCGTCTTGGACTGACTTCAAAAGTTGGAAAAGGTTTGGTTATTTACAACAGTACTTTGGAAGCGGAAAGCGGACTTAAAGAGCTTTATCTTGGTCGAAATCCGTGGGCTTCTTCTAATTTAAAAGACTATTATGAGCAGGTTGCTTTTATCGGTTCAACACTTAATCTTCCTGAAGGCGTAACTTTGAATGCTGATGTTTGGGCAAGCCAGGCAAACGGTACGTCTGACCAGAAATACATCGGTTTCAAAACAGATGACTACTTCCCTGCTGGAAAATATGGAGTTGTCCTTAATTCTTCTTTCGTAGCTAAAGAATATGCTGGCCGAGAGAATATCTTGAACCGATTGTTCGTTGTTGCTTCATCAAAATTCCAGAAAGATACAGACGGCTACTGGGATGTTAAAAAAGTAATTTCTGACAACGGCTGGGATGTAAAAACTGATACTTCAAAATCTTTGTTGGATGGAGAAAAAGAGGTTGTAAAGACTGTTTATGATTTCTCTACAGCTGATGCTGGTGCGTATGTTGATTCAACAGTAACTATCGATGGATTCTCTAAACATTCAGGTTCTGAAAATGCAACTGGTGGAAGTGGGAAAACAATCACAATTCCAGTTGCAGGAAAATGTGTAGTAACAGTAAAAGGTGATTACTCTGGCTGGGGAACAATCAAGGCTGGTTCTCAGGGAGAAGGTGTCTATAACATCAATTCTGGCTCAACATCTAAATATTTGGAATGTGGTTATGTTGTTTATGACGCTGCTGCAACTTCTGTTGTGATTACAGCTGCTACAACATCTTACATCAATTCTATTAGTGTTGAGTATGATGATACTCTTTCATTCGTGCCAGTGACAGAAATCTCAGTTGCTGCTGCTTCAAGCACGTTTACAGTTGGTGTTGCAAACTCTATGAAAGCAACTGTAACTCCTGATACGGCTTCAAATCTTGCTGTAAAATGGACATCTTCTGATACGACTGTCGGTACAATCGATGAATTCTCAGGAGAAGTAAAATTCCTCAAGGCTGGCGATGTGACATTTACTGCAACAGCCCGAGATGGAAGTGGTGTGTCAAAATCAATAGTTTGCTCTTCTGAAGCTGCTACTTGGACAAGTGCTGAGTGGTATGATTCTAAAGACTCTTCTTCATCAACAAAGAGTGGAAGCGGAACTGGTCTTGGCGGTGCTGCGGGAACAAACAATTCTGTATTTGATACAGGAACTGCTGGCGGAGTTACACTTGGTAGCGTAAAATCAGTTACTTTGATTGATGGTTCTGTTGCTTCAATTTCTACCGGACTCAAAATGAATTCTTCTGGAAAAATTACTTTCTCTGTTACAAAAGCAGCGACTGTAAAAGTTTTGACAGGTTATTGTTCCGACTCAAATAAAACTAACGATACATGTGGCATTACATCAAGCGATGGCGGAGTTGCTACTGCTGATAGTTCTAATTCAACAACAGCACCAACTTCTGATGCAGCATATATTTGGACATTGACACCTGGAACTTACACTGTTGGAAGAGTAGGCGCAGGATATGCTCCTTCAATTTATTATGTAAGGGTTGATCTTAATAACTAATTCTGGATAATTTTTCCCTCACCTTTGGATGATGAGGGATTGAAAGGGGGAAGAAACCTTTTGTGAAAGGTGGCTTTCCCCTTTTTTAGTTTCTATTTCGATAGCTTATCAAATCCTGCGAGAAGCTCTTGTGCAACTTGCAGGATTTTTTTTGCGTCGCCGACTCGTTCGCCTTCGACATTGAGTGGCATTACCGGGTCGTGCAGGGATTTTCTGAGCAGGAGCCAGCCTTTTTTGTCTTCGCTCTGGAAGCTGATTCGAACTCCTTCGTAAGACTTTGGCATAATCATGCCGGCTTTTTCTGCCCTTGCCTTGAATTCCTCAAGAACTTTGTCGCCGTAAGAGCCGAAATCTTCGCAGTTGATTTTGTAGCGGAGTTCCTGAGCTTCGACGAGAGGATCCAGCTTTTCAATCAGGCTTGCCAGAGTTTTGCCCTGGGCTTTTGCGTTTGCGAGCGCGATTACGATTTTGACTGCGAGGAAGGCTCCGTCATCGAGGTAGAAATTGTCTTTGAGTGCGCCGTGACCGCTTGTTTCCATTGCGAGCGGAGAAACAATTCCTTCCTTATTAAGGCGTTTGCATTCGTTGATTACGTTTTTGTAGCCGCGCTTGAAACAGTGGTGCTTGAGTCCCAGGTCTTTTTCGAGGAAGCGTGTAAGCCTGTCTGATGTGACAGAGTCAGTTATAATGGTAGAATTCGGATATTCCGGGGCCAGGATTGCGGCAACGAGCGCGATGATTGCGTCACGGTTGACTTCTGTTCCGTCCGGCAAGACTGCTGACATTCGGTCAACGTCCGTGTCGAAAATCAGGCCCAAATCAGCCTTGTTTTTGAGGACTGCCGACTGGATTGCTTCCATTGCCTTTGCGTTTTCCGGGTTTGGGATGTGATTTGGGAAGGTGCCGTCCGGCTCGAGGAACTGGCTTCCTTTTGTTTCTGCTCCGAGCTGGTCAAGAATCTTTGAAACGAAGAAGCCGCCCGCACCGTTTCCTGCATCAACGACGATTTTGAGTCCTTCGAGGGGCTTGTCGCCTGAATTTACGCCCTCTTTGATTGTTTTTACAAGATGATTTGCATAAAGTGAAATGAGGTCAAATTTCTGAGCGCTGACCTTTCCTGATTTTTCTGAAAGACCGACAGCACCTTCAAGAATTGCCGTGATGTCCTCATGCTCCAGACCGCCGTCCTTGTCGAAGAATTTGAGTCCGTTTCGGTTGAAGGGAAGGTGGCTCGCTGTAATCATGATTGAGCCGTCAAATTTTGTTTCCGGGAAGACGATGCTCATGAACATGGCCGGAGTTGTCGCCATGCCACAGTCAACGACCTTTACGCCGCAGGAAGAAAGTCCTGCAATTGCCGCATTTGACAAAGCCTCGCCTGTGATTCGAGAGTCACGGCCGATTCCCACGGTCAATGACTGAACCGGCTTGCCGCATTTTTTTGAAAGCCAGGCCGCAAAGCTCTGGGCGATTATATTTGAAGCGAGGGGAGTGAGGTTTACGCTCTCGCCTGCAATTCCTTCACAAGCAACGCCACGGATGTCGCTGCCGTTCTGTAATTTCAACAATTCCTTTGATTCCATAATGGTTTAAGAATAGCACATATTTCATGTTTATGTCATATATTTTTATTTTCTACTTGTTTTTATTTTTTCAGAATAGTATTATTAATAGAAAGTGAAAATATTCTTAAGAGGTCTTTCCTGCTTTTTAATATCATTTTTAATCGTTTCTTGTTCTCATGAAAAACCTAGGTACGAACAGCTTCTAGGAACTATTTGTTCTATAAATTTATTTGATGATGGAAGTGATGAGCTTTATAATAAAGTTTTCGCCCGCCTCCGTGAAATCGACGACGAATTTGCCCTCGACAAAAAACATTCAGATTTATACCGTATAAATTCCCGCGCTTATGTAGAGCCTGTCACTGTCGGTGAAGATGTCTTTTCGGTCATGGAATTTGCCCTGCTTCTTTCTAAAATTACCGACGGTGCCTTTGATGTTTCCGTTGAGCCGCTTGTCAAATTATGGAACATAAATTCAGCTGCTCCCCATGTGGCTTCCAAGGAAGAGCTTGATGAGGTTCTTCCCCTTATTGATTACAGAAATATCGTGATTAACCGCGAAAACCGTTCAGTTCATTTCTTAAAGGAAGGAATGGGCCTTGATTTTGGCGGAATCGCAAAAGGTTTCGCCGCCGATGAAGTCATCAAAATCTGTGAGGAAAACGAAGTCCGCCGGGCAATTATTGATTTGGGCGGAAATATTTACGTCTACGGTAAAAAGTCAAATTCCAAGGACTGGAACGTAGGCATCAAAAATCCTGAATATCCTGATTCTGCCCCCCTCATTCGTGTCACAGTCCCTCAAAACTCAGTCGTCACAAGTGGAATCTACGAGCGTTATTTTGAAGCTGGCGAAAAGCGATATCACCACATTTTCTCTCCATTCACGGGCTGCCCGGTTGAAAACGAGCTTTCCTCAGTAACAATCATCTGCAAAAATTCCATGCTTTCCGACGGTCTTTCTACGGCATTCTTTGTCCTTGGCGAACGCAAGTCCCTTGAACTTATCCCCAAGCTTTCTTCTGTCTTTAACCTCAAAATTTCGGCCATTTTCATCACAAATAACCGTGAAGTCAAATTCTCACGACGTTTTCCTTATACAAGGAGCATTCTTTATGATGAGTGGAAAATTAAAAAACTGTATGAATAGGAGTATCTCAAAAATCTCCAAAATATTTAAAGATTGCTTTTATAATTTTAAAATATAATTTTTTTTGATTGAAAAATGTGAAAACTCTTAAATCCGTGTTATACTATTAGCGAAGGCTTTTATGTATTTTTTTTCGGGGAATAAGAGACGGTTCAACTTTTTGCGCTGAACTTAATCTAGATTATGCATGAAGGTTTTTCTACTTTCTAAGGATTGCAATGAGTTACGGATTGGAAAATCTCGAATCGAGACAACTGGAAGGAATAGTCACAATTCTCAATCAATGTACGGATTCATTTTTATTTGTTTTCGACCTTACTAAAGACACATATTTCATCTCTCCATTTGCAAGAAATATTTTTAATTTTCCAGAAGAAAAGATGGAAAATGCCACGCACGAAATAATGAAAATCGTTTACCCTGAAGATCAGGCGGCTTTGCGTGCGGATTTGGACTTGCTCAAAACAGGAAAAAGAACAGAACATAACCTTGATTACCGCTGGATTAACAGGAACGGCAAGCCTGTCTGGATTCGCTGCAGGGGCCGTATCATTCCAAACGATGACGAGGAGCATAGGATTCTGATCGGAGAGGTTTCAATAGTGACGGAAGAAGACAGAACCGATTTGCTTACCGGTCTTGCCACAGAGTCTCAGCTTCGAATTGATTACAGTTCGGTCTGGACTAAAAAGCAGGCTGTTTCGGGCTTCATTCTCAAAATCGACATTGATAATCTTGGAGCAATCAACGAGCAGTACGGTGTTATGACCGGCGACGTTATTGTCTCTAAGGTTGGCGATTGCTGCCGCAAAGTCTGTTCTGGTATCGCAAAATCATACAAGCTTTCAAGCGATGAATTTGTCATCATGAATTTGACTGGCAAATCAGCTCTTGTCGGTCAAAAAATGTATGAGAATTTGCGCCGTGAGATTTCCGAGGCTGAGCACGGTCTTGGCTACGACATAATCTTTACGGTTTCGGGCGGAATGGTCGCTTTTATGAACGACACTTCCCAGCTGGACGGTCTTATCCGCAAGGTAAATTATTCACTTAATTCGTCAAAACGAAACGGCCGCAACAATCTCGCTACTTTCAATGCCGTTGACTACACACAGCACCTTAAGACACTTGATTTCCAGGAAAAAATCCGCGATTCAATCCGCAATAACTTCTCAGGCTTTGAGCTTTACTATCAGCCTGTTGTTGATGCCAAAAATCTCTATCTCGATGCAGACAAAACAGTCCTCAACGTTATCGGCTGTGAGGCCCTTATCCGCTGGACATGTCCTGGTTACGGCATCCTTTCTCCGGACGAATTCATTCCGATTTTGGAACGCACCGGCATGATTGTATCTGTCGGCCGCTGGATTTTGAGAACGGCTTTTATGCAGTGTGCCGAATGGAACCGCCTGCAAAAAGATTTCCATGTAAGCGTAAACCTTTCATATATTCAGGTCAAAAAGAGCGACATTCTTCGTGACGTTGAGACAGCTATGCTGGTTTCCGAAGTCAATCCAAAGAACGTCACTCTTGAGCTTACAGAAAGCGGTTACATCGACAATGGCGACGAGCTTCAGCAGCTCACCGAAGCCTTTGCAAACATGGGCGTCAACGTTGACATCGATGATTTCGGTACAGGCTATTCAAACCTCCGCTATTTGCAGTACCTCAAGGCAACAACTCTCAAACTTGATTATACATTCGTTCAGAAGGCCACAGCCGGCAACGAAGGTGACCGCAAAATCATCAAGCACATCACTCAGATGGCTCACGAACTCGGAATGCAGGTTTGTATGGAAGGTATCGAAGAAAAGAGCGACATCGAAAAGCTCATAGAATATTCCCCAGACAAATTCCAGGGCTTCTACTTCGGTCGTCCATGCAACAACATCGACTTCCGCGAGCACCATCTCCGACTCGACGTCAACAAAGACATCTATAAGAAATCAAAATAAGCGGGCGTTGCGGGCGGCGTTTGAGCCCGCAGAAAGGGTAGGGCGCAATGAAATGCGCCCGAAGGGAGAGGCTTCTCCCTTTTATTTTAAATATAATGCTTCAACTCAATCTTGTCGATTTTCTTGGTTTTAACGGCTACAATGTAGTTTCCTGTGATTGAAGACAGAACGTCGAATGCACAGGCGAAACTGCACAAAATCGGCATTGCCGGTCTTAAGAGAAGGTATCCTGCCTCAAAACCTCGTCCGTACATTGCGCAGATTACTGTGAGTGAAACAAAAGTGCCGCCAACCGGGAAACTTCCGAGCGCGAATGAAGTGATGAATGAAACGGCAAAAATCCAGATTACATCGAAGAAAGTGAAGCCCAGACTTGAGTAAGAGCGGAGAATCGTAACGAAACAGATTGTCGTGACTAAAGCAGTGCCGCCGCGGGCAAAAATCGAGAACAATGGAAGGGTAAAATTGTTTGTCTCGTCGTGGATTCCAAGGCTTTCTTTGCAGTGGCGGGTGTTTGTGAGAAGGCTGATGTTTGAGTCGCCTGTGAAAAAGCCAGTGATGATTGAACAGAGGCTTGCATAAAGAACGTGGTAAGGGCGCAAATCCTTGCAGAGAAGACGCAGAATCAGAGGATAGATGAGACCTGCTACAATCACAAAATCAACCAGAAGCATGAGGAAAATCGGAAGAAAGGTCTGTGAGTCGAAAATCGTGCGAGCCTGAAGCATCCAGTAGCAGGAAATTGCAATCATGCCGACCGAAAGCCACTCCACGAAGAAGGCTGACATGGTCTGACAGAGCTTCATTGCCGAGTCGAAAACGCTGAGGATTGGTTTGGAGTCGTTTGGATCAGAAGCACAGGCACCGCCAGCAAAAGCCGCAAGTACAAAAGCCGGGAGCAGGTAAACTCCGTCCTTGAGGGAATCAAAGCCTGAGAAGGGGAATACGTTGAGAATCATCTGCTTGATGTCGATTTGCGGAACTTCAGAGATTTTTTCGACGCTGATTGGAATGCGGGGAAGTGAAACAAGAAGAATTGAAAGCAGACCGAGGGCTACGAGAATCAAAGTTGAGCCTACGATTGTGCCCGCAGTCCAGAGACTGGTCTTCAAAATGTGCTTTTTGCTTCGGAGATTGAACATTGACATGGCCGTGCCAAAAAAAAGCAGGGGAATGACTGCATATCTGCCGAATCGGATTGCAATTTCGGATAAAGTGGAAACTGCTGAATCAACAGAAGGAATGTTGAGCGGGAGAATTACAGCCGCCAAAAGACCAAGAACTAAGCCAATCAAATATTTAATCCAAACTTTCATAATTTTAGTATATCAAATTGCTAATAAATCTGCTATAATAGTTCGTTATGGGAAAGATGATTTTGTTCGCAGGCAAGGAATTTCCTGCCGGAAATGATATGGCTTCGGGAGCTTCTTTTCAGGGGCGCAAGGTTATTGCTACAAGCATCGCTCTTCCTGCCGAAAAGGAAGGTGAGGGCGAGAATAATGGAGAAGTCCAGAAAGCTGGCGGAATTCTTCTGGTCAACTGGAACCGCGCTTCTGCCCTTTCATGCCGTTCTCTTGCCTTGAAGTGTGAGAACGAGGGCGGTATTGATGAGGCCGTGCTTGTCTTTGACGAATTCTATCTGGCTACAAAATACCGTGACGTTGATAACAACGCGCAAATCCTCGAAGAACTTGTGGCAAGCTATCAGTATCTTGCTCAGGAATTGATTGCCCGCTTTAACAGGCAGCCAAACCGCATGCGAAAACTTGTCTTCCTTTATAAATCAAATTATTCCCTTGCCGACGGAATCAATTCATCAACCGTCCGAGCTTCAGGCATTGAGCTTTCAAATCCACTGATTGCCGCCGCTGCAGGAGCTTTCCAGGCCTATGCGGAAAATCTTGCGGCTCGTCTTGCGGCCGGGGCAAACATCACGCCGATTCTGGTTTCATGCGATTCTCAGAACGACCTTTCCAAGCGTGATTCATCCCTTTCAGTCTGGCTTTGCGAGTACATGGATTCAATCGACGCCCTCAAAAAGCCGCTTTCGCCCAAGCAAAAAGTTTCATGGGTAAAAGCCGGTGCCAAAAATCCAAGCGGATTTGGAATCCTGGGATTTTAACGAATTTAACTCTTTTTTAACGGAAATTGAAAATTGGATTACTCTAACCCTCTTATCGTTCAAAGCGACAGAACTTTACTTCTCGATGTTCATGCCCCCCGTGCAACTGAATGCCGTAACGCGCTCATTCCCTTTGCTGAACTTGAGCGTTCGCCTGAGCATCTTCACACATACCGGCTCACGCCTCTTTCTTTGTGGAACGCAAATGCGGCGGGGTTTTCTCCTGATGATGCCGTAAAGGTCCTGCATGAATTTGCCCGCTACGATGTTCCCCAGAATATCGAAATGTGGATTAAGGAAACTGCCGGTCGTTTTGGAAAATTGCGCCTTGTTCCTGCTCCCTGGATTGAAATCCCTGACCCAAAAAAGCCGGCTGAAAAAATCAAGGAAGAATACCTCTACCTGGTTACGGAATCGATTCCTGTCTTTAAGGAAATCGGAGCCAGCCTGGTCGGAAAAAAATACCTTACCCTGTGCGAATACGAAGAACCCCAGGACGAGCTTATGAAGAAAACCCTCGTCTCTGAGGAAGAAAAATCCCACTGCTTCCGCCTCAACCTCACAGACCGGGGCACCATCAAGCAGGAACTTCTGCGCATGGGCTGGCCTGTAAAGGACGATGTTCCTTTGATTGACGGCGAGCCTCTTGAAATCAATTTGCGCCAAAAAACTCTGGGCGGCCGGGATTTTGTCCTCCGCCAGTATCAGAAGGAAGCGGCTCAGGCAATCGTGGGCGACAAGGGGCCTGGAACCGGCTTTGGCACAATCGTTCTTCCATGCGGTGCGGGCAAAACAATCGTCGGCATGACCGTAATGGACCTGCTTAAAACCAGCACGCTTATCATTACCACGAATATTTCTGCGGTTCATCAGTGGATTGACGAACTTATCGACAAGACCAACCTGACCCGTGATGACATTGCCGAGTACACCGGCGAAAACAAGACCATTAAGCCTGTCACCGTGGCGACCTATCAGATTCTCACATGGCGGCCGGAAAAGGACGGACCTTATCCTCATTTCTCACTTTTCCGAAAGCGAAACTGGGGCCTTATTGTTTACGATGAAGTCCACACGCTTCCTGCTCCTGTTTTCCGTGTTGCGGCAGAAATTCAGGCCGTGCGCCGGGTTGGTTTGACGGCTACTCTGGTCCGCGAAGACGGCTGCGAAGGTCATGTTTTCTCTCTGGTCGGCCCAAAACGCTACGATGTTCCATGGAAGGATTTGGAAAGCACGGGCTTTATCGCCACGGCCGAGTGCATTGAGGTGCGGATTGATCTGGGCGAAGAAAAGGAAATTGAATACGCCGTTGCTGATTTGCGTAAAAAGCACAGGATTGCCAGCGAAAATCCCAAAAAGCCTGAGTTCGTAAAGACTCTGGTCGAAAAATCACCGGACGACAAGATTCTGGTCATCGGCCAGTATTTGAGCCAGCTGGATGAACTTTCAAAAATGCTGGGCTGCCCGATTATCACGGGAAAAACGCCCAACGAAGAGCGCGATAAAATCTATGCTGATTTCAGGAGCGGGGCAATCCGCGTGCTGGTTGTCAGTAAGGTTGCAAACTTCGCAATTGATTTGCCGGATGCCAGCATGGCCATTCAGGTGAGCGGCACTTTCGGAAGCCGTCAGGAAGAAGCCCAGCGACTGGGTCGTATTCTCCGCCCGAAAGAGCGCAAGTCAAGATTCTTTACTTTGATTACTCGAAACACCGTCGAGGAAGAATTCGGCTCGAACCGCCAGAAATTCCTTGCAGAGCAGGGCTACCAGTACAGGCTCATCCGCTGCAACAATCCCTCTGAGCTTGGCGAAGTTCTTGACGGCGAGCAGCTCTGCCTGAATTAAGGGCTTTAGTCAAAAATCAGCGGACCCTGATATCCGTGAGCGCCACCTGGTCTCCTGTGAGGGCAACGTAAACTTCCTTGCTTCCGTCGTTGATTCTTGTGGTGTTCTGGATGTAAATGCCCTTGTTCTGGGTTTGCAGGGTCACTTCGTTTCCGTCTTTAAAGAACTCGATGTGACATTCATAGCCTGCCTTGTTCTGCTCTTCCCAGGTGTCCCAGCTCTTAAAATTTTCGGTTCTCCTCATGATGAAGGTGTTTGTGGCTGCATCCGATGAACCGTTTTCTTCTCCATCCAGCTTTATCAGTGCAAATTCACGGTAATTCTTTCCGTAGACTTTCTGATCGTCAGAGTAGTAAAGAAGGACGTAAGGGCAGTGCCAGACAAGGTTTGCATCCGGCAGACTCTGGGCGTGGAAATAAAGCTTTAACCTTTCCTTGATTTCTATGGCTCTGGTGAATTTTGACAGAGGCTTTACAATCTGAACGTTTGGAATGTCAGATTCAATCCTGTTGATGTAGTTAACTTTTTCTGTGAGGCGTGGAATTGCATTCTTATCAAGTTTCTGCTCTTTTTTTAGAGTTTTTATATTGCTGATGTGGACGTTTTCGCCTGTAATTCCGATGTAGGCCGCTTTTGACTCGCTTGGCAGGGCAACGATGACTTCAAAAGTCTTTTTGGAACTCTGCATTTTTATCAAAAGATGGTCTTCAAAACGGCTGGCAGTCACTTTATATGAAGATGATTCGCCCCCTGCTTCCTCGCTGACATTGCGGATTTCCATGTTTTTTGCGCTCGTTGAAATTATATGGGAGTCAAACCAGAGTTCCCCATATTCAAGATATTTGTGGGCGTCAATTGCTTTGGGAGTTTCGTAAACCTGTCCGTCCGAAGAATCAAAAAGAATGATTGATGGTGCCGAAAAAATCTTTTCTTTTTCGATGCTTTCGCAGTCAAAAGTAATCTCCGTGACCTTCTCCCCGACAGAAATTCCTGTGGTGATGTTTTCCCGGTAATCGTGGCAGAGGATTTCAGTTTCTGTCTTCTGGGACATTTTATCAAAGACACCGTTGTTTGTTCCCAAGTCCAAAAGCTGATAGGCGGCCTTCGCGTAAACAGGGTCGTACTTAAAGCCTGCCTCGCGGATAAATTCCTCACGGACGAAGAATTTTGAAAGGGTCGCGTCGTTTATCATGGTCTCGTAATCTCTGGCAACAGTGGCAATCCTTGCATACAGAGGAAGTTCATCGCCTTTCTGGGGATGTCTGTTACCCTTGCCGTCATAACGTTCGCCGACGTAAATGGCAGTCTCGCTTAAAAAAGGAAAGTCTTTGATGCAGTCGAGGACTTCCGGGGCGACATCGCAGACATAGGCGGCGTAGAAGGCTTTTTCACAGTCTTCCTGGCTGCAGCCTGCTTTTTTTGCAATTGCCTTGGCCATTATTGCCGTGCGCTCGTAATGTCCTTGCAATTCCTTGTTGTTTTTTTCCAGTAATTTTGCAAAAGCCGCCGCTGTCTCAGAAAAAATCCTCTTCATGTTCTTGCGTTCGGCCTTAAAAATCTGGATTTCAACATTGTGGGCCCTTACAACTTCATCATTTATATCAAGATAGGTGAAGAAGTAAAGTGAAACTGAAACCAGAACGATTGCCATGTTGACGATTGAAATTCCATAGGAAAAGAACTGAATCAGCCCGACTATGACCGGAAAGAAAGTGTAGAGGAAGATAGCCGTGTTGATGAATTTACTGAAAGACTTCCTGTGCTTGAAGATTGCCGAAAACTGAATGATTGGGCAGATGGTCGGAATTATGTAGCATATGAAAAATGCCGGACTTCGGTGATAGAAATTGTGGGCGTCAAAGTAATAATAAAGGCCTGTGAATGCGGCGATGATTGCCAGGAGCATGCCGACGGCAGAAGCAAAGAAAGTAACCCTGAGCCGGCGGGGAATGACAGTCATTTTTCCTTCGTTTGTAAGCAGGTCGGTCAGGTAAAAGTTAAAGCAGAAGACGATTGCGCTGGTCATGAAAAATACGATGAAATTCGAAAGGCGCATCATGATATAGCCCTTATTGGACGGAAGTCCTGCGTAAATATAGGTGAACCTGTCAAAATAAAGCAGCAGGGTAGCGACGATTTCCATGCCGATTATAATCCACTTGCGTTTTTTGGGAAGAAAGCGCGTGATAAAAAGCATAATCGTCATTGAAGTGCTGAAGGCACAAAGAACGAGCATTATATTGAGCTGATGGAGCCTTATAAAATTGAACATTTTATTCCCCCGCTTTGTCTTTTTTTGGAATTTCCATCATTTCTTTGGAAAGATGACGCATAATCGTTTTTTCCAAAAGCACAGGATCAACAGGAAGGGTCAGCATACCGCCGAAGCCTTTGGATTTATAAAAATCTTCGCCCGAAGATGCATTTTCTGTGATGACGTAAACCGGAAGATTTGGCTCGTAGCGTTTGACCTGGGCAACTATCTCTTCGAGCACCTTAGAGTCATTTTCAAAAAGCAGATGGTCGATGAAGGCCACGTTGAACTGATTTCCCCGGATTTTGTCTAAAAAGTCCTGTCTGCCGTTTGCCCGCGTTACAAAAACCTTTGTTGCTTTCAAAAGATTTTCGATTGAGCTCAGGTTGGTGAAATTCTCGCTGGCTACAATAACGTCCGCGTCAGGAGCGATGAATTCCGGGGTGTAAGAGCCGCCTTTTTCTTCCTCATCAGTTTCCGTAAAGTTCCCGATTGGAGTCTGGTCGATGATTTTCTGGGTGAGGGTAAAGATGAATTCTGAGCCCTTGCCTATGTCGCTTGTGCAGACAAGAACTCCGCCCATGAGTTCCGCAAAGCGCCGTGAAATATCGAGGCCCAGGCCGGTCTTTAAATGGAAATCCTTTGCTTCTTT
The DNA here is from genome assembly GCF_014201975.1 of Treponema ruminis. Taxonomy (NCBI): domain Bacteria; kingdom Pseudomonadati; phylum Spirochaetota; class Spirochaetia; order Treponematales; family Treponemataceae; genus Treponema; species Treponema ruminis. The sequence goes on along the minus strand of NZ_JACHFQ010000001.1, from coordinate 20,586 downwards.
TTCAAAAGCCCCGTAAGCATCAAAAATCGTTTCGATTACTTCGGGTTTCATGCCGTTTCCTGTGTCACTTACCCGGATGCAGAGGTCACACTTGTCATTGGTCCTGCTTTCCATCGAGATTTGCAGACTGATTCCGCCTTCCACCGTGTATTTTATGGCGTTGGAAAGAAGATTCAAAAGGACGTGCTTGATTTTGCCCACGTCGCCGTAAAGCCTGCTTGGCAGAACCTTGTCGATGGAGACGTCGAACCTTAAGTCTTTGTCCGAGCTCTTTATGCGGTTTGAGATTATGACCGAGCGGAGCAAGTCCTTTACGTTATATTCGGTTTCTGAAAGCGAGAACTTGCCCGATTCAATTTTGGTCATTTCGAGCAGGTCGTTGATGAGGTTCAAAAGTGACTCTGCTGCCGTGTGGATGGTCTGCCCGTAGTTCATGACAGAAAGGAAATAGTCTTTCGGAACGTCTTTAGCGTTTTCCCGCCGTATCATTTCGTCCATGCACATAATAGTGTTGATAGGCGTTATGATTTCCTGAGACATGTTTGAAAGGAAGCGGGACTTTGTTTTATTTGCAAGCTCGGCTTCTTCTTTTGCCTGCTGAATCTGCCTGTATTGCTTTGTAATGACTGTTGACTTCATGGTGCGCCAGACGATAAAGCCTGCAATCAGGACCAGCATTGAAATCAGTGACACCTTTACAAAGAAGATTTCATAAAGCTGGGGCGTTTTGATGATTTCGATGGCCTTGTCGAGCATGACTTCCTTTTTGTTGTGGCTCAAAACCTGAATATGGAATCTGTAGCTTCCGTAGGAAAGGCCGGTGTATTCAAGAGGGTAAAGGGCGTTGCGGTTTACAGTGATTCCGTCTCCGTCGGCACCCTCCAGAAAGATTCTGACGGGCGGATTTGACATTGTGTAGTCCATTACCGAGGCCGTGAGCTTGATTCGCTCTTTTGAGGCCGGAATGATGTAGACACCCTTTTCGTTGGGCATGATTTTTTTGTTTCCGCAGTAGATTGAATTGACAGCCGCCTTTGCCTGGGAAGTCTGCTCCGAATAATCGTTGATGTTTACGCAGGTGACTCCCTCTCGGCAGCAGATGTAGAGGTTGCCGTTTGGCTCCAGAGTGCTGAAGGAATTTGCCGTGACCGTGCTTGGAAGGCCGTTGGCAACCGTGTAGAGCCTGTAGTCGTTCACTTCGTCCGAAAGCAGGTCTTCGGCGCTGGCAGTGTAGATTCCGCTTGAGGCAAGAACCCATAATTCATCGCTCTTATTTAAATAAAGGTCGTAGTTGTTGTTATATGGAAAGGAAGATACGTTTTTAATCATGCCGTGCTGCATGTACTGAAGGGAATTTGAGGTTACAATCCAGAGCACGTCGTGTTTTCTGTCTTCTTTGATGCGCATTACGACATCGCTGGTAAGACCTTCATCGCGGCCGTATCTCGTGATTTTTGAGCCGTCGATTACATAGATTCCGTCTCCGTTGCTGCCTGCATAAATCTTTCCGTCTGAGGCTTCTTCGACCGTGAGCAGAATGGGGTTCTTTATGATTTCTTCTGTGCCGAATGTTTTTATGATTTTTTTGTCTTTGATTATGGCAAGTCCGTTGTTGGTTCCGCAGAGCAGGCTTCCGTCTCTTGAAATTTTGAGGGTGCGGATCATGTTGCTGGGCATGCCGTTTTTTGTGGTGAATGATATGATTTTTCCGTCCGGCTCCTGGCAGACAAGACCTTTTTCGTTTGTGAAAGTTCCAATCCAGATGTTATTTTCCTTGTCCTCGCTCAGACACCTTATCCTTGAATCGCCGATGAATTCCGTGAGCTTGTTTTTGATTTCTTTTTTGTCCCTGTCGATGATGTAGAGGCCGGTTTCCGTTCCGATGTAAAGCCTGTCTCCGTGAATGCAGTTGGCGTATATCGTTTTTTTGGGGAGTTTTGCTTCCCTTGATATGTTGACGAAATTGTTTGAGACGACCTTGATTACGCCCTGAGTTGATGAGCAGGCCCAGATGTTCCCCTGATAGTCCGAGGTGAGCATTTGAATGGCGCTTGTTAATGGAAGATTTTGAAGGAGAATCAGCTTCTTGTCGCTGTCGATGTAGCCGATCTGGCTGGCCGAGCAAATCCAGACCCGGCCGCATTCATAGCTTATCCACTGAACGCTTTTAACCGGAAGAATGTCGATTTTAAGCATCTGGGAGCTTTTCTGACCGAAATCACCGTAATAAATGGAACCGCCCTCGTCGCAGAGATAGAGCTTTCCCGGATTGAAGGGGTCTACGAGCATGGCGGTGATTCTCTGCATTCCAAGTTCTTCGCTTGTATAAACTTTTGTGATGTTTCTGTTTATGATGACGAAGATGATTCCGTTTGTGGTCTGACCGTAGACTTTGCCTGTCGAATCCGCCTCAAGCTTAGTGACTTCTTCTTTTATCAGGCGGGAATCAGAAAGGGGGTATAAAAGACCTGTGTCCCTTACGAAAGCCAGCCCGGATGAAGTTGCGATGAAAATGGTTCCGGCTTTGTCTTCCGCAAAACTTCTGATTGAAGAGGCCGGAAGTCCGTCCTTGTAGGTGTAGCGCCGGGCCTTTTCACCTTCCATTACGACGACTCCGTTGTCATTTGTGCCGACCCAGATGCGGTTCTGGCTGTCCTCAAAGAAAGTGCGGCCGCTTGTAAGTCCTGCTGACGTGGAAAGCCTTTCAAAATAGCTGCCGTCGTAGCGGATTACGCCGTTGTAGCCGCCCAGCCAGACATATCCGTCTTTGGAGCCGAGGATATAATTTGCGTCGGAAGTGGGAAGTCCGTTAGTGGCGTCATAAAGCTTGCTTGTGTAACCGATTCCGCTGAGCTGACCTGTGGCTGCAAAACCTCCGCCGAATTTGTCAAAATTTTTTTGCACGGAATATGCAGAGAATGCCGTTAAAAAGCAGACCGCTGATAAAATGAGGCTTTTCAATGATTTATGAGCTGGATTTCGCAAAATCAAATCTCCTTCATTATGCCTGAGGCGCCGGGTTAAATTTCCTCAAAATCATCTTCACTTCGGAAAGTGATTCCATGAAAACTTCAACGCATTTCGGGTCAAACTGGGTGCCGGAACCTTCCTGCAAAATCGCAAGTGCCTTTTCGAGCGGGAAAGCCGGTTTGTAGACTCGCGGAGAAGCAAGGGCGTCAAAAACATCGGCTACGGCCATGATTCGGGCAGAAAGCGGAATTACCTCGCCGTGAAGACCTTCCGGGTAGCCCCTGCCGTCCCAGCGTTCGTGATGATAGGCCGCCATGTTGCGTGCTTCTTTGAGATAGCTTTCACCCTGAACCGTAGAAATTGCCTTTTCAAGAATTTTCTTTCCGGCCGTGGTGTGGGTTTTCATGATTTCAAATTCTTCGTCCGTGAGCTTTCCAGGCTTGTTGAGAACCTCGTCCGGAATATTGATTTTGCCCACGTCATGAAGAGGGGCCGAGCGGACTACGTCTGACATGAACTTTGGCGTGATTTTTGAGGCGTAGTATTCCTTGCGCTTGAGTCCTTCCACGATGATTCTGACGTAGGCGGAAGTTTTCTGGACGTGGGCGCCTGTGTCCGAATCGCGGTTTTCGACCATGTCTGCCATTGTGATGATAAGTCCGTCCTGCATGGTCATGGTTGAATCTGAAAGGCGCCGTATGTCTCGCACCTGTTCCGTCTGGTTGAGGGTGAGCTGGCAGATTGCGTCGTAAAGCTTTTGAATTTCGTCTCCGCTTTGAATGTCCAGTGAGCGGATTTGCCTTACGTTTTCATCAAGCTTGTCCTGTTCCGCAACGGAGTCAGAGAACAAATTGATACAGGTAGCCATGGCACTGATTGGGTAGGAAATCTTTGTGCCGATTGTCCAGATTATGTAAGAAATGATTACGATAAAGAAGCCCGCCATAATCAGCAGAACTTTAACAATGAAGCTGCCCAGGTATTTTGAAAAATAATCCAGGTCGACTCCAGCCGTGACATAGCAGACGCATTTTCCTTCAGAATTTAAAAGCGGGCGTGAAACTATGACCTGACGCTTAAAAATGGAGCCGGTTAAAACAGGTTCTATTTGATTTCCTTCTATTAAATCATCTTTGTATGGCTCAAATTCCTTGCTGTAAGGAATGAGTTTTCCGAATTCTACCGGATTTTCCGTGCTTTCATGACTGTCAACGTTGAAAATAAAGCGGGCTCCGTCTTCTTCATTTTTGACGACGCAAAGATAAGTTACCGAAGAAAGCTGCCAGGTTTTTGAAAGAAGGTTGAGCGTTTCCTTGTAGCCTGGGGCGTGTTTTCCGAACTTGACGAAATCATCGATTCTTGACGCATCAATAAATTCACTGGAAAGCCTTACGCACCTTGCCGCAGATTCAATCCTGTCATTTTTGGCGTTTTCTGAATAAAGGTTAATCGTGATTATAATTGTCAAAAAAACAAGAAGGGCTGATATCGTTGTAAAAAAGAGGGTGAGCCTTGAATGGAGGGCGTGCTTTATGTCGCTTCGCCTGTCAGCAATGTATGGCTGCGAATTTTCGGGGCTAAAGCGCTGCTTCCAGATTCCTTCTTCAAATGAAGCAAGAAAATCTTTTGGAATGGCGGAAATCAGGATAAGTACGAAAATGCAGATAAAGCCCTTTTCAAAGAAATAAAGCAGGAAGTTTGTGATTGCGAAACTTAAAAGAAAGGGAATTGATGCCACTGAAGAAAAAGAGCGGGCGTTCTGGGCAATGAGGGATGGAACCTGCTGGCCGTAAAGGGCGTATTGGGCAAAAGTTGATGAAAGGGTTGCGAGAACAGCCACGATGAAGGCGTAAAGCAGAGTTTTCCTGATGTTTTTTATGCCGTATTTTTGAATGAAGGCTACGGTTATGATTGCGATGACGGAATTAAAGAAAGATAGATAAATTGATGCCTCACAGAATAAAGCGCAAATGATGCTTGAAGCGACGGCAGTACATATTGATGGAAAGAGAAGGCCGCTGATTGCCGCGACGATTATAGTTCCAACGCTGTCCAAAAAAAGCGGGAAGCCCAGTTTGAACATAATGAAAGAGAAAAGAACATTTATAAAAAGGCCGCAGAAAGCAATGATTGCACGACGAGAACGTATTGATAGTTTTCTGCGTTTTGCCTTGACCTGTGATTTCAAATAATGCCTCTCAATACTTTAAGTCTAAATTATACCACCGGACTTTAAATTTATAAAGAATAATTTCAGAAAACTTTTACTTTTTTTTTAATTAAAATTTTCTGTTTAATTTTTCCTGATTTTATGCTATTCTTCCATATCGCGATTTTTTAGGAGCTTTTTATGCAATTAGACCCGAAGGTACAGAGAATCATTGACTGGCGCGAGAGCATTGCGGTACTGCCGGACAATCATTTTTTTGAGATTATCCGAATGTACTTGGGCGAAATAAAAACTCCCTTCAATAAACAGAAGCTGATTGAGGAACTTGGGGCTTTTATCCGCCGTGAGGAAACCAGGCACACCCTGATTTCACTTTTGAGCGAGACTGATTTAAGGATTATTTCTGCGGTCAAGTATATTTCAAACGCCACCCAGGAAAAGCTTTATTCCTTTTTTGCGGGCACTTATTCCTTTGCAGCCCTTTACGAGCGTCTTTTGAACCTTGAGGAAAGGCTCATCCTTTACCGAAAAAGCGACAGAAACGGAAAAACCGTAGTCCTTATCAATCCCCACCTTGAAGACGACCTTGCCCCTTACACCAAGCAGTCAGTCCTTCTTGAGCCTCCTGAGTATGCGGGCCTATCCTATGAGGCTCCTGCCAGCCTTTCACCAGAGCTGATTGCGGCTTTCATTTCCTTCATCCATAAAAACCGGGATTTGTGCAAGGCTGACGGCACTTTTAAAAAACGCACAGAGGCAGAAATCGAACGGCTTTTCCCTGGCAAAACCGAAATGCTTTACAACCTCACCAAGGCATTCATCAATCTTTCACTGATTCGTGAAGTGAGCGAGGGCTATGAAATCGACAAGAACAAATTCCTGGCTTTTGCCCGCCTCGATGAGCGCCTTCAATACGCATATTTTTGCGTGGCAAGTGCAGGCCGCTTTTCCCGCAGTTCCCTTGTCCGCCAGGCAAGGCTCCTTCTTGAAGTTGCAAGTTCCATTCCCCGCGAGGGATTTTCACGCAGCATAATCCTGCGCCTGGCATATTTGATTTCTGAAGACCAGAGCGACGGTACAGGCATTCCTTCTCTGGGCACTTCTTCCCGCTTTTCCGCAATTTTGAACCGGGCCCGCGAGGCAGAGGCTGACAGCGCGATTGTTGAATCTGATTCCGATCTTTCTTCAATCCTTGACCGGCTGATTGAATGCGCGTCACTTTTCGGAATTTTGTCCAAAAAAGGTACTGACATTCACGATGAGTCAATTTATGTTTCAGGCACAATCTTCGAGCCAAAGGAATTTGAAGAGACTCCGAAAGTTCTGAGCGTTGACGCCGGCTTCAATGTCACTTTGATGCCGGGCCTTTCCCTCGAAAACCTGATTCCGCTCATGGATTTTATGGAGCTCGTTCAGTTTGACACGGCCGCTGTTTTTGAAATCAACAGAAAGTCGGTCATGCGGGGCTTTGATGCCGGGCTTAGCGCCAACAGAATCTTCTCCCTGCTCAAAAAATACAGTCCTTACGAAATTCCTCAGAACCTTGAGATTTCAGTTGACGACTGGAGTAAGTCATATTCTTCGGCAACGATTTACAAGGGCTATGTTTTGCAGGTCAGTGCCGAAAAAGCTGCAATTACCGAAAACAATCCTGCAATTGCGCCCTTTATTGCGGCCAAGCTTGCGATGGGAATTTATCTTCTTTCTGTTGAGAGCGACGAGCAGGCTCAGGCCATTATCGCCAAAAGCGGACTCGATTTCATCGGCAAAATCAAAACTCCTGAAAAGACTTACGAAAGCATCGGATTCCCTGAATTCGCCGTTCCTGAAAAGACAGACCGTTTTGACACGAGCGAAGAACCGGCCCCAACTTCCGATGCAGAGCGGGCTGCACATTTTGAGGCAATGCGGGCCGAACTTGAAAAGCTCAATCTTCCCCAGGAGAAAAAGGAAGGTCTTGCCCAGCGAATCCAGCACAAAATCATTTTGTCGCCGGTTCAGCTCAGGGCAGACAGCGTAAAATACGAGCGGATTGAAGCGGGCGGCATGGATTTTTCTGGCAAGCTCCACATCGTTGAAGGCTCAATTTCCAACAACAGCATGGTCGAGCTCCAGTTTGACGACCGCGTAATCGTTGGCATCCCGCTTTCAATCACAAAAACAGGCACGGACGCCACAGTTTTAATGGAAGTAATGCCAGACCGCGACGAAAAAGTGCTTTCAATCGGCCAGGCCAAGTTCGTCAAGCGAATCCGCGGCAGCGTGCTGAGGTAAGGGGCAAAGTTTTACTCTTCCCCCACGATCGAAAGAATCTCCTTTCCGAATTTTTCCACCTTCTTTTCGCCGAGTCCGTTCACATCAAAGAGGGCGGCTTCGGTGCGGGGCTTTTTCTGCGCTATGTCGTTCATTGTCTTGTCGCCGAAAATTACGTATGGCGGCACGTTCATTTCTTCAGCCTTGCGCTTGCGCCACTTTTTTAATTCCGCCTGGATTCTTTTGCCTTCTTCGTCATCGCTGAAATCAACTTCCTTTTTGTGCAGGACAAATCCTGTTTTGGGAGTGGAAGATGACTGTGACCAGGTAAGCGAATGCGACGATTTTTTCTTTTCCGGTTTCGGGAACATCAGTCCGCCGTTTGCACCGCTTGAAGCCCTTGATTTTGGAATGAAGGTTCCCTCTGCCTCAAGACTTCCTGTAAAGCCCTTTGAGCCTGAGCCCCGGCTCAAGTTGAATGGCAGCATGATTTTGTCACGGTTTTTCAAGGCCGCAAGCCCCTCGTTTGTAAGCAGCAGGATGTTGTAGTCTCCGTACTTTGTCACGTAATTCTTTTCTATTAATAGATTCACGACTTCGTGCCACTGGTCTTTGTCGAGTTCCTTGCCGATTCCCCAGGTTGAAATCATGTTGTGCTCGTTTTCGATGATTCTCTTGTTACGGCTTCCAAGAAGGACTTCAATCACATAAGCTGCTCCGAAGCGGGATCCTGTCCTGATTATGCAGCTCATGAGTTTCTGACAGGGAATGGTCATGTCCATTTCCGGAATCGGGCCCAGGTCGCAAAGGTCGCAGCAATGACCGCTCTTTTCTGCCTCATTTTTGCCTTTAAAAGTTTCTCCAAAATATGAAAGAAGAAGCTTTCGGCGGCAAGTCCTTCCGGTCGCATAGGAAATCATTCCCTGTAAAAGACTTTCGCATCTTGCCTTGTCAGCCGCTTCCTCAAAGAAATAGCGGATTTTATGAATGTCTCCGGCCGAATAAAGCAAGAGTGCCTCGCTTGGTAAGCCATCTCTGCCCGCCCGTCCGATTTCCTGATAATATTGCTCCAGGGACTTTGGCATGTCGTAGTGGATTACGAAACGCACGTTCGGCTTGTCGATTCCCATTCCGAATGCAAGGGTGGCGACCATAATCTGAACCTGATCGCGGATAAACTTTGTCTGATGGTCGGCCCGCACGCTGTCCAAAAGACCTGCGTGATAGTTTGAGACCGAATAGCCAAGGTCAGAAAGCTGGTCTGTGAGCTCGTCAACCTGCCTTTTTGAAAAGCAGTAGATGATTCCGCTTTCGTCATTGTGGCGTTTTATGCATTCGATTACCTGCTCAAGCGCATTTCTGCCCTTTTGCCTCACGTCGAGGTAAATGTTCGGCCTGTCAAAACTTGAGACCAGAAGGGCAGGATTTTTCAGCTTGAGGTTTTGAATTATGTCTTCGCGGACATGAGGTGTTGCCGTTGCGGTGAGGGCAAGGAAGACCGCATTTTTGAACTGGGCGCGGAGAGAAGAAATTTCAAGATAATCCGGACGGAAATCATGGCCCCATTCTGAGACACAGTGGGCTTCGTCAATCGTGATGCAGCTCACCGTGACTCGCGGGTCGTGGAGAAGGTCGTTGATTTTCGGTGTCATGAGTCCTTCGGGCGAAACGTAGACGATTTTAGTCTCCCCCCGCCGGATTGAATTCATGGAGTCCTTGTAGTCTTCCCATTCGACCGTTGAATTCAAAAAGACCGCGTTGATTCCGTTTGCGTTAAGGGCTGCAACCTGATCCTGCATGAGCGAAATCAGCGGAGAGACGACGACCGTAAGCCCTTCAAAAATAAGCGCCGGAATCTGATAGCAGAGTGACTTTCCGCCGCCGGTAGGCATAATCGCAAGCGTGTCCTTGCCCTTCAGCACGTTTGTAATGATATCTTTCTGAAGAAGCCTGAATGAGTCATATCCAAAGACCGATTTCAAGACGGCTTCCGGCTTTGCACCTGTAAAATCCATATTTCCCATAATTTCCTTTTTTAGTCACAACTTATCTTTTCTGTAACCGCCATTTTATTCATTTTTTTATTGTAATTCTATCCAAAGCTCTTGATATTCTCCAAGTTTTTTGTTATTCTTTTTCCACTTGCCGGGTTGGTGAAATGGTAGACACTACAGACTCAAAATCTGTTGCCTTCACGGGCGTCTGAGTTCGAGTCTCAGACCCGGTAAAATCTAAGCTTGTTGAGTTTTCCTCAGCAAGCTTTTTTATTTTTAGTCCCCGTTGAAGAGATCGAGCGGCCCGCTGTCCAGCCTGAGTGAAATTGCTTCCATTAAATGCTCCTTCTTGATTTTTACCGATTTTTCCATGTCAGCGATTGTCCTTGAAAGTTTCAGAATTGAACTGACTGCCCGCTGAGAAAAATCATGGTTATCAATCGTGCTGTCCAAAAGTGCCTGTTCCTCACGCCCGAGCTTACAGAAGTCGAGAATCTCCTGTGGTGAAAGCCTTGCATTCCTTTTTCCCTGCCTTTCCCTCTGAATCAAAATCGCATCTGCAATCTGCTCACGAAGTTTTGCCGTTGAAAGGGGCTCTTCCTCTTCCTCAATTCCCACCAGCTGAATCTTCTCGCACTTTTCGCAATTGGTCTGGTCGCAGCAGTTTTCGCAGGGGTGGGGCGGATTTTGGTCGAGAACCGTTATGTTTTCAGTATTGTTGTCCACATGAATACGGATGTCGATTCTGTCCAGAAGGGGACCCGAAAATTTCCTCCAGTATTGCTCAACGCTCTTCATCGAGCAGAGGCAGACTTTGCTTGATGAACCGTAATTTCCGCAGGGACAAGGATTTGTTGCCACCAGCAGCTGAAAGCGGGCCGGATAAACCGTTGTCCTTCCCGCCCGGCTGAGCGAAATCATTCCGTTTTCAATAGGAACCCTCAGCATCTGCAGCACGGAAGACCTGAACTCTGCCGCCTCGTCAAGAAAAAGCACTCCGTTGTGGGCCAGTGAAATTTCCCCCGGCCTGCAGTGAATCCCGCCTCCGCACATTCCTTCCACGGATGAAGTCTGATGGGGAATCCTGAAGGGCGGAATTCTCAGCAATGGCTGGTCCGGCCGCAAAAGTCCTGCAAGCGAATGAATTCTTGTCGTTGCCTGTGATTCCTCGACGGTCAGAAGGGGCAGAAGGGCCTGAAACCTGCTGAGCGCAAGTGTTTTTCCGCAGCCCGGCGGACCGTAAGCCAGAATATTGTGGCCGCCTGCCGCCGCAACCTGCAGGGCCCTCACAAGCTTTTTCTGGTTTTTAATGTCCGCGAATTCCATGCACCGGTCTTCTGCCGGGAAAAGGACTCCCTTTACATTCACGCTTCCTTCCGGTACGAAAAAGTCATCCTTGTTTTCTTCTGTTCCGGTGAAAAGTTCAGGTTTGGAAAGAGCCTCGAAAGCCTCGGTCAGATTTGAAGCCCCGAAAACCTGCATTCCGGCAACCTCCCTGGCTTCTGCCGCATTTGCCTGAGCCACTATACATTTTGTGATTCCTGCCTGAATGGCCGTGCTTGCAGCCGCATGAATTGCCCGGACTGGCCTGATTGAGCCGGAAAGCTCCAGTTCTCCCACCACGAGAATCTGCTCGTCTGCCTCATCTCCCTCACTTCCTTTCTCAGACTGATTTTTGTCATTCTGGGCTGAGAGGACTGCAAGTGCAAGCGGCAAATCAAAGCCTGAGCCTTCTTTTTTCAAGTCCGCCGGTGAAAGTGAAATCAGAACCCTCTCCATGGGAAATTCAAATCCCGAGTTCCTGATTGCAGACCTCATCCTTTCCCTTGATTCCTTGACCGCATTGTCCGCAAGTCCAACGATGTCGATTGCAGGAATTCCCCGCCGCAGATCGACTTCAACCGTAACCAAAGCTCCTTCATAGCCGAATGGTGAAAATGAATAAATTGCCATATAAACTCCTTAGTTTTTGTTCTGCCTATTAATTGCAAAAAAAATTCGATTTTCGGCAATGCAAATCGAAAAAAATGCAAAAAAAGTGAAAAATTTTTAAAAAAATGAGAAAAATAAAGAAAAAGGGGAGAAATCGCCTGCCGACGTCCCTGAAAAGTGACCTGAAAGAGCGTTTGAAATCTTTAAAATAAATTTTACGATTTTGAAATTCCGTTGTATAATGAATTGTCGGGTTGAGAGCCCGCCTGCCATTTCCAATGGCTTCGTCGCAAGTTTTATGGCAGAAATTCCCTTTTTAAGGAGTACTAAAATGACTAAATCAGTTTCAGCCGTCGGCTTTGTATTTGAGGAAAAACAATCAGACATGATCGAGAAAAAACTTTCACGCATCAGCTATGCAGATGATTTAATCGTGGATTTGATTCTTCGTGTAAAGCATGACAAGGCATATAGTTTCGACTGTACCGTCAATTTCAAGTGGGGAGCACAGGCTCATGTTGCTTCAGAAGATTTTGATTTTGGCGCTGCTTTGAACAAATTGATGGACGTTCTCGACACAAAAGTCAAAAAAGAAAAAGACAAGATTCAGGAAAAGAAGTAATTGATTGAAGGGCGCGGATTTAGCGCTCCAGAAGTAATTTTTGCTTCCTAACTTGTTATATGCACCACCCGAAGTCAGTCTTAAGATTGATGGCGGGCGGTGCTTTTTATTAAAATTTTCAAGTAATTTTATAAATTCCTGCTTGCTTTTTTTGCTTACAAAATGTATAGTACAAAACATGGCGGACAAAGTTTTTACCGTATTAGATTTACTTGACATGGAGCTTCCGGAGCACAGTCAGCTGCATTTAAGGTGCATTGGTGGCCGTATGAGCCTCTCTAACGTTATTGCTGCTCCCGAAATCAATCGCCCCGGTCTTGCACTTACAGGTTTTTACGACTCATTTACCAGGGGCTGTGTTCAGCTTTTCGGCAGTGCAGAGAGCGCTTACCTCAAAAAGCTCTATGACGAAAATAACACCCAGTCTCTTGCAAAAATGTTTGAGTACAGCATTCCCTGTCTTATTTTTTCCAGGGATCTTACTCCGCCAGACAATTTTGTTATTCTTGCTGAGTCTTCCGGCTGTGCTATCCTTAAGACAGAGCTGGATATAAACGAATTTTCACTGCGTCTCATGCGGGTTTTTGCAAATGTATTTGCTCCCAAAAAGACTCTCCATGGCGTTTTGGTCGAAGTCTACGGTATCGGCATTCTGCTCACAGGTCATTCCGGCGTAGGTAAGTCTGAATGTGCCCTGGAGCTTGTCGAGCGCGGTCACCGGCTTGTTGCTGATGACATCGTAGAAATCCATTGCGTAAACGGCAATTCTATTTTGGGACAGGGCGCAAACAAGCTCATTTCCCACCACATGGAAATCCGCGGTTTGGGCATCATCAATATTGCACAAATGTATGGTGTCGGTTCCATCCGCGAGCAAAAGGAAATCCAGCTGGTTATCCGTCTTGAGGAATGGGACAATTCCAAGGTTTATGACCGCGTAGGCAACAATCTGGAAACACTTGATTTCCTTGGCGTAAGGGTTCCTACAATCGAGATTCCGGTCAAACCTGGCCGAAACCTTCCAATTATCATTGAGGCCGCCGCCATGAACGAGCGACTCAAAGCCCGTGGCTACAACTCAGCCCGTGATTTCAACCAGAACATCCTTAAATGGATTGAAACAGGCGAAGTTCAAAACGCATACTACGGTATGGATGATTCATATTAGTTCCGCGTAGCGGAGTTTAAATATAGGAGACAATCTTATGACAGAGAAGTTTTTGACAGTTCTCAATCGAGCTGGAATTCATGCCAGACCTGCCGCACTCATCGCGCAGACTGCAAACAAATTTTCATCAGAAATCACAATCGAAAAGGATTCGGCCTCTGTGAATGCAAAATCAATTATGGGTGTCATCACAATGGCAGCCGGATACAATACACAGTTAATTCTTAGAGCCGACGGTGAAGACGAAAAACAGGCTGTTGAGGCAATCTCTCAGCTTTTTGAAAGCAAATTTGAAGAAGACTAACGGTTTTAGAAGGAGTTTTCTATGAAGCAGATTACAGGTCGTCAGCAGGAAGTTTTGGATTTTATTTCAGGCTTTACAAAGACAAATAATTATCCGCCGACAGTCCGCGAAATTGGTGAGCATTTCAACATTTCCTTGCGCGCTGTTCAGGATCATATTGCCGCATTGCAGAAGAAGGGCTTTCTCGCCCAGACACAAAAACGCGCTCGTTCCCTCAGCGTCATCAATGGCTCAAATGTTTCATCTTTGCCTTTTGTCAGCAAGGTTCCTCTTTTGGGCACTGTCGCTGCAGGCAAGCCTCTTTTGAGCGAGGAAAATCTTGATGGCTACGTTAACCTCACTGAGCCATTTGTCCGTCCTGGCAAAAGTTATTTCGCCCTCCGCGTGCGCGGTCAGAGCATGATTGAAGCCGGCATCCTCGAGGGAGACCTGGCTGTCATCGAGCAGGCTCAGACAGCAGTTGACGGTCAGATTGTCGTTGCTGTAATTGACAATGCAATCACACTCAAGCGCTTCTACAAGGAAGCCGACCGAATCCGCCTGCAGCCGGAAAATTCTGCCTTCCAGCCGATTTATTCACGGGATGTCACAATTGTCGGCATTCTTTCGAATATCGTGCGGACATACTAGGGAGCCCTGCATAAATGTCAGCTCCGATTTATCTCTATACGGGGCCGGAAATTGGCAACCGTAACGAGCAGGTTGAGTCAATAAAGTCCAGTCTCATTAAAAAGTTTGGTGATGCAGATAATTATCTTCTTTACGCATCTGATTCCAAAATCGAGGATATAATCGCCAAGCTTCAGACAGAATCTCTTTTTGTTCCTGCAACCTGTGTTGTTCTTAGAGAGGCGGAGCTCATTAAAAAAAAGGACGAGATTGAGCTTATTGCCGCCTGGCTCAAAAATGCCAGGGAGTCGGCCGTCCTCATCCTTGTTTCCGACGAAATCTCAGTCGATTCCAAGCTGGACAAGCTTATTCCCAAAGAAAACAAGCAGATTTTCTGGGCAATGGATGAAAGCCGTCTGGGTTCCTGGCTCCAGGGCTATTTCCGCAAAAACGGCTATTCAATTGAAAGTGAGGCAATCGATTCAATTCTTGAGCTCACCGAAAATAACACCGAAGCCCTTCGCGCTGAGTGCAGCCGCTTCTTCTTGTGCTTCCCAAAAGACCATCTGATTACAGAAGAGGACGTGGAACAGATTCTGGCCCACAACCGCGAGGAGTCAGCCTTTACTCTTTTCGATGCCATGGCGAATCCTTCCGAATCTCCCACTTCTCGGCTTGAGTCGGCTCTCTCAATTCTGCAAAAAATTCTCCTCACCAAAAACAACAGTCCTGTCATGATTCTTGCAGGCCTTGCATCTTGTTTCCGCAGGCTGGAACTTTGGCATTCAATTCATGCAGACGGGGCATATCTCGACGATTTTGCCCTCAAGACAAAAGGTTTCGCAAGCAAAACTGCGCGCAATCAGTATTCACGCGCTTCAAGAGTCTGGAATTTTGGTCAGTGTGCGGCAGTCCTTGCATCAATCGCAGGTGCTGATTCTGAAATCCGTTCCGCCGGCACCACATTGCAGGACACCCAGCTTTCTATTCTTCTCTACGAAATCATCATGAAGAATGGCGGGCGCGTCGCAAAATACGAAGCAGTTTGATTTTTAACTAATTTATTTCGATTGAGTTGAGCAGATCCCTCAGCTTTGTGAGTTCTTCTGCAGTGAGGGTGATTCCCTTTCCCATCTTCTGGTGGTCGCCGCTCCAGCTTCTCAAATCGTATTTCGCCGGCTTTTTATTCCACGAAATTTTGTTCAGTTCAAGATTCCATCCGCCGCTTCCTTCAGCGATTTTAAGATGGTCGCCAATAAAATCATAAGTAAAATTCTCAGCCATTAAAAGCCTCCGCCTATATTATACCCCCATTTCCGCTTAAATGCACTTTTTTTGCAAAAAATGAAAGAGTCTTTTGGTTGCGAAGCATCAGTTTCTATTCTATAATGCACTAGATAATAAAATAAATATCTAAAAATATTGGAGGACTTAAGTGAAAAAATCTTTATTTCTATTACTAAGTGCTGTCACAATTCTTTCGTTCATTTCCTGTGGTTCAACTCCCACGGCAGAACCAGAAACAAAGAAAGAAGCGCCAAAAGTCGAAGAGCCCGCCCCTGTTGTAGAAGAGCCGGCTCCAGAACCAGAGCCTGCCGCCGAGGATTTTTCAAAAGCAAACGAAGAACTTTTATCAAAAGCTGATGCTGCAAGACAGAAGGCAATCGATGCAGGTGCAGAAAAATACTTCCCTGAAGTCCTTTCTTCAGACGATAATTTTTACGACACTGTAAAAGCCGAAATCACGGAAAATCCTTCTGCTGACCATTCGGCAAAAATCAATGAAGTAATCAAGCGGTATGAAGCCCTCGCTACAGCCTGCATGGCAAAAGAATTAAAGGAAAAGGCTGACGAACTTGGTCTTTCTGATGCTGATGCCGAAAAGGCTCTTGCTGATTTCGAAGGCTCAGACAACGGTGCAGATATGCAGACAAATGCAGAAAAGGCTTTGAGCGCATATTCAGCACTCCTGCTCAAGCAGCTCGCCGCTATGGCAAAAACTGAGCGAAATGCCGCTCTCGAGGCTAAAAAGAAGGCTGACAGTGTAAAAGCCGGTGTTGCCAAAAAAGACGAATACACTGGCGCATCAAACACTTTCAAAAAAGCTGATTCTGATTTTGTAACAAAAAATCTTGAGGGTGCCTACAAGGGCTACCGCTCAGCAAAAATCACTTTCAACAATCTCTACGAGACAATCGCTGAAAAACGTGCCGCAGCACAGGCCGCAATTGATCGTGCAAAGCAGCGTGTTGCCGAAGCCGAAAATTACACTCTTGAAGCTGACTCAATCGCTCCTCTCCAGGGGGAAGTTGCCGGAATCGAAAAGGAAGACGCTGTTCTTCTTGAAGCCGATAATTTTGCAAATCCTGATGACGCCGTAATTGATGTTGAATCAACTGAAGAAGCAAAAGAAGCTGCTGCCATCGACGAGGAAATTAATTCTGCTGCAGAGGCTGCTGAAGGAGATGTAAAATGAAAAAAGTTTTAGCTGTACTGTCATTGATTTTTAGCGGCGCTTTGATTTTTGCTGCAAGTTATAAAAACAATACTTATCAGAAGCTTGCTGATGAATACACCCGCAAGGCTCAGAATGCCCTCGATGCAGGTGAATATGTTCTTGCCGAGGAATATGCTGCCAAAGCAGAAGAAAATGCTCGTCTTTCCGAGGAATTCGTCAAAAAAATGCTGGCCAAGTCTGAGTGTGACGCCATCATGAAACAGGCTTCCAAAAAACTTGAATATGCCAAGAGCATCAACGCAGAGCGAAACTTCCCGATGGCTTATTCTTCTGCTCAGAAATCTTTTGCAAGTGCACAGGAGTCTTACGGGGCAGAAGATTATGTAAGTGCAACGGCCTTTGCAAAACAGGTTCTCGAAGCACTTGCCGACATCAAGGAAATTACTCCTCTGCCAGAATTCTATGTTGTCCGCCCGTGGGCAGAAACCCGGGACTGCTACTGGAACATTTCCGGCCGTCCTTATGTTTACGATAATCCTCTTCTCTGGGAAAACCTCTATCAGGCAAACAAATCAAACATGCCTCGCCCGAATGATCCTAACCTCATTCTTCCTGGCATGAAGATGAAAATTCCAAGCATTACTGGTGAGTATCGCGAAGGAATCTACAATCCTTCAAAAAAATATGACCCTTATTCTGCAAACAGATAAGAGTCTGTAAAAACAGTGAATTGGCTCCAGCCGGCTGTATTTTGAGCCCGCTGGAGCCTTTTTTTTATTTTGCGCCCATTCTTTTGTAAACCGTGTATTTAAGGAGGGCTGCCATCATCAGGGCATGCGGGTATTCTTCGCCGCCGATTTTTGTGTAGACTTCTCCGATTGGAATCTGCAAAAAGTCAACATATTCGTCTTCATCGAGATTCTGGTCGCCGGTCCTCTGCAAATCTTCTGCCGCAAAAAAATGAACCCTGTTTTCCATCAAGGCTGGATTGGGATTTGCCGAACCCAGATATGTGAGTTTTCCTGCTTTGTGGCCGGTTTCTTCCTCTAGCTCCCTGTTTGCGGCGATTTCAGGTTCTTCGTCCTTGTTTACGACACCGCCCGGAAATTCGATGCTCAGTCCGTCATGCGCGTGACGCCACTGTTTGACCATGAGGAAGTTTCCTCCGATTTCAGGAATGACAATTACCCAGTCAGGAGCGTCTGTAACAATATAATGCCCCTCCTGTCCGTCCGGTGAAAGAGAAGTCGTTTCCTTTACGGTGAACACAGGTGTTTTCAAAAGTTCTTTTTCTGCAGTTACTTTCCATTCAAGATTCTTCTCGCTCATTTTTATCATTCCTCTTTCTAAAAAATAGTTTTAAAATTTCCGATAAGTATTATATAATAACTTTCAAAGATTTAAAGCAAATTGTAAGATTATTTTATAGAAAATTTTACGATTTAAGGGAGGCAGAATGGCAATTATCACAATTTCACGGCAACTTGCTTCTCTTGGTGACGAAATTGGTTTAAAAATCTCCCAAAAGCTAGGCTATAAATTCTTCGGCAAAAAGGAACTCGAAAAGCGCATCGTTTCTCTTGGCTTTCCGGCTTCCAAACTTTCAAAATTTGACGAAAAGAAAATCGGTTTTTTTGCAGGACTCACCCGTATTCGCGATGAATATTTGAATTACCTGATTACAGCGATTCTTGAAGCCGCCGCTGAAAACAATTGCGTCATCGTTGGCCGGGGTTCTTTTATCATCCTCAAGGACCTGGAAAATCACATTTCCTGCCGTTTTATCGCCGACGAGCAGTTAAGGACGGAACGCCTGAGCCGTGAGCTCAACTGCGATTCAAAATGTGCCCGCAAGAAAATTACCGAAAGTGAAATGCAGCAAAGGTCTTTTCACAAGGGCTTCTTCAATTTTGACGTAAACGCCCCTGAAATGTTTGATTTGATTGCAAATACGTCAAAAGTTGATGCAGACTCAATCGCTGATTCCGTCATCAGCCTCACAAAATCCTATGTTACTCCGGAGCGCGATGCTGAAGGACAGAAAAAGCTCGATGAGCTGTTGATTGGCCAGCGGATTGTTGACATTCTTGTCTTTATTTACAACCTCAACATCGAATTTCTCCGGGCATCAATGGATGGCAAAAAAATCAGTCTTCACGGCATTGCTGACAGCAAAAAGACCCTGGATGCGGCCCTCACAATCGTCGAGGCGGAGCTTCCCGGCTACGAAATCGAATCTCACATCAGCATTGCCAGGGATTTTAACCGACGATGATTTTTCCCTTCCGCATTAATCCCTTTACGGCTCAAATTCTGGCACTTTCCTGCATCTTTTGCATAGGACTTTCCTTTGCCAGTTGCGCGCGATTCTTTTTTCATTCAAAAAAATCTCCGGCAAAAGCAATCCGTTTTTCGTCAGCATGTTTTTTTCTGACCCTTGCCGTTATCTTTTACACGATTCTGATTTTTTATTCCGAGTCTCTCTTCTGGATTTCTGATTTTAGTGAAAAAAATCCGGCTTATTACCAGATTCTGACCGCAGTTTTTCTGCTCGGCTTTGTAATTTCATTTTTTTGGAAAGTCGCACTTCCACTTTTTCTTGTCCTCTACCTTTTCCTGACTTTATTCACGAATTATATCCTGGCTTCGGCCTTTGGAAATCAGAAGCTGGCAATTCCAATTCATATTGAAAAGGAATCTGACAAAAAATCGATTGATTTCATCTCCTGCCATCTTCCGGACACACTGATTTTGCCTGTAAAACGAAACTGGTTCTGCCTTCCGGAAAATTTTTATAAAAAAGCCGACGGCAAAAAGGACAGAGGAATCCTGAAAAATCCCCCTGTTGATTTTTATATGACGCAAATCCTCTTGAAAAATCTTTCCGGGCCTGAATCATTTCCACTTCCAGAAAATGATTTTTATCCGGCCCTTTATTCTGCCCACATCAGTTTTGATGATGACCGGCTCGCCTGTCAGATTACGCTTGATTTGTAGTCTTTTCATTGAAGATGCATTTACTTACGGCAATTTACTTTTTCGAACAAAAAAGTTATAATCTCTGAAATGACACTTTCGAATCGCTTTACTTTGGCTCGAGCCATTTTTGCACCTATTTTTTATGTGCTTTTTAATTTGCCAATTTGGTTAAATTCTCATACTCTTGGAGTCGTTTCGGCCTGTATCATGATTCCTCTCCTCGCTGTAATTGAGGTCACGGACTATTGGGACGGCCACTACGCCCGCAAATACAATGAAGTCAGCGATTTCGGCAAGCTTTTTGATCCTTTCGCCGACGTAATCCTCAACCTCACTGTCTTTTTGTGTGCTGTTGAAGCCGGTTACATGCCCTTTGTGCTTTTCGTACTCATTTTTTACCGGGAATTCTCACAGACATTCCTTCGTATGGTAGCCCTCAAAAAAGGAGTTGCCATTGCAGCCCGCATGGGTGGCAAGCTTAAAACTGTATTCTATATCATCGCGGGATTTTTCTTCCTTACGCTTGAGTCTTACACACGTTTCGCATTTCCATTCATACCAGAATTTATCGACAATATCATTAAAACATCACTTCTTTGGTCCACCCGCACGCTTTTTGTAATCTGCGTTCTTTTGAGCTGGGGTTCCTTCATTGATTACATAAAATCATTCCATTCAATATTGAAAGGTTCAGACTAATCTGCAAAACCGCACCTTCATGAAGGTGCGTTTTTTTTTATGCCTTATGACGTGTTTTTCCTGCCAAAAAAAATAAATAAAAAAACAGAAAAAAAAGTGAAAAAAAATTCAAAAAAGTGTTGACAGAAAAAGTAGTGCGTGATATATTCATTCTCACCCGCTGACAACAAGCGGCGGGCACTAAGTTCTTTGAACGGCATATCAGTGAAGGAAAGAAAAGACAAGAACGTGGAGCAGGCTGAAAAAGCCTGGTTCATCGTGTGGCATTAACGCATACATACAAAACAAGCCAGCGGGGAGAAATCCCCTGTTGGAGTTCCTAATCAATTCAAGCTTAAATGAAATGATAAGGTCAGGCAAAGATTTATGGTGAAATCTTCAGTCCCTCGGGACTGTTAGAATAATCATGGAGAGTTTGATCCTGGCTC